>NZ_JBEZCG010000021.1:0-185741 GCF_040647455.1 Streptomyces sp. NPDC041068
AACGCCACCAGCAGATCGACCGACCGCTCCATCGCCACCGCGACACGGTCGCCGCGGCCCACACCCAAGTCCCCGAGGTACGCCGCGAGGCGACCCGCCCTCTCATTCAACTCTGCGTATGTGAGCGCGAGTTCGCCGTCACTCACGGCCACCGCGTCCGGTGACCGCTCCACCCGTTCCGCGAACAGCTCCGGCACCGAGGTGCCCGGCACCGGGCCCGCCGTCTCGTTCCACGCCGAGACGACGAGCTCGCGCTCCTCACCGCCCGTCACATCGACCCGGCCCACCGGCACCGACGGGTCGGCGACCATCTGTTCCAGTGCGCGCACGACACGCTGCGCCAGTTCGGAGATCTGCCGTCGGTCGAAGACGTCGGGCCGGTACGTGGCACGGACGTGGAGGCGGTCGGTGAGGAGGACGCCCAAGGTCAGCGGGTAGTTGGTCGCCTGGTGGCCCGGGGTGACGGAGAAGGCCGCGGCATCCGGTGCGGTCGGCTTCGCGGGCGGGGTCGGGTAGTTCTCGTAGACGACGAGCGTGTCGAAGACGGCGCCGGGTCCTGCCAGGCGCTGGATCTCCGAGAGCCCCAGGTGCTGGTGGGCGATCAGGCCGGACTGGCGTCCCTGGAGCCCCGCCAGCATGTCCGCGACCGACTGGCCGCCGTCGAGGCGCACCCGCACCGGCAGGGTGTTGATGAGCAGCCCCACCATCGACTCCACGCCGGGCAGTTCGGCGGGCCGCCCCGCGACGGTCGCGCCGAACACCACATCCGTACGCCCCGCGAGACGCGCGAGGACCAACGCCCACGCACCCTGCACCACCGTGTTCACCGTCAGACCATGGGTCCGGGCCAACTGCGTGAGGTTCTGCGTCAGTTCGGGGGAGAAGCGCACCACGCACTCCTCCGGGAGCACCGGCGTCCCGCCCCGGACCGCGGGGGCCACCAGGGTCGGCTCGTCCGCCCCCGACAGCTCCGTCCGCCAGGCGGTCCGCGCGGCCTCCTTGTCCTGGCGGCCGAGCCACACCAGGTAGTCCCCGTACGAGGTGGTGCGCTTGAGCACGGAGGCGTCGCCATCCGCCGCGTACACCTCCGAGAGTTCGTTCAGCAGGACCGGCATCGACCAGCCGTCCATGAGGAGATGGTGCGAGGTCACGACGAGCCGGTGCCGGTCGGTGCCCAGCCGGACGAGGAGCAGCCGCAGCAGCGGTGGCACGGCCAGGTCGAACCGCTCGGCCCGTTCCTGCGCGGCCAGCTTCTCGACGTGGTCGCCGTGGTCGCCTCCCGCCTGCGCCGACAGGTCGACCTCACGCCAGGGCACCGTCACGTTCCGGGTGATGAGCTGGACCGCCTCGCCCGACTTCATGCGGTGGAAGCTCGCCCGCAGCGCCGCGTGCCGGTCGAGGAGCGCCTCCCACGACGCCCTCAACCGGTCGGCGTCCAGGGGTCCTTCGACGGTCAGGGTGAACTGCACGGCGTAGACGTCGGGGCCCTGGTCGTCGAAGTCGGCGTGGAACAGGAGGCCTTCCTGCAGTGGCGACAGGGGCCATACCCCCACAAGCGCCGAGCCTTGGGCGGCGGTTGATGACTTCACCGGGAGAGATCCTCCTCGAGCTTGGCTGCTATCGCTTCGAACTGGTCGACCTCGTCCTGTTCGAGGTCGAGGAGATGGAAGTCGGAGGGGGTGTGCCCGCCGGCCGCCGGTTCGTCGGTGTGCGCGGCGAGGCCGCCGAGCATCCGGACCCAGGTCCGGCCGAGGCGTTCCACGTCGGCCTCGTCCAGCAGCGGTTCCGGCCAGCTGAGGGTGACGGTCAGCTCAGGGCCTTCCGGGGTGTCCCGGACCACCGCGAGGCCTTCCACCACGTGCATGGCGGGCAGGTCGGGTTCGGTGGAGCCGCCGACCGCGGCCGCCCCCGCCAGCTGCCAGTCGTCGACCGTGCCCGCCGCTGTCCCGGCGGCGAACCTGCCGAGGTAGTTGAAGCCGATCTGCGCGGTCGGCGCGGCCTCGACGAGCGGGCCCGTCCCGGGGTTGAGACGGCGGAGCAGTTCATACCCGAGGCCGTCGCCGGGGACTGCCCGGACCTGCTCCTTGACGGCCTTCACCAAGCTACCGGCCGCCGGGCCGCCGGCCATAGCGTCGTCCAGGTCGGCGCCGGTCACCGCCAGACGGACCGGGTGGACGCCGGTGAACCATCCGACGGTGCGGGACAGGTCCGCGCCCTCCAGGGGCTCGCGCCCGTGTCCCTCGATCTCCACGAGGAGCCCGGAGGCGGTGCTCGGCCGCCAGCGTGCGACCGCGCCCGCCAGCGTCGCGAGGAGCACCTCGCGCACACCGCAGTGGAAGGCTCCCGGCGTGCGGGCGACCAGGGTGGCCGCCTGCTCCTGCGACACCGTCCACGAGCGGCGGCGCAGACTCTGCGCGGTGTCCAGGTCCGGGTCCAACGGCCTTGCTCCCAACGGGGGTTCGGGCTCTCCGAGCACGGCACGCCAGCCGTCGAGCTCGGCGACCCGGCTCTCCTCCAGTGCCTGCCCGGCAAGGAGCCGCGCCCAGCGGCGGAACGAGGTCCCCACCGCGTCCAGCTGCGGCACCCGCCCGGCGGCCACCGCCTCGCACGCGGCCTGGAGGTCGGGCAGCAGGATCCGCCAGGACACTCCGTCGACGACCAGGTGGTGTACGACGAGCACGACGCGCCCCGTACGTCCGGGCCCCGCGTCGACCCAGACCGCCCGCGTCATCACGCCGGACTCCGGGTCGAGCCGCTCCGCCGCCCGGTGCGCCGCCCGTCCCGCGATCTCGTCCAGCGTGGCGTCGGCGTCGCCCACCGCGTCCACGCGGACGACCAGGGCCCCGGCGTCCACCGTTCCCCGCTCGCCGACGATCAGCTTCGGCTCGCCGGGAACGGTCCGTGCCCGCAGCATGTCGTGCGCGTCGAGGACGGCACCGAGACCCGCGGTCAGCACGTCGAGGCCGAGTTCGGCCGGGGCGCCGACGGTCATCCACTGCGCGAAGCGAGGGCCCGCGGCCCGCTCGCCGAACGCCCGCATGACCGGGGTCCAGGGCACCTCTCCCACGCCGACATCGGGGACGGTGGCGGCGCGCTCCGCCGTGCCCGCCGCCTCCACCACGGCCGCGAGGCGTTCGGGGGTCTTCTCCTCGAACACGTGCCGGGGCGTCATGACCAGGCCCGCCCTGCGCGCCCGGGAGACCAGCTGCATCGAGCTGATCGAGTCGCCGCCGAGCTCGAAGAAGCCGTCCTCGGCCCCGACCCGTTCGAGGCCGAGCATCTCGGCGAACAGGTCGCACAGGATGCGCTCGGTCTCGGTGCGCGGCTCCCGGCCGGAGACCCGCTCGGCGAAGTCGGGGGCGGGCAGCGCGGCCCGGTCGAGCTTGCCGTTCGCCGAAAGCGGCAGTGCGTCGAGAACCAGGACCGCCGTCGGCACCATGTGCTCCGGCAGCGCGGCCGCGGCGCGTTCGCGCACCGTCCGCCCGTCCACCGTCCGCGGCTCCGCGGCCACGTAGCCGATGAGGCGGCGCTCGCCCGGACGGTCCTCCCGCACCACCACCACGGCTTCGCGCACTCCGGGGTGTCCCGCGAGCGCGGCCTCGACCTCACCGGGCTCGATGCGGTGCCCGCGAACCTTCATCTGATCGTCGGCACGCCCCGCGAAGACCAGTTCGCCCTCGCCCGTCCACCGCACGACGTCACCGGTGCGGTACATCCGCTCCCCCGCCGCGAACGGGCAGGCCACGAACCGCTCCGCCGAGAGCCCCGCGCGCCCCACGTATCCGCGCGCGAGCCCGGCACCGGCCACGTACAGCTCGCCGGGCACGCCCACCGGCACCGGCCGCAGGGCCGGGTCCAGGACGTACACCCGGGTGTTGGCGATCGGCCTGCCGATAGGGGTCGGCCCTTCGCGGTCCCGCCGGACCGCGCTGACCGTGGAGATGATCGTCGCCTCGGTGACGCCGTACTGGTTGTACATGGTGCGGCCCGTCGACCAGCGGCGGCGTGGTTCGGGTGCCATGGGCTCGCCGCCGATGATCAGCAGGCGCAGTTCGGGTACGTCCTCGGGCCGCATCTGCAGCAGGTAGGTGGGGGTCGTCGCCAAGTGGGTGACGCCCCGTGTGCGCATGAGGTCGGCCAGTTCGTCGCCGGAGGCGTCGAGGCGCGCCGGTGCCAGGACGAGCCGTGCGCCCGCGCAGAGCGTCGGCCAGATGTCCGCCATGGACACGTCGAAGCTCGGCGAGACCAGCTGCAGGACGCGGCTGCGCCCGTCGATCTCGTACCGCCGGAGGTTGTCCTCGACGACGTTGCGCAGCCCGTGGTGGGAGACCGCGACGCCCTTGGGCGCCCCTGTCGAGCCCGAGGTGTAGATCACGTACGCGGTGTTGGCGGACGTCTGCGGCGCGAGGCGCTCCGTGTCCCGCAGCCGTCCCGCCTCGCGCGCGGCCACCTCGCGGGCGACCGCCGGGTCGTCCATGGCGATGACGTGCCGCGGGGGCGCCGCGTCCCCGGTGTCCTGCCCGGCTGTCGTGTTCACCGGCAGCGCGTTCCGTGTCCGCGCGGTGCACAGGACCACGGCGGGGTCGGAGTCCTCCAGCAGGTACGCCACGCGGTCCGCCGGGTACTCCGGGTCCACAGGGACGAACACCCCGCCTGCCATCGAGACCGCGACGAGCGACACCATCAGCGCCACCGACCGCTCGACCACGACGGCCACCCGGCACTCCGGGCCCACGCCCGCGGCGATCAGGTGCCGCGCCAGGCGTGCCGCCTGCTCCCTCAACTCGCCGTAGGTCAGGGAGGCTTCGGCCGATTCGACCGCCACGGCATTCGGGGACCGCTCGGCCCACTCCTCGAAGAGCTCGACGACCGAGGAGGGCGGTACCGCTTGCGCGGAGTCGTTCCACCGCTCCACCACCCGCGAGCGCTCGGGCGCCGTCAGGACGTCCACGTCGCTGAGCCGGATCCGCGGATCGGCGGCGACCTGCTCAAGGACCCGCACGAGGCGCTGCGCGAGCATCTGGGCCGTGTCCGGGTCGAACAGGTCGGTGGCGTAGAGGATCTCGCCGTCGAGCCCGGCCGGCGCCCCGTGCCCGTCGCGCCGTTCGACCATGGACACCGCCAGGTCGAACCGGGCCGCGAGCCGGGGCGGCAGCGCGGCGGGACGCACGTGCACGCCGGGCAGTTCCCATGCGGCCTCGGGCACGTTCTGCAGGGCCAGCATCACCTGGAACAGGGGGGTGCGGGACAGCGAGCGGGATGGATTGAGCTCCTCGACGAGGCGCTCGAAGGGCACGTCCTGGTGCGCGTACGCGGCGAGATCCGTGGCCCGCACCCGCTCGAGGAGCTCGGCGAAGGTCGGATCGCCGCTCAAGTCCGTCCGCAGCACGAGGGTGTTGACGAAGAACCCGGCCAGCTCTTCGAGCGCCGCGTCACCCCGCCCCGCCACCGGAGTGCCCAGCGGGATGTCCTCGCCCGCGCCCATCCGGGCGAGGAGCAGACTCACCGCCGCGTGGACCACCATGAACATCGTGGCCCGGCCCTGCCCGGCGACCTCGACCAGCCGGGCGTGCGTCTCCGCGTCCGCCGCCACCGGTACCAGGCGCCCCTCGAAGGACGGCACGACGGGCCGGGCCCGGTCGACGGGCAGGGCGAGTTCCTGCGGTACGTCCTCCAACGCGTCACGCCAGTACGCCAGTTGACCGCTGATCACGCTGGCCGGATCGTCCAGCTCACCGAGCACCTCGCGCTGCCACAGCGCGTAGTCCGCGTACTGCACGGGCAACGGACCCCAGCCCGGCGCCCCGCCCTCGCACCGGGCCGCGTACGCGACCTCCAGGTCGCGCGCGAGGACGCCCATCGACCAGCCGTCCACGGCCACATGGTGCGCGACGACGGACAGCACGAACTCCGCCGGGCCGACCTCCAACAGCCAGACCCGCCAGGGCACGTCCACCCGCAGGTCGAAGCCTTCGCCCAGTTCGGCGGCGAGCGCCTGCGCCACCTGCTCCTCGCCGGTCTGCACGATGGTCAGGGGCGGACGGCCCGCGAGGCCGGTCAGCACGCGTTGGTGCGGCACGCCGTCGACGTCGGGGAAGACCGTGCGCAGACTCTCGTGCCGGTCGGCCACATCGCCGAGCGCCGCCTCCAGGGCGGCGACATCCAGCACGCCCGAAATGCTCAGCGCCAACGGCATGTTGTACGCGGCCGCCGCACCCGGCACGGACTCGTCCATCCGGTTCAGGAACCACATCCGCTGCTGGGCGAAGGACAGGGGTACCACGTCCGGCCGCACCCGGGGCGCCAGCGCGACCCGCGTCCCGCCTTCACCCACACCGTCACCGATCAGACGGGCCATGCCCGCCACGGTCGGCGCACCGAACAACTCCCCTATGCCGACCTCGACTTCGAGCACGGCCCGTACGCGGGCGATCAGCCGCATCGCGAGCAGCGAGTCGCCGCCGAGCTCGAAGAACCCGTCCTCGGCCCCGACCCATTCGAGGCCGAGCACCTCGGCGAAGAGCCCGCACAGGATCTCCTCGGTCTGTGTACGCGGCTCACGGCCCGAGGCCCGTGGAGTGAAGTCCGGTGCGGGGAGGGCGGAGCGGTCCACCTTGCCGTTGACCGTCAACGGCAGCGAATCCAACGCCACGACCGCCGCCGGGACCATGAACTCCGGGAGCCTGAGCGCCATTTGTTCACGCAGGGCCTGGGGATTGAGGTCGTGCCGACCTTCGGGGACGACGTAGGCAGCAAGCCGCTTGTCGCCCGGCCTGTCCTCCCGCACGACCGCCACGGCCTGACGGACCCCGGCGTACGAAGCCAACACGGCCTCGACCTCGCCCAGCTCCACGCGGAAGCCACGGATCTTCACCTGGTCGTCGGCCCGTCCGGCGAACAGCAACTGCCCGTCGGCCGTCCACCGGGCCAGGTCACCGGTGCGGTACATCCGCCCACCACCGGCGAACGGGCAGGCCACGAAGCGCTCCGCCGTCAGATCGGGACGGCCCACGTAGCAGCGCGCCACTCCGGGACCCGCGATGTACACCTCGCCCGCCACACCAGGTGCCACCGGCCGAAGGAACTCGTCCAGGACGTAGATCTGTACATTCCCGAGCGGGCTGCCGATCGGCGGCGGCTCGTCACTCGGACCGATCCCCGCATCGACCGGGCCGACGGTGGCCATCACGGTCGCCTCGGTCGGGCCGTACGTGTTCCACACCCGAGCCTGCGCGGTCCAGCGGCTCGCCAGGTCGGCGGTCAGCAACTCAGCACCCAGGACCCAATCACGTACGCCGGGCACGGTCGCGGGGTCGAGCACGCCGAGCAGGGACGGCACGACGCTCGCGGTGCTCACCCCGGCCTCGTCGATCATCCGCGCCAGGGCCGCGGGCTCGGCCCGCTCCTCGCGCGAGGCGATGGCCAGCGTGCCGCCACCGGCCAGCGTCGCGGCCACGTCCAGTACGGCCGCGTCGAAGCTGAACGACGCGAACTGCAGCACGACCACGCCCTCGGCCACACCCAGCGCGGGACGCATCACCTCCGCCAGGTTCGCGACGCCGCCGTGCGCCACCGCCACACCCTTCGGCCGCCCCGTCGAGCCCGATGTGTAGATCACGTACGCGAGTTGATCCGTCAGGACGTGGATGCCGAGCGGCTCCCCGGACTCCGTGGCCAAGGCCGTGATGGTCTCCGGGGCGTCGAGCCGCACGAAGCGCGTCGTCCCGGCGGGGGTGCCGTCCAGCGACTCACCGGCGCCCAGGACGACATCGGCTCCGCTGTCCTCGATCACATAGGCAAGGCGGTCCGCCGGATACTCCGGGTCCAGCGGAACGAACGCCCCGCCCGCCTTCCACACCGCCAACTCGGCCACGACCACGTCGACCCCGCGCGGCAGGCACAGGCCCACCCGCGACTCCGGACCGGCCCCGCAAGCCGCGAGGTACCGGGCCAGACGGTTGGCCCGTGCCTCCAACTCCCCGTAGGACAGGGCGTCGTCGCCGCACCGCACCGCCACCGCGTCCGGCGTGCGCCGCGCCCGCTCCGCGAACAGCTCCGGCACCGGTGTGCGCGCGGTCGCGGCCGCCGTGTCGTTCCAGCGATCCAGTACCTGCTGCCGCTCGTGTCCCATCAGGACGTCCACGTCGCTGAGCCGGACCCGCGGATCGGCGGCTATCTGCTCAAGGACCTTGACCAGGCGGCTCGCCAGGCTCCGGGCCGTGCCCTCCTCGAACAGGTCCGCGGCGAACAGGATGTCCCCGTCAAGACCGGCCGGAGCCCCGCGTTCGTCGCGCCGCTCGGTCAGCGTCACCGCCAGGTCGAAGCGCGCGGCCGGCGCGACCATCGGCTCCGGCCGCACCCGCGTGCCCTGCAGCCGCCACTCCGGGTCGGGCACGTTCTGCAGGGCCAACATGATCTGGAAGAGGGGGTTTCGCGAGACGGACCGCGTCGGGTTGACCTCTTCGACGAGGCGCTCGAAGGGCACGTCCTGGTGCGCGTACGCGGCGAGGTCCGTGTCCCGCACCCGCTCCAGGAGCTCGGTGAACGTCGGATCACCGCTCACGTCCGTCCGCAGCACAAGGGTGTTGACGAAGAACCCGGCCAGCTCTTCGAGGGCCGGGTCGCCCCGCCCCGCGACCGGCGTTCCGAGCGGGATGTCCCGACCGGCGCCCATCCGGGCCAGCAAGAGGCCCACGGCGGCATGGACCACCATGAACATCGTGGCCCGTCCCTGCCCGGCGATCTCGACCAGACGGGCGTGCGTCTCCGCGTCCGCCGCCACCGGCACCAGGCGCCCCTTGAACGACGGAACGGCGGGCCTCACGTGGTCCACGGGAAGAGTCAGTTCCTGCGGGACACCGGTCAACTCATCGCGCCAGTAGGCCAACTGACCGCTGATCACGCTGGCCGGGTCCTCCAGCCCACCGAGTACCTCGCGCTGCCACAGCGCGTAGTCCGCGTACTGCACGGGCAACGGACCCCAGCCCGGCGCCCGACCCTCGCACCGGGCCGCGTACGCGACCTCCAGGTCACGGGCGAGCACGCCCATCGACCAGCCGTCCACCGCCACGTGATGCGCCACCATCGACAGCACGTGCTCCGCCGGGCCGACCTCCACCAGCCAGACGCGCCACGGCACGTCCACGCGCAGGTCGAAGCCGAGGCCCTCATGCTCCGCAAGGACGGCGTCGAGCCGCCGCTCGGTGACGTCCACGATCGACAGCACAGGGCGTCCCGCCGGGCCGTGCAGCACACGCTGGCAGGGGACGCCGCCCACGTCGGGGAAGACCGTGCGCAGGCTCTCGTGGCGGCCGGCCACGTCGCCGAGCGCCGCCTCCAGGGCGGCCACATCGAGCACGCCCGAGAGGTGGAGCGCCAGGGGCAGGTTGTACGCAGCCGCCGCACCGGGGACGGACTCCTCCATGCGGTTCAGGAACCACATCCGTTGCTGGGCGAAGGAGAGGGGCACCACGTCCGGCCGCACCCGGGTGGCCAGCGCGACCCGCGCCCCGCCTTCGCCCGGACCTCCACTGCCGTCGCCGATGATCCGGGCCATCTCCGCGACCGTCGGCGCGGCGAACAACTCCCCTATGCCGACCTCGACTTCCAGCGCGGAGCGGATCCGGGAGATCAACCGCATCGCGCGGAGCGAGTCGCCGCCGAGCTCGAAGAACCCGTCCTCGGCCCCGACCCGATCGAGGCCGAGCACCTCGGCGAACAGGGCGCACAGGATCTCCTCGGTCTGCGTACGCGCCTCACGGCCAACGACGCGTTCCGCGAAGTCCGGCGCGGGCAGGGCCGACCGGTCGACCTTCCCGTTCACCGTCAGCGGCAGGGCGTCCAGCACGATCACGGCCGCCGGGACCATGAACTCCGGGAGGACGCCCGCCAGGTGGACACGGACGGCCTGCACGTCCACGTCCATATCCGCGTCCACGCCCACATCCGTGTTCACGTCCACATTCGCGTTCACGTCCCCATGTGCGTTCTCGTGCGCGCTCTCGGTGTCCGCTACGACATAGCCGATCAGACGCTGGTCGCCGCTCCGGTCCTCGCGCAGCGCCACCACGGCTTGGCGGACCCCGTCGTAGGAGGCGAGCGCGGCCTCGACCTCACCGAGCTCCACGCGGAAGCCACGGATCTTGACCTGGTCGTCGGCCCGTCCGGCGAACAGCAACTGCCCGTCGGGCGTCCAGCGGGCCAGGTCACCGGTGCGGTACATCCGCCCGCCCCCGGCGAACGGGCACGCCACGAAACGTTCGGCGGTCAGCTCGGGACGGCCCACGTAACCACGCGCCACCCCCGGCCCCGCGATGTACACCTCGCCCACCACACCGGGCGCGACCGGCTTAAGGAAGCCGTCCAGGACGTACATGCGTACGTTACCCAACGGCCTCCCGATCGGCGGTGGTTGACCATCCGAGCGAATGTCCGCCTCCACGGGACCGACCGTGGCCATCACGGTCGCCTCGGTCGGGCCGTACGTGTTCCACACCCGAGCCTGCGCGGTCCAGCGGCTCGCCAGGTCGGCGGTCAGCAACTCAGCACCCAGGACCCAATCACGTACGCCTGTCACCGCGTTCGGATCCAGCACGCCCAGCAGAGACGGCACCACGCTCGCCGCGCTCACCCCTGACGTGCCGATCATCCGCGCCAGGGCCGCGGGCTCGGCCCGCTCCTCGCGCGAGGCGATGGCCAGTGTCCCGCCGGCCGTCAGCGTCGCGGCCACGTCGAGAACGGCCGCGTCGAAGCTGAACGAGGCGAACTGCAACATCACCGCACCCGCTTCGAGGCCCAGCGGCAGGCGCATCGCCTCCGCCAGGTTCAGGACACCGCCGTGCGCCACGGCCACGCCCTTGGGGCGCCCCGTCGAGCCGGATGTGTAGATCACGTACGCGAGTTGATCCGGCAGGACGTGGATGCCGAGCGCCTCCGCGGACTCCGCGGCCAACGCCGCCCTGGTCTCCGCGTCATCCAGCAGCACGACCCGCGCCGCCCCCGACGACACCCCGGCCAACGAATCGGAGATCCCCACCACCACAGCAGCGCCGCTGTCCTCGATCACATACGCAAGGCGGTCCGCCGGATACTCCGGATCCAGCGGCACGAACGCCCCACCCGCCTTCCACACCGCCAACTCGGCCACGACCACGTCGACCCCACGCGGCAGACACAGACCCACCCGCGACTCCGGACCCACCCCGCAAGCCATGAGGTACCGCGCCAGACGGTTCGCCCGCGCCTCCAACTCCCCGTACGACACCGCGTCCTCGCCACTGCGCACGGCCACCAGGTCCGGTGTCCGCCGCGCCCACCCCTCGAACTCCCCCACGACCGAACCCACCGGCACCGGCCGCCCGGACTCGTTCCAGCGCTCCACCACCCGCGCCCGCTCCGACGCCGTCAGGACGTCCACGTCGCTGAGCCGGATCTGTGGATCGGCGGCGACCTGCGCAAGGACCCGCACCAGACGCTGCGCCAGCACCTGCCCCGTGCCCTCGTCGAACAGGTCCGCGACGAACAGGATGTCCCCGCCGAGACCGGCCGGGGCTCCGGCCGCGTCGCGCCGCTCGGCGAGCGTGATCGCCAGGTCGAAGCGCGCGGCAGGGGCGACCATCGAAGCCGACCGCACCTGCGCACCCCGCAGCCGCCACTCCGGCTCCGGCACGGCCTCCAGAGCCAACATGACCTGGAACAAAGGGTTTCGGGACACCGAGCGGGACGGGTTGACCTCTTCGACGAGGCGCTCGAAGGGCACGTCCTGGTGGGCGTAGGCCGCCAGATCCGTGGCCCGCACCCGCTGGAGCAGTTCGGCGAAGGTCGGATCGCCGCTCACGTCGGCGCGCAGGACAAGGGTGTTGACGAAGAAACCCGCGAGCTCTTCGAGCGCCGCGTCACCCCGCCCCGCGACCGGGGTGCCAAGCGGGATGTCCACGCCCGCACCCATCCGGGCGAGGAGCATGCTCACCGCCGCGTGGACCACCATGAACATCGTCGCCCGGCCCTGCCCGGCGACCTCGACCAGCCGCGCGTGCGTCTCGGCGTCCGTCTCCATCCGCGCACGCCGCCCTTCGAAGGACGGCACCGCAGGCCTGGCACGGTCGACCGGCAGAGTCAGCTCCTGCGGGACGTCCTGCAACGCGTCGCGCCAGTAGGCCAGTTGGCCGCTGATCACGCTGGCCGGGTCGTCCAGCTCGCCGAGTACCTCGCGCTGCCACAGCGCGTAGTCCGCGTACTGCACGGGCAACGGACCCCAGCCCGGCGCCCGACCCTCGCACCGGGCCGCGTACGCAACCTCCAGGTCGCGCGCGAGGACACCCATCGACCAGCCGTCCACCGCCACGTGATGCGCGACGACGGACAGCACGTGCTCCGCCGGAGCCACCTCCAACAGCCAGGCACGCCACGGTACTTCCACCCGGAGGTCGAAGCCGGTCCGTGCGTGTTCCGCAAGGACGGCGTCGAGCCGCTGCTCCTCGCACTCCACCGTCATCAGCCGTGGACGCCCCGCCTCTCCGTGCAGAACCCGCTGCCGCGGAACTCCGTCGACGTCGGGGAAGACCGTGCGCAGACTCTCGTGCCGGTCGGCCACGTCGCCGAGCGCCGCCTCCAGAGCGGTCCCGTCCACCACACCCGACAGTCGAATCGCTACAGGCAGGTTGTACGCGGCCGACGCGCCCGGGACGGACTCCTCCATCCTGTTCAGGAACCACATCCGCTGCTGGGCGAAGGAGAGGGCCACCACGTCCGGCCGCACCCGGGTGGTCAGTACGGCCCGCAGCTCCCCTTCACCCAGCCCCTGACCGATCAGCCGCGCGAGACCGGCCACCGTGGGTGATCCGAAGAACTCGCCGATCCCCGGCCGCACTTCGAGTACGGCCCTGATCCGCCCGAGCAGTCGCATACCCAGCAGCGAGTCGCCGCCCAGGTCGAAGAACGACGCGTCGGCGTCCACCCGCCCCAGCCCCAGGACCTCGCCGAAGAGTCCGCACAACACCTCCTCCAACGGCGTCGCGGGCCCACGGCCGCCGCCCGCGCCCGGGGAGTCCGGCGCGGGGAGGGCGGAACGGTTCAGCTTTCCGTTCACCGTGAGCGGCAGCGCGTCCAGGATCAGGATCGACGCCGGGACCATGAACTCCGGTAAGCGGGCGGCCACGTGCTCGCGTAGCGCCTGGGTGGTGGGGCCGGCGGTGGGCTCGGGCTGCCCGTCAGGTCCAGGAGCGAGCTCGGGCCGTCCGTCAGGTACGACATAGGCGACCAGACGCCTGTCGCCCGGCCGGTCCTCCCGCACGACCACCGCGGCCCGGCGGACTCCGTCGCAGGAGGCGAGCGCGGCCTCGACCTCACCGAGCTCCACGCGGAAGCCACGGATCTTCACCTGCTCGTCCGCACGCCCCGCGAACGCCAGCTGCCCGTCGGACGTCCAGCGGGCCAGGTCACCGGTGCGGTACATCCGCCCACCACCGGCGAAGGGGCAGGCCACGAAGTGCTCCGCCGTCAGATCGGGACGCCCCACGTAGCAGCGCGCCACTCCCGGCCCCGCGATGTACGCCTCGCCCACCACGCCCGGCGCGACCGGCCGTAGATGCGCGTCCAAGACATAGATCTGCACGTTCCCCAGCGGGCGCCCGATCGGCGGCGCCGCGTCACGCGGTCCGACCCCCGCGTCCACCGGACCGGCGGTGGCCATGACGGTCGCCTCGGTGGGGCCGTACGTGTTCCACACCCGCGCCTGCGGGGTCCAGCGGCTCGCCAGGTCGGCGGTCAGCAACTCAGCACCCAGGACCCAATTCCGTACACATGTAACCGAGTTGGTATCCAGCACACCCAGCAGGGACGGCACCACGCTCGCCGTGCTCACGCCCGTGGCCTCGATCATCTCGGCCAGCGCGCCCGGCTCGGTCCGCTCCGCGCGGGACGCGATGGCCAGGGTGCCGCCGCCCGCCAGCGTCGCCGCCACGTCCAGTACGGCCGCGTCGAAGCTGAACGACGCGAACTGCAGCACGACCACGCCCTCGGCCACACCCAGCGCGGGACGCATCACCTCCGCCAGGTTCGCGACGCCGCCGTGCGCCACCGCCACACCCTTCGGCCGCCCCGTCGAGCCCGATGTGTAGATCACGTACGCGAGTTGATCCGGCAGCACCGCCGTGCCGAGCGCCCCGTCGGACTCCGCCGCCAACGCCGCCGCAGTCCCCGCGTCATCCAGCAGCACGACCCGCGCCGCCCCCGACGACACCCCGGCCAACGAATCGGAGATCCCCACCACCACAGCAGCACCGCTGTCCTCGATCACGTAACCGAGGCGGTCCACCGGATACTCCGGATCCAGCGGCACGAACGCCCCACCCGCCTTCCACACCGCCAACTCGGCCACGACCACGTCGACCCCACGCGGCAGACACAGACCCACCCGCGACTCCGCACCGACCCCGAGACCCATGAGATACCGGGCCAGACGGTTCGCCCCCGCCTCCAACTCCCCGTAGGACAGGACGTCATCCCCGCACCGCACCGCCACCGCACCCGGCGACCGCCTCGCCCACCCCTCGAACTCCCCCACGACCGAACCCGGTGAACCCGCCGAACCCTTCGGCACCGGCCGCCCCGTCGCGTTCCACCGCTCGACCACCCGCGCCCGCTCCGGCTCGCTCAGCGCGTCGATCCGTCCCACCGGCGCCGACGGGTCACCCACCGCCCGCTCCAGGAACGCGAGGAAGGAGCGGTGTGTCGCCTGAAGCCATTCGGGGCCGTACAGCGTGGGGTTGGCCTCGAAGGTGATCTGCATGCCCTCGTCCTCGGACCAGCCGCTGACCAGCACGCCGAACTCCTCGACGCGCCGGGTCGACAGATCGCGGACGGTGCCGCGGTGCTCGCCGAAGCACAGGGTCTCGCCGGCCGTCGGCATGATGTTGACGTAGGGCCCGAAGTGCCATCGGTCGCCGGTCGGCCAGGTGAGCTCGCGGCGCAACCGCTCGCCCCGGAAGCCCTGGTGGTCGAGGAGGCCGCCGATCTCGCGGCCCGCCTCCCGTGCCAGCTCCAGCAGGCCGGCGCGGGCGGTGGCGGGCAGCCGCAGGGGCAGCATGTTCGCCATCGTGCAGGGAGTGCGTCGCGCCTGGTCGCTCGTGCGGCCCGCGACCGGGAGGCTCAGCACGACCTCGTCCGATCCCGTCATCCGGCCCATGAAGGCGGCGACCGCGGCGACGACGAGCCTGGGCCAGCTCACCTCGGCCCGTGCCGCCGCCGCGCGCAGCGACGCGACGGCGGAAGGGGGCAGGTGGCCCGTCGCCCGCAGGGTCTCGCGCGGGTCGTCGTCAGGCTGCGCCTGCGGCGCGGCGGAGCCGTGTCCGGGGATGCCCACGAGGTCCGGCCGGTCGGCGAAGTGGTCGAGCCAGTACCGCCGGTCGAGCTCGTACCGCTCCGAGGCCCGGTAGGCGGACTCCTGCTCCAGGAGCTCGCCGAGCGTGCCCTGGTCGGAGGGCTCAGGAGTCTGCCCGCGCAGCAGCGCCGTGTAGACGTGGGCGACGCGGCGGGCGACGAGGGAACACGCGTAGACGTCCATCAGAAGGTGGTCGTGGCGCTGGAACCAGATGTGGCGGTCCGCGGCGATACGGAAGAGGACGTGAGAGGAGAGCTCGCCCGCTCCCTCGTCGCCTCCCGCTCCCTCGTCCCCTCCCGCTCCCTCGCCCCCTCCCGCTACCGCTCCCTGGGCCAGTTCCGCTCGCATCCATTCTTCGGCGGCACTTGAAGGGTTTCCTTCGGCACTGAGGTCGACGAATCGGTGAACGTCCCGTTCCTGCGGAGCGGGGGCGACGATCTGCGAAACCCTGTCGCCGGAATCCGTTCCCGTCTCCTCGAAACGCACCCGCAGGATTTCCGTTTCGGCGACGACGTGCCGCAGCGCCTGCCCGAATACCCGTGTGTCGACGGGCCCTTCCATCTCGACGTACTGACCGACGCCGTACAGCTGACGGGAGCCTTCCACACGCTGCGCCAGCCAGATTCCTTCCTGGGAATCGAACAAGGGCAGAGTGCGACCAGCTTTGCCGTTCATCTTTCCCCCTCGCCGAGCCATGCGCGTCGGCTGTTTCATCGATTTCCGGGGCGTCCAACCGGCGTCCAACCGACAACCGACAGGCGTCCAACCGTACGGTTTGCGCACTTGGACGCTGAGCGGGCGCGGGAACATTCACGGGAACGTGCGCGGTGAATTCGATGCTATGCCGACGGGGGAATCGATGCGACCGTCCGCGGTGGCCACCGCGGACGGACGTTCACGTTCCGACCGTGAGAGGGGCGGCCGGGGGCAGCCGGTGCCGGCCCTCGTGGTGCGTGACGGCGGGCGACGGCTCCGTCGCCCGCAGCGGGAAGGCGACCTCCACGACGAGGCCGCCCCGCGAGCGGGCGTGCGCGTCGATGGTCGCGTCATGGGCCGCGGCGATGGAGCGCACGATCGACAGACCGAGACCGTGGTGTCCGTCGCCCGCGGTGCGGTCGAGCCGTTGGAAGGGCTCGAACAACCGGCCCACGCGGTCCGGTGGGACCTGCCTGCCGGAGTTGGCCACGCGCACGACGGCGCGCTCGCCCTCGACGCGGGTCACGAGCTTCACCCAGCCCTCGGGCACGTTGTAACCGATGGCGTTGTCAAGGAGGTTGGCGACCAGGCGCTCCACCAGCGCGCTGTCGCCGCGGATGCCCGCGGGGCCTGTCGCCACGTCCAGGCGCAGTCCGCTCCGCTCCGCCTTCTCCCGGCAGCCGCGGACCGCCTTGCCCGCAAGCTCCGCCAGTTCCAGGGGCTCCCTGTGGTCGAGCCCTCGCTCGCTGCTCGACAGGGTCAGGAGCGACTCCAGGAGCCGCGCCTGCTGCTCGCTCAGGACGAGGAGTCGCTCGAAGTTGGAGCGGAACGACTCGACGGTGGCGTCGCGGTCGATCAGGGACTCCTCCAGAAGCGCGTGCTCGACGGTGAGCGGCGTGCGTAGTTCATGCGCGGCATTGGCGACGAAACGCTTGTGGGAGTCGAGCGCCCCCTCCAGTCGGCCGAGCAGTCCGTCGACGGTGTCCGCCAGGCCCTTCAGCTCGTCCCCCGGGCCCTCGACGGCAAGGCGTTCGTGCACGTTGTGCGCGGAGATCCGCTGGATCGTGGAAGTCATCGTGCGCAACGGCCGCAGCACGCGTCCCGCGACGAACCAGCCGAGGCCGATCGCGATCACCGACATGATGGCCAGCGCGACGCCGGACTCGATCAGGAGGCGGTTCATCTCCAGCGCGTGCTGGCGCATCGCCTGCTGGCGCTGGGCCTCGGCGAATCCGTCCAGCGTGGCCGAGCCGCTGTTGCCGTTGTACATGTGGACGCCGTCGTCGCCGGACGGGTCGGACCTGTCCCTGCTGAACACGAACATGCCGTTCGAGCGGCTGACCAGCAGATAGGTGATCGTCAGGAGGACGGCGCCCGAGACGACGAACAGTGACCCGTACAGCAGTGTGAGCCGCATGCGGACCCGTTTGGGCAGGAGGCGGGAGACGGCCCAGGCCCGGAGCCGGGTCGCGTGGGACGAGTCGGGCAGACGCATCGGCATCTCACATCACATCGTCGAATCCGGTACCCGCGGCAGGGACGGCCCCGGTCACGACGTGCGGCGCCGCCGATCGGGGGCGTGGGGCGGAGATCCGGATGCGCGAAGGGAGTTCGGCGTACGCGTGGCACCTTCACCGCTCACCCCCGAACAGCCGGAACACGGCGCGTCGCGACCGGCAGGGGCGGGCGACGGAAGCGGATCATGGCTGACCAGGATGGATGAGCTGAGGTCACACACCGGTCACAGTCCGCCGCGGCCCCGCACGAAGCGCATACGCCGTCCAGGCTACCGCCGTGCCGCCCGCGCCGGGCGGGTTCGGAGAAGCGGCGTACGCACACGGTCTCCACAACGCGGCGTACGCGACACCGTGGCCACAACCCGGCGTACGCGACGCGGTGTCCACAACAACGCGGCATCCGCGACGCGGTGTTCTGCGTCGCGGATGCCGTCTGCCGTCTGCCGTCTGCCGTCAGCCATTGCCGCTGCTGTTGCCGTTGCCGTCTGCCTTGCCTCAGCCGGGTTCGTGCCGCGGAGGCGGCGGTCCGCCGGAGCCCGGTCCGTAGCCGGGACCCTGGCCCGGTCCCGGGGCCGGAGCCGGTCCGGAACCGCCCGGTCCGGCTCCCGGTGGGGCGAAGTAGACGCCCGGCGCGGGCCGTTGACCACCCGGGCCGGGGAAGGGCCCCGGGCCGCCGCCCTGCATGGGCCCGCCGTGCAGGACGGGTTCGGGACCGTGCGGCCCTCCGACCGGTTCGGGCACCGGCGCCTCGCCGTTCCTGGACGGCTGGCGGGAGAACTGGGTGCGGTACAACTCCGCGTACAGTCCGCCCAGTTCCATCAGTTCCTCGTGGGTGCCGCGCTCCTGGACCCGCCCCTTGTCGACGACCAGGATCTGGTCGGCGTCGCGGATGGTCGAGAGCCGGTGCGCGATCACGAGCGAGGTCCGGCCCCGCAGCGCCGTCTTCAGGGCCCGCTGCACGGCCGCCTCGGACTCCGAGTCCAGGTGTGCGGTGGCCTCGTCGAGTACGACGATGGGCGGGGCCTTCAGCAGCAGTCGGGCCATGGCCACGCGCTGCTTCTCACCGCCGGAGAACCGGTAGCCGCGATCGCCCACGACGGTGTCGAAGCCGTCCGGGAGCGACTCGATCAGGTCCCAGATCTGCGCCGCCCTGCACGCGTCGATCAGGTCCTGCTCGGTGGCGTCGGGCCGTGCGTAGGTGAGGTTGTCCCGGATCGTGGCGTGAAAGAGGTGCGCGTCCTGGGTGACCATGCCGACGGTCTCGTTCAGCGACGCCAGCGTCACGTCGCGGATGTCCTGACCGCCGATCCGGACGGCGCCCTCCACCGGGTCGTACAGCCGAGGCACCAGGTGGGTGATGGTGGTCTTGCCCGCGCCTGACGGGCCGACCAGCGCGGTCAGTTTGCCGGCGGGGGCGGTGAAGTTCAGGTCGCGCAGGGTCCAGGTGTTCTGGGTGCGCTCCTGCATCGGCAGGGCGATCGACTCCAGCGAGGCGAGCGAGACGTCGGCGGCCTTCGGGTAGCGGAAGGACACCCCGTCGAACTCGATCTCCGGCGCCGGACGGCCGATGCTGTCCGTGGTCGCCGTCGCGGCCCGCAGGGGCTTCGCGTCCGGCTTCTCGGAGATCAGCGGCTTGAGGTCGAGGATCTCGAAGAGCCGGTCGAAGCTGACGAGCGCGGTCAGCACGCTCGCCTGGGCCCCCGCGAGCTGGTTGATGGGTCCCATCAGCCGGGTGAGCAGGGTGGCGAGGGCCACCAGCGTGCCGATCTGGAACGTGCCGTCGATGGCGAGGCCGCCGCCCACGCCGTACACGAGCGCGATGGCGAGGGCTCCCACGAGCGTCATCGACAGGAAGAGCAACTTGCTGTAGACGGCGGCCAGGATGCCGAGATCACGGCCCTTGGCGGCGAGTCCGGAGAACATGCCCGTCTCGCTGGAGGGCCGACCGTAGAGCTTGGTCAGCAGGGCGCCGGTGACGTTGAACCGCTCGTTCATGAACGAGCCGACCTCGGCGTTCACCTGCATGTGCTCCCGCATGATCCGCTGGAGCCGGTGTCCGACGAGTCGGCCCGGCAGGATGAACAGCGGGATCACGATCAGGGAGATCAGGGTGACCACCCAGGACAGGTAGAACATCGCGCCGAGGACGAGGACCAGCGTCAGCCCCGCGGACGCGACCGTCGAAAGGAGCGACGTCACCGCCTGCTGGGCGCCGACCACGTCGGTGTTGAGCCTGCTGACGAGGGACCCGGTCTGCGCACGGGTGAAGAACGCCAGTGGCTGGCGCTGCACATGGTCGAAGATCCGTGTGCGGAGGTCGTAGATGAGCCCCTCGCTGACCCGCCCGGAGTACCAGGCCTCCGCGAAGCCGAGGCCTGAGCTCAGGAGTGCTAGGGCGGCGACCACGACGGAGATCCAGACGACCACCGAGGTGTTCCCCTCGGTGATGCCGTTGTCGATGAGGTACTTGAAGAGGATGGGGACGGCCACCACATTGCCCGCGTTGAGCGCGGTGGCTGCCAGGAGAAGGACGATCTTGAGTCGGTACGGTTTCGCGTAGGGGAGGATTCGTTTCGCCGTGCCGGGCTTGATCTGCTGCCTCGTCACGGACTCGTCGTCCGGCCCCATACCGCGCATCAATACCGGCCCCGGTCCGCCGAGTATTGCCACGAAAACCTCCAGTTTTCGTTGTGATTGCCGGGCGGAGCCCGCCTAGCCGGCGGCTTCGAACTTCTCCATCTCGTCGATGAGGCTCTTGGGACGCATGTCCTTCCAGTTCTCCTCGATGTACTCCAGGCAGGCCTTGCGCGTCTCTTCTCCGAAGACGGTCTTCCACCCGGCGGGAACCTCGGCGAAGGCCGGCCAGAGGGAATGCTGGTTCTCGTCGTTCACGAGAACCAGAAACGTACCGTTTTCGTCGTCGAACGGGTTCGGCATAACCACTCCGATCGTTTTCATCGTGTCACTGGCAGGACTGAATTCACGCTAACGGGGCGCCACTTGACCGACAAGGCCGTCCAGGCGGCGCGTGATGCGGGACGGAATTCACCGAAGCCGTCCCGTGAAGAAGTCGGTGATCGCCGCGTTCACGGCGGCGGGGTTCTCCAGATAGCCGTAGTGGCCGCATCCGGGGATCTCGGCATAGGTGCTGCCGGGAATGCTGTTCGCGACCTCGCGGGACAGGTGCGGGCGCACGACCAGGTCGTCCTGGAATCCGATGACGAGGCACGGCCTCGAGATGCGCCGGTAGGCCGCGAGCCGGTCGGGAATGAGCTGCAGGCCGAGCTGGCCGCGTACGCCGGAGCGGTCGACGGCCGACATCTCGAAGACGGCGAGCCAGTCCCGCAGCCGCTCCTCGTCGTTCAGCGTCCGCGGCGAGAGGTTCTGCAGGGCCTGCACATAGGCCGCGTAGCGGGGCGGCAACTTGCCGTCGGCGTCGCTGAGTTCCATGTCGGCGGCCGTCATGGCCGCGGTCAGGGCGTCGGTGCGGCCCGTGGTCGCCATCAGGACGGCCTGGTGTACGAGGTCGGGGCGGGCCAGGAGCAGTTCCTGGACGGCCATCGCGCCCAGCGAGTAGCCCACGACCCGGCAGGGGCCCTCACCGACGGCCTCGATGAGCCCGGCGACGTCCGCCGCCATGTCGGCGAGGGCGAAGCCGTCGGGGCAGGGGTCGCTCGGCGGGATGCCCCGGTTGTCGAGCGTGATGACGCGGTGGCCCGCCACGGTCAGGGCGGGCACCTGGTGCGTGCGCCACATGCGGCCGGGGGCACCGCTGCCGGTCACCATGACGACCGGCTCCCCGGTGCCGTACTCGTCGTAGCTGAGCTTGATTCCGTTGACCCGGGCGATCGGCATCGCGGTGTCCCCTCAGCCGCGGGCGTACGCCGCGTCGTCGCCCGGCGGGCCCTGGTGTGCGGCGCCGAACCGGCCGACCTTGTCGATGACGTCCTGGCCGTAGATGCGGAGCGCCTGTTGGAGCGCGAACTCCGCCATGTACGCGCGGAAGGCGTCAGGCGGCTCCTCGGCGAGGTTCAGCATCCGCCGGTTGGCGAGCACCGCGTCGCCGTCGAGCCGTGCCAGGCTCCGCTCGACGGCGGCGTCCATCTCCTCGGGCTCCACGACCTCGTCGACGAGCAGCCGGGCGTCGGGCTCACTCGCCCTGATCCTGCGGCCTTCGAGAATGACCTGTCGGGCGATGCGTGGCCCCACGTACCGGGTGAACCGGAAGTTGGCGACGCCGGGGATGATCCCCTCCTTCGCCGCGGGCAGGCTCACGTAGGCGTCGGAGGCGGCGATCACGTGGTCGCAGACCAGCAGGATCTGGGTGCCGCCCCCGATGGCGAAGCCGTCGACGGCGGCGACCCACGGCTTCTCCACGAAGGGGGTGTGCCACTGACCGGGGTGGTCGGTGCGCAGGCCCCTCACGAGCTTGTGGAGGTAGCCGAGTTCGCGGCGGAGCAGGAATCCGACCAGCGGGATGTCGCCCGAGCTGAGGCTCTTGAGGTTGATGCCGGCGCTGAACACGCGCCTGCCGCGGTAGCGGGGGTGGGTCATCTCCCCGCCGCGCAACAGGCCGACGCGTACGGCCGGATCGAGCAGGGCGAGGTCGACGGCGGTCTCCATGTCGTCGACCTGGCGGCTGTCCTCGGCGTTGAGGCAGTCGTCGCGGCACATGGTCAGACGGGCGACGCCGTCACGGTGCCGTTCCAGGCGCACCGACTCCATCTCCACGACGCCGCTGCGGGTGAACTCGTCGAGGAGCGCCAGCGCGCGGGGCGTCGGCCTGAGCATGGCGTCGAGCAGGTGTGCTCCCGCGGCCGGCGAGCGCAGCACGGCCCGCAGGAAGATGCCCTGGTCGATCTCGTGGCCCTCCTTGCCTGCCTGGACCCGGCTCCGTTCGGAGGCGAGCCGGGCGTCGTCGGGCACCAGGCCGGGCAGTTCCCTCGCGGCCGCTTCGAGGAGTTCGTCGATGCGCAGGGCGACGGTGCGGCCCTCGGTCAGCCGGTCGTGGACGGCGTCCGCGTACGTGTCGAGGAATCGCGCCCGCAGCGCGCGGGCCGCGTCCATGGCGGCGGCCAGGTCGGCCTGTTGCCCCGCGGTGCGGGCGACGGGGTCGGGCAGGGCCGCGAGGAGTTCCTCCGCGCGGGCGACGGCGCCCGACTCCGCCGCGAGCCGCGACCAGACGTCTCTGACGTCCTCGTGCGGGGCGCGGACGGGGTGTTCGGGGCGCGTGGGGTGTGCGGGGCGCGCAGGCTGCACGACCGTCGTCACGAGGCCTCCACCTCCTCGGCGGCCGGCGTGCGCAGGGCGCGGTCGCAGGCCGCGAGGTGTGCGCCGAGGGCGTCCTCGAAGCTGGTCGTGGCGGCGTCGAAGAGCAACTGCCGCCGGATCGCGAGCTCGTGGCCCGCGATGCCTTCCGCCAGGGCCGCCGCCTCGGCGAGCGCGGCCGCCGGGTCGTCGGCCACGGTGTCGACGATGCCCAGGGTGCGCGCCTCGGCCGCCGAGATCGGGCGGCCGAACAGCACGGCCGCGCGGACCCGGGCGGCACCGGCGAGTTGGACCAGGCGGTAGCCGGCCATGCCGGGCCAGGTGGCCGTGGCGTCGCGCGCCACGAGGAACCGGGTGTCAGGGGCGGCCACACGCAGGTCGGCGGCCAGGAAGGCGTCGAGCGCGGTCCCTCCGCAGTCGCCGCGAGCCACCGCGACCGTGGCGGTGGGCAGCCGTTCGAAGCGGCGCAGGACGCGCTCCCACTTGGTGACCAGCATGACGTCGAGGCCGCTGGTCCAGTGGCCTGTCGGGGCTCCGGTGACGTGCACGACGGCCGCGCCGCGCTCGTCCCGGTCCTCGGTGTGGTCGCAGAGGGCGGCGACGGCCTTGACCGTCGCGGCCGTCAACGGCTCCGAGCCGTCCAGTTCCAGTGCGTGTTCCATGGACCCTTCCGTCCTCACCATCGGATCAGCGCCGTTTCGATCGTGGAGCCCGGTCCCATGGTCATGAGCACTCCGTACTCGCCGGGCCGGGTGACGCCTTCTTCCAGGAGGCGTTCGTACGAGAACAGGAACGAGCCGCTGGACACGTTCCCGTGGTCGCGCAGCACACCGACGGTGTGCCGTACGTCGTGGCGGGTCAGACCGAGGTTGACCACGACGGCGTCGATGACCTTCTTGCCGCCGGAGTGGACCAGCCAGTGCCGGATGTCGCTCCTGCGCAGTCCGGTTCCCGCGAGCAGTCGGTCGACGACGATCTCGGCGTGCGCGCCCACCACGTAGGGGATCTGCGGGTCGAGGAAGAAGCTGAACCTTCCCTGGTCGCGGTCCCAGTCGTAGCGCATGGCGTCGACGGCGTCGGGGATGACGCAGCTGGCGAACTTCAGGACGGTCGGGCCCTCTTCACGGTGCGGGACGTGCGGGACGTGCGGGACGTGCGCGTGGCGCGAGTGGTGCGGGTCGTGCGCGTGGTGCGGGTCCCGCTCCCGGCCGCGTTCGGGCACCGGCTCCGCGCGGAGCGCGACGGCCGCGGCGCCGTCGCCGAAGAGGCTGTTCACCACGGCGGTGCGCATCGTCGAGTCCACCGCGTACGCGGCCGAGCAGACCTCCACGCAAAGCACCACGGCGAGTTCGCCGGGGTGCGCGGTGGCCCAACCGGACTCCAGGCTCAGGGCGTTGAGGCCCGCGTTGCAGCCCATGCCGACGATGTCGGCCCTGCTGCAGTGCCGGTCGATGCCCAACTCCTTGATCAGCAGGGCACTGATGCCGGGGGTGAGCAGGCCGGTGGAGGTCACGCAGCACAGGTGGCGCAGGTCGGCGAGTTCGGCCCCCGCCTCCTTGAGGCAGGCGCGCAGGGCTTCGGCGCCCATTTCGAGCGCGAGCGCCTTGTGCTTGTCGAGGAGGTCGCCCTGTGACTCGGGGATCCGGACGCCGTCGACGTCCTCGGGCGGCAGCGTGAGGTTGCGCCGTTCGATCGCGCTGTTGAGGAAGACCGAGCGCACCTTGGGGTCGGTGATCCCGAAGGCGTCGAGCACTTCCAGCTGGGAGTAGGAGGTGGGGGTCACGGCCGTGCCCACGCCGAGGATCCGGGGGCGTACGGCTGTCGCGGGGAGCCCCTGCGTCACCAGGAGGCCGGTCTCGTGGATCTCGGGGTCCAGGACGTCGTCCAGGGTCTCGGGCGGTGCGATGTCGATGGTCATCGGAAGGTCCACCCCCACATACGCGGCTTGCTGCGCGGCTGTCGCATGGTCTTGTCGCCGGTCACTGTCCTGCTTCCTTCTCGTGAGTACGGTCGTGGGACCTGTCTGCAGTACGTTCGTGGGACCTGTCTCGTCGGAACGGTCGTGGGACCTGTCGTCGGAACGGTCGTGTGGATCTACGTCCGCGCGCTCTCGGCCTCGATGAACCGCGCGAGCCGCGCGGTGCCCTCCGCGATCTGAGCGGGCGTCAGATAGCTGGTCGACAGGCGGATGCCGTGCAGGCCGCCGCCGCCCGGATAGAAGTACGTCATGGGCGTCCAGATGACGCCGAAGTCCTGCGCCGAGCGGATCAGCGCGGCGTTGTCCGCGCGGAAGGGCACGCGCACGGTCAGGAAGAAGCCGCCCGTGGGTTCGTTCCAGCGCACGCCGAGTGCTTCCCTGCGGGCCCGCGGCAGATGGGTGTCCAGTTCGCGGAGCGTGGCCCCCATGGCATCGCCGTAGTACGTGGCCGCCGCCTGGTTCAGCTCGGAGATCCGGCCGCCCGCCGCGAGCAGCGCGCCCGCGACGGCGGCCTGGCTGAGGGACGAGGTGTTGACCGTCACCATGCTCTTGATCTTGGCGAGTTCGTCCGCGAGGAGGCCGGTGCGGCCGTCGTCGTCCACCACGGGCTGGTCGGCGACGACGAAGCCGAGCCGGGCGCCCGGGAAGACCGTCTTGGAGAAGGACCCCAGGTGGACGACCGTGTGCGCGCGGTCCTGCGACTTCAGCGTCGGCAGCGGAGGGCCGGGGCTGACGAGGCGGTAGGGACTGTCCTCCAGGACGAGGATGCCGTGGCGGGCGGCGAGTTCGAGGAGTTCGGCCCGCGCCCGCGGGCCCATGGTGGTCCCGGACGGGTTGGAGTGGTCGGGTACGACGTAGACGGCCCGGGGCCGGCGTCCGCGTGCCTGCTCGGCCCTGATCGCGGCCTCCAGGTCGGCGCAGCAGAGCCCGTCCTCCCGTTCCTCGACTGGTGTCACCGGGACGTCCAGGAGGCGGGCCGCGCCGGTGATCCCGACGTAGCAGGGGCTGGAGACCAACAGGACGTCGTCTGGTCCCGTGATCAGCGCGCGCAGCACCAGGAGCATGGCCTCCTGCGCGCCGACGGTCACCACGATGGACTCGGCGGGCACGTCGATGTTCTCGTCGGCGCGCAGCGAGTCGGCGATGATCTCGCGGATCTGGCCCGCGGTGGGTCCGTACTGGTACATGGCGGTGCGGATGTCCTGCGGCGAACTCCCTTGCTCGGCAAGGTGGTCGAGGTACCGGCGCAGGTGGGTGAAGATCTGCTCGCTGTCGAAGAAGCCGTCGTACGGGCGTCCCGGCGCGAAGGAGATGGCCTCCGGGTAGCGGTAGGTGATCTCGTTGAGGAACGTCATGGTGTCCAGGACGGGGGCGCCGACGCTGGCGTGCAGTTCGGCCTTGCGCAGCGGCTGCGCGGCCTTCGTCGGCGGCGGGTCCGCGGGGCGCGGTCCGGTGCGGATCAGCTCGGGGCCGATGTCCGCGACGGTGCGGGTCCCGGTGAACGCCATCGCCTCGGCGAACTCCCGGACCAGACCGCCCAGTGCCTCCGCCACTCCCGCGCGGCCGCCGGCCCGCAGTCCGTCGAGGACCGGGCGTCCGGCGAACGCCGCGTCGGCGCCCGCGGCGAGGGAGACGAGGACGTCCGCGCCGCGGCGCACGCCGCCGCTCAGCAGGACGGGGCAGCGTCCGGCCACGGACGCCGCGATCTCGGGGAGCGCGTCGAAGCCGGTGACGACGAGCCCGTCGGCGCCGCTCTCCACGGCACGCAGTGCCTCGGCCGGGGTGCGGACGCCCGCGACCAGGAGCGGCAGCGAGGAGGCCGTGCGCAGCCGGGCGACGTCGTCCCAGCCGGCGTGCTCGGCGAGCAGTGACCGCACGTCGGCGAGCGGCCCTTGTGTGCCGAGGTTGGCGGGGGCCGCGACCCGCCTGAGGCGGACGTCGTCGCGGCCGCCGAGGGCGAGGAGCAGCGCGCCGAACCCGGCGTCCTCGGCCTGTCCGGCCAGGCGCCGGGCCGTCTCCGGGTCGTGGAAGGCGTACGTACGCAGCCACAGCGGCAGGTCGGCGGCCGAGGAGAGCTCGGCGAAGGGCCGCTCGGCGAAGGCGCTGACGACGGCCGGGAGTCCGGCCGCCCCCGCGGCCTGGACGACGGCCAACTCACCGCCGGGCCGTGCCGGGGCGTCGAGCGGGCCGACGACCAACGGCGCCGACCAGCTGCGGTCCAGGATCTTCACGGCGGTCTCGGGCGGCCCGGGATTCCCACTCCCCGGTCCGCCCTGCCGCAGCCCCGTGCGGTCGAACGCCTCGCGGCCCGCGACCGAGGAGCGCGCTTCGGCCGCGGGACGATCCTCGGCCGTCGCGCGCTCCCCGGCCTCCGCGCCCCCGTCGGTCGAAGGTGAATTGGCAGGAACGGAATCCGTGTTCTTGTGGCCGTCGCGTGCAAACCGCGCGGGGCCGTCGGCGATCTGTCCCGCCATGAATATTTCCCCCAGGCGTCCGGAAGTTATCGGGAATGTGGCACCAGGCGCTCAGACTCACATGAATCCCGACAGTCCAACAACGTCGTCCAACCGTCCGAATCGCACACTTGGACAAGTGCGGACGGGTCCGATCACGGAACCGGGATCGGCGGCTTTTCCCACCTTTTCCACGTGTCCCGTAAACCACTCGCCGGTCAGGCGGATCCGACCGGCAGCACCACACCCTCACCCTCGCCCCGCTCGGGCCGCTCGACCCGCTCGGCCCGCCCCGCACGCTCGCGCACCGCGTCCCAGCCCGCCGCCCCGAGTTCGGCCGCCATCCGGTCGGCGACGGTCGGCGGCACGGTGAACAGTACGGTCAGTCCGCCTCCCGCCCCACCCGCGTCGACGGCCGCGTCCTCCCCCACGACGCCGAGTTCCGCGACGTCGGCCAGGAGCCGCGCCAGTTCACCGGGCCGATCCGTGAGAGCCACCCGCACCCGGGGGTCGCCGGGCGCGGCGCGGTGACCGGTGCCCGGGATGCCCGCCACCCCCGAGACGCCCCGGTCGAGCAGGTCCACCAGCGTCCGCATGCCGTGGTCCCGGTCGCCTCCGCCGGGCCGCGCGAGCGCGTCGAGGGCGGGGACGAGGCGGGAGAGATCCATGTGCAGGTCCTTCAGGACGCCCGCGATGGCCTCGGCGTTGGACCGCACGATGTCGCCCCAGAGCCGTGAGTCGCCCCCGGCGGTCCTGGTGGCGTCGCGCAGGCCCTGACCTGCGACGCGGGACAGCTCGGCGGGCCCCTCGCGCAGCCGGGCCGCCATCAGGCTGGCCATCAGGTGCGGTACGTGGGAGGTCACGGCCAGCGCCGCGTCGTGGTCCTGACTGCGCATCACGACCGGCACGGCCTCGCACAGGGCGACCAGTTCCAGGGCCCGGTTGAAGGCCTCGTCCGAGGTCAGCCGGGAGGGGGTGAGCACCCAGTTGCGGCCCTGGAACAGCTCGGCGCGCGCCGCAAGCGGACCGGAGCGCTCCCGTCCGGCCAGGGGGTGCCCGCCGATGTAGCTCGCGGGGTCGGGGGCGCGGCTCAGGGCAGCCCGCTCCGGTTCGGCCTTCACGCTCGCCACGTCGGTGTAGCTGCGGGCGAGGCCGCGCGCCTGCAACTCCCCGAGGACGGCGCCCACGTCGCTCGGCGGGACGGCGATCACCGCCAGGTCGACCGGCTCGGCGGGGGCCCGCGCGCGTCCGGCGCCGAGCGCGGCGGCGGTGCGGGCGACCGCGGGGTCGCGGTCGGAGAGGAACACGGTCACGCCCCGCCGGCTCGCGGCGAGCGCGACCGAGGTGCCGATCAGCCCGGTGCCGACGACGGCCATGGTGCGCATCACAAGTCATCACCCGTTCAAAAGGCCGTCGAAGGCCGGGGAGTATTAACCGAAAGGCCAGCCGAGTTTATGCATCCGGCACCGCGACCCACCAGGTTCGCTGTTTCGATTCGCTTTCCTTGACAGCGCCGTCCATATTCCTCGTTGGCCAGACCCGAGATCTGGCTCGTAGAGTCCACATCGCTCATTTCTCTCCGGATCTGGAGACATTCATGAGGGATTTATCAAAGGCAGCGGATCCACTCGCGGATCTGTCGATCGACTACGTCGAGATGTACGTCGAAGACCTGGACGCCGCGGCGGCCTCCTGGGTCGACAGGTACGCCTTCACGGTGGCGGGCACCAGCGAATCCGCGGAGTCCCGCGGCATCGCGCTCCGCCACGGCAGGATCACGCTCGTCCTCACCCAGGCGACCTCGGAGCAGCATCCCGGGTCGGCGTACGTCCTCGACCACGGCGACGGCGTCGCCGACATCGCCCTGCGCACCGCCGACGCCGACGCGGCCTACCACGCGGCGCTCTCGCGCGGCGCCCTGGCCCACCGGAGCCCCGAACGGCACACGGACGGCGGCCCGGCCGTCACCGCCGCGGTCCGCGGGTTCGGTGACACCGTCCACACGCTCGTCCAGCGTGACCCCGGCGAGGGCCTCGGGCTCCCCGCCGGGTACACACCCGTGCCGTACGACGGCGAACCGGCCGACGACGTAGGCCTGTTGGAGCTCGACCACGTCGCGGTGTGCCTGAACGCGGGCGACCTCGGCCCGATGGTCGACTACTACCGCGACGCCCTCGGTTTCCGGGACATCTTCGAGGAGCGCATCGTCGTCGGGACCCAGGCCATGGAGTCGACGGCCGTGCAGAGCCGATCGGGCACCGTGACGCTCACGCTCATCGAGCCCGACACCTCGGCCGCCTCCGGGCAGGTCGACGAGTTCCTGAAGGACCATCACGGTCCCGGCGTCCAGCACCTGGCGTTCTCCGCGCGCGACGCGGTGCGGTCGGTGCGGGCCCTGTCGGAGCGCGGCGTCACCTTCCTGCGCACGCCGTCGTCGTACTACGACCTGCTCGGCGCCCGGGTCGAGCTGAGCGAGGAGCGCCTCGACGACCTGCGGGCGACGAACGTGCTCGCCGCCGAGGACCACGACGGCCAGCTCTTCCAGATCTTCACCGCCTCGTCCCACCCGCGGGGCACGCTGTTCTTCGAGATCATCGAACGCCAGGGCGCGGCGACCTTCGGCAGCGCCAACATCAAGGCCCTCTACGAGGCCGTGGAGCTGGAGCGCACGAGGCAGCGTGGATTCCATCAGCGCTGACGTGGGGGCGGTGGCGGTGGCCGGGAGCACGGCCCCCGCCGACGACGTCCGGGGTCCGGCCCATGGTGTCCGGTCCCTCGCCGACGTCCGCTGCGTGGCCGACGCCGAGCGCGCCGCCGCCGCTCTCCTGCCCGCCGACGTACGGGACTTCGTGGCGGGCGGCAGCGGGGCCGAGACGACGCTCGCCGCCAACCGCGCCGCCCTGGACCGGGTCTTCCTCGTGCCGCGCGTGCTCCGTGACGTGTCGGCGTGCGCGACCGGGACGACGCTCCTCGGACGGCCCGTCCGCATGCCGCTGGCGGTCGCGCCCGTCGCGTACCAGCGTCTGGTGCACCCCGAGGGAGAACTGGCCGCCGCTCGGGCGGCGCGGGCGGCGGGCGTGCCGTTCACCGCGAGCACGCTCAGCAGCGTCCCGATCGAGCGGATCGTCCGGGCCGGAGGGACGGTCTGGTTCCAGCTGTACTGGTTGCGCGAGGCCGGGCGCTCCCTCGACCTGGTCCGCCGGGCCGAGGACGCGGGCGCGGAGGCGGTCGTCCTGACGGTCGACGTCCCGTGGATGGGGCGCCGCCTGCGGGACGTGCGCAACCGGTTCGCGCTGCCGGACCACGTGCGGGCGGCGCATCTGGCCGAAGGCCCCTCGGCGGCGCACCGGGCACCGGCGGACGCGGCCTCCGCGCTCGCCGTCCACACCGAGGCGGCGTTCTCCCCGGCCCTGACGTGGTCGTCGGTGGCGGCGCTGCGGGAGCGGACGCGGCTTCCGCTGGTCCTCAAGGGCGTCCTCGCAGCCGAGGACGCGGTGCGCGCCGCCGAGTGCGGGGTCGACGCCGTGGTGGTCTCCAACCACGGGGGCCGCCAGCTGGACGGAGCGGTTCCGAGCGTCGACGCGCTGCCCGCGGTGGTGTCGGCCCTGGCAGGCCGGTGCGAGGTGCTGCTCGACAGCGGCATCCGCAGCGGCACGGACGTCCTCAGGGCGCTGGCGCTCGGCGTGTCCGGCGTCCTGGTCGGGCGGCCTCCGCTGTGGGGGCTTGCCCTGGGTGGCGAGGCCGGTGCCCGGCGGGTCCTCGACCTGTTCGCCGAGGAGTTCCGTGACGCGCTGGGCCTCGCGGGCTGCGCGGACGTGGCGTCGGCGAAGGAACTGCGGACGGTGCGCCACGCCGCGGTCCCGCAACCGGGGTGCACGAGTGCCGCCGCCGGGGGTGTGTGAGGGGCCTGCGACACCGGGTGCCCCTCCCCCCGGGTCGCGCGCGGGGCCGCGGCCTAGAATCGTGGGGTTTGTCCCCGAGCCGCGTACGGAGCCCCGCCCATGCACAGCCCCCACGACCCGTTCGTACGCGTCCGGGGTGCCCGTGAGCACAACCTCCAGGGCGTCGACGTGGACATCCCCCGCGACGTCCTCGCGGTGTTCACGGGCGTCTCCGGCTCCGGCAAGTCCTCGCTCGCCTTCGGGACGATCTACGCCGAGGCCCAGCGGCGCTACTTCGAGTCCGTCGCCCCGTACTCCCGACGTCTGATCCATCAGGTGGGCGCGCCGAAGGTCGGCGAGATCACCGGCCTTCCGCCCGCGGTCTCGCTCCAGCAGCGCCGCTCGGCCCCCACCTCGCGCTCCTCCGTCGGCACGGTCACCACCCTCTCCAACTCCCTGCGGATGCTCTTCTCGCGCGCGGGCAGCTACCCGGAGGGCGCCGAGCGGCTCGATTCCGACGCCTTCTCGCCGAACACGGCGGCCGGCGCCTGCCCCGAGTGCCACGGCCTCGGCCGCGTCCACCGCACCACCGAGGACCTCCTGGTGCCCGACCCGTCTCTCTCCATCCGCGAGGGCGCGATCGCCGCGTGGCCGGGTGCCTGGCAGGGCAAGAACCTCCGCGACGTCCTGGACACCCTCGGATACGACGTCGACCGCCCCTGGCGCGAGCTCGCGCTGCGGGACCGCGACTGGATCCTCTTCACGGACGAGCAGCCGGTGGTGACCGTGCACCCGGTGCGCGACGCCGGGCGCATCCAACGCCCTTACCAGGGCACGTACATGAGCGCCCGGCGCTATGTGATGAAGACGTTCTCGGACTCCAAGAGCCAGACGCTGCGCGCCAAGGCCGAGCGGTTCCTGGAGAGCGCGCCGTGCCCGGCGTGCGGCGGGAGCAGGCTGCGCCCGGAGGCGATGGCGGTCACGTTCGCGGGGCGCACGATCGCCGAACTCGCCGCGCTGCCGCTGTCCGAGCTCGCCGACGCCCTTGCAGCAGAAGCGAGTTCACCCGGTGCGACCGGTGCATCGGAGACCGCCCGCGTCCTGACCGAGGACCTGCTCGCCCGCATCGCGACCGTCACCGAGCTCGGCCTCGGCTATCTCAGCCCGGACCGCGCCACGCCCACGCTCTCCGCGGGCGAACTGCAGCGCCTGCGCCTCGCGACACAGCTGCGTTCGGGGCTCTTCGGCGTGGTGTACGTCCTGGACGAGCCGTCGGCAGGGCTCCACCCGGCGGACACCGAGGCCCTGTTGACGGTCCTGGACCGGCTCAAGGCGGCGGGCAACTCCGTGTTCGTCGTGGAGCACCACCTCGACGTCATGCGGCACGCGGACTGGCTGGTCGACGTCGGCCCGCAGGCGGGCGAGCACGGCGGACGGGTGCTGCACAGCGGCCCGGTGGCGGAGCTCGCGGGGGCCCGCGACTCGGCGACGGCCCGTTTCCTCTTCGGCCAGGACCCCACTGGCGTACGCGAACTACGCACTCCCCAGGGCTGGTTGAAGGTCGGCCCGGTCACCCGGCACAACCTGCGCGAGGTGACGGCGGAGCTCCCGCTCGGCGCGTTCACCGCGGTCACGGGCGTCTCGGGCTCGGGCAAGTCCACGCTCGTCGGCGAGATCACCGAGGACCTCGCGGGGGTCGGGCGTCTGGTGCGCGTCGACCAGAAGCCGATCGGACGCACCCCCCGCTCCAACCTCGCCACCTACACCGGCCTCTTCGACGTCGTCCGCAAGGTCTTCGCCGCCACGGACACGGCGAAGGAGCGCGGCTACGGCGTCGGCCGCTTCTCCTTCAACGTGGCGGGCGGCCGCTGCGAGACCTGCCAGGGCGAGGGCTTCGTCAGCGTCGAGCTGCTCTTCCTGCCGAGCACCTACGCGCCCTGCCCGTCCTGCGCGGGCGCGCGCTACAACCCCGAGACGCTCGAAGTGACGTACCACGGAAGGAACATCGCGGAGGTGCTCGACCTGACCGTCGAGGCCGCGGCGGACTTCTTCGCCGACACCCCGTCCGTCGTACGCAGCCTGCGCACGCTGCTCGACGTCGGCCTCGGCTATCTGCGGCTCGGCCAGCCGGCCACGGAGCTGTCGGGCGGCGAGGCCCAGCGCATCAAACTGGCCGGCGAGTTGCAGCGCGTCCGGCGGGGCCACACCCTCTACCTCCTGGACGAGCCGACGACGGGCCTGCACCCGGCGGACGTCGAGGTCCTCACACACCGCCTGCACGAACTCGTCGACGCCGGCAACTCGGTGGTCGTCGTCGAGCACGACATGGCGGTGGTCGCGGGTGCCGACTGGGTGGTCGACCTCGGCCCCGGCGGCGGCGACGAGGGCGGGCTGATCGTGGCGGCCGGCACCCCCTCTGACGTGGCACGGGCCGAGGGCAGCCGCACCGCGCCGTATCTGGCGCGGGCGCGCGGCGAGGACGAAGGACAGGGCTGAGACCGCGGGCGACCGACGGGGCCGAAACACCGCCTTGTGGCGACCGGCGGGCTCGGCCGATCCTGACGCGACACGAGTTGCCAACTCGTGTCGCACGCCGAGCGGTACGCCCAGATGTACGCCGAGTCGTACGCCCAGGTGCATACGCCGACCCGCGAGGGAGGCCCCGCATGGCAACACGGCAGGACGTGGCCCGGCTCGCGGGCACCTCGCCCTCGGTCGTCAGCTACGTGGTGAACAACGGACCGCGGTCCGTGGCACCGGCCACCAGGGAGCGGGTCCTCGCGGCCGTCCGGGCGCTCGACTACCGCCCCAACGGGGTCGCCAGGTCGCTGCGCATGCGCCACACGATGACGCTCGGCCTGGTCGTGCCGGACGCGGCGAACCCGTTCTTCGCCGAGCTGGCCCGCGCCCTGGAGGACCACGCCTGGGCGGCGGGCTACACCCTGCTCGTGGGCAACAGCGTGGACGACGCCGGGCGCGAGGCCGGCTATCTGCGGACGTTCCTGGACCGGCGGGTCGACGGGCTCGTCCTGATCCCCTCGCGGGGCGACCGGCCCTGGCGCGCCGAACTGGCCCGCTCCGGCGTGGCCCGTCTGGTCCTTGACCGCGAACTGGACGGCGTGGCCGCCTCGCACGTCCTGGCCGACAACCTCGGGGGCGCCCGGGATGCGACGCTGCATCTGCTCGCCCACGGCCGGCGCCGTATCGGGTGCGTCGCGGGCCCCGAGGGCATCCACCCGACCGTGGACCGTGTCGCGGGCTGGCGATCCGCTCTGGCGGAGGCGGGCCTGGCGGCAGGCACGGGCGCGGACGGCGGCGGGAACGGAGCCGCCGCGCCGCTCCTGCACGGCTCGTTCGACCGGCTCGACGGCTACCGCTCGGGCCTCGCCCTGCTGTCAAGGGACCACAGGGTGGACGCCCTGTTCGTCACCTGCGACACACAGGCGGCAGGTGTCATACGCGCGGCGAGCGAACTCGGCATCCGGGTCCCCGACGACCTCGCCCTTGTCGCGTTCGACGGAATCGCGGCGGCAGCGTACACGACTCCGGCGCTGTCCACGATGCGCCAGCCGTTCGAGGAGCTCGGCCGTACCGCGGTGCGCCGGCTGCTCGCGCACATCAGGGATCCGGACCTCGCCCCCACCCGCGACGCCCTGCCGGTGACCCTGCTCGCCCGGGGCTCGTGCGGCTGCCCGGATCCCGCGGGCGGCGTCCCGGCGCCCTGACGGCGTCCGGCATCCCGACAGCCACCGACCATCCCCCACCACTGGAAGGCAGTCACGCGATGAAGCACCGCACCACCGCTCTCACCCTCGCCTGTGCCCTCGGTGCCGCGACGGCCCTGACCGCCTGCGGCCAGGAGGGCGAAGGGTCGGCCGCCGACGAGCCCGGCGACGGCGGGCGCCCCACCGTGTGCCTGGTGATGAAGTCGCTGGGGAACGAGTACTTCCAGGTCATGGAGAAGGGCGCGAAGGCCCACGCGAAGAAGCGGGACGACCTCGACCTGAAGACCAGCGGCATCCAGAACGAGACGGACATCGACGGCCAGGTCGCGGCGATCAACCGCTGCGTCACCGACCGCGTCGACGCCCTCGTGATCGCGCCCGCCGACTCCCGCGCCCTTGTCGCGCCCCTCCAACGGGCCGAGAAGCAGGGTCTGAAGGTCATCAACATCGACGTGAAGCTCGACGACGGCGCCCTGAAGGCCGCCGGCATGAAGGTCCCCTTCGTCGGCCCTGACAACGAACAAGGCGCCCGCCTCTCGGGCGAGGTGCTGGCCGAGGAGCTCGGCAAGGGAGCCGAGGTCGCCCTCCTGGAAGGCAGCCCCGGTGCCGACAACGCCCGCCGGCGCACCGCCGGATTCCGCGCGGCGGCCGAGGCGGGCGGTCTGAAGGTGGTTTCGTCCAAGACCGCGCACTGGGAGACGGACGAGGCGTACAACGTCCTCGGCAACATCCTCACCGCGCACCCGGACATCAAGGGCGTGCTCGCCTCCAACGACTCGATGGCGCTGGGCGCGTTGAAGGCCATCGACGCCAAGAAGGCCGCCGCCTCCGTGAAGATCGCCTCGTTCGACAACATCGAGGCCATCCGCCCGTACGTGAAGAAGGGCCGGGTCGTGGCGACGGTCGACCAGTACGCGGCGAAGCAGGCGGCCGACGGCATCGACCAGGCGATGAAGGCGATCGAGGGCGACGAGCCCACGGGCTGGGTGAAGACCGACGTGAAGGTCGTCACCGCCGACGATCTGGGCTGACGGCGGGTGCGTGGCATGGACGTACACGCGGCCGTACGCACGAAGGACCTCCGCGACGGGGAGCCCGTCCTGGAGGTCGCGGACGTCTCCAAGGCGTTCCCCGGGGTGGTCGCCCTCGACGGCGTACGCCTGGATCTGGTCCCGGGCGAGGTGCACGCCCTCGTCGGCGAGAACGGCGCGGGCAAGTCGACCCTGGTGAAGATCCTCGCCGGCACGCAGCCGCCGGACAGCGGCACGATGCGGCTCGGCGGCGCGCCGTACGCGCCGGGCGATGCGGCGGCGGCGATGCGGGCGGGCGTGCAGGTGGTGCACCAGGAGTTCCACCTGGTGCCGCATCTCTCCGTCGCCGAGAACCTCTTCCTGCGGCGTCTGCCGCGCCGCCACGGCTTCGTGGACCGGCGCGCCCTGCACCGCCTCGCCCGGGAACTGCTCTCCGAAGTCGGCCTGGAGGTGCGGCCGCAGACCAAGGTGGAGCGGCTCGGCATCGCGCAGATGCAGCTCCTGGAGATCGCGCGGACGCTGCACCAGGAGTGCCGGGTCCTGGTGATGGACGAGCCGACGGCAACGCTCACCCCACGCGAGACCCGGCGCCTCTTCGCACTGCTGCGGTCCCTCACCGAGCGCGGCACGGCGGTCCTGTACATCTCCCACCACCTGGAGGAGATCTTCGAACTCGCCGACCGGATGACGGTGCTGCGCAACGGCCGTCACGTGGTGACCAAGGACGTCGCGGGCACGGACACCGCCGAGGTGATCCGGCTGATGGTCGGCCGCGACCTGGTGCGGGAGTACCCGCCGTACGTGCCGCGCACGCCGGGAGCGGAGCTGCTGCGCGTGCGCGGCCTCACGCCGCGCGGCGGCGCCCCCGTCTCGTTCGCGCTGCGCGCCGGTGAAGTGGTGGGCGTGGCGGGCCTGGTGGGTTCGGGGCGCACGGAGACCGTGCGGGCGCTGTTCGGCGCGGATCGCGCGGTCGGCGGGCAGGTCCTGGTGAAGGGCAGGCCGGTGCGGATCAGGGGCCCGCGCGATGCCGTGCGGCACGGCATCAGTCTGCTGACGGAGGACCGCAAGGGGCAGGGCCTCGTCCTCGACCTGTCTCTTTCGGCGAACGTGACGCTCGCCGCCATGGCACGCGTCTCGCGTGCGGGGCTGCTGCGGCGCGGCGCGGAGGACCGCATCGCGCGCGAGACGGTGGAGCGGCTGCGGGTGCGAACTCCCGGGGTGCGTAGGGCCGTTCGTACGCTGTCGGGCGGCAACCAGCAGAAGGTGGTCCTCGGCAGATGGCTCCTCGCGGGTGCCGACGTCCTGGTGGTGGACGAGCCGACGCGCGGCATCGACGTGGGCGCGCGGTACGAGATCCACCAGCAGCTCGTCGACCTCGCGGCGGACGGCAGGGCGCTGCTGATCGTCTCCTCCGACCTGCCGGAGCTGATGGGCATCTGCGACCGCCTGCTCGTCTTCTCGCGCGGCAGCGTGGCGGGCGAGGTGGCCCGCGCCGACTTCGACAGCTCGCGCATCCTCGCGCTGGCGTACTCCGGCTGTACGAACGGCTCCGCCGACGGCTCGACCGGCGGCCACGGCAGCGGATTCACCGACGATCCCTCCGCCGGCACGACGAAGGGTGCCCGCGCATGACCTCCGCTCCGCCCGCTCCCCCGCGCCCACTCGAAGACCGCTCCACGGTCGGCTCGCTCGCCCGCCAGGCGATGGGCGAGGCGGGCACCGGGGTCGCCCTGCTCGCCCTGGTGGCCGTCTTCACGCTGGCCGCGCCGAAGTTCGCGACCACCGGCAACCTCACCAACATCGCCACCGAGATCACCCTGAACACGATGCTCGCGGTGGGCCTGACCTTCGTCATCCTGGTCGGCGGCATCGACCTGTCGGTCGGCTCGGTGATGGCGCTCTCGGCGGTGGTCGCGGGCGACGCCCTCACCGACAAGGACCTCTCGGTGGGCACGGCGGTCACGCTGGCCGTCCTGGTGGCCGTTGCCGTCGGCATGGCCTGCGGCCTGGTCAACGGCTTCGTGTCGGAGCGCTGGCGCGTCCCCTCCTTCATCGTCACGCTCGGCATGCTCAACATCGCCCGGGGCGCCGCCCTCGACTACACGGACGCCAAGACACAGTACGACTTCCCGCAGGGCTTCAGCCGCTTCGGCACCTCGACGCTGCTCGGCGTCCCGGCGCTCTTCTGGATCGCCCTCGCCATGGTCGCGGCCGGCCATCTCGTGCTGACGCGGACGGTGTTCGGCCGCCTGGTCTTCGCGATCGGCTCGAACGAGGAGGCGGTGCGCCTGTCCGGGCACCGCACCTCGGTGGTGAAGGTCGCGGTCTTCGTCATCGCGGGGTTCTGCGTCGGCATCGCCGCGATCACCTATATGGCGCGCCTGAACATCGCCTCGCCGATCCTCGGCGGCGGCTATGAACTGAGCGCCATCGCGGCCGTCGTGATCGGCGGGGCGTCGCTGTCCGGCGGCAAGGGCTCGATGATCGGCACCCTCCTCGGCGCATGCCTGCTCGGCGTGCTCACCAACGGCCTTCTCCTGATGGGCGTCTCGGACTTCCAGCGGCAGATGATCACCGGTGGCGTGATCATGGTCGCGGTGGTGGTGGACCACTACCGCGACCGTCTCGCGGCCCGGCTCGGCTGATCACGCGTTCCGATAGGCGTCGCGCAGCCGGGACTTGGCCAGCTTGCCCGTGGGCGTGCGCGGCAGGCGCTCGGCGAAGTCGACGCTGCGCGGGGCCTTGTAGTGGGCCATGCGCTCCCGCGCGAACGCGACGAGCTCACGCTCCAGTTCGGGTCCCGGCGTGATGCCGGGCTCGACCTGGACGACCGCCTTGACCGCCTCGCCCATCTCGGTGTCCGGCACCCCGACGACCGCCACGTCGGCGACGGCGGGGTGCAGCACGAGGACGTCCTCGGCCTCCTGCGGATAGACGTTCACGCCACCCGAGATGATCATGAAGGCCTTGCGGTCGGTGAGGAAGAGGTAGCCGTCCTCGTCGACGTGGCCGATGTCGCCCGTGGTGGTCCAGTTGGGGTGCTCGGGGTGCTGGGCCTCGCGGGTGCGGGCCTCGTCGCCGTGGTAGCGGAAGGGCGTCTCGTCGCGCTCGAAGTAGACGGTGCCGGTCTCGCCGGGCGGCAGGACGCGGCCCTCCTCGTCGCAGATCCGCAGGTTCCCCAGGAAACCGTCGCGCCCGACGGAACCCGGCTTGCGCAGCCACTCCTCGGGCGAGATGAACGTGATGCCGTTGCCCTCCGTCGAGGAGTAGTACTCGTACAGGACGGGCCCCCACCAGTCCATCATCCGCCGCTTGACCTCGACGGGGCAGGGCGCGGCGGCATGGATGGCGATCTTCATCGACGAGGTGTCGTAGCGCTCGCGCACCTCGGCGGGCAGCTTCAGCATGCGCACGAACATCGTCGGCACCCACTGACTGTGCGTCACCCGATGCCGCTCGACGGCCGCGAGCGCCGCTTCGGCGTCGAAGGAGTCCATCAGGACGACGGTGCCGCCGAGCGCGGTCACGACGCCGCAGAAGCGCAGGGGTGCCGCGTGGTAGATCGGCGCGGGGCAGAGGTAGACGGTGTCCTCGCCGAAGCCGTACATGGTCTGGAAGACGACGGTGTACGTCGTGGGCTGCTCGCGCACGTCGCCCTCGGGCAGCGGCGGCTTGACGCCCTTGGGCCTGCCCGTGGTGCCCGAGGAGTAGAGCATGTCGGTGCCGAGCGGCTGCCTGCGCGGCGGCACGGCGGATGCCGCGTCCAGCGCCTTGTCGTACGTGCCGTCGTCGAGGCCGAGTACGTGCGGCGGCCCGCCCACCAACTCCCTCACCCGCTCGCCCAGTTCGGCGAGCGAGCCGGAGACGATCAGTGCGCGGGCCCCGCAGTCACGCACGATGTACGCGGCCTCGTCCTCGCTCAAGTGGTGGTTGACGGCGGTGAGATAGAGGCCGGAGCGCAGGGCGGCCCAGTAGACCTCCAGTGCGCGCGGGTCGTTGTCGCAGAGCAGGGCGAAGTGGTCGCCCCGGCGCAAGCCCGCGGCCCGCAGATGATCCGCGAGCCGCAGGGAGTGGTCTTCGAGTTGTCCGTAGCTGAGGGTCCGTGTGCCATCGGCGGTGACGACGGCCGGCCTGGCAGGGTCGTACGCTCCCGGATACATGCGCCGAAAGGTACGCGCCCCGAAGGGGCGCGGGGAACTGCGCGATCAGCCACAAACAGCCCGCGGGTCCCCTCTGCCCCACGCCGCCCTCAGCGGCTCACCTTCCTGGTGGCCCGCAGCCACTCCTTGTTCATGGCGGCGATGGAGGGAAGGGGAATCCCCTTCGGACAGGCGGTCGCGCACTCGCCGGTGAGCGTGCAGCCTCCGAAGCCCTCCTCGTCCATCTGCGCCACCATGTCGAGGACGCGGGTCTCCCGCTCGGGGGCGCCCTGCGGAAGCACGTTGAGGTGGTTGACCTTGGCGGAGGTGAACAGCATCGCCGAGCCGTTGGGGCAGGCGGCCACGCACGCCCCGCAGCCGATGCACTCCGCGTGCTCGAAGGCGGAGTCGGCGTCCGGCTTGGGCACGGGGGTTGCGTGCGCCTCGGGCGCGGAGCCGGTGTTGGCGCTGATGTAGCCGCCGGACTGGATGATCCGGTCGAAGGCCGAGCGGTCCACCACCAGGTCCTTGACGACCGGGAAGGCGGCGGCGCGCCACGGCTCGATGTCGATCGTGTCGCCGTCCTTGAAGGACCGCATGTGGAGCTGGCAGGTGGTGGTGCGCTCGGGGCCGTGCGCGTCGCCGTTGATGACGAGCGAGCAGGCGCCGCAGATGCCCTCGCGGCAGTCGTGGTCGAAGGCGACGGGGTCCTCGCCCTTGACGATGAGCTCTTCGTTGAGGGTGTCGAGCATCTCCAGGAAGGACATGTCGCAGGAGATGCCGTCCACTTCGTACGTGGACATCGCGCCGTCGGCGTCGGCGTTCTTCTGGCGCCAGACGCGCAGGGTGAGCTTCATGCGTAGCTCCGCTGAGTGGGGTGGACGTACTCGAAGACGAGGTCTTCTTTGTGAAGGACGGGGGCGTCGCCGGTGGCGGTGAACTCCCAGGCGGCCGCGTACGAGAACTCCTCGTCGACGCGGGCGGCCTCGCCCTCGGGGGTCTGGGACTCCTCGCGGAAGTGGCCGCCGCAGGACTCGGCACGGTGCAGGGCGTCGAGGCACATGAGCTCGGCGAGCTCGAGGTAGTCGACGATCCGGTTGGCCTTCTCCAGGGACTGGTTGAACTCCTCGCCGGTGCCCGGCACCTTGATGCAGCGCCAGAACTCCTCGCGGATCTGCGGGATGCGCTCCAGGGCCTTGCGCAGTCCCGTCTCGGTGCGCGCCATGCCGCAGAACTCCCACATGACTTCGCCCAGTTCGCGGTGGAAGGAGTCGGGGGTGCGGTCGCCGTCCACGGACAGCAGGAGGTTGAGGCGGTCCTCGGTCTCGGCGAGGACCTCCTGCACGACGGGGTGTTCGTCGCTCACCTCGTCCTTGTGCGGGTTGCGCGCGAGGTAGTCGTTGATGGTGGACGGCAGCACGAAGTAGCCGTCGGCGAGGCCCTGCATGAGGGCGCTCGCGCCGAGCCGGTTCGCGCCGTGGTCGGAGAAGTTGGCCTCGCCGACCGCGAAGAGCCCGGGGACGGTCGTCTGCAGGTCGTAGTCGACCCAGAGGCCGCCCATCGTGTAGTGCACGGCGGGGTAGATCCGCATCGGCACCTCGTACGGGTTCTCCGCGGTGATCCGCTCGTACATGTCGAAGAGGTTGCCGTACTTCTCCTCGACCTTCTTCTTGCCCATCCGCCGGATGGCGTCCGCGAAGTCGAGGTACACGCCCTGCCCGCCGGGGCCGACGCCGCGGCCCTCGTCGCAGACGTTCTTGGCGGCGCGGGACGCGATGTCGCGCGGGACGAGGTTGCCGAAGGAGGGGTAAATGCGCTCCAGGTAGTAGTCGCGCTCGTCCTCGGGGATCTCGTTGGCCGGGCGGGTGTCGCCCTTGGCCTTGGGCACCCAGATGCGGCCGTCGTTGCGCAGCGACTCGCTCATCAGCGTGAGCTTGGACTGGTGGTCGCCGGTGCGCGGGATGCAGGTGGGGTGGATCTGGGTGAAGCAGGGGTTGGCGAAGTAGGCGCCGCGCCGGTGGGCCCGCCACACGGCCGTGGCGTTGGAGTTCATGGCGTTGGTCGACAGGTAGAAGACGTTGCCGTAGCCGCCGGAGGCGAGGACCACGGCGTCGGCGAAGTACGTGTCGATCCTGCCGGTGATCAGGTCGCGGGCGACGATGCCGCGGGCGCGCCCGTCGACGACGATCACGTCGAGCATCTCCGTACGCGGATGCATCTCCACGTTCCCCGCGGCGATCTGCCGGCTGAGCGCCTGGTAGGCGCCGAGGAGCAGTTGCTGCCCCGTCTGCCCGCGCGCGTAGAAGGTCCTGGACACCTGGACGCCGCCGAAGGAGCGGGTGTCGAGGAGCCCGCCGTACTCACGGGCGAACGGCACGCCCTGCGCGACGCACTGGTCGATGATCTCGACGGAAATCTGCGCGAGGCGGTGCACGTTGGACTCGCGGGCCCGGAAGTCGCCGCCCTTGACGGTGTCGTAGAAGAGCCGGTGGATGGAGTCGCCGTCGTTGCGGTAGTTCTTGGCGGCGTTGATGCCGCCCTGCGCGGCGATGGAGTGGGCGCGGCGCGGCGAGTCCTGGTAGCAGAACTGCACGACGTGGTAGCCCTGTTCGGCGAGCGTGGCCCCGGCGGCTCCGCCCGCCAGACCGGTACCGACGACGATCACAGTGTGCTTGCGGCGGTTGGCCGGGTTGACCAGCTTCGCCTGGAAGCGGCGGTCGTCCCAGCGCTCGGCGATCGGCCCGGTGGGGGCCTTGGTGTCGACGACCGGTTCGCCGGTCGCGTACTCGGCGTATTCACTGGAGTAGTTCATCGGTCAGCTCACCAGTCCGGTCATGACGGCCACGGGTACGGAGACGAAGCCCACGACGAGCACCAGGGCCAGGCCATTGGCGAGGGGCTTGAGGACGCGGTCGCGGGTGGCGGTGCCCACGCCCAGGGTCTGCGCGGCGCTCCACAGTCCGTGCCGGACGTGGAAGCCGAGGGCGACGACGGCGACGATGTAGATGACGTTGCCGTACCAGGTCGAGAAGGTGTCGATGATGTTCTGGTACGGGTGCAGGTGCTGGTAGTTGCCCGGGTGCACGGTGCCGGTCGTCAGATCGAGGATGTGCCAGACGATGAAGAGGCCGAGGATGATGCCGCCCCAGCGCATGGTGCGGGTGGCGAAGCTCGCCTCGCGCCTCTTGTGCACGTACTTGGTGGGGCGCGCCTTGATGTCGCGACGGCTCAGCTGGTACGCGGACGTGGCGTGCGCGACGACCGCGACGACGAGGACCACGCGGACCAGCCAGAGCGTCCACTCGTAGTGCATGAACGGCTCGCCGACCGTCCGCAGCCAGTGCGCGTAGTGATTGATCTCCTCGGGACCGAAGAAGATCTTCAGGTTTCCGACCATGTGCGCGACCAGGTAGAGCAGCATGATCAGGCCGCTCACCGCCATCACGGTCTTCTTGCCGATGGTGGAGTCCCAGAGCGTACGGGTCATGGACGGCCGTTTGTCCGTCCGCGTTGCCAGAGCCATGTCATCGACGCTACGGCCGAAAGTCCCGATCGGTCCAAGAGATGGTTCGGCTCATGTCGATAGCTATTGCCTATGGAGCGTCGTATCGTGCCGGTATGCAATTCCAGCAGCTGCACTACTTCGTCGCGGTCGCCGAGACCCGGCACTTCACGCGGGCCGCCGAGGAGGTGCACGTCTCGCAGCCCTCGCTCTCGCAGCAGATCCGGGCGCTGGAGAAGGAGCTGGGCGCGGAGCTGTTCAGCAGGGCGCGCGGCAACATCGCGCTGACCGACGCGGGTGAGGCGCTGCTTCCGCTGGCCCGCCGGATCCTCGCGGACGCGGACACCGCCCGCATCGAGGTGCAGGAGCTGGCGCAGCTGCGCCGCGGCCGCATCCGCCTCGGGGCGACCCCGAGCGTGTGCACGGGCCTGCTGCCGGACGTCCTGCGCGCCTTCCACGACCGCCACCCCGGCATCCAGCTCCTCATCGAGGAAGGCGGCTCGCACGATCTCGTACGCGAACTGGCGCGCGGCGCCCTGGACCTGGCCCTCGTGGTGCTTCCCCTGCCCACCCCCTCGCCCGCGCTGACGACCCTGGAGCTGCTGCGTGAGGACCTGGTCGTGGTCTCGGCGCCGGGGTCACGGCGCCTGGGGACTTCCGCACGGATCGCGGACCTCCAGGGCGAACGCCTCGTGATGTTCCGGCACGGCTACGACCTGCGGGAGCTCACCGTCGCCGCCTGCCGCGCCGAGGGCTTCGAGCCCGAGTTCGCGGTGGAGGGCGGCGAGATGGACGCGGTGCTCGGCTTCGTGCGCGCGGGCCTCGGGGTGGCGGTCGTGCCCCGCATGGTCGCCGAACGCTCGGGGTCCGACCTGCGGATGACCCCGCTCTCCCGACCGAGCCTGCACCGCACGATCGCGCTGGCCCACCGCAGCGACGTGGCCCCGCCGAGGGCGGCCCGCGAACTCCAGCGGATGCTGCTCGAACGCTGAGGCTCCGGGCCCCGCGGGAGCGGTTAACCGGCGCGGCCCGTCTCCGGATCACGCGTCGTCAGGCAGTACAGGCCGCCCGCCGGGTCCCGCATCACCAGCCAGGCCGCGCCGCGCGAGACGAACTCCGCGCCATGGCTCTCGTGCCAGGTCCGCGCCGCTTCGACGTCCGAGCAGGCGAGGTCGAGGTGGGCGCCGATGGGCTGCCCGGGTGTGTCCAGGCGCTGCATCAGGATCCGCAGCGGCAGACCGGGCGGCGACAGCACCCGACGGAACTCGGGGAGCCGCGTCTCGACGGACTCCCAGCCGGTCAGCGCCGACCAGAAGGCGACTTCCGCGTCGAAGGCCTCCGGGGCGACGTCCACACACACCTGGTCCAGGCGGGCGGTGGCGCCGCCGGGCCCCTCGACCGGCGCCGGACGGGACGCCTCGCCCTCCCAGGGCACCAGACAGAACAACAGTCCGCCGGGTGAACGGAGCACTTCGAGGCCGTCCTCCGCGAGGACCGGGGCGGCACCGAGCGCGCGGGCGCGGACCGTGGCGGCGGCGAGGTCGTCCACCGCGAGGTCGACATGCGCGCCGCCGGGACCGCCCACGGCCTGCGCCTTCACGAAGGCGTCGGCGGAGCCGCGCGGCAGCAGTGTCACGAACTCGCCGTCCGGGCCCCGCAGTTCGGAGAGCCGGGTGCCGGTGACCGCCGCCCAGAAGGCGCACGCCTGCGGGAAGCGGTCACGCGGCCGGTCGATGAAGGCGTACGCCCAACGGATCACCGCTCAGCCCGTCGCGTCCGCGAGTGCCAGCTCATGCAGCCGGTCGGGCGGACCCGGGCGCGCGTAGTACCAGCCCTGGGCCGTGTCGCAGCCGAGTTCCCGCAGCTGGTCCGCCTGCGCGCCCGTCTCGACGCCCTCGACGGTGACCGCGAGGTCGAGGCTGTGCGCGAGCGAAACGATCCCCTCGACGATCTTGAGGTCGACGGGGTCGGCGGGGAAGTGCTGCATGCCCTGCGTGAAGGAGCGGTCGAGCTTGAGCACGCTCACCGGAAGGCGGCGCAGGTTGGCGAGGTTGGAGTAGCCCGTGCCGAAGTCGTCGAGCGCGATGTCCACGCCCATCTCGGCGAGCCTGCGCAGCGGTTTGAGCAGGTCGTCGTCGGCTCCTATCAGCGCGGACTCGGTGACCTCCAGGCACAGCGCGCCCGGCTCCAGACCCTCGCGCTCCAGGATGTCGACCGTGTCGGACACCAGGCCGGGGTGGGTCAGCTGGCAGGGCGAGAGGTTCACGTTGACCCGCAGCGGGCCCGCGTCGGCGTGCCCCGCCTCCCAGAGCCGGGCCTGACGCACGGACTCCTCCAGGACCCAGCGGCCGAGCGGCACGATCAGACCGGTGTGCTCGGCGAGCGGGATGAACCGGTCGGGGCCGATGACGCCGTGCTGCGGGTGCAGCCACCGCACGAGCGCCTCGGCGCCGCGCACGCTGCCGTCGCCGAGGTGCACGAGCGGCTGGTACTCGATGAAGAACTCGCCGCGCTCCAGGGCCGTGGGCAGGGCGGTGGTCAGGCCGTGCCGGGTGATGGCGCGGGCGTCGGCCTCGGGGTCGGCGAGCTCGTAGCGGTTGCCGCCCGCGGACTTGGCGCGATACATCGTGATGTCGGCGCTGCGGAGCACCTCGGCGGCGCCGCGCTCGCCCGCCGGGCCCTCGACTATGCCGATGCTGCCGCGCACGGTCAGCTCGCGGCCGTCGACGCGGATCGGGGCTGCGAGCGCGTTCATGATGCGCCCGGCGAGCTCGTCCACCTCGTGCTCGGTGTCGGGTCCTGTGGTGAGCGCAACGAACTCGTCGCCGCCGAGCCGCGCCACCATCTCGCCGGGCGCGGTCGCGCAGGACTGCAGCCGGTCGGCGACCTCGACGAGCAGCCGGTCCCCCGCCGCGTGCCCCAGGCTGTCGTTGACGGTCTTGAAGCCGTCGAGGTCGAGGTAGCACAGCCCGAACCGGGCGTTCTGGCCCGCCGCGAGGACCTTCTCCAGGCGCTCGAAGAACAGGGTGCGGTTGGGGAGTCCGGTGAGCGCGTCGTGCGTCGCCTCGTACCGCAGACGGAGGTTGAGGAGACGGCGCTCGGTGGTGTCCTCCATCAGCGCCAGTTGGTACTGCGGCACTCCGTCGGCGTCGCGCAGCAGCGAGACGGTCAGATTGGTCCACAGGACCGTGCCGTCGGGGCGGTAGAAGGCCTTCTCGACGCGGTAGTGCTCGCGCTCGCCGCGCACCAGCTCCTCGTAGAGCTTCCAGACGTGCGGGGAGTCGTCGGGGTGCGTCCACTCCCCCACGTTGCGTCCGCGCAGATGCTGCTCCAGGCCGCCGAACATGCGGATCAGCGCGTCGTTGACCTCCAGGACCGTGCCGTCGAGGTCGGCGATCCCGATGCCGATCGCGGCGCCGTGGAAGACCGCGCGGAAGCGGGCCTCGCTGGCGTGCAGGGCCTCGGCGACGGCGCTGCGGGCGCTCAGGGCGGCCCGGTGGATCGCCTCCTGCTCGGCACGGGTCCGCTCGCGAAGGGCCTCGGCGAAGCCCGCGGCCATCGCGTGCTGGATCCGCGCGGAGCGGGCCCGCAGCTCCTCCTGAGGTCCTTCGCCGCCGCAGTACAGGACCAGGTAGGCGTCGACGCAGTCGAGCGTGCGGCTGAGCGCCTCGGGGTCGGTGCAGTGCGTGCCGATGAGCGCGGCGCCGACGGCCTGCCCCTGTGCCGCGTCGAAGACCCGCTCCTGCAGCGCGTCGCGCAACCGCCGCGCCAGCGGCACCAGTTGCTGCTCGAACTCGGGTCGGGTCATCGAGGTGGCCGTCACGGGGAAGATCGCGCGGCTCCAGATGGTGGCGAACCTGCGGAGTCTTCCCTCGGGTCCGTCCTGCTCGCCGCTCAACGCTTCCGTCCCACGCCCGCGAATCCCGAGAAGGAGTACGGATCCTCCTCCTCGGGCGCGGTGTCGGGCCGCCAGTGCGGCATCGGCACCAGGCCGGGTTCCACCATGTCGTATCCCTCGAAGAACCGCGCGATCTCGTCGCGCGAGCGCATGATCAGTGGATTGCGGATGTCCTTGTATACACCGACGGTCCCGCCGGCCTGTTCGGGGGGAACGGGGATCCCTTCGTACGAGGCGTGGGTGACGACGACCAGGCTGCCGGGCGCAGTTGCGTCCCGCAGTTCGGCCACCGCCGCGTAAGGATCGTACGCGTCCTCGACGAAGTGCAGGACGGCGACGAGGAGAAGAGCGACGGGGCGGTCCAGGTCGAGGAGCGAGGTGACTTCCGAACTGCCCAGAATGTCCCGGGGTTTGCGCAGATCGGCGGCGAGGACCGCGGTCCGCTCGTCGCCCTCGAGCACGGTCTTGCCGTGCGCCACGGCGACCGGGTCGTGGTCGACGTAGACGACACGGGCGTCGGGGCTGGCCTGCTGTGCCACCTCGTGGACGTTGCCGAACGTCGGGATGCCGGAGCCGATGTCGAGGAACTGCGTGACGCCCTGGTCGACGGCGTGACGCACCGCACGCCGCATGAACGCCCGGTTCGCCTGCATCACCTTGGGCAGCCCCGGCATGAACTCCATCGCCTTGCGGGCCGCCTCCCGGTCCACCTCGAAGTTGTGCGAGCCGCCCAGGTAGTAGTCGTAGATGCGGGACACGCTGGGCATCGAGATGTCGATGCCGAGCGGTGCCCAGGCGGGACGCTCCATCAAGACTCCAAGGCGTTAGGGGGGTGACGCAGGCGATCCGGTGTTCGAGGTGAGGCTACTGATCGTCCGCCAAGGGAGCGAGTCAAAACGGAAATTGGCCGTCCGTTCTCGGTCACTGCCTTTGGCAAGTGCCGTATCCCACACCAGCGACCGGCCCGTCCCCTCCTTGTGATATGGGAGGGAACGGGCCGGTCCGTCCGTGCGGCGCACGGGTCGCGGCGGGCTACTTGGGGGCGCCCACCGGCTTTCCTTCCGGGCTCGCGGCGTACCAAGTCCCGCCCACGCCCTGCCCGTTGGTGTCACCGGGCTTCTTGTCCCCCGCGAAGGTGTACAGCGGCCAGCAGTCGATCGTCTGCTGCTTCTTGCCGTCGGGCCGGTCGAAGGTGACGAAGCCCTTCTTGAGGATGCCCTTGGTGTCGTTCTTGGCGACGGGCTCCACAACGGGCCACTTGTCGAGGCAGGCCCCGGTGCAGGCCGACTTCATCGGCCAGGCGGAGTCCTTGGTGAAGCGGTAGACGGTCATGCCGTTCTTGTCGACGACGATCTCGCCGAGCTTCGGGTCCTTGCGGGTCGACAGGCCCGCCGGGTCGACGGGGGCGGCGTCCGCGGCCTCGGGCGCTGCCTTCTTGCCGTCGGGGGCGGCGGCGTACCAAGTACCGCCCACGCCCTGCCCCTTGGCGTCGCCGGGCTTCGCGTCCTGCGCGTACCGGTACATCGGCCAGCCGTCGATGGTGAGCTGCTTGGTGCCGTCCGCGGTGGTGACCTCGCCGAGCAGGGACGCGTCGACGCCCGGGGCGGCCTTGGCCCCGTCGGCGGCCACGGCGGGCCAGGCCTTCAGACAGGCGGCGTCGCAGTTGGACTCGGGCGGCTGCGCGGTGTCCTTGTCGAAGCGGTAGAGCGTGAAGCCCTCGCTGTCGGTGACGACCTTGCCGAGCTTCTTGCTGTCCCACACCGCGAGTTGCCCGGCGGACTTCGCCTTCGCGTCCGCGCCCTTGCCGGCGTCGCCGGAATCTGCTCCATAGCCGTCGCCCGCGCCGTAGCCGTCGTCCTTGGCGGGCGCCTGGTTGCCCACGTTCTGACCGTTGGCGGCCTGGTCGCCGGTGTCCTGACCGCACGCCGTCGTCAGCGCCAGCAAGGCCGCAGCCGTCGCTACGAGCGAGGCGCTCCGCCAGGCCCGGGGGGAACCCCCTGAAAGGTGCCGCATCTCCAACTCCCGCTGTCGGCTCCGTTGCTGTGGCGCCCGGTGGCGTCACACATGGCCCTAGGTACGGGTGGGAACGGGCACCGCGTTCAACGGCTCCGCAAGATTCTTTGCGCGGGGCGGGGCGCCGGGCGAGCGCGGGGAGGGCGGGGCAGGTGCGGCCACGGGCGCGGGGCAGGTGCGGCGGGCGCGGGGCAGACATGGAGGCGCACGCGGGCACGGGCCCGAGAACGGGCCCGAGGGCAGACGCTAGGGCGGACGCGAGGAGGCGCGGCCACGGCGCAGGGAAAGCGCGAGAACAGACGCGACACAGGCGTGACGCAGGCACGACGCAGGACAGGCGTGACGCGACGCAGGCACGACGCGAGGCAGGCGTCACGCGAGGCAGGCGTCACGCAAGGCAGGCGTCACGCAAGGCAGGCGTGACGCAGGAACGACCACGGGCGCGGCCGATGCGAGGAGAGCGGCCGATACGGGGGGCGCGCGTCGTCAAACCTTGACGGGCGCTTCTCCTCCCTTCGGGGCATTCGGAGGCAACTCCGGCGCGACAGGCGTGCGCGCCGCCCATGCTCTCCGTCGTGCACGGATCTCCACGGGGCTTATCCCCCCTAGTCACACGCGTGTTGGCGCTTCTCGCGCTGGCGCTGGCACTGGGCGCTTCCTCGGCCTCGGGCGCGGTCCCGGCCGACAGCTGCGCGTACGCATCGATCACCCAGGACGGTTCCGCTCCGGGCGGCGACCTGGTGGCCGTCGCCGGCGCCGGTGCCTCCTGCCGGCCACCCAAGCCCAAGCCCACGCCCACACCGACGCCGACACCGACACCCACGCCGAAGCCGCCGACACCGACGCCGACTCCCCCGAAGCCGACTCCCCCGACGGCACCGCAACCGAAGCCGCGGGTACCGGAACCGCCTCCTCCGCCACGGGCTCCCGCTCCGCCTGCCGCCGCTCCCGCGCCTGCGCCCGCGCCGACACCCACTCCGGCGCCGCCCCCGCCTCCCGAGTCGACCCCAACCCCCAAGCCCAAGGCCCCTGTTCATCGCAGAGCGGTCAAGTCTCCGCCACCCGTGACATATCCGGCGTACCGCACCCCGCCGCGCAAGCGACCGGCCCGCAGCGGCCCGTCCCTCGTTTCGCTCACCCTGCTCGTCACCGCGCCCGCGGTTCTCGCGGTCGCCGCGCTCCGCCCGCGCTGACCGTACGGAGGTCCCATGTCGGAATGGCTTGTTCTCACCCTCGCGATGGCCGCCGCTTGCGGTGTCGTGCTCGTCGTGACACTGCTGCGACACCGCAGAACGGGCGCGGACTACGACGCGTCCGAGACACCGGACGTCATCGAGTACATGACCATGATGATCGGCGTCGTGTACGCCATCGTCCTTGGCCTGGCCATCGCGGGCGTCTGGGAGGCACGCGGCGCCGCCCAGGAACACGTACGCGTGGAGGCCCAGGCGCTGCACGAGGTCTCCGAGCGCGCGCGGGTCTATCCGGAGGACGTCAGAGAACGGATTCGCGCCGACGTCCACACCTATGTCAGCCATGTCGTCACCACGGAGTGGGACACGATGAAGGACAAGGGGGAACTCACCGACCGCGGCACGGAACTCCTGGCCCGCGTGCGCCACGACGTCACCGATTACCAGCCGAAGTCGGACTTCGAGGCCCAGGCGTACCAGCCGCTGGTCGACCAGGTGGCGGTCGCGGACGACGCCCGCGGCGCCCGCGCGGACAGCGCCGGGGCGACCATGCCCGGCGTGGTCTGGTTCGGCCTGGTCGCCGGCGGCCTCGTCACCATCGGCATGATCTTCGCGCTGCAGATCCGCCGCACACCGCGCGAACTGATCCTCGCCGGACTCTTCTCCGCCCTGTTCGCCTTCCTGCTCTTCCTCATCTGGGACTTCGACGCGCCCTACAGCCGCGGCATCGCGGCGACGGCGGAGCCCTTCCACGCCCTGTTCCCCGGGCTCGGGGAATGAGCCGGACCCCGGCGCGGGGAGCCCGTCAGCTCCCCGCGCCCCGGCGGCCGAACCGCAGCCTCCACGGCGTGATCGCCGACTCGGCCTGCACCCGCAGGCTGAGCTTGGACTCGCCGTTGACCCGCTCCTCGAACGTGATCGGCACCTCAACGATCCGCATGCCGCGACGGACCGCCCGGAAGTTCATCTCGACCTGGAAGGAGTAGCCGTTGCTGCGGACCGACGGCAGGTCGATCGCCGCAAGGGCGGACCCCCGCCACGCCTTGAACCCCGCCGTCGCGTCCTTCACACCGAGCCGCAGGACGGCGTTGACGTAGAAGTTCGCCCAGGCGGAGAGCGCCTTGCGGTGCCAGGCCCACTCCGTGGCGAGCTTCCCGCCCGCCACATAACGGGAGCCGAGGACGACGGCCGCACCGTCGTCCTCGAGCAAGGTCCGCACCATGAGCGGCAGCGTTTCGGCGGGGTGCGACAGGTCGGCGTCCATCTGCACGACCACGTCCGCGCCGTCGGCCAGGGCGCGGGTCATTCCGGCGACGTACGCACGCCCGAGACCGTCCTTCTCGCTCCGGTGCAGCACGGCCACCGTCCCCGCGGACTCCTCCGCGATCCTGTCCGCGACGGCGCCGGTGCCGTCGGGCGAGCCGTCGTCGACGACGAGGACGTGCAGTCCCGCCAGACCGAGGCCCATGAGCAGGTCGACGAGGAGGGGCAGGTTCTCCCGTTCGTTGTACGTGGGAACCACCACCACGACCTTCGGGACGGCCACGTCAGCGGCCCGGGACGCCTGTTCCACAACCATTCCCCCGTGCGATTCTCCGTGCGGTCGCCCCACACTACGACAGGGATCTCGGGACGCGGCCGCCCGCATTGGCCGTGAACCACGCTGCGCCGCGCTCCCGTACGGCGCACCCTGGTCCCATGGCCTGGCAGTCACCGATCGTCGTCCACCCGCCCGCCGCCGACGGCGGACGGCGGGTCACCGTGCGCGGACAGGACGTCGGTGTCGCCCGCAGCGACCGGGACCTGATGGAGTTCCTGCGGCGCGCGGGGCTCGGCGAGGCCGACATGGCGCTCGACGACCCGCACCTCGTCGAATGGCGCGGCGGCGCGCATGTCTGGACGGGCCCGTAGCCCCGCACCGGTGACCGATTTGCCGGATCAGCCACCCTTGCTATGGTTTTTTATGAGCGGGCAGATGGTGCGTTCAAGTCCACCCAGCTCCACTGCGCGGGGCTGTAGCTCAAGGTAGAGCGGTCCGCTCACCTACTTCCCTGGGGGCCGGCAACCGAACGGAACGGGGACGCGCGTGGAGCGGGTGCCGATGGCCGCCGGGCCGCTTGACTGGTCGCTGGTCGACGGGGCGGTACCCCTCGTCGTACGCATCCTCGGCGCCGCGGCGCTCGCCGCCCTCCTCTTCTCGCGCGACCGCCGCTGGTGGACCCGGCTGCTCCCGGTCGCCGTCGTCGCCGCCCTCCTGCTGTCGCTCCTGGTCAAGCTCACCGTCGACGACTGGTGGCAGCCCTTCCCCGACAAGCTCCCCACCGATGTCGTGCTGTGGATCGGCGTCGCGCTCCTCGGGGTGTGCCTGGCGTTCTGCCGGATGCCGACGCTGCGCCGGCGCGGCCGCGCGGGCGCCCTGCTGTCCGGCGCGCTCGTCGTCGTGCTCGGCCTGTCCGAGGTCAACATCCACTACGACAACTACCCGACCCTGCGGACCATGCTCGGCCCCCAGGACACCGTGAGCCTCAAGGACGCCACGGGCAAGAAGGAGCCGACGCTCGACGTACCGAAGGGCAAGGCGCTCTCCGAGGTCTGGAAGGCCCCGGCCGGACTGCCCGACAAGGGCACGGTGTCGACCGCCTCGATCCCCGGCACGAAGTCGGGCTTCAAGGCCCGCGACGCGTACGTCTATCTGCCCCCGGCCTACCGCGCGACGCCCCGCCCTCTCCTCCCGGTCCTCGTCCTGATGGCGGGTCAGCCGGGCTCGCCGCAGGACTGGATCACCTCGGGTCAACTGCCGGACATGATGGACGAGTTCGCCGCCGGGCACGCCGGGCTCGCGCCGATCGTCCTGGTGGTCGACCCGCTGGGCTCCCCCTTCGACAATCCGCTGTGCATGGACTCCAGGCTCGGCAAGGTCCAGACGTACCTCGCCGACGACGTACCCGCCTGGGCCGCCTCCCACCTCCAGACGGCCACGGACCGCGCGCACTGGTCGATCTCCGGGCTCTCCAACGGCGGGACCTGCGCCCTGCAGATGGCGGTCAACGCACCCCAGCGGTACGGCACCTTCCTCGACATCTCGGGCCAGGACGAGCCGACCCTCGGCAGCCGCAAGAAGACCGTGGACGCGGCGTTCGGCGGGGACGAGGCGGCGTTCGAGAAGGTCAATCCGATGGACGTGATGGCAGGTAAGAAGTTCCCCGACACCGCGGGCACGTTCGTCGCGGGCACCGACGACTCGACGTACCGCCCCCAGGCCCTCAAGGTGTACGCCGCGGCGAAGAAGGCCGACATGTCGGTGCAGCTCGTCGAGTTGCCCGGCGGGCACAGCTGGCAGGTGTGGCGCCCCGGCCTGGAGAAGCAGCTGCCGTGGCTCGCGTCGCACATCGGTCTGACACCCTGAGCCATGACCACTGTGCCCCAGCTCCGCAAGGCCGCGCTCGCCCTCCCGGAGGTCGAGGAGGGCACCCGCTTCGGCATGGTCGCCTTCACCGTGCGGGGCAAGGACTTCGCCTCGGTGAACAAGGACGGCCAGGTCCAGCTCCAGCTGCCGCCCGACGACACGGAGGCCGCCCTCGCCGCGCACCCGAGCGGTGAGCGCCTCACGCGCGGCGGCACACCGATCGGCTTCCGCGTCCCACTGGCCGACATCAACGGCAAGGACCTGGGCGCCCTGGTCCGCGCGTCGTGGTTCGGCCGCGCCCCGAAGCGGCTCGCCGCGTCGCTCGCCGGCGCGGAGTCGGCGGCCGACACCCCGGGCGGAGACCTCCCCGCCGGCATCGGTCGACCGGCCACCCGGGCGCTCTTCGGCGCCGGTCTCACGACGCTGGAGCAGGTGGCACGGCACACGGAGTCCGAACTCCTCGCGCTGCACGGCGTGGGCCCGAAGGCGGTGCGGATTCTGTCGGAGACCCTGGAACAGCGGGGGCTCTCCCCGCGCCGGGACTCCTGACACACCATCGGGTGCCGTCGGGGGCGGCGCGCCGCGCCGTTCCCCTGTCCGGCCCACACGCATGCCCCGTTCGCGCGACACCGATCGCGACCGGATGGATCCCTACCTAGCGTTTCGGGCATCGAGGTGCATTTCAGGCGTCAGCGGAAGAAGGTCCGCAGCTGCTCCTCGGGGACCCGGAGGATTCACCATGCGCGCGATACGCGTCGCCTCGGCCGCTCTGCTCACCGCCACCGCCCTGACCCTCACGGCCCCGACCGCTTCGGCGGCCGCCGTCGGCGAGGAGAACGTCACCGCGTTCGGTTTCAGTGTCTCCCCCACGACCATCGCCGCGGGCGGCCAGGTCACCCTGAACGTCGACGGCTGCGACGGCGACACCAAGGTCACCTCCGGGGTCTTCGACGACACCACCATCCCCAAGGGGCAGAAGTCCGCCACCGCGCAGGTGTTCTGGGACGCGAAACCGGGCGCGATGTACGAGGTGACGTTCACCTGCAACGGCAGCAACCCCGGCAGCGACAAGACCGACCTCACCATCGCCACAGGACGCCCGGACAGCCACACCGTCCACAAGGGCGTCAAGGCCGGCGTCGGCGGCAGCCTCGGGGGCCTCGACCTGCACGAGATCGCGCTGGGCAGCGCGCTGATCCTGGGCACCATCGGCGTCGCGTACTACAAGACGCGCCGCCGCACCGGTGAGGACAACTCCTGACCCACGCTCAGCAGTGCTTCGCCCCCGGGACGTCTCCAGGTCCCGGGGGCGAAGCGCTGCCACGTGCCGTACGAGAAAGCACCGTCACGTGCCGTACGAGAAAGCGGCGCCGGGCGCGGCGCGGAAGGGGGACGCGCCAGGCCCGGCCAAGGGCTCAGGCCCTGTTCTCGGCCCTGCGGCGCATCCAGAACACCCCGCCGCCGACCACCGCCGCGGCCACCAGGGCACCGCCGATCGCCATGTCGGTGCTGGTCGCCCCGGAGGTCGAGCTGCCGCCGATGCCACCGCGGACACCACCGTGGATGACCGTGAAGGCGGCCGGGCGGGTCAGCGTCTTGCCGCCGCAGTGCGCCGTGATGTCGTACGCGCCCGGCGTGGCGTTCGTGTGGACGATCGCCGTCGCGCTCGACGTGCTGCCGCCGTCGATCTTGTGCAGCTGCGCGTCCGGGAAGGCGGGCGAAGTGATCTTGCTGCCGGGCGCCTGGCAGGACGTGCCGTCGACCGTGACCGTCAGATGTCCGCCCTTGGGGATCACGCTGGGCATGGCCACGATGTTGGTCGGGTCGGCCCACGCGGACGCGGCCGGGGCGGCGAGCCCGACGGCGCCGACGGCCGCGGCGGCGACCGCGAGGGCACGTGTGGTCCGCATACGAGAAGTACGCATGGCAATCCTCCGCGGAAGACGCCCCGGGGATACCGTCCCCGGTCGATCGGCGAGAGCGCCTCCCAGACTGACCCTCAGATGCCTTGTGCGGAGCCGCATTTCGGGGATCGGCCGTCCTGGTGAGACGACACGCCGAGGGGTGTGTGCGCAATGCCCCATTGCCGCAGGTCACGGACCGTCAGAATTTTCCCGCCGAGGGCGACTCGGATGGCGCACCGGGGCCGGGCCGCCACCCGTTCGCTCCCGCCCTTTCGCACGCCGCGCGCCCCGCGCTTAGCGTTTTCGTACGCGCAACGGACGCGGTGGGAATGCCGCGTTGAGAGGGGATAGAGAATGCCTTCGTCCCATCCGGCCGACGAGTTCGAATTCCAGGATTTCCAGGAGGACGAAAAGCAGAGGAAGCGCGCCCCGTGGGGTGTGATGGCACTCGTCCTGCTCACCGGCCTCGCGCTGATCCGCAACGGTTCGGGGGAGTTCGACGTGGGCCCGCCGCAGCCCGCGTCCGCGGCGGCCGCGGACCGTGCGCCCGATGCGGGCCGCGGCGCCCCCGCGCCCTTGACGTTCTCGCCGGCCGAGCGCGTCCGCATCAAGGGCATCCAGGTGGACGCCCCGATCATGCCGGTGGGCCTGGACTCCGAGGGCTGGGTGGACGCGCCGCCGCCCGAAGACCCGAATCTCGCGGGCTGGTTCACCGGCGCCGTATCCCCCGGCGAGAAGGGCACGGCGGTGGTGGTCGGCCACGTGGACAATCAGCAGGGCCCCGCCGTCTTCTACGGCCTCGGTTCCCTGAAGAAGGGACATCACGTGGAGGTCAGGCGCAAGGACAAGAAGACGGCGATTTTCGAGATCTACGGCATCGAGGTCTTCGAGAAGGAGAACTTCCCGGGAAAGCGCGTGTACGGAAACGTGGGCGGACCCGAATTGCGGGTCATCACCTGCGGCGGCGGATTCTCCAAGAGCTCCGGATACGACGGGAACGTCGTGGTGTTCGCCCGCCTGGTCGCCGTACGCTGAGCACTTCGGCCCCACCGACCCGGCGGGCGAACGGTTCACGTCATGAAGCGGCTCGGCAGGGTGATGCGATAGCCGGAGTCCAGGAGTTCCGGCAGATAGGAGCGCAGGGCGGCGACGCTGCCCGAGCGGTCGCCGCCCGCGTCGTGCGAGAGGACCACGACGCCCGGTCCCGCGCCCGCGCGCACGCGCCGCACGATGGTCGCCGACCCGGGTTCGGTCCAGTCGAGGGTGTCGACGGTCCAGGCCAGCGGCTCCATCCCGAGCTCGGCGCCCAGCTGGAAGGCGTTGCGGTTCCACGCGCCGTAGGGGGCGCGGAACCACGCGGGGGGTTCGCCGGTCGTGTCCTCGATGACGTCGCAGGTGCGCTCCATCTGATCGCGCATCGTGGCGCGGCTCAGCCGCGGGAGCAGCGGATGGCTCCAGGTGTGATTGCCGATCAGATGCCCGTCGTCGGCCATCTCGCGCAGCAGGTCCTTGTTGTCGACGGCCATCTCGCCGCAGACGAAGAACATCGCGCGGACGTCGTGTCTTCGCAGGATGCGCAGGATGTGTGGGGTGTAGCGGGGGTCGGGTCCGTCGTCGAAGGTCAGCACCATCGAGCGCTCGCGCCCCGGCATGCGCAGGATCGGCGCCTTGCGGACCCGGGGCAGGGCCCGCGCGGCGCGCTGCGGGCCGTGTCCCGCCATGGGCTGGAGGCGGTACGCGGAGGGCTTGAGGGCGCGGGCGGCCTGCGGGCCCGCGGCGGGCGCGCCGCCGGTGACGGTGGGTCCCGGGGTGGACGGTCGTTCCGCGCCCACGCATCCGGCAGTCGCGGTCAGGCCGAGGACCGCGGCGGCGCGGAGCAGGACCCGACGCCCTGGAGTCAGCTGATCGTCTTTCATGACTAATCCGTCGCATGGCCGAAGGCCCGCGCGGAACACCAACACTGGGGCAGCCCCCGAAAGCACCCGATCAGACGTGCCCCGGACGGGCCTCGGTCCCACCCCGGACGAGCCTCGGTCCGGCCCCGTACGTGCCTCAGACCCGGCGTACGAGCGGGAAGGGCAGGGTCTCCCTGATGGTCAGGCCGGTGAGGAACATGACGAGCCGGTCGACGCCGATACCGAGGCCGCCGGTGGGCGGCATCGCGTACTCCAGGGCGTCGAGGAAGTCCTCGTCGAGCTCCATGGCCTCGGGGTCTCCCCCGGCGGCGAGCAGCGACTGGGCGGTGAGGCGGCGGCGCTGCTCGACCGGGTCGGTCAACTCCGAGTAGGCGGTGCCCAGTTCGGTACCGAAGGCGACGAGGTCCCAGCGCTCGGCGAGGCGCGGGTCGGTGCGGTGCTGACGGGTGAGCGGGGAGACGTCGGTCGGGAAGTCCTTGTAAAAGGTGGGCAGCTTCGTCTTCTCCTCGACGAGCCGCTCGTACATCTCCAGGACGACGTCGCCGCGTCCGTCGTCGGTCGTGTACGGGACGGCGGCCCGGTCGCACAGCCGGTGCAGGGCCCGCAGCGGGGTGTCCGCGTCGACCTCGTCGCCGAGTGCCTCGGAGATCGCGCCGTACACGGTCTTGACCGGCCAGGGCCCGGAGATGTCGTGCTCCGCGCCGTCCTTGTACGCCACCGCCCTGCCGAAGGCGGCGGTCGCCGCGCCCTGGATGAGTTCGCGGGTGAGGTCGAGCATCACGTCGTAGTCGGCGAAGGCCTGGTACGCCTCCAGCATCGTGAACTCGGGGTTGTGCTTGTAGCTCACGCCTTCGTTGCGGAAGGTGCGGCCCATCTCGAAGACCTTCTCCATGCCGCCGACGCAGAGCCGCTTGAGGTACAGCTCGGGCGCGATGCGCAGATACAGGTCGAGGTCGTAGGCGTTGATGTGGGTGGTGAAGGGGCGGGCGTTGGCGCCGCCGTGGATCTGCTGGAGCATCGGCGTCTCGACCTCCAGGTAGCCGCGGTCGAGCAGGCCCTGGCGCAGGGCCTGTACGGCGGTGGAGCGGGCCCGCACGACGTCGCGGGCGTCGGGGCTCGCGACCAGGTCGAGGTAGCGGCGGCGCACCTTGGCCTCGGGGTCGGTCAGGCCGCGCCGTTTGTCGGGCAGGGGGCGCAGGCACTTGCCGGTGAGCCGCCAGTCGGTGACGAAGACGGTCAGCTCGCCCTTGTCGCTGGTGCCGACCGTGCCGGTGGCCGTGATGTGGTCGCCGATGTCGGTGCCCGCGGTGAAGCGGTCAAGGACGTCGGGGCCCGAGATGTCGCGGGTGAGGGCGAGCTGGCGGTCGCCCGACCAGTCGCGCAGGACGGCGAAGACGACGCCGCCGAAGTCGCGTACGAGCATGACACGGCCCGCGACCGTGACCTGCTGCCCCGTCATGTCGGCCTGAACGGCGGCGAGTTCGTGGGTGCGCGGGGCCAGGCCCACCGGATAGGGGTCGACGCCCTCGGTGCGCAGCCGGTCGAGTTTGCGGTGGCGGATGCGGATCTGTTCCGGGAGCTTCGACGCGGGGTCGGCGTCGGCCGCGTCGCCCTGCCCGGCGAGCCCGAGCGCGGCGATGGACGGGAGCCCCTCGGTGGTCGCGGGCTGGGTGACGCCCCGGGGCTTGTGACCCTTGCCCCAGAGCTTGCGCAGCGAGGGCACGGAGACGAAGCCCTCGGCGATGCCGGACGCCAGGCTGATGCGGGCGAGCGCGCCGCTGTCGCCGTAGCAGATGAAGCGCGGGTACCACTCGGGGTGGTACTTGGCGTTGGAGCGGTAGAGCGCTTCGAGCTGCCACCACTTGGAGAAGAAGAGGAGGAGCTTGCGCCACAGCCGCAGGACGGGACCCGCGCCGATCCTGCCGCCCTCCTCGAAGACCGAGCGGAAGACGGCGAAGTTGAGGGAGATGCGGCGCACCCCGAACTTCGGCGCCGCGGCGCACAGTTCGGCGACCATGAACTCCATGACACCGTTCGGCGCGCTGCGGTCGCGGCGCATCAGGTCCAGGGAGATGCCGTCCTTGCCCCAGGGCACCAGGGAGAGCAGGGCGAGGAGCCTGCCGTCGGCGTCCAGGGCCTCGACCAGGAGGCACTCGCCGTCCTCGGGGTCGCCCAGGCGGTCGAGCGCCATGGAGAAGCCGCGCTCGGTCTCGGTGTCCCGCCAGGCGTCCGCTTTGTCGATGATCTCCTCCATCTCCTCGTCGGTGAGGGTGGAGTGGCGGCGGATCCGGGCGGTGGCGCCGGTGCGGCGCACGCGGTTCACGGCCTGGCGGGTCACCCGCATGTCGCGGCCGCCCAGGTCGAAGTCGGCGACGTGCAGGATCGCCTCGTCGCCGAGCTGCAGCGCGCCGAGCCCCGAGCGGGCGTACGCGGTGGCGCCGTCCTCGGAGGCGCCCATCACCGCGGGCTGCCAGGCGTACCGCCGGGCCACGTCCAGCCAGGCGCCGATCGCGTGCGGCCAGGCCTCGCGGTCGCCGACGGGGTCGCCGCTGGCCAGGCAGACGCCGGCCTCGACGCGGTAGGTGACGGCGGCCTTGCCGCTGGGCGAGAAGACGACGGCCTTGTCGCGCCGGGTGGCGAAGTAGCCGAGGGAGTCCTGATCCCCGTACGCCTTGAGGAGCGCGCGGATGCGGGGCTCCTCGTCGCCGTGCAGGGCCGCCTCCATGCGCTGGGAGCGGAAGAGCGTGGCGGCGGCGTTCAGGAGGGCGAGCGCGCCGAACAGGCCGAGCCAGAAGTAGAGCCCTCGCGGCGGGGAGCCGTCGAAGTAGTCGCGGCCGTGGATGAGCCCGCCGCAGACGCGGTTGGCGGCCCACAGCAGGCGCTCGCCGCGCGGCAGCGTGCCGGGGAAGAGCTCGACCAGGCCCCAGCCGAGCAGGATCGCGATGCCGAGGCCCGCGGCGAGGACCGCGATGGCCCGCCAGACGGCGCCGCGGCGGGAGTCTGCGGAGAACTCCTTGCGGGCCAGGATCAGCAGGACGAAGGCGATGCCGCAGACAACGAAGGACGGCAGCGACTCCGCCCAGAAGCCGAGGGCCGCGCCGAGCACGTCGAAGGCGAGGAGCAGACCCAGATAGATGACGACGAGCCACCACGCGACCTTCTTGCGGGCGGCGGTCGCGGCGGCGAGCAGGAAGAGGAAGACCGCGTACGCGAGGTTGACGCTGACCGGGACCGTGACGAGGTCGAGGGTGCGGATCACGGGGAGCAGCAGGCGGCGCAGCGGGGGTATGACCGCGAGGACCGCGCAGAAGATGCCGAGGGTGCCGAAGAAAGCGGCGAACACCTCCGGGACGCGGGACAGGAATCCGCCACGCGGGCGTATCCGTCCGTCGGCCTCGGGATCCTGTCCGCCGGCCTCGGGCTCCTCCGTGCTGACAGTCATGGCACGACTCTAGAAACAGCTCGGCCACGCCGCTCGTCGAGCCGGGGCGGGCGGCTGCTGCCGGAGCGCTCCGCTCCGTTAACCTCTCGGCGTGAGTGAAGACCAGTCCCAGCAGTTCGAACGCGGCACTGACGGGCCCAAGGTGATCGTGGTCGGAGTCGATGGCTCCGATTCCTCGTTGCGGGCTGCGGCATATGCCGGAGGCCTGGCCCGGCGGCAGCGGGCCCTGCTCGCCGTGGTGTACATCCAGCCGGTGATGGCGGCGGGCGCGGCGCTCGGCGCCCCGGTCGCCGAGACCACCGACGAGATCGCCGAGAGTCTGATCGCGGAGATCAGGGACGCGGCCGAGCGGGTGAAAGACATATTCGATGTCCGCTGGGAGTTCCACACGTTCCGCGGCGACCCCTACAACGGTCTCGTCTCCGCCGCCGACGAGCTGAAGGCCGACGCCGTCGTCGTCGGCGCCTCGGAGCAGGCGGGCCACCGCATCATCGGATCGGTCGCCGTACGCCTGGTGAAGGCGGGCCGCTGGCCGGTCACCGTGGTGCCGTGACCAGTCGGTCCACGCGCAGGACGAGGGACCCCTGGAGGCCATGGCGAGCATCGTCGCCGCGGAGAGGAACGCGGCGGCGAGGGCCGGCCGCGCCACGACGGTGAAGACCCGCCATGCCGTGGGACTGTCGCCCGCCTCCTGGACCAGGTTCCGCAGCGACCGCGCCTGCCGCCGCCGAGCCGAGGGTTCCGATGAACTCGCTTGCTGTGACGTCATGTTGGAACCCTGGATTCGGCTCACTTCACATCCCGGCCCGCTGCCCTCCACCCGCGCCCTCGCCGCGCAACTCGGCTTCGCCCGGGGGACCGTCGTGGAGGCGTACGCGGCCGCGCGTGCGGCGACGCGCTCCGTCCCCGACGCGCTCCGTCGCGCTGCTGGCCCTCGGGCCGTTCTGGCACGGGGCGCGTCGGGCGCCCGGCCTGATCGTGTGCCGCAGCCGGCCACCCGGCGAAACCGGCTACGCGGTGCTCGACCGGCTCATCGCGCCGACGGGCTCGTCCGGCTCCGGGCGGCACCTCGGTGCGCGGTGATGCGGTGCTTGTACCAGTGGTAGCTGTCCTTAGGGGTCCGGCGCAGCGTGGTGTAGTCGACGTGGACGAGCCCGAAGCGCTTGCTGTAGCCGTGGGTCCACTCGAAGTTGTCCATCAGCGACCACACGTCGTAGCCGCGCACGCCGACGCCCTCGGCGACGGACCGCGCGACCGCCTCCAGGTGCCCGCGCAGAGAGTCGGCGCGCGCCTCGTCCCGGACGTTGCGAACCGCCCTGCGCTTCCCGTGACCTCGGGACGCGCGGCATGCCGCCCGGAGGGCGACCCGTATTCCATGCGACCAGCGCCGCCGCACACCACACGGTCCCTTCGGCGTGCGTTCGGTGCTCACTGGGAGAACATCTCCGCCGGGGGCGATCCTCGTCATCCTGCCGACCCTGCTCGTCTTCCTGTTCCTCCAGCGCTTCCTTTACAACGGTTTCGCCCAAGGAGCCACCAAGTAGAACTCCACGTGCTCCATGACGGGAGTGGCGCCTTCCTTCGAGGGCACGGCTGGGCCATCATGATCCGCCATCAGCCGACGGCCGTCAGCGAAGAGGTGGACCTCATGGCGGGACTCCAAAAGGGGCAGGGCGTACTGCGCCGCAAGCCCATCGAACGCATCGAGGAGTCCGAGGCGGGCGGCGGACTCGCCCGCTCGCTCGGGCTCTGGCAGCTCACCGCGATCGGCGTCGGCGGCATCATCGGCGCCGGCATCTTCACGCTCGCGGGCACCGTCGCCAACGAGAAGGCGGGGCCCGCGGTCCTGATCTCATTCCTGATCGCGGGCATCGCGAGCGCCGCGGCGGCGTTCTCGTACGCCGAGTTCGCGGGCCTCATCCCGAAGGCCGGATCCGCGTACACCTACGGCTATGTGGTGCTCGGCGAGCTCGCGGGCTGGTTCATCGGCTGGGATCTGCTCCTGGAGTACACGGCGATCGTGGCGGTGGTCGCCATCGGGATCTCCGGGTACTTCAACTTTCTCCTGGGCGACATGGGTGCCGAGCTGCCCGCGTGGATGCTGGGCGCGCCCGGCACGGGCGACGGGCACAAGGTCGACCTCTTCGCGGCGCTCCTGTGCCTGCTCATCGCGTATCTGCTCACGCTCGGCATCAAGAACGCGGCGCGCTTCGAGATGGTCGTCGTGGTCCTGAAGGTGCTCGTCGTCCTCGTGGTGATCGGCGTGGGGTTCTTCCACATCAACACCGGCAATTACGAGCCGTTCTTCCCCTTCGGGGTCAGCGGCGCGTTCACGGGTGCGGCGACCGTCTTCTTCGCGGTGTTCGGGTACGACGCGATGAGCACCGCCGCCGAGGAGTCCAAGGACGCCCAGCGCCACATGCCGAAGGCGATCCTCTACTCCCTCGCCATCTCGATGGTGCTGTACGTCCTCGCCTGTCTGGTCCTCACCGGCATGCAGGACTACAAGGACATCGACCCGGAGAGCGGGTTCTCCAGCGCGTTCAAGTCCGTGGGGCTCGGCGGGCTCGCCGACGTCATCGCCGTCGGCGCCATCATCGGCATCCTCACCGTGATGTTCACCTTCATGCTGGGCGTCACGCGCGTGTGGTTCTCGATGAGCCGCGACGGGCTGCTGCCCAAGTGGTTCGCGAAGACCCACGAGACGCGTCACGTACCGACGCGCGTCACGTGGATCGTCGGGTTCGCGTCGGCCGCCATCGCCGGGTTCCTGCCGATCGGCGAGGCGGCCGAACTCACCAACATCGGGATCCTGTTGGCGTTCGTCGTGGTGTGCGTCGCGGTGATCGTGCTGCGCTACAAGCAGCCCGATCTGCCGCGCACCTTCCGCTGCCCCGGAATGCCGGTGGTCCCGGCGCTCGGGGTCGTCTTCTCCATCTGGCTGATCACGTTCCTGCAGTGGCAGACCTGGGTGCGGTTCGCCGTCTGGTTCGCGGTCGGCCTCCTCGTGTACTTCGGGTACTCGTACCGCAAGTCGGAGCTGGCGAAGGCGGATACGGCCCTTTCGGAGCCGCGCGACAAGGCCCCGTAGGCGGACCGGGCCCCGTAGGCGTCAGGCGCTCTTCTCGATCGACTTCTGGAACTCACGGGCCATCTGCTCCAGGCCCTTGTTCTTCCACTCCGCCCAGAACGGCTTCCACTCGCTCAGCTTCTTGCGCCCGCTGACGATGTCGTTGACCAGATCGGTCGCCTCGGTGGACATGCGCCCGTAGTGCTGCGTGTACGCGTCCGAGTAGTGACCGACCGTGGGGTTGCGGACGGCCGTCTCCAGGAGCCTCTGCTCGGCCGCGTAGACGTCCTTGACGTCCTGGACGCGTTCGGTGCCCGGGAAGCTGGACGCGATGATCGCGAAGGGCGAGGTCGTCGACGTCATCAGGCCGCTGTAGAGGCCCTCGACCTGCTGCTTGCCCTGCTTGGTGCGGGTGGGGAAGCCGTTCTTGTCGTAGGTGAAGTCCTCGCCCTCGGTGCCGTACTCCAGGAACTCGCGCTCCTTGCTGCCGAACGGCGCCGCCAGGTAGTCGAGGACGCGCAGCAGCATCCGCACCCGCTTCTCGTCGCCCTTCTTGATGGCGGTGTAGCCGATGGTGCCCAGGTGGTAGTGGTGGTTGGGCTTGTTCCCGCCCGCCGCGAAGGGGATGAGGATCTCGGCGGCGATGCCCGGGTCCTGGACGCGGGTGTCCTTGCGGGCGTTGAAGGGGTTCGCGAAGACGCAGGCGCCGATCGCGCCCTGCGCCATCTTGGTGTAGGCGTCGGCCATCTTGGGGTTGCCCGGGTAGAAGACGCCCGCCTTCTTCAGCTTCAGGACGAAGTTCAGGGTCTCCTCGTACTCGTCGGTGTCCTGGAACCAGGTCAGCGAGCCGTCCTTGTTCTGACGCCACTTGTTGGGGGCGCCGAAGCACTGGCTCAGCACGCTGGCCGCGTTGACGTAGATCGGCTCAAGGGCCCAGGTCCTGCCGCCGGTGACCTCCTTGCACTTGGCGAGGAACTCCTCGGGACCCGATGCCTGGAGGCCGTCCGCCTTCTCCCAGACCTTCGGGTTGCCGCCGTAGACCTGGCCGAGCGCCGGGTAGGGGACGGGCGCGCCCCAGATCTTGCCGTTGACGACCGCGGTCTTCCAGTGCGCCGGGGTCATCGCGGCGAGGTTCGGATACTTCTTCACCGCGTCGCCCGACACGTACTCGGTGATGTCCGCGCACTTGGCCTCCAGCAGTTCGGCGATGTGCTGGATGCCCTGGTTGGGCGGTATCCAGAGCAGGTCGGGAAGGTCGCCGCCCGCGACCGTCGCGGAGAACTTCTCCTCGTAGCCGGGGTCGGTGCCGAGGATGGCGGTCAGCTCGACGCCGAGTTCCTTGTCGAGCTTCTCCCAGTACGCGTTGGAGTCCTTGGGGGTCGGCGGCTGGGTCCAGATCTCCGTGAGCATGGTGATCTTCGAGCCGTCGCCCGGAGTCTTGGCGACGCTGCGCACCAGCTCCTTCGGGTAGGAGAGGAAGCCGGCCGACAGGCCCTTGGAGTTCGGCGCGAGGTCCGGCTCGACCTTGGTGAAGGGGACGTACGAAGGGAGCTTCACCTTCGACGAGGCCGCTTCGCCGGTCTTCTTCGCGGCCGAGCCGCAGCCCGTCAGGGAGGTGGCGGCCGCGCCCGCCGCGACGGCGGTGGAGAGGCTGAGGAAGGTGCGTCGGGACATACCAGGCATGGGGATTCTCCGCGGGTGAGGTCGGGATGAGACGCGGGGGAGGTCGGAGTGAGCGGGGTCAGCCCTTGATGGCGCCGGTGAGCACGCCCTTGGTGAAGTACTTCTGCAGGAAGGGGAAGAGCGCCAGGATCGGCAGCAGCGCGAGCATCACGACGGCCATGGAGAGGGACTGCTGCGGCGGCATGTTCGTGATGCCGAGCTGGTCCGCCGTCATGGACTTGTTCTGTACGACGTAGGTGCGCAGGACCAGTTGGATGGGCCACTTGCCGGAGTCGTTGAGGTAGAGCATCGCGTTGAAGAAGGCGTTCCAGTACGTCACCGCGTAGAAGAGGCCGACGACGGCGACGACGCCCTTGGAGAGCGGAAGCACGATGCGGGTCAGGATGCGCCAGTCGCCCGCGCCGTCGATACGGGCCGCCTGGTAGAGCTCGTCGGGGATGTTCATGAAGAACGCCCGCAGGACGACGAGATTGAACGCGTTGATCAGGACGGGCAGGATCAACGACCAGTAGGAGTCCAGGAGTCCGAGCTCCTTGACGACCACGTACATCGGGACCATGCCCGGCGCGAAGAGCAGCGTGAACAGGACCATCAGGAGGATCGGCTTGCTGCCGGGGACGCCGCGCTTGCTCAGGGCGTACGCGAGGGCGATCGTCGTCAGGAGCGAGAGCGCCGTGCCGACCGCGGTGATCAGGACGCTCACCACCACGGCGCGCGAGACGATCCCGCCGGACAGGATCGTGCGGTACGCCTCCAGGGTCGGCTCCGTGGGGAAGAGCACGAAGCCGCCGGACTCGGTGATCTCCTTGCGGGAGGCGAGGCTGGTGGAGAGGACCGTGAGGAAGGGCAGGACCATCACGGCGCAGATGACCGTGATGACGACGGCCTTGGCGGTGGAGCCGATCTTCGTCGGCGGCTCCTCCCAGACGGGCCGCTCCTCGCGTGTCCGCTGCCGTTCGCTCTTGGTGCGCAGGGGAAATCCGAAGCTGCTCATTTGCTGTACACCCCGTGCTCTCCGAAGGCGTGGGCGACCTTGTTGGCACCCCAGATCATCAAGGCCCCGACGACTCCCTTGACCAGTCCGGCCGCGGCGCCGACGCCCCAGTCGCCGTAGACGACGCCGTGGTAGTAGATGTACGTGTCCAGGACTTCCGCCGCGCGTGCGCCGACCGCGTCGCGTTGGAGCAGGAACTGTTCGAAGCCGACGGAGAGCACGTCGCCGAGGCGGAGCACGAGCAGCATGATCGTGACGCCGCGGACCGCGGGCAGCGTGACGTGCCACATGCGGCGCCAGCGCCCGGCGCCGTCGACGGCCGCCGACTCGTACAGGCTCTGGTCGACGTTGGCGAGGGCGGCCAGGTAAATGATCATTCCCCAGCCGATGTCCTTCCAGATCACCTGCCCCGTGATGAGCAGCGGGAAGGTGCTGGGGTCGCTCATCACGTCGAGCGGCGACATGCCGTGGTCGCGCAGGTAGTTGCTGAACAGGCCCGCTCCGCCGAGGACTTGCTGGAAGAGCGCGACGACCAGGACCCATGAGATGAAGTGCGGCAGATACACGATGCTCTGCACGAACTTCTTGATGCGCGGGCTGACCAGGCTGTTGATCAGCAGCGCGAGAGCCAGCGGGGCCGGGAAGAAGAAGATCAGCTGGAGCGCGGCGAAGGCCAGCGTGTTGCGCACCGACTCCCAGAACGCCGGATCGGCGAACAGCTCCTGGAAGTTGGCGAGGCCGACCAGCGGGCTGTCCTTGAAGCCGATGAAGGGCTGGTAATCCTGGAAGGCGATGACGTTGCCCAGCATCGGCACGTAGAAGAAGCCGATGAAGAACAGCACGCCCGGGGCCATGAGCGCGAGCATCACCCAGTTGTTCCGCAATCGGACGCGGAGCGGGACTCGGCGAAGGCGCGGCGGGCCCTGCGGTGTCACGGCGGACGCGGTCGGTGGCGACGCGGCCTTGGGCCTGCGCAGCGTTCCTTGGGATGTCACACGTACTCCCTGGCCTGGCGGCACGACGGAATAGGGAATCCGGCAGCCGGCTAATTAAGAAGCCAACTTTCCGAAAGAGAGCCACATCATCGAAGTGCGACTCCCGTCCGTCAACCACCTCGCGGCCTCAAGGAGTTGGACTTTTCTGCGCGGCGTGATCGATGTGTTCCAGTGCGAGGCGGGCTGCCCCGATTGCGGTGGATTCCTCGCCGAGTACCGACGTTTGCACCGTCGGCGCATACGGGCAGAGCGCGCCGAGCCGCTCGGCGAACGGCTCGGCGAGCAGGGCGCCCGCCCGGGAGATGCCGCCGCCGAGCACCACCGACTGCGGGTCGAGGACCGCGACATGGCGGGCCAGGCTGTCGGCGAGGGCCTCCGCGAAGGCACGCAGGGTGTACTTGGCCCCGCCGTCGCCCGCCGCGGCGGCGGTCACCACTGCTCGGGCCGCGTTCTCCCTGGTCGGCCGGTCCGCGCCCTGATGCCCCGCGAACCAGTCGAGAAGCCGCTGGTAGGAGAGCTCCCAGCCGTCCCCGGCGACCATCTCGCCGGCGGCCGAGTGGTGGCCGCGGTGCAGTTCGCCGCCGAGCCACAGGCCGATGCCGAGGCGGTTGCCGACGTACAGGTAGACGCAGTCGCGTACGCCCACGCTGACCCCGCCGGTGCACTCGGCGAGGGTGGCCAGCTGGATGTCGTTGCCGACGACGACGGGGCCGCGAGCGGTGTCGGAGAGCTCGCGGGCGAGGTCGAGCCCGGTCCACTCGGGCAGCGAGTCGCTGACCGCGACGCGCCCCTCGGTGTCGACCATGCCGCTGGTGCCGACACCGGTGGCGAGCGGGCGTACATCGGCCGCCTCCGGCTTGGCGAGGCAGCCCGCGATGGCGGCGCGCACGGCCTCCAGCCGTTCGTGCGCGGGCAGTTCGGGGGTGACGGCGACGCGCTGGGCGGCGACCGTGCGGCCGAGCAGGTCGGCGGCGAGCACCAGGACCTTGTGCGCGCCGATGTCCACGCCGAGGACATGGCCCGCCTCGGCGCGGAAGCGGAACCTGCGGGCGGGGCGGCCGACGCTGCCGCTGCCGGGGGTCAGCTCGACCAGCCGCCCCTCGCGCAGGAGTTGGGCGGTCAGGTCCTGGGCCGTGGGCCGGGAGACGCCGATCAGCGAGGCCAGCTCGGGCACGGTGATCTCGTCACGCTCGCGCAGGACGCGCAGGGCCGCCGCCGCGTTCAGCCGTCGCAGCAGTGAAGGATCGCCGCTCGCGGGTCCGCCAATGGGTTCTTTCATGAGCCCCTCCCCCTTGACAGCAAGATCGGTTGCTCTCAGGGTGACCCGGAGCGATTGAGAAACTTACCTAATAAACAGCGCCCTTGGGGAGCACAGATGGGTGGGACAGAACCGCAGGCCGGCCATCCCGAGCTGGAGTGCGGCGTCGGCCTCTGGGATCAGGACGTCTACGGAAATCATCGCCTGCTGGTGGACGTCATGGCTGCGGCCCCCGCCGTCGCCGCCGAACTCCCGTGGCGCCGCCAGGACTTGAGCGTACGCTCCGTGACGGGTGACGTGGACGTGATCGTCCTCGCCCCGTCCGGGCTGCGCGTGCACAACACGGTGGCGGTCGAGGTGACCGAGGAGCGCGGCCGCATCGCCTTCGAGCCCTCGGAGGGCCCGGGGGCCTACGCGGTGCACTATCTGCCGTACGCGCACACCGGCAAGCCGTACTACCCGCAGGCCGTCTACCGCCCGCCGACCAGGACCGCGGACCCCGGCTGGGTGCACCGCTGCGGGCTCGACCGGGCCGACGACACCTGGGCGGGGCTCCCCCGCGCCGAGGCGTTCCGATATGAGGCGGCGAGCGCGGTCGACTCGTTCGCGCCGATGGGCTTCGCGGCGACCTCGAAGGAGTGCACGGCGCTCCAACAGGCCCACGAGGGCGAGGAGTTCCTGCTCTTCGCCGAGGACAGGGCGTATCCGCTCGGCCGGTACGGCAAGCTGCCCGCGCGCTGGGCGCACGCCACCCCGGGGGCGCCCTTCGCGGGGACGGCGGACCGCGGCGAGTTCTACGCGGTGCAGGTCGGCGTGTACGCGCTCGCCGACCTCGCGGATGTGCGGGCCGAGGTGCGGGGGCTGCCCTTTCCCGTACGGTGCCTCAGCACCGGCGGGATCGACGCGCGCGGGCATGCCTTCGAGCGCCGCGTCGACGTCGCCGCGGGCGGGGTGACCGCGCTCTGGCTGGGCGTCGACGTCTCCGAGCGGGCCAGGGCCGGGGTGTACGAGGGGGAGATCGCCGTCCGCGCGGAGGGCACGCCCGAGCGGGTGCTTCCGCTGCGGCTCACGGTCGGCGAGGCCGTCGTCGCCGGGCACGGGGCGGGGGAACCGACGCGGCTCGCCCGGCTCCGCTGGCTGGACTCGACGCTGGCGCAGGACGACGAGACGGTTCCGCCGTTCGCTCCCGTGAAGGTCGACGGGCATCGGCTCGCGATCCTCGGCCGCACCGTCGAGATCGGCGCCGACGGACTCCCCCACCGGATCGCCTCCACCTTCACTCCGTCCGTGACGCGCGCGGACGGACCCGAGCGCGAACTGCTCGCCGCCGCCTGCGCGTTGGACATCGGCAGGCCCGTGGAGCACGAGCCGCTCACCCTCGACCAGCCGGGTCCTGCGCGCGTGCGCTGGTCCACGCGGGCCGCCGGACCGGACGTACTCCTTTTCACCGAGGGCGAGTTGGAGGCCGACGGGTTCCTCGTCGTGCGCGCCACGGTCGAGGCCATCGCCGACACCGAGCTCGACGTCACGCTCGACCTGCCGGTGCGCGAGGACGTCGCGCGGTACGCGATGGGGCTCGGCCTGACGGGCCGGGTGTGCCCGGAGACGTACGACTGGACGTGGGACACCCCCACCCGCAACCAGGATGCCTTCTGGCTCGGCGATCCGGCCGCGGGGCTCCAGCTCTCGCTGCGCGACGAGCACTACTCCCGCCCCCTCAACACCAACTACTACCGGGAGAAGCCACTGGTCACGCCCCGCTCCTGGGCGGGTGACGGGGAGGGCGGGGTACGGCTGCGGACGGGCGGCGGGGTGCGTGCGCTCGTCGCGTACAGCGGGCCGCTGCGGCTGCGGGCGGGCGAGAGCCGGCGCTTCGAGTTCCGGCTGCTGCTCACGCCGTTCAAACCGCTGGACCCGGCGCGGCAGCTCACCGAGCGGTACTTCCACGCGCACGCCTCACCCAAGGAGGTCGCGGCGTACGGCGCGAACGTGGTGAACCTGCACCATGCGACGCCACCCAACCCGTACATCAACGATCCGCTGCTCGCCGCGGAGACGCTGCGGGCCTACACCGACGAGGCGCACCGGCTCGGCGTCCGCGTGAAGGTGTACGCCACCGTGCGCGAACTGACGCGCCACACACCGGAGTTGCCGGTGCTCGCCGCGCTCGGCGACGAGATCTTCGCGCCGGGACCGGCCGGCGGGCACGCCTGGCTGCAGGAACACATGGGCGGCAGTTACGTCCCGGGCTGGGTGGCGCCGGACGTCGGCGACGTCGCGGTCGTCACATCCGGCGACTCGCGCTGGCACAACTCCTATGTGTGCGGCGTCGAACGGCTGCGGCGGGTCGTGGGCGTGGACGGTCTCTACCTGGACGACGTGGCGTACGACAGGGCCACGATGAAGCGGGTCCGCAAGGCGCTGGCGCGCTCCGGGACGTCGGCGCCCCTGGTCGACCTTCACTCGTGCAACCAGTTCCGCGCGCCGGACGGCTTCGCGTCCAGCGCCAATCTGTACGCGGAGCTGCTGCCGTACGTCGACCGCCTCTGGCTCGGCGAACTCTTCGACTACGACGGCCAGGCCGGTGGGGAGGGCGGCGGAGCCGGGGCCGATCCGGCCTACTGGCTCGTGGAGATCTCCGGCATCCCCTTCGGCCTGATGGGCGAGATGCTGGAGGGCGGCGGCAACCCGTGGCGCGGCCTGGTCTTCGGCATGACGGCACGGGCCCCGATGACGGACGTACGACCGCTGTGGCGGGCCTTCGACCAACTGGGCCTGCCGGAGGCGCAGATGACGGGCTGGTGGGCGGAGGACCCACCGGTGCGGACGGGCCGTGCCGACGTCCTCGCGACGACATGGCAGGGCCCCGGCGGCACGGCGACGGCACTGGCGTCCTGGGCGCCCACCGCGGTGGAGGTACCCCTCACCGTGAAGGGCACCCCCGTGGCGGCGTACGCACCCCCGATCGCAGGCTTCCAGCCCGAGCGGACCTTCACCGCGGGCGAGCCCGTCCCGGTGGAGCCGGGCCGGGGCTGGTTGCTGCGGACAGGGGGCGAGGGCCGAGGCTCCGCCCTGGCCTGAGCGGTGAGGGAAGGGGGCGCGGGATCGGGCGAGTCGGTGGCCCGTTCCCCGCGGGGATCGGGCCACCTCGTGGCTACTTGGCCATCGTCAGGCCGCTCGCTCCCGCCCCTCTGCTCAGCACCACCCTGCGGATGCGGTCGCGGATGTCGTTCACGGCCGCGCCCCGGTCCAGGGCTCTGTTGAGGTTGACCACGCGGCCGGTGTCCGTGTTGAACCACATCGGGATGAACTCCGCCTTCGTCACCTCCCAGCGGGCGCCGGGGCGTGCCGGAGGAGCGAAGGTGAAGCGGCCGATGGTGCCCTGGTTGCCGCGCGGGTCGTGTGCGCCCGCATGGTTGATCATGTCGCCGGCGATCTGGTCGCCCATGCCGTAGATGACCCACGTACCTGAGCGGCCGCCCACCTTCTCGTAGGCCTGCGGGACGTGGGCGTGGGTGCCGAGGATCAGGTCGATGTCGAGGCGGCCGTTCGTGCGGGACGCCGTGAGCTGCTTGCCGAGTCGCAGCTGCTGGCGGTCCGGGGAGTCCTGCCACTCCGTTCCCCAGTGCAGGCTGACCACCACCACGTCGGCGCCCGCCTTCCGTGCCGCGCGGGCGTCCGCGATGATCTTGCCGCGGTCGATCAGGTCGACCGACCACGGCTTGCCCTTCGGCAGCGGGTAGCCGTTCGTGCCGTAGGTGTACGCCAGCTGCGCGACCTTCGCGCCGCCCGCCCGCAGCCACGCCGGACTCTTGTCCTCCGTGGCCGAACGCGCCGAGCCCGCGTGCTTGACTCCCGCCTTGTCGAGCGCGTCCAGGGTGCGGCGCACGCCCGCCGCGCCGGCGTCCAGGGTGTGGTTGGAGGCGGTGGAGCACGAGTCGTACCCCGTGACCCTGAGGGCGCGGGCCACCTGGGGCGGGGACTTGAAGCTGGGGTACCCGGTGTAGTCCCCGTCCGCGCCGTACACCGTCTCCATGTGACAGATCGCCAGGTCCGCCTTGGAGATCACCGGCTTGGCGCCCGCGAGCATCGGCGCGAAGTCGTAGCCTTCGCCGCCCGCGTCGGCGTTGGCCTTGCGGATGATCGAGGAGTGCGGCAGGACGTCACCGGACGCCGCGAGCGTGAAGCCGCGCTTCTCGGCGGCGCCGCCGCCCGCCGGGGAGTGGGCGGGGGCGGGGCGACGCGGGGCGGCCCCGCCCCCGGACCCCTTCTGCTGCTGCGCCTTCTGCTTCTGCGGCGGCGCCGACTCCGGAGCGGCCGTGCAGGCGGTCGTCGCCGCGAGGCCGACGAGCACGAGGGCCGCCGCCGCTGCGGTCGCCGGACGTGCGGTCCGACCTGGGGTTCCTGGGGTGGATGTGGTCCGTGTGTGCCGTGAAAACCGTGCGCGCTGCGTCATCGATCGGGCTCCATGGATGGGGCGTATTCGGCCAGACGAATCCACATGCGGATGTAACGGCAAATCAAGGATCAATGCCGCCGCAGTCCCTGAAACGGAGTCAAACGGAGTGCCCCTGTGACGCGAACAACACGCCCCCGCCGACCTGCGGTGAAACCGTGGGCCGGGTCAAGGCTCCGTAAAGCGCCTTGCTCAGCACCCCCATTGGGTAATCGGCTGTCCTCATCCGTGTGCCGGAGTGGGGGGCCAGAGGCCGGCGACGCGCACGGACCTGAGGAAGGCGGAACGGGATGCGGCACGAGAGCAGAGGAAACACGAACAACCCCCAGGGCGGCGAACTGACCGTACCGATGGCGTGGTTGTACGCCGAGTACATCGCGGACGAGTTGCTGCGCACCGGCGACCTGATGCCGCCGACGTCGTTCGAGTACCGCGCGGGGCGCGACGCCCTCGCCCTGACGATCTTCCTCTCGGACAGCAGGGGCGAGCTGTCCGGCATCCGCGTGGTTTCCCAGCTGGACGCCTGGCGGTCGCTGACGGCCCACGACCAGGCGTGGCAGGACTGGGTCCGCGAGCGGATGGAACTGCTCACGGAGGACGCCGTCGCCGCCGGCACCCCCTCGCCCGACCTGGAACTCGCCGACCTCGCGTGGCGCTGGCTGGAGGAGACCGAGCTGCTCGCGCCCGACCTGGACGCCGTGCCCGGCGGTGGTCCCGTGCCGGGCGAGGAGGACGGGCCGAAGGTGTGGATGCCTGCGTGGCGGCTCGGCCTGCCGCTCGGGCATCTGGCGATCCATCTGTTCTGACGGGCGGTCCAACTGCTCTGACGGGCAGTCCAACCGTTCCGGCGGGTGATCCAACAGTTCCGGCCGACGCTCCAACCGTTCCGGCAGGCGATCCTTCCGTTCTGATCGGCGCCGCCGCTCCTTGAGCGATTCGGCGGCCCGCTCCGTACCGGTGGGCAAGTGAAACTCACCGACAAGGAACGCCATGAGGTCCCAGGAGCGGCATCGCGACGCAGGCGCCTATGCGCTCGGCGTCCTCGACAGGGCGGACGCGTTCCGTTTCGAGGACCACCTCACCGGATGCCCCGCCTGCCTGCTCGCCCTCGACGAACTGGAGGCGACGGCACGGCAGTTGACACGGTACGGGCGCGTCCCTCCGGCCGCCGCGCCCGGTCCCGCCCTGCTCGACCGCCTGCTGCGGGAGGCCCGGCGGCTGGGCGGGGCGCGGCGCAGGCGGTGGCTGTGCGCGGTCGCCGCGGCGGTCGTGCTGGCCGTCGGGGCGCCCGCCGTGTCGGTGATGACGGGAGCGGTCGTGACGGGAGAGGGTTCCGCGCCGGTGCGGATCAGCGCTCGGGACGCGCGCAGTGGAGCGTTCGCCTCGCTGACGGCCCGCGACCGCCCCTGGGGCACGGAGATCGGCCTCACGGCGCGGGATCCGGACACCACGGGACGCGTCTGCGAGCTGGTGGCCGTCGGCACCGACGGATCCGAGCAGACCGTCATGGCGTGGCGGGTCCCACCGCGGACCGTCCAGACCCACGGCGCCACGGCCCTGCCCCCGGAGCGGACCGACCGCTACGAGGTGCGGACGGCCGACGGGGAGCGGCTGCTCACGCTGCCGCGCCCGTAGACCGGGCGGTGCCGAGCGGGGAGGTCACCACCGCACCGACCTCGTCCGCTCCGGACAGACCTCGCCTACTTCAGCAGCCGCGACATCCTGCGGTCGGCGAGCGGCTTGCCGCCCGTCTGGCACGTCGGGCAGTACTGCAGCGAGGAGTCGGCGAAGGACACCTCCCTGATCGTGTCGCCGCACACCGGGCACGGCTCGCCGGTGCGGCCGTGCACGCGCAGGCCGCTCCTCTTCTCCGCCTTGAGACGGCCCGCCGCGACACCGCGCGAGCGCTCCACCGCCTCGTTCAACGTAGCCAGCAGCGCCACATGCAGCCCATGGACTTCCTCCTTCGTGAGACTCGACGTGAGCCGGAACGGGGACATGCGGGCCGCGTGCAGGATCTCGTCGCTGTACGCGTTGCCGATGCCCGCGATCAGGCTCTGGTCGCGCAACGCCCCCTTGATCTGCCGCCGTTCGCCCGCCAGGAGCTCCGCGAGGCGCGCCTCGTCGAAGTCGGGCGCCAGCGGGTCGGGGCCCAGACGGGCGATGCCCGGGATCTCCTCCGGCTTCTCGGTGACGTACACGGCGAGGCGCTTCTGTGTCCCCGCCTCGGTGAGGTCGAAGCCCTCCCCCGTCTCCAGGGCGACGCGCAGCGCGAGCGGGCCCTTGCCCGGCCGGGGGGCGCCGTCCGGGAGCCGGTCCTTCCACTGCAGCCAGCCCGCGCGGGCGAGGTGCGTGACCAGGTGCAGCCCGTCGGCATCGACGTCCAGGAACTTGCCGTGCCGCGCCACGGCCGTGACGGTGCGGCCCTCCAGGGCGGTGAGCGGAGGGTCGTACGTCTTGAGGACGCTCACCGCGGCGGGCAGGACCCGCGCGATGCCGCGGCCGACCAGATGCTCCGTCAGAAAGGCGCGCAGAGCCTCCACTTCGGGCAGTTCAGGCATGGCTTCCCCTCAGCTCCGGGCGTCCCTCGCGGGCACGACGAACTCGCACCACACGCACTTGCCGCTGCCCCGCGCGTCCACGCCCCAGACGTCCGCGAGCCGGTCCACCAGGAGCAGCCCGCGGCCCGATACGCCGGACTCGCCCGCGTCCCTGCGGCGCGGCAGCGCGCTGGAGGAGTCCTCGACGTCCACGCGCAGCCGCCGGTCGACGCCGCTCAGGACCCGCAGGGTCACGATCGCGGAGCCGTCGGTGTGCATCAGGGCGTTGGTGATCATCTCGTCGGCGACCAGCTCGATCTCGTCGGCGCGTTCGCCCGCGCCCCAGGCGCGCACTGCGGCCCTGATCATGTGCCGGGCCTCGGCGAGCGCCTCCGGGTCGCTCGGCGCGACGTGCTGCTGGAGGCGGCCGCCGGACTGCGGCGCGTCGATCAAGCGGCGGCGCATCAGGAGCAGCGCGGCGTCGTCGTCCCCGTCCCGGTCGTCGACGGCGCCGCAGAGCCGGTCGGCGAGCCGCTGCAGATCGCGCGGCCCGGTGGCGGCGAGTTCGGCGAGGGTCTGCATGCCGTCGTCGAGGTCGGTGCCCGGCTCCTCGACGAGGCCGTCGGTGCAGAGCAACAGGGTCTGGCCCGGGTCGAGTTCGAGGGTGGTGACGGGGTAGTCGAGCCGCCCGAACTCGGCGGAAAGGCCGAGCGGCAGGCCGCCGTCGACGGGCACCCTGCGGCAGGAGCCGTCGGTGAGCTGGAGCAGGGGGTCGATGTGCCCGGCCCTGACGAACTGCACGACGCCGGTAGAGAGGTCGGCCTCCGCGTACAGGCAGGTCGCGAAGCGCTCGGTGTCCAGTTCGTGCAGGAAGGTGGAGGCGCGGGCCATGACGGTCGCGGGCGTGTGCCCCTCGGCGGCGTAGGCGCGCAGCACGATGCGGAGCTGGCCCATGACGGCGGCCGCGTGCGTGTCGTGGCCCTGGACGTCGCCGATGACGGCGCCGACGCGGCCGCCGGGCAGCGGGATCACGTCGTACCAGTCGCCGCCGATGTCCCTGCCGAGCGCCGCGGAGCGGTACCGCACGGCGATCTCCGCACCGGGCACGCCGGGGATGGTGCGCGGCAGCATGGCCTGCTGGAGGCCCTGGGCGAGGTCCTTCTCCTGCTCGTAGAACATGGCGCGCTGCAGGCTCTGCGCGATGCTGCTGCTGAGCGCGACCAGGACGTTGCGCTCCTCGGCGGTGAAGCCGGTCTTGGCCTGGTAGAGCAGGCCGAGGACGCCGATGACGCGGCCCTGTGCGATCAGCGGCAGATAGGCGGCCGCGGTGATGCCCAGCTCGTCGATGTGCGGCCACAGCAGGGGGTAGGACTCCGCGAAGTCGTCGGCCGTCTCGATGTAGCGCGGCGCGAGGGTGCGGACGACCTCGCTCATCGGGTACGCCTCGTCGACGCGCGTGAAGCGGGTGCCGGGCACGAAGCTGCCCGTGGGCCCCTCGGCGACCAGCCGGATCCGCCCGGCCTCGACGAGGCCCATGACCAGGTTCGCCGCCCCCAGGTGCGCGAGTCCGTGGGTGTCCTTGAGTACGTCGATGACGTCCCGCACCGTGCGGGCGTGTGCGAGGGCCGCCGTGACGCCCTGGACGATGCTGGTGGTGCGGCGCCGCTCGGCCTCCTCGTCGGCCCGCACGCGCGGTGCCGTCGGGCTGTCGCCGAGCTCGCGGGTGGCGTCCCTGACGATGCCCAGGATGCGGTGCGGGCGGCCGGCGGCGTCCCGCCGGATGACGGCCTGGGTGTGCGTCCAGCGCAGCGTGCCGCTGCGGCAGCGCACCCGGAAGTACGCTCCGTACGCCTCGCTGCCGTCCTTGAGGGCCTGCGAGACGATCTGGTCCAGGCGGTGGCCCTCCACGGTCGGGACGCGTATGGCGAGGGTCTCGGGCCGGTTGTCGTACTCATCGGGGCGTACGTCGAAGACCTCGTGGGCGGTGGCGTCCATGTGCATGAGGCCCGTGTCGAGGTCCCAGTCGAAGCAGCCCATGCGCAGCGCGGCCCCGTACAGCTCCAGGAAACAGCCCGTCGGCTCCCCGTCCTGCTGTCCGCGGCGGCAGTGCCCCGGAGGGTCGTGCTCCATGGGCCCACGCTAGGCGGATGCCCCTGTGCGCGCATGTGGGGGCCGCCCGACGGGGCTCTGCCGTCCAACCGCGCAGGTGCGCACTTGGACGGCCGGGCACCGGGGCCGTGCGGCCCCGGTGCCCGGCCCGCGCGCTATGCCGTCTCGGCGACCTTGCTCTGCACCCGCACGGCCACCTCCGTCCACATCTCGGCGCTCTCGCCCGCCAGGTAGGCCACGATGCCCCGGCAGTGCGGCGGCACCTTGTCGATGATCTGGTCCCACTCCTCCATGCTGATCGTGTGGATGGTGAGCAGCCGCAGCAGCGTGCGGCCGATCTCGCTGAAGCGCAGCGCGGGGTCGGCCTTGAGGCGCTGGACGGCAGCGGCCCTGTCCTGGGCCGCGTCCCGGTCGGGCACGGCCGAGGGACGGGCCATGCGCGGGGCGGGGGCGCGGTGGTCGTCACGGTTCCCCTGCCTACCGCGCCGTGGCACCGGGTCCTCGCCCCGCATCATGCGGTTGCGCACGTCCCGCACCGTCTCCGGCGAGATGGACGCGACGCGGGCGACCTGCCGCAGCGACAGGCCCGGATTCTGTGCGATCAGCTCGCTCGCGAGCCTGCGGCCTTCGGCGCCGTTGATCGGCCTGACCCGCCCGTCGTGGCCGATCCGGCTCGCCGTGCCGCTCTCGGTGCCCGGTGCCCGTCTGCGGATGTCCGCGACGGTGCCCGGGGCGATCCCGCTGACCGAGGCGATCATCCGGTCCGACCACTGCGGGTGCGAGGCCACGATCCGCGCGGCCGCGCGCTTGCGGTCCGCCGCGGTCAACGGCAGGCCGTGCGTGACGTTCGACTCGACGGCGAGCACGAAGGCGTCGTCCTCGGGGCCGTCGAAGTACTTCACCGCGATCTTCGTGTGCCCGCGCAGTTCGGCGGCGCGCAGGCGGTGCAGACCGTCGATGACGCGCATCGTCGGCCGGTGCACGGTGATGGGCGGCAGCGGCGTCTGGACGACCGCGAGCGCCTCCACGTGTTCCGGATCGACTCCGGCGGTTCTCGGTGAGTCGGCCGTCGACAGCGAGCCGATCTCGACCTCGACGACCATAAGTTGGTCGATCTGTGCGTGCCCAGGTGTTGCCAACTCAACTCCCCCTCAAGCTCTGTCGTCCCCCGTGCGGGTGCGTCCCGGCACACCGAACGGCTCACGCCACACCGCCGCGCCCCTGCCGCGGCCACCGGGCGGCTCCGGCCCGGCGGCGACTCCCTGAGGAGTACGTCGATGGAGTGCGCCACGTACGCGTTCGCCCTTGGTCGAGGGCCCCTGAAGTGAATGCGTTGCGCGCTGCGCAGACGTGTTCTCCCGGAACGGCGAAGGGTGCAGCGCGCAGATGTGCACCTTCGCCGTCTTCAACCACCGCTATGAATCCGAGCCGAGCGTCTCGCCGGATCACAGAATTCAACTCACAGCAAACCGAACACGCTCACCCTAACAACGCGCTTTCCGCGCTGGTACCCCTCACTAATAGCGCGCGCCGGCTTCCGCTACCCCTAGCCACCCCTATTGGCCTGCCCCACCGGGACGTTCACGGTGGTCACCGGGTATGGATCATCGACCGCTTCGCACAGGTCGAGGGAATTCGCCGAGCGGCCGCAAGCGGTTCATCGACGATTTGACCGCACCATCAGGCGACCACCGTAGAAGTGCCCTGAATTTTCCTCAACGAAGTCCGGCGGCCTTGTCCAACTGCGCAATATCAATTCCGTGTCCACCGGGAAGTCCGATGCGCGATGGAAAGACGACTTCCACCGCGAGTCCGCCGCCGGGGCGGGCGCGTGCGCCGATCGCGGCGTCGTGGGCGGCGGCGATGGCCTGGACGATCGAGAGCCCGAGACCGTGGTGGCCCTCGGCCGCCGTGCGGCCGAGCCGCTGGAAGGGTTCGAAGAGCCGCTCCACGTGCTCCGGGGGCACCGGGGGACCGGTGTTGGCCACGGCGAGGACGGCGCGTCCGTCCTTGGTGCCGGTGCCGATCTCGACCAGGCCCCCGGGGACGTTGTGGCGTACGGCGTTGTCGACGAGGTGGGACACCAGGCGCTGCGCGAGGCCAGGGTCGCCGACCGTCGCCGCCGGGCCGATCCTGGTCTCGGTCCGCAGGTCCCGTCGGGCGATCTCCGGGCGCGCGGAGTCCAGGACCTGCTGGACGACGAGCGCGAGGTCGAGGGGTTCCCTGTGGTCCAGGCCCCGTTGGCTGCTGGAGAGCGTGAGCAGCGACTCCAGGAGGCGGGCCTGCTGCTCGCTGATCTCCAGGAGCCGCTCGAAGTTCGCCCGGAACGACTCCGCGGTGGCGTCGCTGTCGATCAACGACTCCTCCAGGAGCGCGTGTTCCAGGGTGAGCGGGGTGCGCAGCTCGTGCGCGGCGTTGGCGACGAAGCGCCGGTGGGAGTCCAGCGCGCTCTCCAGGCGGCCGAGGAGTCCGTCGACGGTGTCGGCGAGGTCCTTGAGCTCGTCGGCGGGACCCGTGACGGCGAGCCGCTCGTGGATGTTGTGCGCCGAGATCCGCTGGATGGTGCCGGTCATCGTGCGCAGCGGGCGCAGTACCCGCCGTGCGGTCAGCCAGCCGAGCGCCACCGAGATCACCACCATGACGGCCAGCGCGATCCCGGACTGGACCAGGAGTTCACGGAGGTTGGCCTCGTGCTGGCGGGCCGCCTGTTCGGCGAGTTGCCGGGTGGTGTCGCCGGGCCGTGCGGTGGTGCCGATGCCCGGTAGTCCCGGGTGGGGCAGCATGCCGCTGTCCGGCAGGGGGATCGAGCCGCCGGCGTCCTCGACGAGCACGCGGTCGCCCGAGCCCCCTGCGACCAGCAGATAGGTGATCCCGAGCAGGACCGCGCCCGAGACGGCGAACAGCACTCCGTACAGCAGCGTGAGGCGTACGCCCACCCGTCGGGGCACCAGGCGGCGCGTCAGCGCCGGGGCCGCGGTGGCGAGCGAGGGCAGGCGCATGGGTCCCTCAAATCCGGTAGCCGCCCCGAGGGATGGTCTCGATGACGGGGGGGTTGCCGAGCTTGGGCCGCAAGCGGTTGATCGTCGCCTTGACAGTGGTGGTGAACGGGTCCGTCGCCTCGTCCCACACCCGCTCCAGGAGTTCCTCGGCGGACACGACCCGGCCCTGGGCCGCGAGGAGGTACTCCAGGACCGCGAACTCCTTGGGGGTGAGCGGCAGTCGCTCCCCGGCGCGCGAGGCGATCCGCTGTGCCGGGTCCAGTCTCAGGTCGCCGCGGACGAGCACGGGCGGCAGCGCGGGCTGCGAGCGCCGGGCGAGCGCCCGGATGCGGGCGACCAGTTCGGCGTACGCGAACGGCTTGGGGAGGTAGTCGTCCGCGCCCAGGCTGAAGCCCTCCACGCGGTGGGCGATCGTGCCGGACGCGGTGAGCATCAACACCCTTGCGTGCATGGGCTGTTCGGCCAGTTTGCTGCAGACCTCGTCGCCGTGCACACCGGGCAGGTCGCGGTCGAGCACGACCACGTCGTAGTCGACCACACAGGTGCGCTCCAGGGCGTCCGAGCCGTCGTAGACGACATCGACCGCCATGCCTTCGCGGCGCAGCACCCGCGCCACCGACTGTGCGAGTTCGGCGTGGTCCTCGACCACCAGTACCCTCATCGCCCACCCCTCCCCGGACACGTCACGGGCCGAGGGATCGGGCCGCTCGGACTGATCATGGACAATCACGTTGCCCGATCCCCTGTCACATACCGGTCACAGTCTCCCCGGGTTCGTGGCACGTGACGCCGCGCTCATGGACATTCCTGTGCATCGGTCACAGATCTTCGGACCGCGGTGTGACCGTCCCCGGCGTAGAAACGGAACCGCCACCGCAACTGCCGCACAGGGCCTCGCGACAAGGAGATGCCGGCCGTGGTCACCAACGGGGAGACGGACACATGACCGACGTCCTCCTGATCCTCGGTCTCGCCGGGGCGGTGCTCCTCCACCGCCTAGCCCACGTGCATCCGGTCGCAGGCGTCGTGCGTCGCGGGCCCGTCGCGACCCCCGGGGCCCGCGAGCGGACTCAGCTTGGCCGCGAGGTCCGCACGCCGCTGGACGGCGAGCTTGCGGTAGGCGCGGGTCAGATGCTGTTCGACGGTGCTGATGGTGATGCAGAGCTTGTCGGCGATCTGACGGTTGGTGTGGCCGCGGACGGCGAGCGTGGCCACACGCAGTTCGGCGTTGCTGAGTTCGTCGGGATGTCGGCGGTTCCCGGACGACCAGGGCTGTTCCGCCGGGTGCGGGCTGCCGGCCTCCGCGGCGGGCGGCACCCGGGGCACGGGCACCCCGCACTCCCCCGCCAGCTGTTGTGCCTTGCGGGCCAGGGCCCGCGCCTGACCGACCTTCCCGAGCTCGCGCTGGGCACGGGCCAACTCGTCGGTGGCGCGGACCAGTTCGAGCCGATGACCGCGGTCCCGCAGGATCTCGACGGCCTCGCCGAGCAGAGGGAGGCGGTGTGCCGCGCCGAGCGCGCCCGCGAGGACACGCAGCGAGACGGCGCGCACCCAGCCCTTGTCCCGGCCGATCAGGGCGAGTTGCTCCTCTGCCAGGGCACGGGCGCGGTCGTCGTCGCCCAGCGACAGATGGGCCTCGGCGGCGTCGGTACGCCAGGGCACGAGGGCGGGCAGGTCGAACTCCCAGCGCGTCATGAGGTCCCCACAGGTGAGGAAGTCGTCCAGCGCCGCGTAGGGGCGTCCCGCCGCGAGGTAGTAGTGGCCGCGGGCCCGCAGGTAGAGCAGCCCGTCGGGGGTCTGGAACGCCGCGTCGGGGACGGGGACGCTGAGGTGGGCGGCCGCCTCGTCGAGCCGGCCCATGGCGGTCTTGGCGAACACGGCGGAGGCGACCGGAGAGGCGACGGCCACTCCCCAGCCGTCGACGGGGACCTGGGCGAGCGCCGAGCGCGCCGACTCCTGGGCGGCGACGAGAGCTCCCGCCCTCAGCTCGATGCGGGCCTTGGCGGAGGCGAGCAGCGCCTGCCACATGGGGGCGCGCCGCTCGGCGGCCTCCTCGATCAGGGTCTCGCACCAGAACGCCGCCGTCTCCAGACGGTCGGCGAGGACGAGGGAGTTGAGCGCGACGAGGAGCGCCGTCAGGGTGCCGTCGTCCAGGCGGCTGCTCTGCAGGATCTGCTCGGCCCTGACCACGACGTCCTCGTCGTCGCCGTCGAGGAGGGCCCTCATCAGGCTCACGGCCCGCTGGTGGGGGCTGCGCGCGCAGGACTCCGCGTGCTGGGGTATCGCATGTTCCGGGGTCGTGTGCTCCGGGGTCGCGCCGAGGCAGGTGCGGGCGGTGTCGGGCAGGCCCGGATAGGCGTACGCCATCCAGCGGCGCGGGCAGTCGTGCCGGGCCGGGGTGCCGGGCCCCGGCTGCGCCCAGGGCTCGGAGCCGTGCCGCTCGGAGGCGCACAGCACGTCGAGGGCCCGGTCCACCTGGCCGAACCAGAGGAGGTGTCCGACCAGTTCGTCGGCGTCCCGGGTGCCGAGCCTGCCGTCGAGCGCCGCGGCCGTGAGCTCGGGCAGGTGCTGGGCGACGCTGGACGGGTTGACACGCCAGCCCGCCCGGGTCAGCGCGGCCTTGATCTCCAGGGCCTGGCGCGCGTCCGTGCCGGTGTCGCGGGCGACCCGCAGGCATGTGAGGGCCAGCTCGACCTCGTCGTCGGCGAGGGCGCGCTCGGCCGCGTCGATCAGGGTGCGCAGCGCCCAGGGCGCGTCGACCGTGCCCGCGGCGATCAGGTGCTGCACGACGACGGTCGCCGCCGCGCCGTGCTCGTGCAGGACCTGGGCGCAGCGGGCCTCGACGCGGGCGCGGTCCGCGGGCTCCAGGCTCCTGAGCACCGCGGTGCGCCCGGCCGCATGGCGGAACCAGCCGCCGTCGAGCAGCCCCGCCTCGTTCAGGGCACGCAGGCTGCGGTGGAGCGACTCTCTGCTGTTGCCGAGGATCTCCATCAGTTCGGCGAGGGAGACGTCGGGTCCCGCCACCGCGAGGGCCCAGGCGCTGCGCCGGGTGGCGAGGTCGCTGCGGTAGAGGCAGGTCGCGACGGCCTGCACGAAGGCCTCGCCCGGCACGAGGCCGGCGGACGGGGCGGTTGTGGCGCCGACGGCACGGTGGTCGTCGCTCGCGTCGGCGACGCGGTGGTCGTCGCTCGCGTCGGCGACACGGTGGTCGGCGCGTGCGCGCAAGGCCCGGTGGTGGTCGTCGATCAGTGCCCGCGTCAGAAGGGGGCTGCCGCCGCCCATCTCGTGCAGTTCCGAGACGAGCTTGCGCGTCCGCCACCCCTGATCGCCGAATACGGAGATCATCTCTGCGACTCCGTGCCGTTGCAGCGGACCGAGCCTGATATTTCGACAGCCCGGCAGTCGCAGCAAATCAACGCGCAATCGCGTATTACCGGCCAGGAAGCCGCTGTTCTCGCCGAGGACGACCAGAATGCGGCTCACGTCGAGGCGGCGCGCCAGGTAGAGGAGGCATTCCAGGGAGTGTCCGTCGGCGTGGTGCACATCGTCGATGCTGAGCACCACTGGCCTTTCCCTGGATTTTTCGAGGACAATCCCGCAGAGCTCGGGAATCTCGTCCATCGCGACGGCGGGCAGTTCCCCGGCCGCCCTGCGCGACTGCGCCGAGCCCGCGATCAGATCCACGAGCCGCGCCGCGCGCCGTGCGTCGGCGCCGGGCAGACCGGCGCCGAGCAGCAGCTGACCCATGACCCCAAGGGGCAGATCGCTCTCCGCGTCCGACGCTGTGGCCTGCAGATACAGTGCGCCCGCAGCGGTCGCGCGGGCGCCGAAGGCCCGGAGCAGCGCGGTCTTGCCGCTGGCCACGGGACCGCTTACCAGAACGACTCCGCCATGCCCGGCCGCACACGCGTCGAGCATGTTTTCCATGATCGAGAATTCTTCACCACGTTCCACCAAGTTCATGAGCCGACTTCTCCCCCGCGCCTGACGGCTGATCCTTGAGCGACCCGAAAGACCGGCTGGATCAATTCCTTCGACTTGACCGGCCACCCGTGCGTCGACTCTGCCATATATGAAAATCAACCACCAGCGGTATTTGACTCAATGCCGCCTTATTACCGTCGCGAACGCGCCACCGTGCGCAGAATCGGACGGCCTCGCTCCATATCGTTCGTAAACTCTTGCGTATTTGCCTGATGAGTGAACTCAACGGAATTTCAGAACGCGGTTGCGAGTCGGCGGTAAAGACGGCAGAGGCGAAAGGGGCCACAGCGACACGAGGGCCGGGGAATGATTGGCCCGTTCCGCGTGGCTCCTTCGCCCGCCGTCTGACTGGTTCGGCTCGTCAGCTGTCGAAGGTGCCGGGATCGCCGTCGGTGAGGGGGTTCTCGGACAGGTAGGGGTCGTCGGGCACGAGGCTGTCCGGCTCCTGCTGGTCGGTGGGCGCGTCGGTGAGGCCGTCCGGGATCGACGGGGCGTCCGGGGGCAGGGGCGGCGACGGGCAGTTGGGCGGCAGCGGGGACGCCGGGTCCGTCGGGGCGACGGTGGGGCAGGGGGTCGAGGAGTCGCCGGGGTCCCGGCTCGGGTTCTCGTCCGGGTCCTGCGTCGGGTCCTCGTCCGGGTCCTGGTCGGGGCCCGTGGGCCGCGCCGGAGTGTCGCCGCGGTCCGGGTCCTCGTTCGGGTCCTCGTTCGGGTCCTCGTTCGGGTCCGCGTCCTGGTCCGTGGACGACTCGCTCGGCGTCTGCGTGGTGGGGGTCGGCGTCTGCGTCGGGGGCCGCGTCACCGGCGGCTTCGCCGCGCGGTCCTGGTCGGCGTCCTCGTCGCCGATCTTCCGCTCGATCCAGGTGTTGTTGACGATGTTCACGATGGTGATGTTGGTGATCGGCTGCGGCGCGGGCGTCACCACCACGACCCGCGTCGGCTGATAGCCGCTCCACGGCTGTCCGTTGTGGCGGGGCGTGCCCTGGAAGGCGACCGGCGGCTTCAGCGGATTCCCGCACGCGCAGCGCACCCGGGGCAGGCCCCGCTCGTCGACCAGGACGGCCGTGCCCGCCTGCAGGACCGACTGGAAGCTCGTCGCGGAGCCGCCCCGGAAGCCGTGGTTCGTCACGCGTGTGTCCGCTCGCAGCACGACCGGCGTGAGCCCCCGCAGGAAGCTCGGCACGGCCGCCTGGTCGATGCCGGAAGCCTGCGCGAAGGCTCGGGCCTTGGCCTGGTCCGCGGTGAGGAAGCGCACCTGCTGGTCGACGTCGCAGCTCCCGATGGAGTGCGTGCCGCCGTACAGACCGGGGGTCCCGCCCGAGATGGAGCGGGTGCCCTGCGGCGTCGCGGACCCGGTGGGCGACGGCTGCGGCGAACGGGTGACGGGCGGCGGGCTCGCGGACGTCTTCGCGGTGGAGTCGGTGAACGGATCCGGGCCCTGCGCGGCGACGGGCTGCATGAACAGTTCCCGGCCACCGTCGGCCGCGTTCTTGTCGCCGTCGCCGGAACAGCCCGCGACCGCGAGGGCCGCGCAGACCACGAAGGTCGCGAAGGCCGCCGCATGGGTCCTGGTGGATGCGCGCACCGGTTCTCCCGCCGTTGCCGTGCCGTTTGCCCCCTATGCCAGGAGGTGTCCCGCCATTGTCTGCGAGGGCTCCGACGGGCTCGCAAGCCGAAGGGGCTCACCCCGGGGCACGGACTCGCAGGCCGAAGGGGCCTGCCCCGGGTCACGGACTCGCAGGCCGATGGGCTCACCCAGCGTCACAATGGAGGCGTGCAGTGGTTCACGGCGGACGCGTACTGGCTCAGTCGGCTGATCTTCCAGCGGGCCCTCGCCGCCATCTACGTCGTGGCGTTCCTGGGGGCCGCCCTGCAGTTCAGGGCGCTGATCGGGGAGCGCGGCATGCTGCCCGTGCCGCGGTACGTGGCACGGGTGCCGTTCAAGCGGGCGCCCAGCCTCTTCCAACTCCATTACTCGGACCGCTTCTTCGCGCTCTGCGCCTGGACGGGCTGCGCGGTCGGGGTGGCGCTGCTCCTCGGCGCGGACGGCCATCTGCCGCTGTGGGGCGCGATGGCGCTGTGGCTGGTGCCCTGGGCGCTGTATGTCTCCGTCGTGAACGTGGGGCAGACCTGGTACGGCTTCGGCTGGGAGTCGCTGCTCCTCGAAGTGGGCTTCCTCGCGGTGTTCCTGGGCAACGACCGGGTCGCACCGCCCGTCCTCGTGCTCTTCCTGCTGCGGTGGGTGCTCTTCCGCGTGGAGTTCGGCGCCGGGCTGATCAAGATGCGCGGGGACGCCTGCTGGCGCAAGCTCACCTGCCTGTACTTCCACCACGAGACGCAGCCGATGCCGGGGCCGCTGAGCTGGTTCTTCCACCACCTTCCCGGACCCGCGCACCGGATCGAGGCGGCGGCCAACCACGTCACCCAACTCGTCGTGCCCTTCCTCCTGTTCACCCCGCAACCGATCGCGACGGGCGCGGCCGCCCTGATGATCGCGACGCAGCTGTGGCTGGTCCTGTCCGGCAACTTCTGCTGGCTGAACTGGCTGACCATCGTGCTCGCGGTGTCCGCCCTGGACCTCTCCGCCCGGCACACGCCGCCCGACGCCGCGAGCGCTCCCCTCTGGTACGAGGTGGTGGTCATCGCCGTCACCGCGCTGCTCCTGGCGTTGAGCCACCGCCCGGTCCGCAATCTGCTGTCCCGGCGGCAGGTCATGAACTGCTCGTTCGACCCGCTGCACCTCGTCAACGCGTACGGCGCGTTCGGCAGCGTCAGCCGGGTCCGCCAGGAGGTCGTCGTCGAGGGCACGGCCGATCCGGTGCCGCGCGAGGACTCCGACTGGCGCGCCTACGAGTTCAAGGGCAAGCCCGGTGACGTACGGCGGTGGCCGCGCCAGTTCGCGCCCCACCATCTGCGGCTCGACTGGATGATGTGGTTCGCCGGGCTCTCCCCCGCGTACGCGCGGTCGTGGTTCGGACCGCTGGTGGAGCGCCTGCTCGACGGCGACCGCGACACGCTGCGGCTGCTGCGGTCCTCGCCGTTCCCTCCCGGGGCCCCGCCGACGTACATCCGCGCCCGGCTCTACCGCTACCGGTACACGACCTGGCGCGAGCTGCGCGCGACGGGGGCCTGCTGGGAGCGCACCTACGTCCGTGAGTTCCTCGCGCCGACGCGGCTCGCCCCGCCGGCGAGGAAGGAGTGAGCGGGCCCGTTCGGAAGCGGTGGACGCGGCGGGCCGTACCGGATCAGAAACCGTAGACCCGGCGGGCCGTGCCGCCGAACACCTCGCCCCGATCCATGACATCCAGTGACCGAGTCAACAGCCGTGCCGCGTCCAGGACTTCGACGTACGACGCCGCGAGCGTGCTGACCGGCCAGTCGGAGCCGAACATGACCCGCTCGGGCCCGAAGGCCTCCAGGACGGTGTCCGCGTAGGGCCGCAGGTCGTCCACCGTCCAGGTTCGGTGGTCGGCCTCGGTCACCATGCCGGACAGCTTGCACACGGTGTTGGGGCGGTGGGCGAGCGCCCGGACCGCCGACGCCCAGGGTTCGAGCGCCCCCGTGGCGATCGGCGGCTTGCCCAAGTGGTCGAGGACGAACGTGAGTCCGGGCAGGTCCGATGCCGCCCTGGCGCAGGCGGGGAGCTGGTGGGGCAGGACGACGAGGTCGTAGGCGAGCCCCGCGTCGGCGAGCGCGGCAAGGCCTTTGCGGACGTCCGGGCGCAGCAGCCACTCCGGGTCCTGCTCGCCCTGCACCTGGTGGCGGATGCCCACCAAGTGCCGTCCGCCCGGCAGTTCACGGAGCGCGGCCAGGGTGTCGGCGACGTCCGGTCGTGTGAGGTCGAGCCAGCCGACGACTCCCGCGACGAGGTCGCTGTCCGCCGCGAGGGCCAGGAACTCGGGGGTCTCCTCGGCGACGGTGACCGTCTGGACGAGCACCGTGGCGGTCACGCCGGCCGCGCGGGCCTCGGGGGCGAGGTCGGCCAGCGAGAAGTCCCTGCGGATCGGCGCGAGGGCATCGCCTGTGATCCACTCCTGGTCCCGCACGGAGAGGTCCCACACATGGTGGTGGGCATCGACCAGGCCGCCCCCGGAGCCCGTCACGGCAGCTCCCAGACGACGGGAAGACCGGCCCGCGCGCCCTCGGCGGAGTAGTCGTGGACGACGTCGAGGAGCTCGGCCATGCGGGCCTGCCAGGCGGTGTTGACCGGCAGCTTCTCCAGCTCGGCGAGCATACGGCCGTAGTCCTCGCACTCCAGGACGTGGAAGAGTTCTGTGCCGCTGCGCCAGATCGTCCAGGACGAGGCGCCGGCGGCACGGATCGCCGCGGCGAGTTCGGCGGGGACCTCGCGGTGCGCGGCCTCGTACTCCTCGATGCGGTCGGCGCGGACCTTGGTGTGCAGGACGATCCTCACGGGCGCTCCTCTCCTGTGAGGGGTACGGATGCGGACACGGGTACGGGAACCTCCGCAGGCAGCATCCCCTCCGCGCGCGCCTCGCGCCAGAAGTCGTCCGGCACCCGGGAGGCGAACTGGGCCGCGGCGTCGGTGACTTGCTCCGGCGCGCGGACGCCGACCAGCACGCTGGCGACGGCCGGGTGCCCGAAGGGGAAGGCGAGCGCGGCGGCCCGCAGCGTGGTGCCGTGCCGCTCGGCCAGGCCCGCCAGCGCGCGGGCGCGCGCGAGGAGTTCGGGCGGCGCCTGAACGTAGTCGAAGCGTGCCCCCGGCTTGGGGTCGGCGAGCAGACCGGAGTTGTAGACGCCGCCGATGACGATCGAGGCGCCCCGCTCGCTCGCGGCCGGCAGGAGTTCGGCGAGCGCCCGGTGGTCGAGGAGGGTGTAGCGGCCCGCGCACAGCACGGCGTCGACGTCCGTGTCGCGGACGAAGCGGGTGAGCATCTCGGCCTGGTTCATGCCCGCGCCGATCGCACCGACGACGCCTTCGGAGCGCAGCTCCTCCAGGGCCGGATAGCCCTCGCGGAAGGCTTCCTCGGCGTGGTTGTCGGGGTCGTGCAGGAAGACGACGTCGACGCGGTCGGTGCGAAGGCGCGTGAGGCTGGACTCGATCGAGCGGCGTATCCCGTCCGCGCTGAAGTCCCAGACCCTGCGGTGCGTCCGCGGCACCGCGAAGCCGCCGTCGGCCAGGTCGTCGCCGGTCACCTCGTCGGCGGGCTCCAGGATCCGTCCCACCTTCGTCGAGATGACGTACGAGGAGCGGTCCCGGCCGCGCAGGGCCTCGCCCAGGCGGCGCTCGGACAGGCCGAGGCCGTAGTGCGGGGCGGTGTCGTAGTAGCGGATGCCCGCGTTCCAGGCATGGTCGAGGGCGGTGGCGGCCGCTTCGTCGGTGATCGGCGCGTACAGGTTGCCGATGCCGGCGGCGCCGAAGGACAGCTCGGTCACCTCGACGCCGCCGGGTCCCAGGGGGCGCCGCGCCAGGGCGTTCACCGGCCCGCCGGCCGAAGCCGCAGGCCCTGCATGCCGCCGTCGACGGCGAGCGCGGTGCCGGTGGTGGCGCCGGACAGGGGGCTCGCCAAGTAGGCGATGGCGCCCGCGACTTCGTCCGCGGCGACCAGGCGTCCGGTGGGCTGGCGGGCTTCGAGCGCGGCCCGCTCGGCGGCCGGGTCGGGCGCGGCGTCCAGGAGACGGCCGACCCACGGGGTGTCGACGGTGCCGGGGTTCACGCAGTTGACGCGCACCCCATCGCGTACGTGGTCGGCGGCCATCGCGAGGGTGAGGGAGAGCACCGCTCCCTTCGACGCCGAGTACAGGGCGCGCTGCGGCAGGCCCGCGGTCGCGGCGATGGAACAAGTGTTGACGATCGCCGCCCGCGACGAGGCGCGCAGATGGGGCAGGGCCGCGCGGGTGGTGCGCACGACGCCGAGGACGTTGACGTCCAGGACGGTGTGCCACTGGGCGTCGTCGTTGTCCTCGACGGTGCCCTGCGCGCCGATGCCCGCGTTGTTGACCAGGACGTCCAGGCCGCCGAGGTCGGCCGCGGCCGACGCGACCGCCTCCCGTACGGACGCGTCGTCGCCGACGTCGGCGGCGTAGGCCCGCAGGGGCTTGTCCACACCGCTCGGGTCGAGGTCGAGGACGGCCACCTCGGCGCCGCGCGCGGCGAGGAGCTCTGCGGTGGCCCGGCCGATGCCGGAGGCCCCGCCGGTGACCAGGGCCTTGAGCCCCTGGAAGTCGGTCATGCGGCTGCTCCCTTGTTCCGTGCGAGACCCGGTGCGGGGTCCCGAGCGAGGTCGGCGGCCCAGAACGTGCCGCCCGGATAGGTGAATTCGGCGACGGACTCGGCGCGCATCGTCGCCGAGAAGCCCGGCGCGGTCGGGGCCGTGTAGTGGCCCGCTCGCATCACGACCGGGTCGATGAAGTGTTCGTGCAGATGGTCGACGTACTCGATGACGCGGTCCTCGGTGGTGCCAGCGAGCGCCACGTAGTCGAACATCGACAGGTGCTGGACCAGCTCGCACAGGCCGACGCCGCCCGCGTGCGGGCAGACGGGCACGCCGAACTTGGCGGCGAGCAGCAGGATCGCGAGGTTCTCGTTGACGCCGCCGACGCGGGCCGCGTCGATCTGGAGGACGTCGATGGCGCCCGCCTGGAGGAGCTGTTTGAAGACGATGCGGTTCTGCACGTGCTCGCCGGTGGCGACCTTGACCGGGGCGACGGCCTCGCGGATCGCGGCGTGCCCGAGGATGTCGTCGGGGCTGGTCGGTTCCTCGACCCAGTAGGGGTCGAACTCGGCGAGCGCGCGCGTCCAGCGGACCGCCTCGTCGAGGTTCCAGCGCTGGTTCGCGTCGATCGCCATGCGGATGTCCGGGCCGATCGCCTCGCGGGCGGTGCGGCAGCGCCGGACGTCGTCGGCGAGGTCCGCGCCGACCTTCAGCTTGATCTGGGTGAAGCCGTCAACGACGGCCTGCCGGGCGAGGCGGGTGAGCTTCTCGTCGCTGTAACCGAGCCAGCCGGGCGAGGTGGTGTAGCCGGGGAAGCCCCGCTCCCGCAGGGCGCTCTCGCGCCCGGCGGCCCCCTCGCGCCCGGCCCGCAGCAGGGCGAGCGCGTCCTCGGGGGTGAGGGCGTCGGCGATGTAGCGGAAGTCGACCTGGGAGACGAGCCATTCGGGCGTGGCATCGGCCAGGAGCTGCCACAGGGGCTTGTGCGCGCGCTTGGCGGCGAGGTCCCAGACGGCGTTGACGACCGCGCCGATCGCCATGTGCATCACGCCCTTCTCGGGGCCGAGCCAGCGCAGCTGGCTGTCGCCGATCAGGTCGCGGTTGACGGTGCCGGGGTCGGCGCACAGCTCGTCCACGGGGCGCCCGACGACGTGGTGGCGCAGCGACTCGATCGCGGCGACCTGCACGTCGTTGCCGCGCCCGATGGTGAAGGTGAAGCCGTGTCCCTCCAGGCCGTCGCCCGCGTCGGTGCGCAGCACCACGTAGGCGGCGGAGTAGTCGGGGTCGGGGTTCATCGCGTCGGACCCGTCCAGTTCCCGGGAGGTCGGAAACCGTATGTCATAGGTGGCAACCGCGGTGATGCGGGCGGGGGTCGGGGACACAGGAGGCCTTTCCGGAAAGGGGCGGGGAAGCGGCGGACCGGCGCGGGGTCTGTCCTGCGTGGGGTCAGTCCTGCGCGGGTCAGTCCTGCGCGCGGCCGGTCGTGACCCGCGCGATCATCAGCGCGACCAGGATGATTCCGCCGTAGATGGCCTGGATCCAGAAGGACGGCACTTGGGCGAGGGTGAGCAGGTTCTGTACGACGCCGAGCAGCAGGACGCCGGTGAGGGCGCCGAACATGGTGCCCTTGCCGCCGTCGAGGCTGATGCCTCCGATGACCGCGGCGGCGAACACCGTGAAGATCATGTTCTGGCCCTGGTTGGCGTTGATCGCGCCGACGTAGCCGGTCTGCATGAGCCCGCCGATCGCGGCCAGGGCGCCCGCGACGACGAACACGCCGAGCATGACGCGCTCCACGCGGATGCCGGCGGTGCGTGCCGCTGCCGGGTTGCCGCCGATCGCGTACAGCGCGCGCCCCACCCGGTGGTACTTGAGCACGAAGCCCGCGACGCCGAAGGCGACCGCCGCGAGCCAGACGGAGAGCGGGATGGTCAGGAAGGTGGAGGTGGCAAGGGTGTAGAACGTGTCGGACATGCCGAAGAGCGTCTTGCCCTCGGTCGCACCGACGAGCAGGCCGCGCAGCACGATCAGCATGGCGAGCGTCACGATGAACGCGTTGAGCTTGAGTTTCACCACGAGTACGCCGTTGAAGGCACCGATGACCGCGCCGACGAGCAGGATCACGAGAAGCCCGACGGCGGCGGGCAGTTCCGTGCCGAACCCGGCCTGGGCGGCGGGCAGCACGAGGAGCGCGCCGACGGCCGGCGCGATGCCGACGACGGACTCGAGCGACAGGTCGAACTTGCCGGTGATCAGGACGAGGGACTCGGCGAGGACGACCATCGCGAGGGCGGCGGATGCGCCGAGGATCGAGATGAGGTTTCGCTCCGTCAGGAAGGAGTCGTTGAGCAGGGCACCCAGGAGCGCGAGGATCAACAGGGCGGGAACGAGGGCGAGTTCACGTGCCCGGCGGAGGATGATGCTCTTCGCCGCGTGGGCTTCGGCGGTGCGCTTCGGCGCGGGGGTCGCTTCCGCGGGCGCGGCCTTGAGGTCAGCCATGGTGGTCTCCTTGGTTTTCGGCTGCGGGCCCGTCGTGGCTGGTCGCGCAGTTCCCCGCGCCCCTATCGGGGCTCGTGGCGCCCACCCCCTCGATCGACGCGATCACGTCGTGGTCGGCGAAGCCCGCCGCGTGCTCCGCCACGACGCGGCCGTGGAACAGGACCAGGACGCGGTCGCAGCGGCGCAGGTCGTCCAGTTCGTCGGAGACCACGAGCACCGCCGTGCCGTCCTCGCGGGCGTTGTCGACGCGGGCGAGCAGGGATTCCTTGGACTTCACGTCCACCCCGGCGGTGGGGTTGACGAGGACGAGCAGGCGTGGTTCGGAGGCCAGGGCGCGGGCCATGACGACCTTCTGGGCGTTGCCGCCGGAGAGGTCGGAGACCGGCTGGTCGGGGCCCTCCGCGTGGATGTCGAGCCGGTCGATGAGCTCGTCGGCGAAGCGGCGCCTGGTGTCGGTGCCGATGAAGCCGTGTCGGCCGAGCCGGTCCAGGACGCTCATCGTGGCGTTGTCGCCGATGGACATGCCGAAGACCAGGCCCTGGTCGTGTCGGTCGCGCGGGACGCAGCCGACTCCGGCGCGCAGAGCCGCGGTCACGTCGCCGAACGGCAGCTTCTTGCCGTCGAGTTGGGCCGTGCCGGAGGTCGGCGTGTGCAGCCCCGCGAAGCTCTCCGCGAGGTTGATCTTGCCGCTGCCGCTGGATCCCGCGAGGCCGACGACCTCGCCGCGGCGGACGGTCAGGTCGATGTCGGCGTACGAGTCGCTGGTGAGCCCTCGCACGTCGAGCACGACCGGGGCGTCGGCGGGCACCTCGGACCGGACAACGGCCTCCTCCGCACCGGCCTGTTCGGCGACGACCTCGCCCGCCATGGCCTCCACCAGTGCGCCGTGGGGCAGTTCGGCGACGGGGGCGCTGGTGATCCAGCGGGCGTCGCGGAGCACGGTGACGGTCTGGCACACCTCGTAGACCTCCTGGAGGTGGTGCGAGATGAAGAGGAAGGTGACGCCGGACTCCTGAAGGGCGCGCATGCGTGTGAAGAGGCGCTCGATCTCCCGGTTGTCGAGCTGCGCGGTCGGCTCGTCGAGGACGATGAAGCGCGCGCCGATACTCAACGCCCGCGCGATCTCCACCATTTGGCGGTCCTCGACCTTGAGGTCGGCGGTGCGGGCCTCGGGGTCGACGCGCACGTCCCAGGTGCCGAGTACCTCCGCCGCCTCGGCCCGCAGCCTGCGCCAGCTGATGAAGCCGCCGCGGCCCTCGGGCTGCCGGTTGATGAAGAGGTTCTCCGCGACGGTCAACTCGGGGACGACGGTGGGCTTCTGGTAGACGCAGGCCACCTTGCGGCGCCACGCGTCGCGGTCGGTGAGCGGCGGCGCGGGCTCGCCGTCGAAGAGGACGGCGCCCGCGTCGGGGGCCTGGAGCCCGGTGAGGACGGTGACGAGGGTGGACTTGCCCGCGCCGTTGCGGCCGACGAGGGCGTGGGACTCGCCGGGCAGGACGGTCAGACGACCGTCCCGCAGCGCGACGGTGGGTCCGTACCGCTTGACGATGCCGGTCGCCTCGACGAGGGGGGTCGGGGCGGGCGGCCGGTCCGTGGGGGGCTGAGTCGTCGTCATTTGACGGTATTGCCCCACAGCTTGGAGTCGTCGACGTTCTCCTTGGTGACCAAGGGCGCGGGCAGCTGGTCCTCGAGGATGCCGCTGGGCAGCTCGACGATCTCGGAGTCGTGGTCGGTCGGGCCCGGCTTGAACGTCTTCCCGTTCATCGCGGCCTTGATGTAGTACATGCCGTACTTGGCGTAGGCGTCGGCGGGCTGCGAGACGGTGGCGTCGATCCGGCCCTTGCGGATCGCGTCGAACTCCTGCGGGATGCCGTCGTTGGAGACGACGGTGATGTGCCCCTTCTCCCCCGCCTTCTTCAGCATTCCCTTGGACTTGAGGGTCTGGAGGGTGGGCGCGAGGTAGACGCCGCCCGCCTGCATGTAGATGCCCTTGATGTCCGGGTTGGAGTTGAGCAGCGTGTCGAGCTTGGAGGCCGCCGTGTCGGACTCCCACTTGGCGGGGATCTCCAGGACCTTCAGCTTCGGGTACTTCCTTTTCACGCAGTCACGGAAGGCCTTCGACCGCTCCCGGCCGTTGACGGACGCCAGATCGCCCATGATCTGCACGACTTTGCCGGCCTTCACCTGCTTGCCCAGGTAGTCGCAGGCCTTCTCGCCGTACGCGACGTTGTTCGCGCGGACGACCATGGCGACCTTGCCCTTCTCGGGCGCGACGTCCACGGCGACCACGGGCACGCCCTTGCGTTCGGCCTGATCGAGGCCCGCCGATATCGCGGCGCTGTCGAGCGGCGCGACGACGAGGCCCTTGACGCCCTGGTTCAGCTCGTTGTTGATGTCGGTGATCTGCTGCGAGGGGTCGCTGTTGGAGTTGACGGTCTTCAGCGCCTCGACGTCCTCGGACTTCGCCATCTTCGGCACGTAGTCGTTGTACGACTGCCAGAACGGCGAGGTGAGCAAGGGGAGGATCACACCGACCTTCCCCTCCCCGCCGCCCCCACCGCCGGGCGACGCGGCGTCCTTCGTACTGCCGCACGCCGCGAGTACGAGGGACGCGCAGGCGGCCGCGGCCGCGGCGCGCACCGTCCGCGAAGTGCCCGTCCTGCTGGGCCTGTTGCGCACTGTTCTGCCGGCCATCTGACGGCTCCTCACCGAGTGGGGTCGAAGTGGGGTCGAACGAGAAAGAGCGGGATGACGCGAATATTTATCAGACCACTTGGGGCCCTCAACACCCCTCGTCGCCAACTTTTCGCGGTTTCCGGCCGTAGTGGTCCGACCACATCTCTGGCTAGACTGCGCCGCACCCGGCCAGTTGAGGAGCGCTACGTGGACCAGCCAGAACCGTCCGCCCCGCAGAAGGGCACCGTGACGCAGCGGGCCATCGAGCAGATCAAGGCGATGATCGGCGAGGGTCGCCTGGAGCCGGGACAACGCCTGCCCACCGAGCGGGACTTGGCGGCCCAGCTGGGCATATCCCGCAGTTCGATGCGGGAGGCGATCCGGGCCCTGACCGTGCTCGGCGTCCTGGAGGCCCGGCACGGTTCCGGCATCTACGTCACCCGACTGGAGGCCGGGGACCTCCTGGAGACCTTCGGGGTCGTCGCCGATCTCTCGCGCGGCCCGCGGCTCGTGGAGCTCCTGGAGGTGCGCCGGGTCCTGGAGTCGACGGCGACGGCGCTGGCCGCCGCCCGCATCTCACCGGACCAACTGGCGGATGTCGAAAAACACTTGGAGGCGATGAACGCGACGGACGACCCGGAGGAGATCCTCGCGCACGACCTCGCCTTCCACCGCACGATCGCCCTGGCCGCGGGAAACGACACGATGGCGGCGATCCTGGAGGGCCTTTCCTCGCGCACGTTCCGCGCGCGGGTCTGGCGCGGCTACCAGGAGGAGGGCGCCTTCGAACGCACCCGCCGCGAACACGCCCGCATCCACCGGGCACTGGTGGCCCGCGACCCGGAGGCCGCGCGGGCGGCAGCGGCGGCGCACGTGGGCGAGGTGGAGGAGTGGCTGCGGGGTCAACTGGAGGGCTAGCGGAGCCTCCCTCCCGGACGGCCACCCGACCCGGCTCTCCACGGAGGTGAACCCGAACTCTGGTGTGGACACGGACAGTTGCGGTGTCATGCACTCATGGACCGGAGCTACGACTGGCGACCACGAGCGCTCAGGTACGCGCTCACCATCGTCGTATCGCTGGGCACGTGCCTGCTTCTCCTCGGTCCGATCTCATGGCTGCTCGCGGGCGACACGGTGCGGGACCTGCCGGCCCAGCAGCGGCCCCAGGCGCTCGAAGAGGTCCGCCGCACCGTACTCACCGTCGCGACAGCCGTCGCCGGATTGGCGGGCCTGGGGTACACGATCCGCACGTACTACCTCTCCCGCCGCGGCCAGGTGACCGATCGCTACGGCAGGGCCGTGGCACAGCTGGCCTCGGAGAACCTGGTGGAGCGGCTGGGCGGCGTGTACTCGCTCGAGCACGTGATGCGGGAGTCGGAACGGGACCACGAGACCGTGGTCGCGGTCTTGGCGGCGTTCGTCCGCGCGGAGTCCCCGGTCAGTCCCGGCCGACCTGCCTCGTCGGTGATGCGGGAAGACGTGGCGGCGGCCGTGACCGTACTGGCCCGCAGGCCCGCACGCACCGAGAAGAACCGGATCGACCTGCGCCACACCGACCTCACCGGGCTGGAACTTCTCCCCGACCGGAGCGGCAACAGCCCTCGTCTCCGCTGGGCCGACCTGTGCGGAACGTGGTTGACCGGAGCCCGTATGCCCGGCGCTGATCTCAAGGACGCGTGGCTGGCCGGTACCGATCTCACACGGGCCGACCTCACGGGCGCGGACCTCTCCGGCGCCTGGCTCAGCGGTGCGACGCTGCGGGAGACCAACCTGACGAGGGCGACACTGGTGGCCACGAGACTTGACGAGGCGTCACTGGACCGCACCAACTGTCAGGAGACAGTACTCACCGACTCCTGGTTCAACCAGGCGACACAGGATCATGCGTGGTTCTGTGACGCCGTTCTCACCCGGGCGTGGCTGCGGGACGTGAATCTGGAGAGCAGTCGGGGGCTGGTCCTGGAACAGCTCCTGGAGGCCTGCTTCCTGGAACGTTCGACGCCACCGCGCCACCTGGCGGGCGACCCTGAACTCCTGGTGCGGACCAGAGAGTTGAGGAACGCTCCACAACGCTCCCTGGGCGATCATCCGTTCCCGTGGCCGTTCACCCGAACAGATCGCGGCCCAGAACGCTCGCGCCGCAGAAGAGCACGGACCTGATTCCCAGCGTTCTGGCGCCCGCCACATTGACCTCACGGTCATCGACGAAGACGACGTCTCCCGGAGCTGCGTCCAAGACGCCGAGTGCCGTCCTGAAGCAGCCCGCGTCCGGCTTCGCCGCGCGGATCTCGCTGCTGCAGATCACGTGCTCGAACGGTGCCAGCCAGGTCAGGCCCCGCAAAGCGGCGGCCAGCGACAGCGGCGCGTTGGACAACACGGCAAGCCGCATCCCCGCCGCGACCGCGTCCGCGGCGACGGACAGCGTCTCGTGGTCGGGGTACAACCAGCTGTCCACGTCCAGCCTGTCCAAGGTCGCGATCAGGCCGGGAGACCACCGTGCGCCGAGCCGGGCAGCGACCTTCGTCCAGTACGTGTCGCGGGAGACACTCCCTGCGTCGTAGGCAACGCGTTCGGCCCAGTAGGCGGTCCAGAACGCGCCGAACTCGGCGTCGGCGAGGGCGGCCATGCGGCGGCGGTCCGCCTCCGACTGGTGCCGGCCCAGTACACCCGCGAAGTCGCTGAGCAGCCAGACGGGGTGATCCGGCTCGGACGCGTTCCTCATGAATCCCCTTCAGCCCGTGCGGATTCCGAGAGCTTCCCTGTGCCGCCAGGCCAGGGCCAGGCAGGCGCGTGCGGCAGGCAGGGTGGTCGGATCGCTCGCGTAGGTCTGCACCGTCTCCTCGTCGAACGGAAGCCCTTGGTAGGGGCGCTTCTTGTGGCCGAACAGAAAGTCGTCGAGCATCCCCGGCAGACGATCGTCCTCACTCAGCGGACGGCCGCCCCTGCCCTCCAATTCGCCCTCGATCACGGTCCGTTTCATGGTGGCGAAGACCCGGTCGAAGAGGCGCTCCTCGAAGACGCAGACCGTGAGGATCTCCGGCTTCCAGGTCAGCGGGTAGAGCCCGGTCCCGATGTAGTGACTGCGGGCACCACCGCCGCGCAGCGCGGACGCCACGGCGGCGTTGAGCGGATCCGCCATGAAGTCGACCGGCGTGACGCGTTCCGTCGGGTTGTTCACGTCCGAGGCTCCGAGGAGTTCCTCGGCGTACTCGCGGATGATGGTCGAGCGCAGGTCGAGGTCCTCGCCTCCGGTGGCGTGCCCGCTGCTGGGCCCGCCGGACGGCTGGAACTCGCCCGCCGGGACCACGTGGACGGTGCCGCGGGCGGTGGCGACCTTGGTGCGTCGGTGCAAGTAGAAGACGGCTCCACGCCGTGACGTACGGATGGTGAGGGTGTTCACGCCGGGTGTCGCACAGCGGCCGACGAAGTTGAAGGGGTCCGCCAACCACTGTCGATAGGGGCCGGCGATCGTGGCTCCTCCGGTCTCCGCGTACCGCTTCGCGGCTTCGTATCCGAGCGCCTCGCCGGTGTCGTACCAGTCGAAGTACGACCCCATGGTCATGTGCAGGGACGTGTCCGGAACCGAGGGGTCCAGACCCAGTAGCCGGAACGAAGGGGCGTTGAAGAACAGCGGCGGCGACACGTACGCGTCGACGGCAGCGGAATACGTGGGAACGGCCGTCCCCTCGGCCGTCGGCCAGTAGGGCGCAAGCAGCCTCTTGGCCGCGTCGAAGCGATCCGCACGGGGCGCGGAGTAGCGCAGTTCGATGTTGTCGAGCGGAAGCGGTTCGCGCGGGATCCAGCCCCTGCGGGTGAGCAGCGGCAGCCGGGGATCCGCCATGTGGTCGCGGTGCTCCTCAAGGGCCCTTCCGATGAGGCAAGCGACCAACTGTCCGACATATCCGTGGAGTTGCCTGAATCGGTCTTCTCGCCACTGAGGCGAAACCGAGCGCCGCTGGGCCATGGGGACTCCCCGGTGTGAGGGTCTGTCCACCAGCGTGGCAGAGGCTGGGCCGCTGCGTCAGCCAGTTGAAGCCCGACGCACCTGGGCAGGGGAGAAATACGGGCGACGGGGGCCGGACGGCTCTGGCACCATCCCCACGTGATCACTGACCCGCGCACCACCTCGTACCTGACCGCCGCCGTACGCAACAACGCCCAGTGGTGCGACGCCGTCTGCCACGCGCACCACGTGGCGGGGGCGGTGGGAGAGGGCGCGTCCCAGCACGTGGCGGGGGCGGTCGAAGAAGGCGTGTGGGCAAGTCCCCGGCGCACTCCCCCGCTGTATCCCGACGCCGTGACGCTCTTCCCGGACGTGGCGCCTAAAGACGTGGTGGCGCGTATCGACGTCGCCTCCCCCGGCGCCTCCGTCAAGGACAGCTTCGCGACGCTGGACCTCTCCGGGGACGGCTTCGAGGTGCTGTTCGAGGCCCAGTGGATCCACAGAGCCGCCGGGGAGCAGGACGCGCCGGGGCCCCGCTGGGAACCGCTCGTGGGCGCCGCCGAGTTGCCCGCCTGGGAAGCCGCCTGGGCCGGTGACACCGAGGGCGGCGAGGGCGGCGAGGGCGGCGAGGGCGGCGAGCGGATCTTCCTTCCTCGGCTGCTCGACGACGGCGCCGTCTTCCTCGCGCGAACCGAGGCGGGACGCATCACCGCGGGCGCCGTCGCCTACCCCGCAGCCGATGTCATCGGCATCTCGAACCTCTTCGCCGCCGACGACGACCTGGACACCGCCTGGCGCTCCTGCCTCGCGGCCGCGGCCCGCCTGTGGCCGGACGTCGCTCTCGTCGGGTACGAGCACGGCGACGACCTGGCGGCCGCGCTCCGCCAGGGCTTCGCCCCCGTCGGCCCGCTGCGCGTATGGCTGCGGACCGACGGGAACGGCTGAACGCCGGGCGCCGGGCGCCGGAGTCAGCCGCGCGTGAACCGCAGGGTCACCAGCTCGAAGGGCCGCAGCGACACGGTGACCGCGTCGTCCGCGAGCTCCGGCGCCGCCACCCCGTCGAGCGGCCGCTCCAGGAGGTCGGTCACCGCGACCGACCCCGCAGTGAACCCGGCCATCAGCCTGGCCTTCGCCCGGCCGCCGCGCGACTCGTGGAAGCGGACGACCACGTCGCCGCTGCCGTCGTCGGCGAGCTTGACCGCGGTGACGACCACGGCGTCGTCGTCGACCGTCACCAGCGGTGCCACCTCGGAGCCGCCGGTCAGGCGCCGCTCGGGCAGGTTGATCCGGTAACCCTCGCGCACCGCGTCGCCGATCGCCGCGCCCGGCACCAGCGCGTGCCGGAAGCGGTGCACGCCCTGGTCCGTCTCGGGGTCGGGGAAGCGCGGGGCGCGCAGGAGCGAGGCGCGCAGCGTGGTGGTCGTGCCGGAGTCCTCGGCGCGGACCGTGCGGGTCACGTCGTGGCCGTACGTCGAGTCGTTGACAAGGGCGACGCCCCAGCCCGGCTCCTCGATGTGCACGAAGCGGTGGTTGCAGGCCTCGAACTTGGCGGCCTCCCAGCTGGTGTTGGTGTGCGTGGCGCGGTAGAAGTGGCCGAACTGCGTCTCCGAGGCGTACCGCTCCGCGTGGACGTCCAGAGGGAAGGCGAGCTTGAGGAACTTCTCCGTCTCGTGCCAGTCGACCTCCGTATCGATGTCGAGGCGGCCGATGCCGGGGGCCAGCGAGAGCACCTGGGTGAGCCGCGAGCCGCCGAAGGTGCGCACGACCCGCACCGACGCGCCCTCGCCCGGCTCGACCTCGTCCGCGTCGACGAGGTCGGTGACGGTGTTGCGGTAGAACTCGTCGACGTCCCACGCGTCCCACATGTTCGGGAAGTCGGCGTGGAGCTGCGGCAGGTTCGCCGCCTGTCCGGGCGCGACGGTCTCCCGGTCGGCCACGAGGTCGTACGCGGAGACGATCAGACCGCGCGCGTCGATCTCCACCCGCAGCAGCCCGTTGTCGAGGACGAAGCCGCCCTCCGCACGTGAGGCGATCGCCGACTGGCCGTCGATCGCTGCGGGCCGCGCGCCGCCCGCGGGCACGCCGTCGCGGGTGTGCGGGGTGGAGTTGAAGACCAGCGTGCCGGTGCCCTCGCCGGCGAGCGCGCGCTGCGCTTTGTCGATGATGCCGTTCAGCTCCTGGGCGAGCGCCGCGTAGGTGGCGCGGGCCTCGCGGTGCACCCAGGCGATCGACGAGCCGGGCAGGATGTCGTGGAACTGGTGGAGCAGCACCGTCTTCCAGATCCGGTCCAACTGCTCGTAGGGGTACGAGAATTCATCGGACCGGACGGCCGCGGTGGCCGCCCACAGCTCCGCCTCGCGCAGCAGGTGCTCACTGCGCCGGTTGCCCTGCTTGGTGCCCGCCTGGCTGGTGAGCGTGGCGCGGTGCAGCTCCAGGTAGAGCTCGCCGACCCAGACCGGCGGGTTCGGGTACTCGGCCTCGGCCTTCTCGAAGAACTGCTCGGGCGTCTCCCACTGGACGGTCGCCGAGCCTTCGAGGTCCTTGAGCCGCGCCGCCTTGGCGATCATCTCGCGGGTGGTGCCGCCGCCTCCGTCGCCCCAGCCGGTGGGTGCCAGGGAGTGCCGGGCGACGCCCTTGTCCTTGAAGTTCTTCGCCGCGTGGGCGATCTCGCTGCCCTTCATGGAGCAGTTGTAGGTGTCGACGGGCGGGAAGTGCGTGAAGATCCGCGTCCCGTCGATGCCCTCCCAGTTGAAGGTGTGGTGCGGGAAGCGGTTGGTCTGCGACCAGGAGATCTTCTGTGTGAGCAGCCACTTGGATCCGGCGGCCTTGATGATCTGCGGAAGCCCGGCCGCGAAACCGAAGGTGTCGGGCAGCCACGCCTCGTCGTTCTCGACGCCGAACTCGTCGAGGAAGAACCGCTTGCCGTGCACGAACTGACGGGCCATCGCCTCCGAGCCCGGCATGTTCGTGTCCGACTCGACCCACATGCCGCCCGTCGGCACGAACCGCCCGTCGGCGACGGCCTTCTTGACCTTCGCCCATACCTCGGGCCGGTGTTCCTTGATCCACGCCCACTGCTGCGCCTGGGACATGGCGAACACGAAGTCCGGCTCGTCCTCCAGGAGCGCGGTCATGTTGGACGTCGTACGCGCCACCTTGCGCACCGTCTCACGCAGCGGCCACAGCCAGGCGGAGTCGATGTGCGCGTGGCCCACGGCGCTGATGCGGTGCGCGGAGGGCTCGGCGGGGGTGGTCAGCACGCCTTCGAGCCGGGCGCGGGCTGCGGCGGCCGAGCCGTTCACGTCCTGCAGGTCGACGGTGTCGAGCGCACGGCCGACCGCGCGCACGATGTCGTAGCGTCGGCCGGAGTCCTGCGGCAGCTCCCGCATCAGCTCGCCGAGCACCTCCAGGTCGAGGACGAGCTGCCACACCGTCTCGTCGAAGACGGCGAGGTCCATCCGCTCCAGCGTGTACTGGAGCTCGCTGCCCGCGGTCTCCTTGTCGCCCAGCTGCGTGGGCAGGAAGGGGTGGTAATCGAGGATGACGGGGTTGGAGGCGGCCTCGATGTGCAGCCGCACCTCCTCGCCGCCCTCGGCGGGGGCCGCGATCCGCACCCACTGGTTGCGGGGGTTGAGACCCTTCACCGGGGTCCCGTCGGGGCGGTAGACCAGGCCCTCGCACTGGAAGCCCGGCATGTTCTCGTCGAAGCCGAGGTCGAGGACGGCCTCGACCGTCTTACCCGCCCACTCCTTCGGTACGGTCCCGGTCACGCGGAACCAGCTGGTGCCCCACGGCACGCCCCACTTCTCCCCGACAGCGGTCGGGGAGGCGTCGGCGGCGAGTCCTTCGGCGACGGGGACGGGTTCGTCCGGGGCGTTCCACACGGCGACGTCGAGCGGCACGGAGGTGGGGTACACGGCGGGCCTGATGCGCTCGTCCAGAACGCGCTTGAGCCGGGCTTCGACGAGGGTGCGGTCGTCATGCATGAGGGGTCTCCAAGGGGGTTCTTCTGTACGGGTCGTGTGGGGCGGGGTGGGGTGGGGTGCGGTAGGGCGGGTTCTCTTCCCCGAGCCCGCCCCTTCCCGAAAGTCGCGGCTCCGCCGCCCGGGGCTCGGTAGATCGCGCTCCGCGCTCGTCCTCAAACACCGGACGGGGCGAATTTTCCAGCCCGTCCGGCACTGATTTCTTTCAGCCCCTCCGGCGTTTGAGGAGCGGGGTCCGGGGCGGAGCCCCAGGTTCGGGAAGGGGCGGGGTTGGGGAGGGAAGCGCGTTTGGGGCTAGCGGACCTCCCCCGGCCGCACGACCTCCGTGATGCCCCGCGCGGCGAGATGCCCCGCGTCGGCCGCCCGTCCGGCGAGGACCACCGCGGGGCGCACCCCGTCCGCCACAAGCCGCGCGTACGCCTCGAACACCGCTCCCCCGGGCCCGCACTCCGAACGCCGCGCCACGTCCTCGTCCACCACCACCGCGGTCGTCCGCGGCGCGGGCACGTACGCACGCCCCCGCCACTCCTTCGCGATCCGGGCGATCGCCGCACCCGTCGGCTTGACCTCGCCCTCATTGGTCAACAGACCGAGGCTGTACTCCAGTTCGGGAAAGTCCGCGAGGTCCCGCGACACGTCGTGGGAGCACCACCACGTCACGCCCCACACGTCCTGGCAGTCGAGCGCGGCGGCGATCGTCTCCTCGGTGAACCGCCCGGCGTGCTCCGCGGGGATCAGCGGCGCGGGCGCCCCGACCTCCTGCAGCCACACGGGCCGGCGCGGATCGTCCGCCCAGGCCTTGGAGAGCTCGATCATGTACGCGGCATGGGTGCGCGTGGCCGTCCCCGTGCGCCCGTGCCGCTGGGCCGTGCCGTTGAACACCCACGAGTGCACGGCGGTCGCCCCACCGAGCCGCGCCGCCTGCGCCGGGGTGAACGGCTGGTCGTCCTGGTACCAGGCGGCGTCGTACTCGGCGTGCACGTGCAGCTTGCCGGGGGCGCCCTCCTCGCAGGCGGCGAGGACGGTCCGCAGCCAGCTGTCCGCCTGCTCCTCGGTGATGCGGTCGGGGTCGGGGTGCGGTCCCGCCGAGAACTGGTTGATCTCGTTGCCGATGGTCATGCCGATGAAGTTCGGCCGGTCGGCGAGCGCGGCGGCGAGGGTGCGCAGATACTCGGCCTGTCCGGACACCACCTCGGGGTCGGTGAAGATGTTCCGCCGGTGCCAGGTCTGCGTCCACGCGGGCAGGAAGTCGAAGCTGGACAGATGCCCCTGGAGACCGTCGACGTTGACGTCCAGACCCCGCTCGGCGGCGGCGTCGGCGAGCTGGACCAGCTGCTCGACGGCGCGCGGCCGGACCAGGGTGCGGTTGGGCTGGAAGTACGGCCAGATCGGGAAGACCCGGATGTGGTCGAGACCGAGCGCGGCGAGGGAGTCGAGGTCGGCGCGGACGGCGTCGATGTCGAAGTCGAGCCAGTGGTGGAACCACCCGTGGCTGGGCGTGTAGTTGGCGCCGAAGCGCGGCGCGCCGGACGGCGCCGAGGAGGGCGATGCAGAAGGCAAGTCGAATCCTGGTTCTGGAGGGTTCGGGGGTGGCCCTGGAGGGTTCTGGGGCCCCGGAGAGTTGGGGAACCCGCAGAGTTCTGGAGGACCCGGAGAGGTCGAGGCGGCGCTCAGCCCTTGACCCCGCCTTCGCCGACGCCGCGGAAGAAGTACCGCTGCAGGCAGGCGAAGAGGACGATCAGCGGGAGCACGGCGATGACCGTGCCCGCGGCGACGAGGCGTTCGTCGTTGGCGAAGGTGCCGTGGAGGTAGTTCAGGCCGATGGTGAGCGTGAACCGGTCCGGGTCGCTCAGCACGATCAGCGGCCACAGGAAGTCGTCCCAGGCGCCCATGAACGCGAAGATCGCGACGACGGCGAGGGTGCCCTTGACCGCGGGCAGCGCGATGCGCAGGAACCGCTGCCAGACGTTGGCTCCGTCCACGAACGCGGCTTCCTCGATCTCGTAGGGCACGTTGAGGAAGGCGTTGCGCATCAGCAGGACGTTGAGTGCGGAGACGCAGCCGGGCAGCAGCACACCGACGAGGGTGTTGTTGAGGCCGAGCTCACGCATGGTCGTGAACTGGGCGATGATGATGCCTTCGACGGGCACCAGCATGGCCAGGACGAAGACGAGCGTGGCGGCTCTGCGGCCGCGGTAGCGCAGACGCGCCAGGGCGTAGCCGGCGAGGGCGGCACCCACGCAGTTGGTGACGACGTTGGCGGTGGCGACCTTCAGGGAGTTGAGCGCGTAGTCCCAGACGGGGATGGTCTCGGAGACCCGCTCGTAGTTGTGGAAGGTCGGGTCGGAGGGCAGGAACTTCGGCGGTGAGCTGAAGATGTCCTCGTGCGGTCCCTTCAGCGAGGTGGACAGCTGCCAGAGGAACGGCCCGATCATCAACGCCAGTACGGCGAGCAGGAGTACATAGCGCAGGACGATCTCCCACACGGGCATCCGGCGGCCGTTCTCGTCGGTGACGCGCGGTCGGCGGCGGGGCCTCGGGCGCGTCTCGTTCTCGGCGATGCTCACGCGTCCTCCTTCCGGTCCGCCCGCAGCACGAGCAGCATCAGCGCGACGGTGACGACGAAGACGACGACCGAGATCGCCGAGGCGTAGCCGACCCGTCCGGTCAGGCCGGTGCCGACGCGCTGCACCAGCATCACCAGGGTGGTGTCCTCGCCCGCGGGTCCTCCGGTGGGGCCTGCCATCAGATACACCTCGGAGAACACCTTGAAGGCGGCGACCGAGGAGAGCGCGCCGACCAGGACCATGGTGGAGCGCACGGCGGGCACGGTGACGCTGAAGAAGCGGCGCACGGCCCCCGCGCCGTCGACAGCCGCCGCCTCGTGGAGCTCGCGCGGCACGTTGGCGAGCGCCGCCAGATAAATGATCATGTAGTAGCCGAGGCCCTTCCAGACCGTGACGGCCATGGCGCTGAACAGGAGCAGCCACTGGTCGCTGAGGAAGCCGACCCTGCCGACGCCCACCGCTTCCAACACCGCGTTGACCAGGCCGCGTTCATCGAGCATCCACACCCAGATCAGGCCCACGACGACGATGGACGCGACCACCGGCGTGTAGAAGGCGGACCGGAAGAAGGTGATGCCGGGGAGGTGCTTCTGGACGAGCATCGCGAGCAGCAGGGGCAGCAGGACGAGCGCGGGGACGACCACGAGGACGTACAGCGTGCTGTTGCGCAGGCCGATCCAGAACATGTCGTCGTGCAGCAGCTCACGGAAGTTCGCGAGGCCCACGTACTCGCCCGGCATCAACGTCCGTTTGTCGGTGAAGGAGTTGTTGAGCGTGCTGATGAACGGATAGAGGATGAAGACGGCGACGATCGCGAGCCCGGGTGCGGCGAACAGCCAGGGACTGGTGGGCAGTTGACGCCTGATCTTGGCGGGGCCCCGGTCGGCGGGCCGGCCGCCGTCCGCGGCTTCCGCGGCGGCGCGGCTCGCGTCCGGAGGGCTTGGGGCAGTACGGGTCTTCATGGCTGACGTTCCCTGGTCATGGCTCGGCACGGCGCCGCAGCTCAGCTCTGCTTCAGCAGCCGGTCACAGTTCTTGACAGCGTTGTCAAGTGCTTCCTTGGGGCTCTCCTTGCCCTGCAGGGCCTTGGCCACGGAGTTGCGCAGCTCGACCTTCATCTGCTCGCTGAAGAGCACGGGCGTGTAGTTCACCGCGGTCTTGATGGACTTGGCGGCGGCGACACGGACCCGGGTCTCCTCCTTGCCGTCCTGCTTGGTGAAGTACGGGTCGTCCAGGGAGCCTTCGGTGCTCGGGAAGATCGCGACCTGCTTGGCGAACTCCATCTGGTGCTCGGCGTCGGTGACGAAGTGCGCGAAGGCGACGGCGGCCGGGGTCTGCTTGGTACGGGCGTTCACCATCACGCCCATCACGTACATGTTGTCCTTGCCGGTGCTGCTGATCTGCGGGGTGATGCCGATGTTCTTGTAGAGCTTCGGCGCTTCCTTCTTGAACTTCTCCAGGTCGAGCGCGCTGCCCGGGTTCATGGCGACGGCCTCGGTGAGGAACTTCTTGCCCGTCGACTCCGGCGTGGCGGTCAGGGCCTGACCGTCGAGCGCCTTGGCGTCGTACAACTTCTTGTACTCGGTGAGGAGTTCGACGCCCTTCGCGTCGTTGAAGCTGAAGCCGGTGCCCTCCTCGTTCATCAGGGGGACGCCGTAGCGGCCGAAGTCCTCGATGGTGGGGACGTTGGCGAGCGTGGCGATCTTTCCGTCGCTCTTCTTCGACAACTGCAGTGCCTGGTCGAAGAGTTCTTCGTAGGTCTTCGGGGGCTTGCTCTCGTCGAGGCCCGCGTCCTTGAACAGCCGCTTGTTGTAGAAGAGCGGTCCGGTGTTCAGGTACCAGGGGAAGGCGTACGTTCCCTCGGTGCCCGGTATCTGGTGGCTCTTCCAGGCTCCGGGGAGGTACTCCTTCTCGTACTTGCCCGCGGCCTTGTCGAGGTCGAGGGCGATGCCCGCCTTGGCGAGCGGGGCGACGAGGTCGGGCGAGACGTTCACGACGTCGGGGAGCGTGCCCGCGGCGGCGTCGGCGCTGATCTTGTCGGCGTAGCCCTCGCCGGGCTGGTCGACCCAGTTGACCTCCGTGCCGGGGTACTTCTTCTCGAACTCGTCGACGAGGCCCTCGAAGTAGGGCTTGAAGTTGGCCTTCAGGTTCCAGGTCTGGAAGGTGATCTTGCCTTCGATCTTCCCCGACGCGTCCGTGGAGCCGCCGCCGTCTCCGTCGCCACAGGCGCTCAACGGCAGCAGGACGGCGAGGACGGCGCCTGCGGCGACCGCTCTGCGGGGGATACGGGAGATACGCACGGTGAAACGGCTCCTTTGCTCGGCCCAGCGTGAGACGGCGGTGACCGCCGCCGTCGAAGCCGGGCAATCCACGCCGAGGCAGACCCTGCATGGAACGGCCGGGAGAAGTCAATGGATTCGGGCGGGCGAATTTCCGTGATCCCTTGCGATGATCCCTGTCAAGGGGCCACAACTGCCCAGGTCAGAAGGGTGCATTGAGGTCCTTGCGGCAAGCGACTAATGCGCTTTAGAGTCAGGCAGCTCAAGCGCATTAGTATCCGGGAGCCAGGAAACCGGCGACCAGGAGAGCCGGGACAGCCAGGAAAGGGGCAACGGGTGCAAGGCAAGCGGTCACCGGCGCGCCGGCCGACCATGAAGGACATCGCGCGCCGCGCCGGGGTCTCCGAGAGCGCCGTCTCCTTCGCGCTCAACGACCGGCCCGGCGTCTCCGACATCACCCGTGACCGGGTGCGCAGGGTCGCCGAGCAGCTGGGCTGGTGGCCCAGCACGGCGGCGCGCGCCCTGTCCGGCGAGGGCTCGGCGACGGTGGGCCTGGTGGTGGCGCGCCCCGCGGCGACGCTGGGCGTCGACTCGTTCTTCCTGCAGCTGATCTCGGGCATCCAGGAGGTCCTCGCGGAGCGGCACTTGGGGCTGCTCTTCCAGGTGGTGGAGGACGTGGACGCCGAGTGCGCGGTCTACCGCCGCTGGTGGGCCGAGCACCGGGTGGACGGCGTCCTGGTGGTGGACCCGCGCACGGACGACCCACGGCCCGCGCTCCTGGACGAGCTGGGCCTGCCCGCCGTGGTGACGGGCGGCGTGCCGGATCCGGACGCGGAGCATCCGGGCCTGTCCACGGTGTGGGCGGACGACGCGGGCGCCATGGCGTCGGTCGTGGGCCATCTGCACGCGCTCGGACACCGCCGCATCGTGCACATCGCGGGCCTCGAAGGCCTCGCGCACACCGAGCGCCGCATCCGCACCCTGCGCGCGGAGGCGGACAGCCGCGGTCTGTCCGGGGTGCGTTCGGTGCCGACGGACTACTCGGACGCGGAGGGCGCCGCCGTGACCCGGCGGGTCCTGGAGTCCGCGGAGCCGCCGACGGCTCTCGTGTACGACAACGACGTGATGGCCGTGGCCGGTGTCGCCGCCGCGAGATCCCTGGGCTTCGCGGTCCCGGGCGACGTCTCGGTCGTCGCCTGGGAGGACTCGGCGCTGTGCCGCATGGTGCACCCGTGGCTGACGGCCCTGTCCCGGGACACGGTGGCGTTCGGCCGCACCGCGGCCCGGGAACTGCTCGCCCTCCTGGACGACGGGCCGGCGGCGACGGTGCAGGTGCCGTTGCCGCGGCTCATCGAGCGGGAGAGTACGGGGATGGTACGGGGTCAGTCCTTTGCACCGCCCGCGCCACCGGGGGGTCCCGGAGGCCACGGGAGCTCCGCGAGAATCGGGAGCAGCGACTCCTCCTCGTAGTCGAGGTGGGCCGTCAACTCTTGTGACATGCGGGCGAGTTCGGTGCGGAACCGGTCGGGGTCCGCGCTCCCGATGTCGGCGAGGAGCGCGGCGAGTTCGCCCTGGATGCGGGCCACCGTCCGGTGCTCGTCGGCGAGCCGGTCGAAGGTCTCGCGCAGCTCGGGGTGGTAGCCCGCCATCGCCGGGAAGAGGTGCACGTCCTCGCTGGTGTGATGGAACTCCAGGGCGTCGCAGAACGCCAGACAGTGCTGCCGGATCTGCAGACCGAGCCCCGGGGCGGGCGGCACCCCCGACCCCTGGTGTGCGGCGAGCGCCGCGAAGTGCGCCTCGGTCTCGTCCCGCACATGCCGCAGCTGGCCGCGCAGCCAGAGGTGCACCTGCACCATCTTGTCCGCGAAGTTGCCTGTCTCGGCGGGGATGTCGGCCTCGTGCGCGGGGCGTTCCAGGACGACGACCGGCAACACGCGGCTGGTCCGCGCCTGGTAGTCGCTGTATCCGGGCTCGGCGGCCACCACGCCCTCGAAGAGGCGGTCGCGCCGCTCCCCCTCCGCGGGGACGGCGATCGCCTGGAACTCCTCGGCACCGAGCTCCACACGGACCGCGGGGCGGGCCAGGACGTTGTGGTACCAGTCGGGATGCCGCGGCGCGCCGAGGTTCGAACCGACGACAAGCAGCAGGTCGCCGTCGCGCACGTAGCCGAGCGGGGTGGTGTGCTCCTTGCCGGACTTCGCGCCGGTGGTGGTGAGCAGGAGGAGGTCGCCGCCTTCGAAGGGGCCGCCGACCTTGCCCGCGTTGGCGCGGAACTCGTCGATCACGGACTGGTTGAAGGTGGTCGGCGTGGAGGACGTGGGGTCTGTGGGCGTGGAAGGCGTGGGCGTGGAAGGCGTGGGCATGACGGTGTGCAATCTCCGTACAAGGTGTTCGGGACCGCGCCGGGCGCGGTGACGGTGAGGGAGCGCCACGCGAGAGAGGCATGGCGGGAGCGCGCGAAGGCGCGCGGATCAGGCGGAAGCCCTGTGGTGTGAACTCACGACGTGTTCATCGGCGTCGTCCTTGAGTGAAGGTGCTCGCCCGATCGCCGACCTGCCCACTGCTCTTTGGTCGGCGCCACGCGGCACGAGCACCATTACAGTCACCCACTCCCCCGGATGTCAACGCGGGGCCGCTCTCACACCCTGGAGCGGTACAGACCGAACTCCGCGATCCGCACGGTCCGCCGCGACCGCGTCACCCGCAGCCGCCACACCCGCGCCGTGACCGGGGCGGCCAGGGCCAGCACGCGGCTCGCGCCCACCGTGTCGACCTCGGCCACCGTCCGCCAGCCGTCGCCGGTCTGCCCTTCGGCCCGCACTTCGATCACCGCGTGCTCCAGCTGCTGGCCGCGCCTGATGTCCTCGGCGAGGCGGATCCGGTCGACCTCGCGCGGCTTGCCGAGGTCGACGGTGACGGTGCCGGCGGCGCGGTCGTGCCGGGTCCGTGCGCCGCGCGCGAGGTCCCTCGGCAGCTCCTTGCGGATGCGCTCGCGGAACTCCCGCAGCCGGGCCACGTCCGCGTCGGGCAACAGGCCCCGCTCGTCCGGCGGGATGTTGAGCAGCAGCACCGAGTTGCGCCCGACCGACCGGAACCAGATGTCCGTCAACTCCTCGACGGACTTGGGCTGTTGGTCCTCGTGGTAGAACCAGCCAGGCCTGATCGACACGTCGCACTCGGCGGGCCACCACTGCAGGTACTGGGCGGCGGAGCGGGCCTCGACGAGCGCCTCGCGGCTGCCCTGGTCGGGGGCGTCGTACTTGAGGGCGTAGTCGATGCTGCCGTTGCCGGAGTCCTTGACCGGGACGACGCTCCACTCGTTCTCGCGCGCCAGGCCGCCCTCGTTGCCGACCCAGCGCACATCCGGGCCGCGCACGGCCATCGTGGCGTCCGGAGCGAGCGCGCGGATCAGCATGTACCAGCTGTCCCAGTCGTACGTCTCCACCTTGTCCGGCGGGATACGGCCCTGCGCTCCGTCGAACCACACCTCGTCGACGGGCCCGTACTCGGTGAGGACTTCGTAGAGCTGGTTGAGCATGTGGGCGCCGTAGTCGGTGGCGTCGAGCGTGAAGGAGCGCGGTTTCCCGCCCGCCCGGTCGTCGCCCGGCACGAGGGTGGGGACGGTGCGCGGGGCACGCTTGCTGCCGTTGGCGTAGACGCCGTCGAGGTACTGGTTCTCGTCAGCGGGTGAGATGTACACGCCCACCTTGATGTCGTGGCGCCGCATCGAGTCGGCGAAGGAGCGCAGGACGTCGCCCTCGCCCGCCTGCCAACTGCCGCTCGCCACACTGTGCTTGGTGTAGCGGGAGGGATAGAGGACGAAGCCGTCGTGGTGCTTGACGGTGAGGATGGCCAGCTTGAAGCCGCCGTCGCGCAGGGCGCGCGCCCACTGGTCGGTGTCGAGGCCGGACGGCTGGAAGACGTCCGGGTCCTCGTCACCCGTACCCCATTCGAGGCCGGTGAAGGTGTTCACGCCGAAGTGCAGGAACGCGGTCTGCTCCAGCTTCTGCCAGGCGATCTGCCGTGCGGTGGGCCTGACTTGGGAGGCTTTCGTGACCAGGGTCTCGGGCGAGTCGCCCGGACCGATGGGGATGCGGTGGGGCGGCTGGGTGCCGCCGGTACCGACGGCGGTCGGGGCGGCCGCGGCGAGCGAGGTGCTCGACGCGGCGACGGCCGTGGTGACGGCGGCGACCATGAAGAGGCGCCTGCTGACGGTCATGGGGGTTCTGTCTCCCTCGGGTCGGGGCCAGAAGTCGGTCAGGGCGAGGAGGCCCGGTGGTCGGGGTCAGGAGGCGGTCAGGGCGAGGAGGCCGGGTGGTCGGGGTCAGGAGGCGGTCAACGTCCATACCGCTGGCGCGCGTTGGTCCTGCGGGTACTGCACGATCCGCCCGCCCCGCGTCACGTGCGCGGCCATGCGCGTGATGGCGTTGGTGAGCCGGTGGCCGCCGGGCACCTTCGTCAGCTGCCAGCGCTGCAGCGTGTTCGCGGCGTCGCAGGTCTCCTCGGTGACGGCCGTGCCGGGCTGGAGCGGCACGTTGAGGGTGAGCCTGCCGCTGCGGGTCTCCAGGCAGGTGCCGTTCGCCGCGGACGCGAGCGTCACGTATCCGTCGGCGGTGCGCTTCACCTCGACGTCGAGGGGCTCGGCACGGCCCTTGGTGTCGCGCAGGATGTACGCCCCTTCGGCGACGGGGATCTTCGTCAGGTCACGCCAACCGGGCGCGTGACCAACGGACTTCGCGCGCTCCGTGAACTCCGTGTACGTCGTGTCGGGGTGGGCGTTGCCCCAGGTGACCTGTGCGATGTGGGCGAGCGGCAGCGCCATGGAGGCCGCGACCTCGTTCTCCGTCTCGCCGCGGCCGTTGTCGGGCCACAGACTGATCTTCGCGCCGGTGATGCCGTCGCCGGTGGCGAGCTTCTCGCCCTCGAAGCTGCGCGGGTCCCACCGCTGGTCGTACAGCTTCTCGGTGTCGGTGTGGAAGCCGCCGCGCACGAGGTAGAGGGAGTAGGCGGCGTTCATCAACGGATGGCCCTGCGCGATGAGTCGGCTGGGCTTGGTCTTCACGTTCAGCCAGTGCTCGACGGTGGCGCCGGGGGCGACGGGGACGGTGTGGTCGCCGGTGAGACCGTCGTTCCAGATGCGCAGGTCCTTGCCCTTGCTCCGCGCGTAGGCGTGCACGCGGTTCACGAAGTCGATGAAGGCGTCCTGCGGGGTGGCGTTCTCGCCGTACTTCTTCTTCGCGTACTCCAGGATGTGCGGGTACTTGGCGAAGTCGGAGCCGAGCATGTACTCGTCGGCGCCCATGTGCCAGGACGTCGCGGGGAAGACCTCGGCGTACTCGTCGACGAGGCTCGTGTAGTAGGCGAAGGCGGCGTCCTTGGTGACGTCGAGGCGCGAGGGCTGGGGCTTGCCGTCGGAGTCGGTGAGCTGGAGATCGGGCCGCTTCTCCAGCCAAGGGTCCATATGGCCCGGGGAGTTGATCTCCGGAACGATCGTCACGTGGTACTTCTCGCCGAGCGCGACGAGCCGGCGCATCTCGCTCTTGGTGTAGTAGCCCCAGGAGTTGGCCTCGGGGTGCCGCTCGCTCTTCACCTTCAGCTCGAGGAGCAGCTGGTTCTGCTTCCGATACGCCATGTCGCGCACCAGGTTCTCCAGCCACGGCGTGGAGATGTTGATGTAGCAGGCGCAGACTCCGACGCCGCGCTCCTTGTAGCGCGGCACGTCGACGGTGCGCCCGGCCGGGACGCGGTCGCTCCGGGCGAGTAGCTGGAGCAGGGTGCGGGTGCCGTAGAAGGCCCCGGCCTCGCGGGCCCCGGTGATCTCGAGCCGCCCACCCGCGTGCAGCTGGTACCCCTCGGAGCCCAGCGCCTTCCGGGCACGGTCGACGTCGATCACGATGTCCCCGTCACGCGCGGCACCGCGCGCCACGGGCACGCGCCCTTTGCCCGCGGCCTCCAGATCATCGGCGAGCGTGGCGGCGACGCGCCGCGCCTCGGGATCGCGCGCGACGAGACGGGTACCGGCCCCGTAGTGGTAACTCCCGTCGGCGGGCGTCCAGTCGGCGAGAGCGGGAACGGTACGCGGCACACCCGGCGGGGCTTCCTCGGCAACGGCGACACCCGGAACCGGCGCCACGAGCAGGACGAGCGCCGCGACCGCACCGACGACGCGCGGCAACCGGGGGCGGGACGGAAAGAGCGAACGCAGTTCGGTCATGAGGTCCGATGATTCAAGCGTCCCACGAAGGTGTCAATGCATCACGCGCCACGGGGACTTGGACATTCTTGCGGCCTCACCCCACCGACCCTCGCCCGGACCGATGTCAATCCATCGGATGAATCCAGCGAGGCGACGAGACGGGCGTTCCCGGGAAGATCGACGAGTCCGGGCCCGCGCATGCCGGGCGTGGGGCCTTGAGAGGGGTGCGCTCACACCTGCGCCCCCGGCCGTCGCAGGGCGGGGGCGCGTGGCGAAGCGGATCGGTGTGGTGCCCGATCGGAGCGGGGCGGAGTCCCCTCAGTCGATGCCGGGGAGGATGTGCGGCTCGGCGAGGTCGTCCTCGTAGCCGGCCAGGCGGATCGGGGCCGCCTTGGCCCACGCCTCCAGGTTGCGGAGCTTCTGGGGCCGGCCGGCCCGTTCGCCGCCGCGTTCCGCCGGTCGCTTTTCGTGCTTCGTCAGATCTGGTGTCACCGCGCACTCCTTTGTGTCGCGTAACGGAGGGACAAGTCAGGGCAGTTCGGTCGCGGTGGCGCCGTCTCTGGCGGGACCGCGGCCGTGGTGCCGGCCTGTCCCGGGGCGGCCGAGGGAGGCTTGTGGCTCCCTGATGGCTACCCGTTCGCCTTAGGTTAACCAAATGAGCGGACCCGCGCTCGATGGGGCTCGAAAGATAGGGGTTGATTCCGGACAATGACGGACCAGGCAGGGCAGGAGACGGCTACGCCAGGAGTGGCGTTGGTGACCGGCGGCTCCCGCGGGATCGGGTTCGCCGTCGCCGGGGCCCTCGCGCAGGCCCACCACCGGCTCGTCGTCACCGCGCGTGACGCCGACGGAGTACGGGCCGCGGTGGACGCACTGCGTGCGACTGGCGCGAAAGCGGTCGGCCTGACGGGCGACGTCGCCGACCCCGCGCACCTCGAAACCTGCGTGGATCTCGCCATGCGCGAGTTCGGGCGGCTGGACGTCCTCGTCAACAACGCCGCGACGAACGCGCCCTACGGCTCGCTGATGGACGCCGACCCCGCCGCCTGGCGCACGGCCTTCGCCGTGAACGTCGACGCCGCCCTGCGCCTGACCCAACTCGCCTGGCGGGCCTGGATGTCGGAGCACGGCGGCGCCGTCGTCAACGTAGGCACGGAGGGCGCCGAGCACGTCGGCCCGAACGTCGGCGCCTACGGCACGAGCAAGGCGGCCCTGCTCCACCTCACGCGTCAGCTGGCCGGCGAGCTCGCCCCCTCGGTCCGGGTCAACTCCGTCTCGCCCGGCCTGGTCCGCACCGAGATGGCCCGCTTCGTCTGGGCACGGGCGGAGCAGGAGCTCGCGGCCGGGCTCCCGCTCGGACGCATCGGGGAGCCCGAGGACGTGGCGCGGGCCGTGCTGTGGCTGGTCTCGGACGCGGCCGCCTGGGTCACGGGGACGGACCTGGTCGTGGACGGCGGCACGCGGGTGCGCGCGGCCTGGACGGGAAACGGCACATCACATGCGGGAAGCGGCACGTCGCTCACGGGAAAGGGCCCGTCGTACGCGGTGCACGAGCGCCTGCGCACGACGGGCCCCGACACCCGCTGAGGGCCTGACGCCCCCGTTGAGGACCCACCGTCCCCCGTCGAGGACCCGCGGCCCCCGCCGCTACCACTTGCCGGGCGCGTAGTCCTTCAGGAAGACGCCGTACAGGTCCTCGCCCGCCTCGCCGCGCACGACCGGGTCGTAGACGCGGGCGGCGCCGTCGATCAGGTCGAGCGGGGCGTGGAAGCCCTCCTCGGCCAGGCGCAGCTTGTCGTAGTGCGGGCGCTCATCGGTGATCCAGCCGGTGTCGACCGAGGTCATGAGGATGCCGTCGGTCTGGAACATCTCCTGGGCGCTGGTCCGCGTGACCATGTTCATCGCGGCCTTCGCGGCGTTCGTGTTCGGGTGGCCCGCGCCCTTGTAGCCGCGGCCGAAGACGCCCTCCATCGCGGAGACGTTCACGACGTAGGCACGGCCGCTCGCCGCCTTCTTCGCCGCGTCGGCCATGGCCGAGCGCAGCGCGCTGATCAGGATGAACGGCGAGGTGTAGTTGCACAGCTGGGTTTCGAGCAGCTCCACGGGAGAGATCTGCTCGATGGTCTGCACCCAGGTGTTGCTGTCGACGACGTCCGGGACCAGGCCGCCCGCGTCGATCGCGGTGCCGTCCAGGTGCCGGGCGACGCTGGCGTTGCCCGCGACGAGCGCGAGGTCGGCGACCTTCTGGGCGTCCAGACCGCTGGTGCCGACGGGCAGCGCGGCCGATCCGCCGAGAGCACCGACGGCGCCGGAGTTGAAGGCGCCGATGACGGAGTGGGCGGGCAGCTCCCCGGCGGGCAGCGGCGCGCTCTCGCCGTCGACCAGGGCGGCGTACGCGGAGGGGAGCCGGCGCACGGTCTGCGTCGCGTTGTTGATCAGGATGTCCAGCGGCCCGGCCTCGGTGACCCGCTCGGCGAGCGCGACGGACTGGGCCGGGTCGCGCAGGTCGATGCCGACGACCTCCAGGCGGTGCAGCCAGTCCGCCGAGTCGTCCATCGCCTTGAAGCGGCGGATGGCGTCCTTGGGGAACCGCGTCGTGATGGTGGTGTGGGCACCGTCACGCAGCAGGCGCAGCGCGATGTACATGCCGATCTTGGCGCGGCCGCCGGTGAGCAGGGCGCGCTTGCCGGTGAGGTCGGCGCGGGCGTCGCGCCTGGACCGGTTCAGACGGGCGCAGTCCGGACAGAGCTGGTGGTAGAAGTAGTCGACTTCCACGTACCTGGTCTTGCAGGTGTAGCAGGAGCGCGGGCGCTGGAGTATCCCCGCGATCCGGCCCTCCTCGGTCTGCGAGGACGGCAGCAGGCCCTCGGTCTCGTCGTCGATGCGCTGCGCGGAGCCGGTGGCGGTGGCCTCCGTGACGGCCTTGTCGTGGGCGGTCTTGGCGGCGCGGCGCTCCTGGCGGCGGCGCTGCTTCACCGTCCGGTAGATCCCGGCCGTGGCCCGGCGCACGGCGATCGCGTCCGGGTGGTCCACGTCCAGCTTGTCCAGCTCGTCGAGCACGGCGAGGCAGACGGCGAGGCGGTCCGGGTCGATGCCGGGCCCGTACACGACAGGGCCCTCCTGGCTTTCGTCTGTCACCGTCATCGCCGCTGTCCTCGCGTCATTCCGTGCCGCGGCGCATCTGGTCGTCCGCGGAAGCTCCAAAAGCGCAACTTTACGTAGCGGCGGGCCCCGTCACCAAACCCGCGCCCCGGGCACACACCGCCACGAGGCCGTCGATCTCGTCCCGCACGCTCTGCGCGAGGAGCTCCAGATCGGGCACGGCGGCGGCATCGGCGATCAGGCCGTAGTGCACCCTGCCCCGGTACGTGGAGACGGCGACGGCCAGGGACTGCCCCCGGGCGAGCGGCGCGAAGGGATACACCTCGGCCAGCGGGCAGCCGCCGAGCCGCAGCCCGATCCCCGGCAGCGGGACGCTGGTGACGAGGATGTCGAAGAGCAGCCGGGCGGCCTGCGCGACGACGGGCCCGCCGATCCTGTGCCCCAGCGGATGCACGTGCTCGGCGAGCAGCGCCACGGCCCCCGCGCCCCGCTCCGGCCCCGCCTCCTTGTTGCGGTCCATGGCGGTGCGCACGCTGCGCAGCCTGACCAGTGGGTCCTCGTCGCTGACCGGCAGCCGTACGAGATAGCCGGAGAGCCGGTTGCCCGGCGGCTGCGCGGTGCGCGGGCGGCGCCGCGAGACGGGGACCAGGGCGCGCGGCTCGACGCCCTCGCTGCAGTCGCCGCGCTCGTCGAGCCAGCGGCGCAGGGCTCCGGCGACCACGGCGATCACCACGTCGTTGACGGTGCCGCCCACGGCCTTGCGCACCTGGTGCACGTCGTCCAGGTCGAGGACGACCCCGGCGGTGCGGCGGGTGCCCGTGGCGGACGAGGTGAGGGCGGCGCAGGAGCGCATCCCCAGGGTCGCGCGCGCCACGGAGGAGCCGATGCCGAGGGCCTGGCCGACCTCCGCGACGGTGCCGCGGACGAGACCGGGCAGTCTGCGCGGGTCGGGGACGGACCACCGGGATGCCGCGGGGGCCTGCGGGCGCGGCCGGGAGGCGGGCAGGTCGACGGGGTCGAGGAGGGCCGCGCCGAGCGTGAGCGCGCGCAGCCCGTCGGCGAGGGCGTGGTGGAACTTGAAAAGGACCGCGAAGGACGTGCCGTCGGCGCCGGGCAGCACATGGGCCTCCCAGGGCGGCCGCTCGCGCTCCAGCTGCCGCTGCATGAGCTCCCCCGCCGCGGCGTGGAAGTCCGCCGCGGGGGCCGAGAGCCTGACGTGCTCCAGCGGGTCGAAGGCGGGCACGGGCACGCGCGTCGCGCCGCCGACGGGGAGCCAGACGGAACGTATGCGCATGCGAAGCCCCGGCACGGCCGCCGCGCGGTCCGCGAGGAGCTCGGCGGCGCGCTCCGCCGCGCCGGGCCCGTCGGCCTCGAAGACACCGAGTGCCCCGAGGTGCATGGGGTGCTCGGCGGTCTCGATGTTCCAGAAGGCCAGGTCCAGGGGTGTGAGCAGGTCAGAGGTCTCTGCAGGCGATGTAGTCAAGGGATCGCTCTCGCGTCGAGGACGATGCGGGGGATGACGAACGAGAAGTCAACCGCCGCGAGCGACTACGGTCAAGTACGATCAAGCTACGCTGAGTTAACAACAGATTAAGGCCCGCCTCTCTGGGAGAGGCGGGCCTGATGTGGCCCATGTGGTGCAGATGTGAACTTCCCGCTTCAGGAACCGCGACCTGCCCGGCGGGAATCCGCCGGAGGCGGCCTCAAGAGCGCGGGCAGCCCGGCACCGTCGCCTGCGACGCGTCGCGGATCAGCGCTTCGTGCGCCGCCCTCACCCGCCGCACGTCCGGCTTGACGACCTTGCGGTCGTAGGTGAGCAGGCCGTTCAACTCGCCCTCGACATCGGTGATCTGGGTGTGCACCGCGCCGCTGTTTCCCTTGCGGACCAGCGCGCGCACCTCGTCCAGCTTGGCGATGTAGTCGTCCGTGTACGTCGCTGGATCCACGTCGACGTAACTCTGCTGCACGGCCCAGGCGGGGCCGGGCACCGCGAGTCCGAGGCCGCCGTACTCGCCGCTCACCAGGGCCCGTTGGCCGTCCGGGCGCGGCGGCGGGGCCGGGCTGGGATAGCTGTGCTCGTCCATGATGTCGCCGGCGTTTCCGTCGGCCCCCAGATTGAGCCCCGAGTCCTCCGCGTTCCTCGCGGTGGTCGCGCTCGGCATGACGTTCGTCATCGTCACCGGGGGCATCGACCTGTCGGTCGGCTCGCTGTTCGCCCTGGGCGGTGTCCTCGCCGCCTGGGGTTCGCGGTACGGCACGGCCGTGGCGCTGCTGCTCCCGCTCGCCGTGTGCGGGCTGATCGGCCTGGTCAACGGCCTGCTGATCGCCCGCTCCCGGCTCGCGACGTTCATCGTGACGCTCGCCGCGATGCTGGGGGCACACGGCATCCTCCTGTCGATCACCGACGAGGGGTCCACGACCTACCTGGTCGACAAGGACACCTTCTTCGCCGCGCTCGGCCAGGGCAAGCCGCTCGGCGTCGGTGCACCGGTCTGGATCACGGTCGCCTTGTTCGTCGCGGGCGCGGTCGTGCTGCGCCGCACCCGCTTCGGCCAGTACGTGTACGCGGTCGGCGGCAACGAGGACGCGGCGGCGCTGATGGACGCGCCCGTGGCCCGTACGAAGATCGCCGTCTATACGCTGTCGGGGCTCTGCGCCGGGCTCGCCGGGCGCTCAACGCGGCCTGGCTGGTCTCCGGCGTGACGATCCTCGGCTCCGGCATGGAGCTGGAGGCGATCTCCGCGGTCGTCATCGGCGGCACGCTGCTCAGCGGCGGATCCGGCTTCATCAGCGGGTCGTTGGTGGGCGTGCTGCTCCTGAAGGTGATCCAGAACGTCATCAACCAGATCGGTTCGCTCGACTCCGCCTACCAACAGGTCGTCAGCGGCGCCTTCCTGGCGCTTGTGGTGATCGCGCAGACGTGGCTGGGGCGCGGGCGCCGGGCGCTGTGAGCGCCGTTCGCCTGCGCGGAGGGACCGGAGGGACCGTCACATCGGCACCGCCTGCCCCTTCCCCAGCGCGATCACCCCGCCCTTCGAGACCGTGTACAACTCCTCGTCCCGCTCCGGGTTGACCCCGATCGTCGCGCCCGGCGGTACGTCGACGTTCTTGTCCAGGACGGCGCCGCGCACCACCGCGCCCCGCCCGACGCGGACGTTGTCGTGCAGCACGGAGCCCTGCACCACCGCGCCCTCCTCGACGGTCACGCCGGGCGAGAGGACGGAGCGGGTGACCTGGCCGCGGATGACGCAGCCGGGGCTGACGATCGACTCGCCCGCGATGCCGCCCGCGCAGAACTTGGCGGGCGGCAGACCGCCGGAGTGGGTGTAGATGGGCCAGCGGCGGTTGTCCAGGTTGAAGACGGGGTGGTCGGAGATCAGATCCATGTGCGCTTCGTAGTACGAGTCCAGCGTGCCGACGTCGCGCCAGTATCCGTGGTCGCGCGCGGTCTCTCCGGGGACGTGGTTGCCGTCGAAGTCGTACACCTGGGCAAGGCCGCGCTCGGTCAGCATGGGCAGGATCGAGCCGCCCATGTCGTGCACCGACTCCTCGTTCTCCGCGTCCTGTTGGAGGGTGTCGACGAGCGTCTTGGTGGTGAAGACGTAGTTGCCCATCGAGGCGAAGACCTGGTTCGGGGAGCCCGGCAGGCCCGGCGGGTCGGTGGGCTTCTCCAGGAAGCGCTCCACCCGCGTCCCGTCCCGCGCGGGCGTGATGACGCCGAACGACGACGCCTCGGCGCGCGGCACCCTGATGCCCGCGACGGTCACCGCGGCGCCGTTGTCGATGTGCTGCTTGAGCATCTGGCGCGGGTCCATGCGGTAGACGTGGTCGGCGCCGAACACCGCGATGTAGTCGGGCTGTTCGTCGTGGACGAGGTTGAGGGACTGCAGGATGGCGTCCGCGCTGCCCAAGTACCAGCGCGGTCCCAGGCGTTGCTGTGCGGGCACGGGCGTGACGTAGTTGCCGAGCAGGCTCGACATGCGCCAGGTCTTCGTCACGTGCCGGTCCAGGGAATGCGACTTGTACTGGGTGAGGACGCAGATGCGCAGGATGTCGCCGTTGACGAGATTGGAGAGCACGAAGTCGACGAGGCGATACGTCCCGCCGAACACGACCGCGGGTTTGGCCCGGTCGGCCGTGAGCGGCTGCAGGCGCTTTCCCTCTCCGCCGGCGAGCACGATTCCGAGCACCGAAGGTCCACCGCGCATCTCAGCCCCCTACTTGTCGGCTATCTGTCGGCGTGCAGGATCTCCTCGTACACCTCGACCGTGCGACGGGCGACCGTGCCCCAGCCGAATTCCCGCTGCGCGCGGTAGCGTCCGGCCGTGCCCATCGCCGCCGCCCGCTCCGGGTCGGTGGCCAGCCTGTTCAGGAGCAGTCCGAGGTCGTGCTCGAAGCGATCGGGTTCCTTCTCCTCGTACGGGACGAGGAGGCCCGTCGTCCCGTCCGCCACGACCTCGGGGATGCCGCCGACGTCCGACGCGACGACGGCCGCGCCGCACGCCATGGCCTCCAGGTTGACGATGCCCAGCGGCTCGTACACCGAGGGGCAGGCGAACACCGCGGCATGGGTGAGGAGTTGGACGATCTGGGGGCGCGGCAGCATCTCGGGGATCCACTGGACGCCCGCGCGGGTCCGGCTCAGCTCCTCGAAGAGCGTGCGGAACTCGGCGTCGATCTCCGGAGTGTCGGGGGCTCCCGCGCACAGGACGAGCTGGACGTCGCGGTCCAACCGCCGTGCGGCGCGCAGCAGATGGGGCACGCCCTTCTGCCGGGTGATGCGGCCGACGAACAGGACGTACGGGCGCCGGGGGTCGATGCCGAGCCGCTCCAGGACGTCCGTGTCGTGGTCGGGACGGTACAGCTCGGTGTCGATGCCGTTGTGGACGCCGTGGACCTTCACCGGGTCGATCGCCGGGTAGCAGGCCAGGATGTCCTCGCGCATCGCGCCGGACACGGCGATCACCGCGTCGGCGGTCTCGGCGGCGGTGCGCTCGGCCCAGCTCGACAGGGCGTATCCGCCGCCGAGTTGCTCGGCCTTCCAGGGGCGCAGGGGCTCCAGGGAGTGCGAGGTCATCACGTGCGGGATGCCGTGCAGGAGCTTGCCGATGTGGCCCGCGAGATGGGCGTACCAGGTGTGGGAGTGGACCACGTCGCGCCCGGCGAGCGCCGCGGCCATCGACAGGTCCACGGAGAAGGTGCGCAGGGCGTCGTTGGCTCCGTCGAGCGCGGGCCACGCCCGGTGGCGCAGGAGTCCGTCCGCGCCTCCCTCGCCCCAGCAGTGCACGTCGAGGTCGACGAGGGAGCGCAACTCCCGCGCGAGGAACTCGACATGGACGCCGGCTCCGCCGTAGACGTCCGGTGGATACTCCCGGGTGAGCAGTCCCACTTTCACGTAGAACCCTCCGTCGTCCGCCCGATGTCGGCCGCGCCTTCTCATGGTCACCCAGACGCGGCCCCGGGGGAAGACCGCTGCGGCGGCCGGTCGAAGCAGCAGTCGCCGCACAGGCCGCCGCTGGGACAGCGGTAGTAGAGACAGCAGCTGCGGCGCCGGAAGGCGGTGCCCTCCAGGGTGCCGGTGCCGCGCAGGTCGGGGTGGTCGAAGAGTTCGGCGGCAAGGCTCAGGGCCCGCTCCCCCGCCTCGGGCCGCCCCTCCCGCACCGCCCAGCCGTGCAGCTCGCGCACGGCGCCCGCGAGCGCGGAGCCCGCGTTGCCCCACAGCAGCCCCGCGGAGATCCGGTGGCGGGCGCGCAGGGCGTCGGCGAGCGGCGCCAGGTGGCCGTGCTGCACGACATCGCGTACGGAAGCGGCGTCGCCCGGCAGCAGGCGTACGTCGGTCAGCCACAGGTCGTCGGGAGAGGTGCCGTCGGCGTCCCAGTGCAGCCGTGCGGAATCGAGGTCGGGCACGGCCCCGTACAGGGCCGCGGAGCCGAGCGCCACGGACCAGAGCCGGGCGGCGAGCCCCAGCTGGGCCACGGACACCGCGATGCGGTCCTCGGGGGCGCCGAGCCGTCGCGCGACCTTCGCGACGCGGAAGGCGAGCGGATCGGCGGCCTCCGGGGGCGCTCCGTACACCTCGGCGAGCGGCACCGCGGCACCGCTGTCCGCAGGGCCCGCGCGCAGGGCGAAGAAGCCGCCGACGGATCCGAGTTCTGCCAGGTCGATGTGGGTGCTCACGACAGCAGTAGAGCAAGCGCCGTCGGCGCGTCCATCCTCGGGGGGTCGCCCCTCGTCCTCCCGTCCCCCTAGGGGGTAGCCCACCTTGGGGAGGACACAAGAAGTCCGTACTCCATCGGCAGTAGGAGCGAATGCCTGCTCAGGTACGACGACGCGGAGGCTTTCCCGCGTCATCGTTGTATCCATGGAAGCCGACCGCTCGTCCGCCCGGGTTCACCGGACCCACCGCGCGCCGCGGAGCACGTCATGAGTGCCCTCGCGCTGGCCGTGCTGCTCTCCCTCGTCTCCGCCGTGGCCTACGCCGGCGGGGCGATCCTGCAGGAGCGCGTGGCCGCGACGACGCCGGAGCGGCGGTACGCCCCGCTGCGCCGCGGTGCCTGGCGGACCGCGGTCGCCCTGAACGGCCTCGGCGCGCTGCTGCACGTGGTGGCTCTCGCCTACGGCCCGCTCAGCCTCGTCCAGCCGCTGGGCGCGCTGACGATCGTCTTCGCCCTGCCGATGGCCGCCGTGTTCGTGCGGCGCAGGGCCGGGGCCACCGCGTGGCGCGGCGCGATCATGGCGACGGTGGGCCTCGCCGGGCTCCTCTCGCTCACCTCGTCGTCCGACTCGCAGTCCCTGGGCGGCACGGAGCACCTCATGCTGGCCCTTGCCACGGGCGGTGGTGTGATCGCCCTGATGCTGACGGCGCACGCCGTGCACCGCCACCCGGTGGTGCGCAGCGTGATCCTCGCCTGCGCGGCGGGCGCGGCCTTCGGCATCGCCTCGGTCTTCACCAAGACGGTGGCGGTGGAGTGGAGCCGGAACGTTCCGCTCGTCGAGCAGGTGCCGAGCGTCGCCGTGATCGCGGCCCTGGCCTCGGCCGGTGTACTGATCTCGCAGGCCTCGTACCGGGGCGCGGGCCTCGCGGCGCCCCTGTCGACGGTGACGGTCGTGAACCCGGTGGTCGCGGCGGCGGTCGGCCTGACGCTGCTCGGAGAATCCTTCCGCTACGGCGCCACGGGCACCGCCCTGGCCCTTGGCTGCGGAGTCGTCGCCGCGGGCGGTCTGATCCTGCTCACCACGGAGCGGATCGCACGGGAGACGTCGACCGCGCCCGTGGAGTGCCCCGCGGCGCGGGACGGCGCGTCCGAGGCCCCGCCGGAGCCGCGGCCCCTCGTCGCGGAGCCGCTGCGCGCGGTGCCGACCCAGACCACGATCACGCCGGTGCACCGCAGGACGCGCTCGCGCCACCATGGGCGGCGCGAGCGCATCGTGTCCTGATTCGGAGCCTTCGGAGCCCTTCTGGATTACAGGTCCTTCTCGGCCCCTTCTCTCGGATTTCAGGCCCTTCTCGGCCCCAGCTCAGATCCGTACGCCACGGGCCCGCAGATAGGCGAGGGGGTCGATGTCGGAACCGAAGCCGGGCCCCGTCCGCACCTCGAAGTGCAGATGCGGGCCCGTGCTGTTCCCGGTGGACCCGGACCGTGCGATGCGCTGCCCGGCGCCGACCTGTTGCCCGGCCTTCACGGAGAGCGCGGACAGGTGCCCGTACTGGCTGTACTTGCCGTCGGCGTGACGGATGACGACCTGGTAGCCGTAGCTGCCGCCCCAGCCCGCCGAGACGACCCGCCCCGCGGCGACGGCCTTCACGGACGTCCCGGTGGCCACGGGGAAGTCGACGCCCGTGTGATAGCCCTTCGACCAGGATCCGCCCGCCGCGCGGTAGGGAGTGCTGGGCGAGGCGGCGACAGGGGCGACGGCCCCGGCCTGCCGGGCGCGCGGGGCGGAGGCCTCGGAGGAACGCGGCGTTTCGCGCTTCTTCTCGGCGGCCTTGCGCTCGGCGGCTTTCCGCTCGGCCGCCTTGCGCTCAGCCGCCTTACGCTCGGCGGCCTTCTTCTCCGCGGCCCGCTTGTCGGCGGCCCGCTTGTCGGCGGCCTTCTGCCGGGCGCGGGCATCGGCCTGGTCCTGGGCGCGTTCCCGGGCCCGCTCCTTGACCGGTTCCTGCCCCTTGCCCTTGCCCGTCCCGTGCACCGAGAGCCGCTGACCCGGCGTGATCAGATCCGGGTCGCCGCCGATCACACGCCGGTTGGCGTCGTACAACTGCCGCCAGCCGCCACGGACCTTGCGCTCGTCGGCGATGCCGGAGAGGGTGTCGCCGCGGACCACGGTGTACATCTCGGCGCTGCCCGCGGCGGACTGCGGGGTCACCTCGGGCCTGACGTCCTTCACGGCGCGCTTGGGGGTGACGTCGGGCGAGGAGCCGCCCCGGGCGAGGCCTGCCTTCGCGGAGCACACCGGCCAGGCGCCGGGCCCCTGCGCGTCGAGGACCTTCTCGGCGACGGCTATCTGCTGGTCCTTGGTGGCGCGGTCGGCGCGCGGGGCATAGGCGGTGCCGCCGTACGCCTCCCAGGTGGACTGCTTGAACTGGAGTCCGCCGTAGTAGCCGTTGCCGGTGTTGATGCTCCAGTTGTTGCTCGACTCGCAGGCCGCGACCTTGTTCCAGGTGTCGACGTCCGCGGCGCTCGCGGTCCCCGCGACGGTCAGCGGGAGCGCCATGCCCGCGCCGCCCGCCGTGACGGTGAGCGACGCGCGGTTGATGCGGTTCGGCTGATACCGGCGGTGCCGACCCCGTACGGCCATTGGGAGCCCCCTCAGACACACGTCATCACGGATTGCGCACAGCGGTCACACAACAAGCCCGCAAGCTAGCCGGTTGGACCAATCCGTGACAAGAGCCGGGCACCAAGGGGCTCTTGAACGAGTCACTCCCTCAAATACCCTCCCAGCCACCGCAGTTGCACGCCTTGCTGATACGGACCACCGCCCTCGTGGTCGTTGAAGGCGTACACCTCCATGGAACGCTCGCTCCCCGCATACGAATTGAAGGCGGCAAAGACCGTGGAGGGCGGACAGGTCTGATCCTCCAGAGCGGCGGAGAAGAGGGCGGGCGCACGCCCACGCGCGGCGAAGTGCACGCAGTCGAAATAGGACAACGTCTCGAAGACCCGCTCGCGACCGTCACGCCGAGCCTTCAAGTACAAGCCGATCTCCTTGTAGGGGTGCCGATCGGTGAGGGTGGCCGCACGGGGAAAGTCACACAGGAACGGAACATCAGGCGCGACAGCAGCCAGATCCGCGACAAGACCACCGACAGCGAGAGCGAGCCCGCCCCCCTGACTGGTCCCGAGCACGGCGACGCGCGAGGCATTCACGAGGGGATGGGCTCGAACGGCCTCGACGGCCCGCACCGCGTCCACGTACAGGCGCCGGTAGTAGTAGTCGTGCGGGTCCTCGATGCCGCGGGTCAGGAACCCGGGGTACGCGGGCCCGCTCCCCACGGGATCGGGGGTGTCGCCCTGCGCCCAGCCTCCGCTGCCCTGCCCCCTGGTGTCCATCACGAAGTGCGCGAAGCCGGCCGCGGCCCAGAGCAGATGCATATGGGGCAGCCCGCGCCCGCCGCCGTAGCCGATGTACTCCACGACGGCGGGCAACGGCGCACCGCCCTCCGCCCCTGCGGGCAGAACGAGCCACCCCTTCACGGGATGCCCGCCGAACCCGGCATACGTGACGTCGAAGACCCGCACGCCCGTCAGCGGCAGCTCCACCGGCTCGAAACGGGCGTCGAGTTCATGCTGCCGCGCCTCCAGCAGCGTCTTCTCCCAGAAGGCGTCGAAGTCGTCCGGTTCGGGCAACTCGGGCCGGTAGCGACGCAGTTCTTCGAGGGGCAGGTCGAATTGCGGCACGGGCGTGTCTCCTTCGGACGGCGACGTCTGAAAGTCACGCTATGCCAGCAACCCCGAGCCGGGCAGGTGCGTTTCTCCTCCGGTCAGGACACCCGTCGCGTCAGGACACCTGACCCGTCAGGACACCTGACCCGCCAGAACATCTGTCCCGTCAGGACACCGGCCCCGGCTGCGGCTCGGGCACGGGGTCGGGACCCGGCGGCTTGGGGATCGGCGACGGGGAGGGCTCCGGTGACGGCCGGGGCTCGGGGCGCGGTACGGGGTCCGGATCCGGGAAGGGCCGCTCGGGCTCCGGGAACGGGGCGGGCGGCGTGGGATCGGGGAACGGTTGAGTCATTGCGGTCCTCCAGCCAGCGATACGTCGGCTTCACCCCCGCATACCCGAGACCCCCGCACCCAAGCCTTCCACGCCTGACCGACCTCCGCGAATCCCCGCGGGGGCCTGGCCCGGTTCATCTGCGGCCGGAGGGTATCCACTACCCCCCGGCCGCCCCCACCGCCGCCGCAAGCCCCACCCGCGGGCTGGACAGCACCGGAACCCGTGCCTCGCCCTCCGGATCCAGCTCCGCGCCGCCCGCCATCGATGCCTGTGCCAGCACGATCACGTCCGCGCCCCGCACCCCTCGCACCGCCCGAGCCACGGCCTCCGCGTACCCCGCGGAGTCCCCCGCCAGGAACAGCTCCCACGCCCCGCCCACCAACTCGGCCCGCACGGACGCCGCACGACCGGCCCGCACCGCCTCTTCCTCGACCAGGGCCACGGTCGGCCCCACCGTGGACTCGACCGTGGCGAGCACGACGACGCGAGGCCCCGAGGCGACGGCGGCCGCGGCCATGGGCCGATCGACCCGCAGCACGGGAACCCCCAGGTCGCCCCCCAGCGCCTCGGCGACACCCCCGATGGTGGAGCAGGTGCACAGCACGGCACCGACCCCGCCGCCGGAGCCGCCCTCGGCCCCACCACCGACGACCCGGACCAAGGCGTCCCGCACATCGGGAGCGACTGCCTCCGCCCCCACCACGCGGGCCCGCTCCAGCAGTTCCTCCACCACGTGATGCCGCAGCTCGACCCCGGGATGCCCCTCGTCCCGCAGGCCGTCGAACACCGGCACGTGCACGGCGGACGTATGCAGCAGGCCCAGCGTCACCATGCCGAAGGATCCGTCCTGGCCTTGTCCAGCGCGGCCCGCATCAGCTCGTCCGAGGCGGCGGGCGCCTGCCCGGGATGCCGCTCGGCCCACTTCACGACGTAGGGGCACAGGGGCGCGACGGCGAGACCTTCCCGCGCGGCGAGCGCCTCGAGGACACTCCGACCACGATCGTCCCGGATCTCGATCCCACTCATCGCTCCTCCTACGGGCTCACGAGACCTGCAGACTCAAGGGACCTGCAGACTCAAGGGACCTGCAGGCTCAAGGACCTACAGGCTCAGGGGACTCCGCGCCATCTCCGGATCCCCGGGCACGGCCTCCGCCGGATCGTCACCGAGGGCCACGACGCGATTGGCCTCGTCGACATGCACGACCCGTGGCCGCAGAGCCCGCGCCTCGGCGTCCTCGACCTGGGCGTAGCTGATGATGATCACCCTGTCCCCGGGGTGGACGAGGTGCGCGGCCGCGCCGTTGATGCCGATGACGCCGCTGCCGCGCTCGCCCTCGATCGTGTACGTCTCCAGGCGGGCGCCATTGGTGATGTCGACGATGTGGACGAGCTCGCCGGGCAGCAGATCGGCCGCGTCGAGCAGGTCGGCGTCGATGGTCACGGATCCCACGTAGTGCAGGTCGGCCTGGGTGACCGTGGCGCGATGGATCTTCGATTTGAACATGGTTCGCAACATCGAGTTACTCCCAGAAGTCGGCTACCTGCCTGCGCTGTTGCAGGTCAAGTGCTGCCCGCACACCTTACGCCCCACCGTTCGGCCCCGACAGCGGCCACTCTGGAAGTACATCACTTGCTTATGTAAGCTCGTGATGAATCTGGCGCCACACGAGGGACACATCCATGACTGTGCGTATCGGCATCAACGGCTTCGGGCGTATCGGACGCAACGTCTTCCGGGCGGCGGCCGCGCGGGATTCGGGGCTGGAGGTCGTCGCCGTCAACGACCTCGGCGACGTCCCCACGATGGCCCACCTCCTGGCCCATGACTCGATCCTGGGCCGCTTCCCCGAGGAGGTCACCGCCGAGCCCGGTGCGATCCGGGTGGGCGACGAGACGATCAAGGTCCTTGCCGAGCGCGACCCCGGCGACCTGCCGTGGGGCGACCTGGGCGTGGACGTCGTGATCGAGTCCACCGGCGTCTTCACCGACGCCGCACGGGCGCGGGCGCACGTCGAGGGCGGCGCGAAGAAGGTCATCATCGCCGCCCCGGCCAGCGGCGAGGACATCACCGTCGTGCTGGGCGTCAACGAGGACGCGTACGACCCCGGGCGCCACACGATCATCTCCAACGCCTCCTGCACCACCAACTGCCTGGCCGTGCTGGCCAAGGTGCTGCACGACGCGGTGGGCATCGAGGCGGGCATGATGACCACCGTTCACGCCTACACCCAGGACCAGAACCTCCAGGACGCGCCCCACAAGGACCTGCGCCGCGCCCGCGCCGCCGGCCTCAACATCGTCCCGACCTCCAGCGGAGCGGCCAAGGCCATCGGCCTGGTCATGCCCGAACTGGCCGGACGCATGGACGCGTTCGCCCTGCGGGTGCCCGTCCCCACCGGCTCCGTCACCGATCTGACGATCACGCCGAGCCGCGGCACCACGGTGCAAGAGGTGAAGGAGGCGTACGCGGCGGCCGCGGCCGGGCGGTACAAGGGACTCCTCTCCTACACCGAGGCACCCCTGGTCAGCAGCGACATCGTCAACGACCCCGCCTCCTGCGTCTTCGACGCCGGACTCACCCGCGTGACCGAGGGGCAGGTCAAGGTCGTCGGCTGGTACGACAACGAGTGGGGTTACTCGAACCGCCTCGTCGACCTCGCTCTGCTCGTCGGCGCGTCGCTCTGAGGCTCTGACGCTCTAGCGGCCCAGCGGCGTCGCCGTACGCATGCGGTGCACCCGGCGGGCCCGGCGCGTGGCGACGTCCACCGTGTACGCGTCCACCGTCATCGCCCGCTCGGACACCTTCAGGATCATGAAGCCGTGGTCCGAGAAGTTCTGCCAGGTCGCCGGGTGGTCGAAGTGGGCCTTGCCGTCGCCCGCCTTGCCCGCGGCGCCGCACACGATCTGCCGGGTGCCGCCGCTGCGGGAGGTGGGCTCCAGGATCTGCAGGGTGTGGTCGTGACCGGAGAGGATCAGGTCGGCGCGGCCGCACACCACCTCCTCGTAGATCTCCTTGAGGTGGATGCCGCTGGTGTAGTTGCCGATCACGAAGCCGTCGTACGAACCGGCGCTGCCGTGCTTGCCGTTGTTCAGGTACGGGTGGTGGCCGAGCACGATCTTCCAGCGGGCCCGCGACGCCTTGAGCGCGCCGTCGAGCCAGGCGCGCTGATCGCGCATGTACGGGCCGTTCCACCAGTAGTGCGGGTCCATCTGGACGACGTACGAAGTGACGGGGTTGGTGTCCATCGCGAAGAACTCCACGAGCGGATCGCCCTGCCTGTTGTCCTTGGTGTCCGCCGCGGACGGCAGTGCCACGTTGTAGTAGCGGCTCGGCATGTACCAGCGCCGCGACCCCTTCGCGTACGACACCTCTCGGTCGCCGCGCGAGGGGTCGCCGCCGCTGCCCGGTATCAGACCGGAGCAGTCGTGGTTGCCGAGGACCATCAACCAGGGCATGTCCAGGCCGGAGTTGGGGTCCTCGAACTTGGTGCGGAACTCCGAGTCGTGGTCCGACTCGGGGCCGTTCTCGTAGATGTTGTCGCCGAGGCCGACCGCCACGGAGACGCCCTCCGCGCGGCACACCTCGCGGGCCGCGGCCGCCACCGCGTGCTGCGCCTCCTCGCCGGTGCCCGCGTCGCCGGTGAGGAGGACCGCGTACTCACCGGCCCTGTTCGGGGCGGTCGGCAGGGGGAACTTGCCGTCGCTCCCGCGCCCGGTCGCCGCCGCGGGCGACTGCGTCCCCGGCAGGACCGTCAGCGCCGCGGCGCCCGCCACCACACCGCCGAGCACGGACCGCCTCCGCACGGCCCGCATCTGCCGGACCCGCTCCCCCACCGGTCCCTCGGCGAGCTGCGGGTCCGCCCGCAGCCACTGTTCCTCCGTCATGTCCGCGCTCGGCGGTATCAACTCGTCGTCGCACATGAGGGGGTTTCTCTCATGGGTGGGGGTGCGGTTGGTGGGGAACCGATGAACTCCTGGTGGATGTCTGGCCACGGCTTGCGGTACGAGGGATTCCCCTCAGCCCACCGGCACGGCCTCCGCCTCGCCGACCGCGCCCCCGGCCGCCGGTCCATCCGTCCCCTTGGCGAACTGCGTCCGGTACAACTCCGCATACCGCCCGCCCAGTTCGAGGAGTTCCTCGTGCGTGCCGCGTTCCACGATGCGCCCCGCCTCGACGACGAGGATCTGGTCGGCGGACCGCACCGTGGAGAGCCGGTGGGCGATCACCACGGCGGTGCGGCCTTCGAGGGCCTCGCCGAGCGCCTCCTGGACGGCCGCCTCCGAGGTGTTGTCGAGGTGGGCCGTGGCCTCGTCGAGGATGACGACCCGCTGCCGGGCAAGGAGCAGCCGCGCGATGGTCATCCGCTGCCGCTCGCCGCCGGAGAGCCGGTACCCGCGCTCACCGACCACGGTGTCCAGACCGTCGGGCAGAGACCGTACGAGGTCTTCGAGCCGGGCCCGCCGCAGCACGTCCCACAGGTCGGCCTCGCTCGCGTCGGGCCTCGCGAGGAGCAGGTTCGCGCGGACGGACTCGTGGAAGAGGTGACCGTCCTGCGTGACCATCCCCAGGGTGGCCCGCATCGACTCGGCGGACAGGTCGCGTACGTCGACACCGCCGATGCGCACGGTGCCCCCGTCGGCGTCGTACAGGCGCGGCAGCAGCTGTGCGATGGTCGACTTGCCCGCGCCGGAGGACCCGACGAGCGCGACGGTCTGTCCGGGCTCGGCGCGGAACGACAGGCCGTGCAGGACCTCTTCGCCGCCGCGGGTGTCGAGCGAGGCGACCTCTTCGAGGGAGGCGAGGGAGACCTTGTCGGCGGCGGGGTAGCCGAACCGCACGTCGTCGAACTCGACGGCGACGGGCCCCTCGGGCACGGGCACCGCGTCGTCCTTCTCGTCGATGAGCGGCTTCAGGTCGAGCACCTCGAAGACCCGCTCGAAGCTGACGAGTGCGCTCATGACCTCCACGCGCGCCCCGGCCAGGGACGTCAGCGGCGCGTACAGCCGGGTGAGCAGCAGCGCCAGCGAGACGACGGCCCCCGCCTCCAGCGTTCCCTCCAGCGCGAAGTACCCGCCCAGGCCGTAGACCAGCGCGAGCGCGAGGGCCGACACCAGCGTGAGGGCGGTGATGAACGTGGACTGCGCCATGGCGGTGCGTACGCCGATGTCCCGCACCCGGTGGGCTCGTGCGGCGAACTCCGCGGACTCGTCGCCGGGCCTGCCGAAGAGCTTGATGAGGGTGGCGCCGGGCGCGGAGAAGCGCTCGGTCATCCGGGTGCCCATGGCGGCGTTGTGGTGGGCGGCCTCGCGCTGGAGCTTGGCCATCCGCGAGCCCATGCGGCGCGCGGGCACGATGAAGACGGGGAGCAACACCAGGGCGAGCAGGGTGATTTGCCACGAAAGAGTGAGCATGACGGCGAGGGTCAGGACCAGCGTGACCACGTTCCCGACCACGCCGGACAGCGTGTTGCTGAACGCCCGCTGCGCGCCGATCACGTCGTTGTTGAGGCGGCTGACGAGGGCGCCCGTGCGGGTGCGGGTGAAGAAGGCGACGGGCATGCGCTGTACGTGGTCGAAGACGGCGGTGCGCAGATCGAGGATCAGGCCTTCGCCGAGGTTCGCCGACAGCCAGCGGCTCAGCAGCCCGAGTCCGGCCTCCGCCAGGGCGATGACGGCGATGAGCAGGGCGTACCGCACGACGATGGAGGAGTCACGGCCGTTGACGATGGCGTCGACGACGTTCCCTGCGAGGACGGGGGTCGCCACGGCGAGCAGTGCGGTGACGATGCTGAGCAGCACGAACTGCCAGATGCGTCTGCGGTGGGGCCTCGCGAAGGCGCCGATGCGGCGCAGTGTGGCGCGGGCGAAGGGACGGCGGTCCTGCTGTGCGTTCATGACGCTGTGCAGCTGGGTCCATGCGGTGGTTTCCATGCTCATGCGAGGAACGTTAGGACCTCGAGCAAACTTGAGGTCAACACTTTCCCGCGCCTTTGAGGGGCGCGGGAAAGCAGCTGCGGGCGTGCGGTAGAGAGAGGGCGGTGCCCTGTCGCTCAGCCGAGTTCCAGTGACGTGACGCCGAAGACACGCTCCTCGGCGTACGCCCTGATCGGGCCCGTGTACATGCGGGCCGTGTCGAACGTGGGCTTCATGCCGCGTGCCTCGGCGAGCGCGACGGCCTCCGTGTTGGTCTCGGGCACGTCCATCGCGACGGGCGTGCCGTCCGCCTCCGCGGCCAGTGCGTCCAGGAGGGCCTCGGCGTCGGCGCGGGTGTCCGCGAAGAGCGGCCCGACGCGCGGGGCGTCGCGGCCGGGCCGGATCACTCCGTACCCGGTGAGCCTGCCGTCGACGATGCGGGCGAGGGCCCGGTGGCCGGGGGCGGCGAGCCAGGACTCCAGGAAGCGCGGCCGGTCGGCGGGCAGGCACGCGCTGTCGTACGCCATGAGCGCGCGCAGGCCCGCGGCCTCGACGGGGCGCACGTGCCGGTCGGGCACGCCGTTCGAGGGCAGCGGGCCGACGAAGCGCTGGGTGCCGTGCTTCCAGGTGAAGCCGGAGCGGCGGTAGTTGCCCTGCTGGGCGGGGACACCGTCCAGGCCGACGGTCCTGCCGTCGGCATGGGCGAGCGCGGCCTGCCAGGTGGCGAGGCCGAAGCCGTGGCCGCGCTGGTCGGGGCGGACGAGGTAGAACCCGAGAAAGGCGTAGCTGTCCCCGTAGTTGACCACCGAGATCGCGGAGACAGGATCGTCGTCCAGGCGCCCGATGAAGAACCCCTCGGGGTCCTGCGCGAAGAACGAGGGGGCGTCGCCGAGGCCCGGGTTCCAGCCCTCGTCCCCCGCCCATCCCGTCACCACACGCCAGTCGTCGAGCGTCGCCCGCGAGATCGCGAACCGCCCGGGAGCCGAATCGGTCATCACTGCACCCTTCTCCTCCGTTGTGGTGCGCCGTGGAGAAACGCACCGGGTGCATCCTGCCCGAGCGGGGCTCAGCCGATGCCCGCCACGTGCCGGTCCCGTGCGGCGCCGAGACCGACCGCGACCTGCGGCACGAGCAGGACGAGGAGGAGGACGAGCGGCGCGGTCCAGCTGTGCGAGGCGTCGTGGACGGCGCCGAGGACGGTCGGCCCGGTGGCGGCGAGGATGTAGCCGAAGCACTGGGACATGCTGGAGAGCTGCGCGGCGTGCCGGGCGTCGGGCGCCCGCTGCACGATGAACAGGAGCGCCAGGCTGATGGCCGCGCCCTGGCCGAGGCCGAGCAGGGTCATCCACAGGTAGGCACCGCCGACCGGGGCGGCGAGCAGGCCCGCGTAGCCGAGGGCGCAGAGGACGGCGCCGAGGGCCGCGAGGGTGCCCGAGCGCAGGCGCCGGCCGACGATCACCGGGGCGAGGAAGGAGCCCGCGATGCCGAGCAGCGAGGAGAAGGAGAGCATCCAGCCCGCGTCGCCCGCGGCCATTCCCGCGTCCTGGAACACGGTGGGCAGCCAGGCGGCGGCCGCGTAGTAGTTGAGGGACTGCAGGCCCATGTACGCGGTGACCTGCCAGGCCAGCGGGGAGCGCCACAGGCCGCGTACGGGGTGGGCCGCCTGGCGCGCCGCGTCCGCGGTCACGCGCGTACGGGACCGGATCTGCGGCAGCCACACGAGCAGCGCGACGACGGCGAGGGCACCCCAACAGGCCAGCGTGGTACGCCAGTTCATGCCGGTGGCCTGCTGGACGGGCAGGGTGACACCCGCCGCGAGGGCGGCGCCGCCGAACAGCGACATCGAATAGAGCCCCGTCATCAGCCCGGCCTTGGCCGGGAAGTCCCGCTTGATCAGGCCCGGCAGCAGGACGTTGGCGACGGCGATGCCCGCGCCGATGACGACGGTTCCGGCGAAGAGCGCGACGACGGAGTCGACCATGCGCAGGGCCGTGCCCGCGCAGATCAACGCCATGGTGCCGAGCAGCGACCGCTCCATCCCGAACGACCGCCCGAGCCGCGGCGCGACGGGCGCGAGCAGCCCGAAGCAGAGGAGGGGAAGCGCGGTGAGCAGGCTGGTGGCGGCGGCGGACATGCCGCTGTCGTCACGGATGGTGTCGGCAAGCGGGGAAACGGCGACGAGGGCGGGCCGCAGGTTGAGCGCGAGCAGGACGACGCCGAGGGCGAGATAGAGGGCCCGCCGCCCAGCGGGCACGCCGCCGCCAGCGGGACTGCCACCCGCGACGACACCAACGCGGCCACCGACCGGCTCGGGACCACCGGCCGCCTCGACACCAACGCGGCCACCGACCGGCTCGGGACCACCGGCCGCCTCGACACCACCGCGACCACCGACCGGCCCACGACCACCGGCCGCCTCGACACCACCGCGACCACCGACCGGCCCACGACCACCGGCCGCCTCGACACCACCGCGACCACCGACGCGGGCAGGGCCACCGACCGCCTCCGCAGCCCGCTGCGATTCGACAGCGGCGGCCGCCGTCCCACCGGCGGCTGTCGCCCCCGGAACGGTTCGTGACCCCTCAGCCATGGTTCGCCTCCGAGATGTCCGCGTCGGCGTCCTGGTCCCGCAGTGCCGCCATGCCCTCGGCGAGGTGGGCGAGGACCGCCTTTTCCGCCGCCTCGGCGTCCCGCGCCTCGATGGCGTCGACGATCGCCTCATGGGCGTCCAGCTGGTGACGCACCGAGTCCGGAACGGGCGCGCCGACGACCGACTGCAGCGTTTCGCGCAGGGCGTCGCTGAGGTGTCCGTACAGCTCGGCGAGGACGCTGTTGTGCGCTGCTTCGGCGACCGTGCGGTGGAAGGCCACGTCCGCGTCGATGAACGCCGCCGTGTCCCCGCCGCTCCAGGCCCGCCCGCGCTCGGCGAGCGCCGTCCGCAGCGCGGCGAGGTCCTCGTCCGTGCGGCGCTCCGCCGCGTGGCGCGCGGCGTCGCGCTCCAGGGAGGCACGCACCTCGTACGCCTCAAGGACCCCCGCCCTGCGCAGCCTGCGCTGCACCGCCGCGCCGAAGTCGCTGCTCGCCCGCACATATGTGCCGTCGCCCTGGCGGGGCTCCAGCATGCCGGTGTGCACCAGCGCGCGCACCGCCTCCCGCACGGTGTTGCGGCCCACCGCGAGCTGCTCCACGAGCAGCGGCTCGGCAGGGATCTTCTCGCCCACCTGCCACTCGCCGTCGGAGATGAGGCTCTCCATCTGGGCGATGACCAGGTCGACGAGGTTGGTCCGCGCGGCACTGCGCAACGGCATCGGTCGCCACCTTCTCTCTTGTTCTCCCACTCCCGATGGCAGACATGGGAACATCCCATGTTTCGCCCTGTCAAAGCCGCACCGGCGGTCCGCATGCTGGACGGCCCGGAGGTTTTACCTTTGAAGGCCCTCGCGCGCGGACCGCCGACCGACTGAAGTCCCGTACGCATCACACCTGTTGAGGGCCGCAATTGGCGCGCCCGAGGCGGCGGGCCCGCCTCGCACACGGCCCCGGCGGTACACAGTCCGACCTGGTCCAGACCTTGACAGGTCCAGACCATTTTCGCTTGAGTCGCGGCACCCCCATGGCGGCGCGGGCCCTCATCCGCCCCGCCCGTAAGGAGAGTTGGCATGATCAGACGCATCACCAGCTTCGCCGCCGCACTGGCCGCGCTCGGCGCGATGATCGTCCTCGGCCCGGCCGCCACCACGGCGTCCGCCGCCGAGTGCGCCGCGCCGTGGAACTCCTCGTCCGTCTACACGGGCGGCAAGTCGGCCTCGTACAACGGACACAACTGGACCGCCAAGTGGTGGACCCAGAACGAGACCCCCGGCCGGTCCGACGTCTGGACGGACCAGGGCGCCTGCGGCGGCGGCACGGACCCGGGCAATCCCGACCCGTCCGGCTTCGTCGTCAGCGAGGCGCAGTTCAACCAGATGTTCCCGAGCCGGAATTCCTTCTACACCTACAAGGGCCTGACCGATGCCCTGAAGGCGTACCCCGGCTTCGCGAACACCGGCAGCGACACCGTCAAGCGCCAGGAGGCGGCGGCATTCCTCGCCAACGTCAGCCATGAGACGGGCGGCCTGAAGTACGTCGTGGAGCAGAACCAGAACAACTACCCGCACTACTGCGACAAGACCCAGCCCTACGGCTGTCCGGCCGGACAGGCCGCCTACTACGGCCGCGGTCCGATCCAGCTGAGCTGGAACTTCAACTACAAGGCCGCGGGCGACGCGCTCGGCATCGACCTGCTGGGCAACCCCTACCTGGTGGAGCAGAACCCGGCCATCGCCTGGCAGACGGGCCTGTGGTACTGGAACACGCAGAGCGGCCCCGGCACCATGACCCCGCACAACGCCATGGTCAACGGCGCCGGCTTCGGCGAGACGATCCGCGCCATCAACGGCACCCTGGAGTGCAACGGCGGCAACCCCGCCCAGGTCCAGAGCCGCATCGACCGGTACAAGGCCTTCACGCAGATCCTCGGCACCACGCCCGGCTCGAACCTGAGCTGCTGACACGTGCCCCGGTGGTGCCGGGCGGGCCCCGCAGTGGGCCCGCCCGGCACCTCACGTCACGCCTGCGGCACCAGCCGGAACACCGGATGCCGCGCCGCCTCCGCGGCGAACTCCTCGTCCGACGACTCGGCCGTCACATCGAAGTAGGGCCGGGTGACGGGCACTTCGCGCAGATACTGCCGCAGCACCGGCACGCTCTCCTCGGGCCCGAGCTCGACCACGCCCACGCTCTGAGACCTGCCGCCCCGGCTGAGGCCGATCCGCCCGGCCACGCGCGCGTTGCGCACCCAGTCGCTCACCCCGTAGGCGGCGACGACCCAGCGCTCGCCACCGGCCGACATCACGTCGACCGGGGTGGAGTACAGGCGCCCCGACTTCCTGCCCCGCACACTCAGGTTGTACCGGTACGCGTTGCCGAGACCGAACCCGGTCAGCGTGTGGAACATCCGGTTGATCATGCGCGTACCGAAGTGCACGCGGTACGTCTTGGCCATCGCCCCTCCTCATGCCGGACAGCCGACTCACGCCGGCCGGCCGAGCCGTCGAACGGTCGAGCTTACGACGCGGCCAGCAACTGGGCGGCGCCGCACCGGGCTTGGCGCGCGGCCTCGGGCGACCCCGAGATCGCGGCGGTCGTCATGGCGCCCTCCGCGAGCAGGACCAGCGGCCCGACGGACCGCTCCGGGCCGCCCGCGTCGGCCACGAGCCCCGCCATGTAGTCCCGGAAGGCGCTCTTGTGCGCCCGGACCGTGTCGGCCACCGCCGGGTCGACCGCGCCGAGCTCGCCGAAGGAGTTCACGAAGGCACAGCCGCGGAAACCCGGCTCGGCGAACCACTCGTGCAGCCAGTCGAAGACCGCGAGGACCCGCTCCTCGCCACCCTCACGCTCGTCCACGTACGCGGCAAGGCGCTCGCGCCAGCGTCGGTCGCGGCGCTCCAGACAGGCCTTGACCAGCTCCGACTTCGAAGGAAAGACCTGGTAGAGGCGCTTGAGCGAGACGCCGGACGCGGTGCGGACCTGGTCCATGCCGACGGCCTGGATGCCGCGTTCGTAGAAGAGCCCTTCGGCGGCTTCGAGGAGTCTGACCTCCGCCTCGGCGTGGTCCATGGTGGCTCCCGTCCGGAGTGAGAACGTACGTTCTCTCAGGCTACTACGCGTACGAGGACTGTCGCACCGTTGCGCGAGAACGAGCGTTCTCCTATCGTGGCGGATCTCGGCGGAGAACGTTCGTTCTCCGCTCGTCCCTACCACTCGTCCGCACCGCTCGTCCGCACCACTCGCCCTGCCCACACCGCCCATGAGGAGACCGCCATGCCCGTCGGTACCCGACCCCCCGTCCCGCCCTTCACCCGTGAGACCGCGATCGAGAAGGTCCGCCTGGCCGAGGACGGCTGGAACAGCCGCGATCCCGAGAAGGTGGCCCTCGCCTACAGCGAGGACTCGCGCTGGCGCAACCGCGCCGAGTTCGTGACCGGCCGCGAGGACATCGTCGCCTTCCTGTCCCGCAAGTGGGCCCGCGAGCTCGACTACCGGCTCGTGAAGGAGCTGTGGGCCCACGACGGCAACCGCATCGCGGTCCGCTTCGCCTACGAGTGGCACGACGACTCCGGCCAGTGGTACCGCAGTTACGGCAACGAGAACTGGGAGTTCGACGACGACGGCCTGATGCGCGCCCGCCACGCCTGCATCAACGACCTCCCCATCGCGGAGTCCGACCGCCTCTACCACTGGCCGCTCGGCCGCCGCCCCGACGACCACCCCGGCCTCACCGAGCTCGGCCTCTGACTCCCTTCACACGCCCTGATCGGTGAACGCGGCGCGGCCACCCGGGTGTTACGCCCCGGCGGGCGGGGCACCCGGTCTCCGACGCCCCCACCGACGGGCAAGGAGGCCGACATGACCACCGCACGCGGCATCCTGACTGCGGGTGCCGCGTCCGCCGACGCCGAGCGCCGCGCTCCGACGCCTCCGAGTGCCCCGTTCCGCAGGGCGACCTAGGCTGGACGTCTCGGCAGAATCCAGGAAGGCACCGCATGCCCATCGCCACGGTCGATCCCGCCACCGGCGAGACACTGGAGACCTTCGAACCGCTGCCGCCGGCCGAGATCGAGCGACGCCTGGCGGCGGCCGACACCGCCCGCGCCCGCTATCGCACCAGCGGCTTCGCCGAGCGTGCCCTGCTCCTGAACCGGGCGGCCGACCTCCTGGAGGAGGACGCCCCGGACATCGCCCGCACGATGACGACGGAGATGGGCAAGCCCGTCAAGGCGGCCGAGGCCGAGGCCGCCAAGTGCGTCAAGACCATGCGCTGGTACGCACGGCACGCCGAGGAACTGCTCGCGGACGAGCGACCCGCACAGGCCGACGTCGCCGACTCGGGCGCCGCACGGGCGGCGGTCCACTACCGCCCGCTCGGCGTCGTGCTCGCCGTGATGCCCTGGAACTTCCCGCTCTGGCAGGTCGTACGGTTCGCCGCCCCCGCCCTCATGGCGGGCAACGTGGCCCTGCTCAAGCACGCGTCGAACGTGCCGAGGACGGCTCTCTACCTCCAGGATCTGTTCGGCCGCGCCGGATACCCGGAGGGCTGTTTCCAGACCCTCCTGATCGGCTCGGACGCCGTCGAGTCCGTGCTGCGCGACCGGCGGGTGGCCGCCGCCACCCTCACCGGCAGTGAGCCCGCCGGGCGCTCGGTGGCGTCCGTCGCGGGCGACGAGATCAAGAAGACGGTGCTCGAACTCGGCGGCAGCGACCCCTACATCGTCCTGTCGAGCGCCGACGTCGAGCGGGCCGCGAAGACCGCGGTGACCGCCCGCGTGCAGAACAACGGACAGTCCTGCATCGCCGCCAAACGCTTCATCGTGCACGCCGACGTGTACGACGCCTTCCGTGACCGATTCGTCGCCGGGATGCGGGAGTTGACCGTCGGCGACCCGATGAACGAGGACACCGACGTCGGCCCGCTCTCCAGCGAGCGGGGCCGCGCCGACCTGGAGGAGCTCGTCGAGGACGCGCTGAACCGGGGCGCCACCGCCCTGTGCGGCGGACAGCGCCCCAAGGAGCAGGAGCGGGGCTGGTACTACTCCCCCACCGTCCTCACGGACGTCACCCCGCAGATGCGGATCCACCGGGAGGAGACGTTCGGACCGGTGGCCACGCTGTACCGCGTCGAGGACCTGGACGAGGCCCTGGAGCTCGCCAACGACACGCCGTTCGGCCTGAGTTCGAACGTCTGGACCCGTGACGACGCCGAGATCGCGCGCTGCGTACGGGACCTCCAGGCCGGCGGTGTCTTCTTCAACGGCATGACCGCGTCCCACCCCGGCCTCCCCTTCGGCGGCGTCAAACGCTCCGGCTACGGAAGGGAGTTGTCGGGCCACGGCATCCGTGAGTTCTGCAACGCCACGACGGTCTGGTACGGCTCAGCGGGGTAGAGAGCGTGGACGCTTCGAACGGCAGATTCGAGGAACGGCCCGGTACCGGCGCCCGGGACCACAGCCGCCGCGAGACCGAGGAGGAGCGCGCCGACCGCCGCTGGAACGAGCTGATCCAGGAAGTCCGGGTGGCGCAGACCGGCGTCCAGATCCTGTTCGGCTTCCTCCTCACGGTCGTCTTCGCGCCGCGGTTCACAGATCTGAGCGATACCGACCGGACCATCTACATCGTGACCGTGCTGCTCGGCTCGACCGCGACGGGCGCCCTCATCGCACCGGTCTCCTTCCACCGCATCGTGTCGGGCCGCAGGATCAAGCCGCAGGCGGTGGTGTGGGCGTCCCGGCTGATCCTCGCGGGCCTGATCCTTCTGCTCGGCACGCTGACGTCCGCACTCCTGCTGGTGCTCCGGCTCGCCACCGACAACACCGTCGCGCCCTGGCTGGTGGCCGGTGTCGTCGCTTGGTATCTGCTGTGCTGGTTCGTGCTGCCCGCCTGGGCCCGGTACCGCCACACGACGGCGGACTGACCGGCGTACGAACGGACAACTCGGTTCCGGATAGGGTCAGTTGTCGGCGTTCTTGCCGATGTACAGCTCGGCGAAGGCCGCCGCTGCGGTGGGTGAGCCGAGGACCCTGCGCAGCCGGGCGGCCGCGGTGCCCGCCGCGAAGGGATCGCCGGAGGAGGCGCCGTGCAACAGGTGCCCGAACCACTGCGAGAACTCCTGGTACTGCCACACCCTCGGCAGACAGGCCGCCGAGTAGCCGCCGAGCCCGCTCTCGTCCCCGCCCTTGACGTACGCGGCCAGGGCGTCGCCGAGCAGCAGCGCGTCGTGCAGCGCGAGGTTCATGCCCTTGGCGGCGATCGGCGCGACGAGGTGGGCGGCGTCGCCGGCCAGGTAGAGCCGTCCGTACGCCATGGGTTCCACCACGTAGTCGTGCATGTCGAGGACGCGCTTCTCGACGAGTCGCCCCTCGGTGAGCGGCGGCGCGCCGTCCGCCGCGAGCCGGGCGTGCAGCTCGGTCCAGACGCGGTCGTCCGGCCAGTTCGCCGGGTCGTCGCCGGGCGGGCACTGAAGGTAGTAGCGGGTGATCTGCGGGCTGCGGGCCATGTGGGCGGCGAGGCCGCGGGGGTGGAGGCCGAAGACGACGCAGTCCGATGACGGCGGCGCCTCGGCGAGCAGGGCGAGCCAGCCGACGCCGTGGTCGTGCCGGGCGACGGTGGCGTACCGGGCGGTGAGGTGGTCGTGGCTCACGCCGCGTGCCCCGTCGCAGCCGGCGACGGCAACGCAGTCGACGCGTACGCGCTCCCCGGAAATCGGGTCGGTGTACGACACCGCGGGCCGGTCCGTGTCGATGCCGTGCAGGTCCACGTCGCGTACGCCGAACCGGATGTCGCCGCCCGCCCGGTCGGCGTACGCCCGCACCAGGTCCGTCACCAGCAGGGGCTGGGGATAGACGAAGTGGTGCTGCCCCGACAGTTCGGCGTAGCGGAATCGGTGGCGCTCGCCCTCGCCGCGGAACTCGCACTCGACGTGCGCCTGCGCGCGCTCCAGGAGCGGCCCGGCGAGCCCCCGCTCGTCGAGGGCCCGCACCGCCCACTCCTCCAGGAAGCCCGCCCGGGGCCGCTGTTCGATGAACTGCCTGCTCTCCGTCTCCAGCACGACGCAGTCCACGGAGGCGGCGCGCAGGATGTTGGCAACGGTGAGCCCGGCAGGTCCGGCCCCCACGATGACGACGGTCATCCGGAAAGTATGGCCGGAGCTCGGCCGACGCGGGGCTCGCCCGGGGAGTTCCCCTGCGCGTCGGGCCACGGAAAATGGTGGAAGGAGGTCGGTTCACCGAACGGCTCCGGCCGAATCATCGGGCGGGTCCGCGGCCACGGACAGAGAGGCGGCGTCCTGTGCGCACCGTAGGAGTGGAGGAGGAACTCCTCCTGATCGACCGCGAGAGCGGGGAACCACGGGCACTCTCCTCGGCCGTCCTGGCGCGGGCGGCCATGGACACCGGGGGGAACTCAGGCACGGAGCGGCACGACGACGACTACCGCGAGCGCGAGGACGAGGCGTTCGAGAAGGAACTCCACGGCCATCAACTCGAGTTCGCCACGCAGCCGCGGACGGGCATGGACAGCCTCGCGGAGGAGGTCGTCCGGTGGCGCTCGGACGCGGCACGGCACGCCGGTGACGTGGGCGCCGCGGTCGCCGCCCTCGCCACCTCACCGCTGCCCTCCAGCCCCTCGGTCAACACGAGCACCCGCTACCAGTGGATGGAGGAGCAGTTCGGGCTGACCACCCAGGAGCAGTTGACCTGCGGCTGTCACGTCCATGTGGCGGTCGAATCGAACGAGGAGGGCGTGGCCGTCCTCGACCGGATCCGGCCCTGGCTCTCGGTCCTTGTCGCGCTGAGCGCCAACTCGCCGTACTGGCAGGGGAACGACACCCGGTACAACAGCTATCGCAGCAGGGTGTGGGGCCGCTGGCCGATGGCGGGCCCCACGGAGATCTTCGGCTCCGCCGCCCGGTACGAGGAGCGGGTCCACGACATGGTCGCCACCGGTGTGGTCCGCGACCGGGGCATGGTCTATTTCGACGCCCGGCTCTCGCACCGCTATCCGACGGTCGAGATCCGGGTCGCGGACGTGTGCCTGCAGGCCACGTCGACCGTCCTCGTGGCAGCGCTGACCCGGGGGCTCGTCGAGACGGCCGCGCGCGAGTGGCGGGCGGGTGTGGCGCCGCTGGGGCATGCCGTCGGTCTGCTGCGCCTTGCCGCGTGGCGGGCGGCGCGGTCCGGTCTGGACGACGACCTGGTCCATCCCCTGACCATGCGGCCGGCGCGGGCCCCTGAGGTGGTGCGGGCGCTGCTTGACCACCTCCGTGACGCGCTGGACGCGAGCGGCGACCTCGACCTGGTGCGCAAGGGCACAGAGGGGCTGCTGAGGCACGGCAACGGCGCGCGCCTCCAGCGTGACGTGCTGCACCGCACGGGCAGCCTGGGCGCGGTGGTCGCGGAGTGCGTGCGCCGCACCCAGGAGACGTGAACTCCCGCCGCACGCCCGGGATCCATCACCGGGCGTGCGGCTCGCGCCACGCCTCAGAACGTCAGGTGCAGCGACTCCATCCCGATGTTCGCGCGCACCAGCCTGGCCCGGTGCGCGGTGCCCTCGGCGATCGCGTACTCCGGGATCCGGCGGTGCCACTCCTCGAAGAGGATCTGCATCTCCAGGCGCGCCAGGTGCGCGCCCAGGCATCGGTGCACGCCCACGCCGAAGGTGGTGTGCGGGTTCTCCGAGCGGTGGAAGTCGATGTCGTGGGGGCTCGGCCAGGTGGCCTCGTCCCGGTTGGCCGTCGTCAGATGGGCGTTGACCAGGGTCCCCGCCGACACCGGGCAGCCCGCGACCTCGACGTCCTCGGTGGTGACCCGGGGCAGGAACGGCGCGGGCGGATCCAGGCGCAGCAGTTCCTCGACCGCCGCCGGTACGAGGGAGGGGTCGGCGGCCAGTTCCTTGCGCCGCTCGGGGGCGGTGGCCAGGCGTTCCATGGCCATGCTCAGCGCGTCGGTGACGGTCTCCAGGCCGGCCAGGATCAGCATCACGCACAGGCCCATGGCCTCCGCGTCGGACAGCCGGTCGTCGCCGTCGATGGCCAGGATCTCGCTGAGGATGTCGTCGCCGGGCTGCGCGCGGCGAGTCCGGATCAGCTCCATCAGATATCCGGCGGTGGCCATGGTCCGCGCCGTCGCGGCCGCCCGTTCCTCGTCGGTGAGGGGGACTTCGCCCGCGGCGTCGGCGGTGAGGGCGAGGGCCGCTGTCTTGCAGGCGATGAACTGCTCGCGCTCCTCGAGGGGCAGCCCCAGCAGGGTCAGCAGGCCCTGTGCCGGGAAGGGGTCGGCGATGTCCGCGACGAACTCGCAGCCGCCACGGGCCTTGGCGCTCTCGATGAGGTCGACGGCCTGGGCGCGCAGGGACTCCTCCAGCGGCCGGATCCGGCGCGGGCTGAAGAACGGCTGCAGGATACGGCGGTAGCGGGTCTGCTCGGGCGGGTCGTAGCCCAGCGGGATGAGGGGGTAGCCGCTCTCCACGCCGTCGAACACCATCTTGGCCGAGAACCGGTTCGGCTCCCTGAGCATCTCCTTGACGCCGGCGAGGCCGGTCACCGCGAGGCCGTCCGCCATGGGCGCGACCTCGCCCTTGTCGGCGAGCATCCGCCAGGCGTCGTCGCGCCGCTCGGCCACCGGGAGGTCCTTCACCCGACATGCGGTGCCAGGGTCAACGCTGGTCATGTTCACTGGTCCTTTCGTACACACCCGTGGTCTCGTCGCTCACACGCTGATCGGCAGCCGGGCCGCACCGCGCAGGCTGAGCAGGCCGTTCCACTCGACCTCGCCGTTCAGGGCCAGATCGGGGAAGCGCTCCACCAGGCCGCCGATCGCCACCCGGCCCTCGATGCGGGCCAGCGCCGCGCCCAGGCAGTGGTGGATGCCGCCGCCGAGGGAGAGCTGCTTGCGGGCGTTCTCGCGGTCCAGGCGCAGTTCCTCCGCGTCGGGGCCGAAGAACTCCTCGTCGCGGTTGGCGCCGGCCAGGTTGGCGAGGATGAACGAGCCCGGCGGGATCTCGAACCCGCCGACGTGGTACGGCTCCAGGTTGATCCGCCGGCTGTTGTGCACCGGGGCGTCGTACCGGAGCATCTCCTCGACGGCGTTCTCGATCAGCTCCGGCTCGGCGCGCAGCAGGTCCAGCTGGTCGGGGTTGCGCAGCAGGGCGAGTGTGCCGCCGGAGATGAGGTTCACGGTCGTCTCGTGGCCCGCGACGTAGAGCATGGTGACCTGGGCGACGAGCTCGTCGTGGCTGAGGACGTCGCCGTCGTCCTCGACCGCGATGAGCTGGCTGAGCAGGTCGTCGCCGGGGTTGTCACGCTTCCAGGCGACGGCCTCGCCGACCAGGCCGAACAGCTCGGCGTCGGCCGCCTCGACGGCCCTCATCACCTCGGGGTCCGTGGTCGGTTCGACGGAGCGCATCAGTACGTTGGTGAGGTACCGCATGCGCTTGGTGTCGGTCGGCGGCATCCCGAGCATCCGGGATATCACGGTGAACGGCAGCGGGAACGCCAGGGATTCGACCAGGTCGCCGCCGCCTGCCGCGGCGATGCCGTCGAGCGCCTCGTCGACGAGGGCCTTGATCCGTGGCTCCATGGCGTAGATGGCGCGCGGTGTGAACGCCTTGGAGACCAGCTTGCGCAGCCGGGTGTGGTCCGGCGCGTCCCGGTCGAGGAGGGCGAGGCCCTTCAGGCGCGGCTCGTCCGTGACGCCCGCGTTCGTGTACGCGTCGCGGAACGGGCCGGGGGCGACGTGGCGCTGCTCGACGGAGAGATTGGAACGCAGCAGCGCGTCCACGTCCGCATAGCGCGACAGCATCCAGAAGCCGCCGGGGTGTTCGTGCACCGGGACCTCTCGGCGCAGCTCCGCGTAGTGCGGGTACGGGTCGGCCATGAATTCCGGCGTGAACGGGTTGAAGATCAGGGGCTCGCTGTGCGGCACCGTGCTCATGGTGAACTCCTCTGCCGAGCGCGCAGGCGTCAGCATTTGTGTACCGGTGAAAGGGGGTTGTGCTGGTCGAGAGGTCCAGCGCGCGGGGGGAGGTGGTCCCGTTCGGCGCGGTGACACCGGTGGTGCCCCGCCGGGACGGTTGCTGATCGTAGCTTTCCTTCCTCCGTCTCTCTAGATCTTTTGTGCCGGTCGCAGGGCCCGCATCCGGGCCGTGACGTGGGCGGCTGCGCCGTCCATGAGGTGGTCGGCGACTGCCTCGACGGTGCGGGCCCGCCACGGCTGCAGGCTGGTCCCTGCGACCGCCTGGTTGAAGGCGCCCATCGCCGGTCCGCAGTGCACCAGGTAGTCCACGGTGGACTGCCGGTCGCCCGTCACCGCGAGGCGGAAGCCGCGCCGGAAGTAGGCGCGGAACACATCGGCCAGTTCCGCCTTGGGGTCGGTGTCCGCCACCGTCGCCCCCGGGTTCTCTCCACCCAGGTAGCGGTCGAAGACCTGCTTCCTGATGGGGGCGTCGAGTTCGGCGAGGGACGCGTGGCGGCGCCACAGGTCGTGCAGCCTGGACGCTCTGGCCGGGAAGAACTGACCGCGCTTCAAATAGCGGGCCTGGACCCCGTGCTCGAACAGCTCGCTCCAGGGCGCGGTGTCCACGTCGTACTCCTGGGCCTCCTGCAGCAGGTCCTTGACGGCGGCGCTGGTGGCCGCCTCCACGGAGCACTGGTTGACCGAGCCGGTCAGCACGAAGTCGGCGCCCATCAGGAACGCCGCGGCGGCCGCCTCCGGGGTGCCGATGCCGCCCGCGCATCCCACGTGCACCCGGTGTCCCGGCCGTGCCGCCTCGTCCCGGAGCCTCAGCACCGCGGGGAGCAGGGAGAGCGGGCCCGCCGTGCCGGTCAGCCAGCCGCCGTCCGCCTCGATGCACAGGTCGTCCGCCATGGGGCGCCCGGCCGCGGCGGCGGCCTCCTGTTCCGTCACCGATCCCTTGGCGAGCAGCATCGTTACGTGCTGGTGCGGCGGCGGCGCGAGGAAGGCCGCGGCGAGGTCGGTCCTGGACACCTTCGCGAGGATCCGGCCGCCCTTGAGCCGGTAGCGGACCAGCTCCTCGGTGACGAAGGGGTAGCCGGACGCCTCGACCAGGCCGACGCCGTGCCGCAGCAGCGCGTCGACGAGCGGGGCCTCCCGCTCCGGTGCCCGGTGCGGGTAGAGCAGGTTCACGCCGTGGCCGTGGGGGCCGAGGTCCTCGGCCAGGCCGTGCAACTGCCGCTCCACCTCGTCGCTTTGGAGCCCGCCGATGCCGAGGAAGCCGAGCAGGCCCGCCTTCGACGCCGCGCGCACCAGCTCCCGCCCGGACACCCCGCCGTACATCGACCCCACGACGTAGGAGCGCCGCAGCCCGTACCGTTCGCGGAAGCTGCGGGCGCCGAGCGATTCGGCGTCGATCCCCGCCGGTTCGCCCTCGTCGGTGGGCGCCCCGGCCGCGGCCTGCGTCTGTGCGGTCGGCCGGTCGGTGGGCGGGATGAGCGGTTCCGCGGCGTCCCTGATGCGCGTCACCAGCTTCGTCAGGACCCTGCCCGGCCCCAGCTCCGTGAACTCGAAGTCTCCGTACGCCATCAAGGTGCGCACCGTGTCGGTCCACCGGACCGACGAGGCGATCTGCGACGTCAGCCGCTCCCTGACCGTGTCGGCCGTGTACGGCCTGGCGTCGACGTTGGCCAGGACGGGGATCTTCGGCGGGTGCAGGGTGACCCCGTCGAGGAACCGGCCGAACTCCTCCGCCGCCGGGCGCATGTACCGCGAGTGCAGCGGGGCGCTGACGTGCAGCCGGACCGTGCGGGCACCGGCGGCCTCGAAGGCGGCGCAGGCCGTGTCGATCAGCTCGCCGGGGCCGGAGACGACGAACTGGTCCATGGCGTTGTAGTTGGCCAGGTCGAGCCCGGCGAGGTCCGATTCGGTGAGGACGCGCGTGACGGTCGCCTCGTCGACGCCGACGACCGCGGCCATCGCCCCGCCTCCCGCGGCGGCCATGAGCTCACCGCGCCGCCGCACCAGGCGCAGTCCGGTCGCGAAGTCGAAGACCCCCGCGGCGAAAAGCGCCACGTACTCGCCGAGGCTGTGCCCGATCACGTGGTCCGGCGGCACCGGGTCGTCGGCGAGCCGCTCCAGATAGGACAGCGCGCCGACGACGTAGAGGGCGGGCTGGGTGAACTCGGTGCGGCCGAGCCGTCGTTGCGGGTCACTGACGCAGAGTTCCTCGATCGAGTAGCCGAGCACCTCGTCGGCGATCGCCGTCTGTTCGGGGAACCGCGCGAACAACTCCCTTCCCATGCCCCGGCGTTGAGATCCCTGGCCCGGGAATCCGTAGACCTTCATTCCGTGCGCCTTCCGTGGTGTCGTCGGGGCGGCGTGCGTGCGGACCTCGGCCAGCAGGTCGGTGTCCTTGGCGAACTGGCTGAGCAGCGGCAGGGATCGGGCGCCCGAACCCGCGGGCAGCAGGGCGCGGACGAAGTTGTGCAGGCTGCCCGACGGGCCGAGGTCCAGGTGGAGGAAGTCCCCGCGGGCCCGCAGGCCGGCCATGGCGCGCTCGAAGTCGATCGTCCGCCGCGCGGCGTGCCAGAAGTGCTCCGGGGTGACGTCCTCCACGAATCCGCCGCTCGCGCAGGAGACCCAGGGGATGCGCGGCCGTGCGAGCGCCACGCCGTCGAAGCTGTCGCGGCACGCCCCGACGACCGGATCGAGGAGCCGGGAGTGGAAGGCGTACTCGACGGGCAGCCGCAGGTGCAGCACGTCGGCCGCGCGCAAGGCCGCCTCGGCAGCGGCCAGTTCGGCCTCCCCGCCCGCGACCACGAAGTTGCCCGGGTAGTTGCGGGCCGCGACCTCCAAGGCGCCGAGCTCGGGCACCGTGTCCATGACCTCGGGCCCGGCCAGCACGGCGAGCATGCCGCCGCGGGGGCTGCCGGCCATGATGCCGGCCTGCCGGACGAGCACGCGCAGGCAGTCGTCCGCGGACAGGCTGCCGGCGACGACGGCCGCCGCGTACTCGCCGAGGCTGGAGCCGAGCACGTAGTCGGGCTCGATGCCCTCCGCGCGCAGGGTCTGTGCGAGGGCCAGCTCGATCATGACGATCGCGGGGTGGGTGATCCGGGTGTCGTCGAGCGGGTGGTTCCTGGGCTTGACGGGGTCGAAGACGCGGTCGACGACCGACTCGCCCAGGTGCTCGCGGACCACGGCGTCCAGGCGCAGCAGCGCCGTGCGGAACACCTCGTTGGCGTCGAAGAGTTCCTTGCCCATGCCGTAGTACTGGGAGCCCTGGCCGGAGAACATGAACACCACGGGAAGCCGTGGCTCCGCACTCTTCGGCGGCTCGCTCTTCAGTGGCTCGCTCTTCAGTGGCTCGTTCATCGGTCGCTCGTTCATCGGTAGCTCGTTCATCGGTAGCTCTCCCAGAACAGGCCGCCGGCCGGGGCCGCGGGCTCGGCGGCGCCTCTGATGACGGTCCTCCGGTTCAGTTCGGGTTCCGGCAGCGGTCGCCTGGTCGGAAGCGGGGCCCCGGGCGCGGGGGCGAGCAGCAGGTGCGCGTTGGTCCCGCCGTCGGCGAAGCAGTTGAGCGCGGCGACGCCCGCGTCCCCGGGCCAGGGGCGGGACGCCCGGGGGAAGTACAGCGGAGAGGCGGCCACGTCGAAGTGGTCGAGCGGCTCCTGCCCGGAGCGGAACGGCACCTGCTCCTGGTGGTGCAGCATCAGCACCACCTTGATGAACGCCGCGATCCCCTCGGCCGTCAGCGGGTGGCCGATGTTCGGCTTGACCGAGCCGAGCGCCACAGGGCGCGTGGAACCGGTCCGGTAGACCGCCTGCACCGCCTTGAGTTCGAGCAGATCGGTGACGGTCGTGCCGGAGCCGTTGGCCTCCACCCAGCCGACGCCCTCGGTCCCGACACCGCTCTGTGCGAGCGCCGTGGCCATCACCTCCTTCTGTGCCTGGAGGTTGGGGGTGGCCGGGCCCGCGGTCCTGCCGTCGTTGTTGATCGCGATGCCCTTGAGGACCGCGAGCACCCGGTCCCCGTCGGCCTGCGCCCGCTCCAGCGGCTTGAGGACGACGACGCCGACGCCCTCGCCGAGGATCAGCCCGGCCGCCCTGCGGTCGAACAGGTGGAACTCCTCGCCCGGGTTGAGCAGTCCGCGCCGGCCGAACAGGTCGTACGGCTTGTCGTCGGCGAGCAGGCTCACGCCCGCGACGACGGCCGACTCGATGTCGCCCGCGCGCAGCGCACGCGCGGCCATGTCCATCGCCACCAGGGCCGATGAGCAGGCGGTGTCGATCACCAGGCTCGGGCCGCGGAAGTCGAAGAACTGCGAGATGTTCGCGGACAGATAGTTCTGACCGGTGATCACCACGGGGTTCTGCGCCTGCGCGAGGCGCTCCTCGTCCGGCATGTGCGCCGCACGGCCGCCGACGTACACGCCGACCCTGCGGCCCTTCAGCTCGGCGGGGCGGTAACCGGCGTGATGCACGGCCCTGTTCACCTCTTCGAGGAGCAGCAGCGCCTGCGGATCCATCGCGGCGACGTCGCCTTCCGACAGCAGGAACGCGTCCGGGTCGAAGCGGAGTACGTCGGGCAGCAGCCCCGCGTGGTGACCCACCGGCTTGCCGAAGCGCTCCCGCGGTACGGGACGCAGCGCCGAACGGCCCTGGCGCAGCAGCTCCCAGTAGGCGTCGCCGGACGGGGCGTCGGGGAACCTGCAGGACAGGCCGACCACCGCGATGTCTCCGCCGGTGGACGCCGGTTGCGCGACGGCCGGGGTCGCCGCTTCGACGACGACGGCCCGGGTGGCCGGGGCCTCGGGGGCCTGCGGTGCCGTGGGCGCGAGGGCGTCGGACGGGGCCGTGCCGAAGGCGGCGAGCAGGTCGTCCGGGTGCTCGTCGGCGAGGTAGGCGGCGAACTCGTCCGCGGTCGGGTGCTCGAACAGCGCGGACGGGTCGAGGGACACGTCGAGCTGCTTGCCGAGGGTCTGGACGAGCTGGGTGACCAGGATCGAGTCGATGCCGTAGTCGTGCACCGGTACGTTCCCGGCCAGCCGCGCCCGGTCGAAGCGCAGCTCCAGCGCGAGCCGGTCCAGGAGCCAGGAGGCCGCCGCGTCGGCCGCCTCCTTGAGCGCTTCGGGGGCCGCGGAGGGCGAGGCCTCGTACACCACCGTGGCGGCGGGCCCGAAGGCGGCGGCCTCAGCGGTGACGGACTCCGGAGTGGCAGGTTCCGGAGTCGCAGGTTCCGGAGTCGTAGGTTCCGGAGTCAGGCGGCGGTCGGTCAGCCGCTCCGGGCGCCAGTCCGCGTCCGGCCGCACCACGGCGGGCACGACCGCCCGCGCGCCGCTCGCCAACGCCCGGTCGAGCAGGCGCAGTCCCTGCTCGTCCGCGAGCGTCGCGAGGCCGGACGACTGGTACGCGGCGCTGCGCGCCGGACCCATGCCGGTGTCCTGCCAGCTCGGCCACGCCACGCTGACCAGCGGCAGCCCGTACGGGCGCGCCTCGGCGACCGTGTCCAGGTAGGCGTTGGCCATGGCGTAGTCGCTCTGCCCGACGGCGAGGGCCGGCACGGACGCGGCGACGGAGGAGTACACGACGAACAGGCTCAGCGGCTCGCCGCGGAAGCACTCCACGAGCGTGTCGAGGCCGAAGACCTTGGGGCCGACCACCCGCTCGACGCCGCTCCACGGCTTGCGCACGAAGGCGGGGTTGTCGGTGTCCACGGCTCCGGCGCTGTGGACCACTCCGCCGATCGGGCCGAGCCCGCGCCGGACGTCCGCCACCGCCGCTGCGGTGGCCTCCTTGTCGTCCAGCGGCACGGCGAGGACCTCGATCTCCACGCCCCTGTCGGCCAGTTCGGCCAGCGGGCGCAGCTTGCGGCCCAGCGCGTCGTCCGCGGCGATGTGCGCGGCCCAGCGGTCCCGGGACGGCAGCGCCTCGCGGCCCGTGAGGACCAGTTTGCGGACGCCGTACCGCTCGACGAAGTGCCGCGCGGTCAGCAGGCCGAGCCCGCGCGTGCCCCCGGTCACCCACAGCACATGGCCGTCGGGGAACCGCGCCGCGCGCTCCGGTGCGCCGGGCAGCTCGCGCAGCACCGCGCGGTGCCGCACGCCGTCGCGGTACGCGATCTCACCGGGCTCCGCCTCGCCGCCGAGCTCGTCGGCCACGCGCCGGCACAGCTCGTCGTCCGTGCACGCGCCCATGGCCACGTGGCGCGAGGTCACATGGCGGTACTCGCTCTGCAGCATGCGGTAGAGCCCCGTGCGGGCCGCGCCGCCGTGCACCGCCGCTCCTGTGTCGCGGGAGACCAGCAGGGCGGTCAGTCCGCGCCTGCTCCGGTCGACCGTGTGCTGCAGCCAGCCCAGCCAGGTGCGCAGCGCCGAACGGTCCATGGCCGCAGCAGACCCGCCGGACCCACCGGACCCTGTGCAGCCCGCCAGGTCGATCACCGCGTCGAAGCGGTCCCAGCGGGTGCCGGGGTCGGCGAGGTCGGCGGTAAGGCGCTCGGGGGTGAGCACCTCCGCGGCGGGCAGCGTGGCCGCCAGGCGAGCGGCGAGCGCCTCGGTCCCCGGCGCGGCGAGGACGGCGGTCGGCCCGAACAGCCTGACAGACGCGGACAGTTGGGCGGGCACCCAGTGGGTGGCCAGCAGCAGCCCCTCCTCGACGGAGGCAGCGGGAGGAACGTCAAGAACGGGCGCGTGCGCCACGTCCCCCTCCAGTGCCGCCAGTTCCTTGTCCGCCGCCGCGAGCCAGACCCGCTCGCCCCCGAAGGGGTACCCCGGCAGCGGCACCCGGCGGGGCGGCACTCCCCCGTGCAGGACGGACCAGTCGACCGGTCGGCCCGACGTCCAGGCGACCGCGCAGGCGGACGGATCGGCCGACGGGGCGCCGCCCGGAGCGGGCCTGCGCGGGTCGACCTCCCCGGTCCAGCTGCCGACGGGCACACCGCCTGCGGCGAACTCGTCGAGGCGCGCGGCCAGTTCGGCGAGGCTGTCGAAGCGGACGGCAAGGCGGTGCGCCATGGCCTCGCGCCCCGACTGGAGCGTCCAGGCGACGTCCTGCGGGGCAGCTCCGGCGCCCTCGGCACGCAGATGTTCGGCAAGCCTGCGCGCCTGCTCGACGAGCCGGTCCGCCTCGCGGGCGGAGAGCACGGCGAGTTGGTCGCCGGCCGGGGCGGCCGATGTCCGCGGTGCCCCGGGGAACTCCTGCAGGATGACGTGCGCGTTGGTCCCGCCCGCGCCGAAGGAGCTCACGCCCGCGGTCCTCGGCCGCTCGGTCCCGTCGGCGAGCACGCGGCGCGGCCACGGCGCCAGTTCGCGCTGGACCTCGAACGGGGTCGCCGCGAAGTCGACGTTCGGGTTGAGCTCGTCCGCGTGCAGCGAGGGAGCCAGCTCGCCGTGGCGCATCTGCAGCAGCACCTTGGTGACGGCCGCGATGCCGGCCGCCGACTCGGCGTGCCCGATGCCGGACTTGACCGAGCCGATCGGCAGCCGCTCCGGCATGTCGTCCTGGAAGGCCCGGAGCATGCCGTTGATCTCCACCGGGTCACCGAGCGCGGTGCCGGTGCCGTGCGCCTCCACGTAGTCCAGGTCCGCGGGACGCATCCCCGCCCGGTCGAGCGCGGCGCGCACCAGGTCGCCCTGAGCCTTGGGGTTGGGGACGTTGAAGCCGCGGCCCGTTCCGCCGTGGTTGACGGCGGACGCCTTGACCACCGCGAGGATGCGGTCGCCGTCGGCCACCGCGGCGTCGAGGCGCTTGAGGAGCACCGCGCCCGATCCCTCGGCGGGGACGTATCCCGTGCCGCCGGTGCCGAAGCTGCGGCAGCGGCCGTCCTCGGCGAGGAAGCCGCGCCAGGCCAGCTGCAGATACTTCGCCGGGTGGCTGGAGATGTTGACGCCGCCCGCGACCGCGACCTCGCAGTCACCGGAGCGGATGGCCTGGCAGGCCTGGTGGATGGTGACCAGGGCTGAGGAGCACATGGTGTCCACGGCGACGCTGGGCCCCGAGAAGTCGAAGAAGTACGACACCCGGTTGGCGACCGAGGCGAACGACGAATGCGGGGGCAGCCCTTCGCCGCGCAGCGCGTCCTGGACCCCGTACAGCTGGTACTGGCCGTACATCATGCCGACGAACACACCGGTGCGGGAGGCCCGCAGCTGGTCGCGGGTGTAGCCGGCGTCCTCCATGAGGTGCCAGACCGTCTCCAGGAACACCCGCTCCTGGGGGTCGGTGAGTTCGGCCTCGATCTGCGACATGCGGAAGAACAGCGGATCGAAGCGGTCGGCGCCCCGTACGAAGCCGCCCCACTTGCCGTACGTCTTGCCGGGGGCCGACTTGTCCGGGTCGTAGAACCTGTCGTGGTTCCAGCGGTCGGCCGGTATCTCCTCGATGCTGTCGCGTCCCGCGCGCAGGTTGCGCCAGAACTCGTCCACGTCGTCGGCCTGCGGGTAGCGCCCCGCGACACCGATGATCGCGATGTCGTCGCCTCCTGCCTCGGCGGCCGGGACGGCTGCCTGGGCCGCCGCCGTGTCGGTCGCGGCGGCGGGGGCGAGCGCCTGGGGCCGCGCGGGCTCGGAGGTCTCGGCGGCGGGCGCGGCGAACGCCTCGGGGTGCGCGGCGGCCAGATGGTCCGCCAGTTCGCCGACGGTCACGTACTCGAAGAGCAGGGTCTTCGACAGCGGTCCGCAGTGCTCTTCCAGGCGCCGGGTCACGCTCAGCGTGATCAGGGAGTCCACGCCGTAGTGGTCGAGGGGCTCCGTGACGGCGATCTCCGCCTCCGGGAGCTTCAGTTCCTCCGCCATGATCTGGAGCACCAGGCGCTCGGCGCGGGCGTAGGCGTCCTCGCCGACCGGCTGCGTCGCGGCGGCGGGTGCGGCGGGGGCGGCCTGCGCGGGTGCCGGGGCCGGTGCGCCGTTGAGCTCGGCCAGCACCCGCGCCGGGTCGCCGGGCGCCAGGAGCAGACGCGGCGCCGTGCCCGCCAGGGCTCTGTCGAGCGCGTCGAGGGCCGGTCCGGTGCGCAGCGGGCGCATGCCCAGCTCCCGGACCATGTACTCCGTGCCCGCCACGTCGGCCCGCATGCCGCCGTCGGCCCAGACCGGCCAGGCGGCGGCGAGGGTGCGGCCGTGCCGCGCCCCCTGGAGGCGCCGGCGCTCGCGCTGCTCGGCGAAGTGGTCGAGGAAGGCGTTGGCGTAGGCGTAGTCGGTCTGGCCGACGTTCCCGAACGCGGCCGCCCCGGAGGAGAACGCCACGAAGTAGTCGAGGGGTTCGTGCCGTGTCGCCTCGTCGAGGAGCACCGTGCCGCGCACCTTCGCGGCGAGGACGGCCTCCGTGTCCGACCGGTCCCTGCCGAGCAGCAGGCCGTCCTTGAGGACGCCGGCGGCGTGCAGCACGCCGCTCACCGAGCCGTGCAACCCGCGGGCCTCGTCGATCAGGTCCCGCACCCCGGCGGGGTCGGCGACGTCGGCCCGCACCACGTGCGCGCCCACGGCCGCGATCCTCGCCAGGGCCTCGGGGCCCGGAGCGGTCCGGGAGGCGAGGACGATCCCGCCCGCGGTCAGCCCGGCGGCGCGGCGTGCGGCGGCGATGTGCTCGGCCACGAGCAGCCCGAGCGCACCGGTCCCGCCGGTGATCACATGCGCCCCCGGACCGGTGAACAGCGGGGCCCCTGCTGCCGACAGGCCGACCTGGCGCCAGGTGCGGCGGTGCCGGCCCGCCGCGTCGACGCGTACCTCGGCTTCACCCGCGGCTCCGAGTTCGGCGAGCACCGCGTCGGCGAGGAAGCAGCCGTCCGCGACGGCCAGCACGCCGAAGTCGACCGCGGGGAGTTCCCTGCGCACCGAGCGCGCGAAGGCGGCCATCGCCGGGTGGGCCGGTGAGGCGGCCGGGTCGCGGTGGGCGTAGAGGTAGCGCAGCGCGCCGCGCCGCTCCCGCTGCCAGGCCTGGAGGAACGCCGTCGCGGCGTGGAAGCCGTGCTCCACCGCTCCGCCGGGCGCCGCGTCGGGCCCGGCCAGGTGCACCACGTGGACGGGGCCCGCGGCGCGGGCGGCGGCGAGCGCCTCGTCGACGCCGAAGCCGGTGCCCAGGGCGATGCGCCGGGCGTCGACGCCCGCGTCCGTCAGGGCGGTGAGCAGCGCGTGCCCCTCGGTGCCCGCGTCCAGCAGCAGCACGGTGGCGTCCGGCTCGCGCGGGGTGCGCGGGGCGGGCTCCCAGACCGGTTCGTACGCGGAGACCGTGTCGGTCACCGACGCCGCGGCCGGGGTCGTGGTCCGCGCCGACGTCCGCGCCGTGCCCTTCCCGGGGACCTCCCGGAGGGTGAACGTGTCGATCGTGGCGAGGACTTCGCCGTTCCCGTCCAGGAGCGCGATGTCGAAGGCGAGCGTTCCGGGTGCGGTGGGGCGGGCCGACGGGGTGGCGTACGCGTGGACCCGCTCCGGCAGTTCGGCGTAGAGCCGGACGGCGCCCAGCGAGAACGGCAGGTACGGGAGCGGCTGCTCGTGGGCGGTGCCGTCCGCCGCGAGCCTGCTCGCCGTCTGCAGAGCGGCGTCGAACAGCGAGGGGTGGAAGACGTAGCTGTCCGCGTCCGCGCGGCGCCGCGCGGGAATCCGCAGCGATGCCAGCGCCTCGCGCTCTCCCAGGGCGATGTGCTCGATCACCTGGAAGCTCGGGCCGTAGTCGAAGCCGAACCGGGAGTACAGCGCGTAGCACTCGGCGCCGTCGAGGACGCGCGGGGAGCGCGAGCGCGCCGCCGCCAGGTCGACCGGGGCGGGGCGGTCGCCCACCGTGCCGAGCAGCAGGGTGCCGCGGGCGTGCGCGGGGGATCCGCCGCCCGCGGTGCGTATCTCGAAGGACGGTGCTGTGCGGTCGCCGGTGACCTCGACCGTGAGGCGGTGCGCGCCTCCGGTGGCCGGGAGGCGGACCGGGCTCGCCCAGACGAGCCCGTCGACCCCGCGGACGGGCGCGCCGAACGCCGACTCCCCTGCCAGGCGGGCCATTTCGAGGTAGGCGACGCCCGCGAGGACGAGGTCACCGCCGACGACGTGGTCACGCAGGAAGAACTCCTCCCCCGTGAGCGTCTTCGCGTACGCCGTGCCTGCGGACGCGGAGCCCGTGGCGTCGCGCGCGTCGAGCAGGGTCGGGTGCAGCCGGGCGACGTCCTGCGCCGGGGCCGCCGCGGGGGCGGGTTCCGGGGCGGTGAACCAGTGCCTGGTGCGGGCGAACGGATACGTCGGCAGGTGCACCCGGCGTCGCCGCGTTCCCTGGTGCAGAGCCACCCAGTCGACCTCGGCTCCGGCGAGCCACGCGTCGGCGAGGGCGGTCAGGTCGCCGGTCGCGGTGGCCGGGGCGGGCCGCCGCTCGGCCTGTCCGGTGCGCACCGCGGACGGGTGGCCCGCGAGGTGTGCGGCCAGTTCGGCGCGGAGCGCGGCCGGTCCTTGCGCCACCACGGCGAGCCGGTGCGTCATCGCGTCGCGGCCCGTCTGCAGGGTGTACGCGAGGTCACCCGCGGGCACGTCCTGGTCCGCCAGGTGGTCGGCCAGCCGCTCGGCGGTGTGCCGCAGTGCCTCGGGGGTGCGGGCGGAGAGCACGTACACCTGCTCGGCGGCCGCTGTGTCCTTGGCGCCGGTGTCCGGCATGTGGGGTTCCTCCAGGACGATGTGCGCGTTGGCTCCGCCGAAGCCGAAGGAGCTGACTCCGGCGCGGCGCGGCATGCCGTTCCCCGCGCCGTCGCGGGGCCGCGGCCAGGGCCGTGCCGTGGTGGCGATCTCGAACGGGCCCCCGTCTAGTTCCAGATAGGGGTTCTGCTCCCGCAGGTGCAGTCCGGCGGGGATGGTGCCGTGCCGCAGCGCGAGGACGGCCTTGAACAGGCCCGCGATGCCCGCGGCCGCCTCCAGGTGACCGATGTTGGTCTTGACGGAGCCGATCACGCAGCCGGGCGCGGCGGTCGTGCCGCGCTCCGCGCGCAGCCTACGGAAGGCGGTGCTCAGACCCGTGGTCTCGATCGGGTCGCCGAGGGCGGTGCCGGTGCCGTGCGTCTCGATGTAGCCGACGGTCTCCGGCGCCACGTCGGCGGCGCGGTAGGCCTCGACGAGCAGGTCGGCCTGGGCGTCCGGGTTGGGCGCGGTGAGCGAGGTGGTGCGGCCGCCGTGGTTGGCCGTGGCCGCCTTGATCACCGCGTGGACGGCGTCGCCGTCGTGGTCCGCCCGGTCATCCGGCTTGAGCAGCACCACGCCGACGCCCTCGCCGCGCACATAGCCGTCGGCGCGGCTGTCGAAGGTCTTGCAGCGGCCGTCGGAGCTGAGCATCTCGCCCTGGTCGAGTACGTCGTACACGCGCGGCGAGAGGATCAGGTTGACCCCGCCCGCGATGGCCAGGTCGCAGGTGCCGTCGCGGAGCGCGCCGACGGCCTGGTGGACGGCGGTCAGCGAGCCGGAGCAGGCCGTGTCCACGGCCATGCTGGGACCGCGCAGGTCGAGGAGGTACGAGACCCGGTTCGGGATGACCGACAGGGCGCCGCCGGTCGCCGTGTGGCCCTGCGGGGCGACCCCGGCGTCGCGCTGCGCCTGGAGGTAGTCGGCGCCCGCGACGCCGATGAACACGCCGACCCTCTTGCCCGCGAGGTCGGAGGGACGGTAGCCGGCGTCCTCGACGGCCGACCACACCGCTTCGAGCAGCAGTCGCTGCTGGGGGTCCATCAGCTCCGCCTCGCGCGGGGAGATCCCGAAGAAGGCGGCGTCGAAGCGGTCCACGTCGGGGAGGAAGCCGCCCCAACGCTTGCGGGCACCCTCCTCGCGCGGGCCCCAGCGATCCTCGGGAACCTCGGTCACCAGGTCGTCCCCGGCGGTCAAGTGGTCCCAGAACTCCTTGAGATCGGCCGATCCCGGCAGCCGCCCCGCCATCCCGATGACCGCGACGTCGCCGCCGCGCGGGCGCTCGGCCGGGGCCGGTGCCTCGGCCTCGGCCTCGACGGGCCGTGCCTCGGCGGCGGGAGCGACCGTGCCCGCGCCGGACGTGAACCGGCCTGCCAGCTCGCCGGGGTGCTCCTGCCACAGGTGCTCGGCCAGCGCGGCCAGCGTGCCCCGGCGGTAGAACAGCGTCGGGTAGACCTCGATGCCGTACGTCCTGCGCAGTTCGGCGCTGAGCGCGGTGAAGCTCACCGAGTTCATGCCCACCTCGCCGAGCGGGGTGTGCGGGCCGATCTCCTCGGGGCGCAGGCCGGTCAGGCGGCCGACCGCCTCGGCCAGTTCGGCCGTCAGGGCCTGGACACGCCCGTCCGCACCGCCGCCGACCGCGACGGGTTCGTGGCGCTCGGTGTCCCGGGCGCCGAAGCGGGACCGCAGCTCGGTCAGCGGAAGGGTGGCCAGCGTGGTCCGGTCGACCTTTTCGTTGAGCGTGTGCGGGAATCCGGTCACGCGGACGAGCACGTCCGGGATCATGTGGGCCGGCAGCCAGGCCGCCAGCTGTTCCCCGGTCGGCTCGGCGGCTCCGTCGGCGAGGACGTAGCAGGCGAGCAGCGAACGGTCGCCGCCTCCCCGGCCACGGGCCACCACGACCGCCTCGCGTACGCCGTCGACGCGCCGCAGGGTCGACTCGATCTCCTCCAGCTCCACCCGGAAGCCGCGCACCTTCACCTGGGAGTCGATCCGGCCCAGGTAGTCGATGCGCCCGTCGGCCTGCCGCCGCACGAGGTCGCCGGTGCGGTACATCCGCGCGTCGGCCCCGGTCGCGAACGGGTCGGGCAGGAAGCGCTCGGCGGTCAGTTCGGGGCGGCCCAGGTAGCCGTCGGCCACCCCGTGCCCGCCGATGTACAGCTCACCGGGCACCCCGGTCGGGACCGGCCTGCGGGCGCCGTCGAGGACGTACAGCGAGGTGTTGTCGATGGGGGCGCCGATGGTGACGCGCTCGCCCCGGCGCAGCCGGCTCACCGCCGACCAGATCGTGGTCTCGGTGGGGCCGTAGAGGTTCCACACCGCGCGGTTGCCCGCGAGCAGCGCCTCGGCGGTGTCGCCGGGCAGGGCCTCACCGCCGCACAGCACCGTGAGTCCGGGGTCGCCCTGCCAGCCGGCGGCCAGGAGCATGCTCCAGGTCGCCGGGGTGGCCTGCATGACCGTGGCGGTGGAGCGTTCGACGGCCTCGCGCAGCCGCAGTCCGTCCTGGGCGACCTCGGTCGGCAGGACGTCCACCGTGCCACCGGTGATCAGCGGCAGATAGAGCTCGAGCCCGGAGATGTCGAAGCACACGGTGGTCAGGGCCAGCAGCGTGTCCCCCGGCCCGAATCCGGGCTCACGCGCCATCGACCAGAGGAAGTTGGTCAGCGCGCGGTGCGGGACGCGGACGCCCTTGGGGCGACCGGTCGATCCGGAGGTGTAGATGACGTACGCGGCGTCCGACGGTCCCGCGGGTCCGGGTGAGGGCAGCGCGGGCGGCTCCTGGCCGCCGTCGATCAGGAGCCGGGGCGCCGAGGCGCCCCACTCCGCGCCGACGGCGGAGTGCGTGAGCATGAGGTGGAGTCCGGCATCCGCCGCCATGTAGGCGAGGCGCTCCTGCGGGTACTCCGGGTCGAACGGGACGTACGTGCCGCCCGCGGCCTGCACGGCGAGCAGCGCCACCGGCAGGTCGGCGTCGCGCGGGAGCAGCACGCCGACGGTGCGGCCGCGGCCGACGCCCGCGGCGGTGAGGCGGGCCGCCAGGGCCGTCACGCGCTCCCCGAGACCGCGGTAGGTCATCTCCGTTCCGCCGTGGCGGACCGCGACCGCCTCCGGCCTTGCCTCGATCTGACGGCGTACCAGCTCCCAGACCAGGGTGTCGGCGGGGTAGTCGACGGCGGCGGGCGGCGCGAGGTGCGCGCGCTCGCCGGCGGTCAGCAGGTCCAGGTCGCCGACCGCGGAGCCGGGCGCGGCGACCGCGGCCGCCAGGAGCGTGACGAAGTGGTCGCCGAGCCGCTCCACCGTGGCGGCGTCGAACAGGTCCGGGTTGTACTTGAGCGTGTACCGGCAGCCTTCGGGGTGGTCGACCAGGTCGAGGGTGAGGTCGAACTCGCCCTCTTGGTGCACCCCTTCGACCCTGCCGCGCACCACGCCGTCCTCCGGCATGTCGCGCGCCCAGTTGTGGAAGTAGAAGGCCGTGTTGAACAGCGCGTCGGCGGCGGCGCCCGGGTTCTCCTTGCGCAGCTCGTCGGCGAGCGTGATCAGTGGGTACGCGCTGTGTTCGAGGGCACCGAGGACCATCTGGTGGATACGGCGGACCAGATCGCGGAAGGCCTCCGTGCCGTCGACCTTCTCGGCCAGGACCACCATGTTCATGAAGTAGCCGAGCACGTCGTCGTAGCCGTCGGCCGGGCGACCGGCCGTCGGGGTGCCGACGGCGATGTCCTCCTGGTCGCTGTAGCGGTGCAGCAGCGCGAAGTAGGTCGCGAGCATGACGCTGGACAGCGAGGTGCGGGCCGCGGCGGCGAGCGCGCGGGCCTGCTCGGTCACGTCCGCGGGGACGCGTCCGCCGACGCTCGCGCCACGGAAGGTGGGCACGGGCGGGCGCGGCCGGTCCAGCGGCAGGGGCACGGCGGTGCGGCGGTCCCGCAGCCGGTCGAGCCAGTAGGAGCGCAGGCGCTCCGCCCGCGGTCCCGCGAGGAGTTCGCGCTGTTGGGCGCAGAAGTCGGCGAAGGTGTGCGCGGGCCGCTCGGCGGGCAGGGGGCGTCCCTCGCGCAGCGCGCGGTAGCCGCGCTCGACCTCGGTGAGCAGCAGCGGGATGGAAAGGCCGTCGAGCACCAGGTGGTGCACGGTGAGCAGCAGCGCCTGGCGGCCGTCGCCGAGGGTGTAGAGGGTGGCGCGCAGGAGCGGCCCTTCGGCCAGGTCGAACGGCTCCCGCGTCTCGGCGTGGATCCGGTCGCGCAGGTCGCCGTCCGCGACGGAGGTCAAGAAGACCTGCCGGAAGGGCAGTTCCGGCTCGGCGGCGATCCGGGCGAACGGCCCGTCCTCGCCCTCGCGAACGCTCGCGCGCAGTTCCTCGTGCCGGTCGAGCAGGTCCTGCAGGACGACCCTCAGCGTGAGCACGTCGACGTGGTCGTCGAGCCAGAAGGCGAGCGGCAGGTTGTAGGCGCGGTTGCCGGGCGCGATCTGCTCGATCACCCACAGCGCGCGCTGCCCCTCCGACAGCGGATGGTCGGTGAGGTGGGTGTCGCGCCGGGGGCGCAGGACGCCTTGGGCCGCGGTGCGCACGGCAGGCGTCACGTCGACGGCGCGTACCGGCTGGACCGCGGGCACCGGCGCCGCGGCGCGAACCGGCTGGGGCGCACGCACAGGCTCCGGCGTCCGGCTCGTCATGGAGACGGGCGCGGCGGGCTCGGCCGTCTGCCCGGATACCGCTTCGGCCGCGGAGCGCGCCGCGGGAACCGACTCTGCCGTGGGCACCGGCTCCGCCGCCCGAACCGGCTCGGGCACGTGCACCGGCTCAGGCACGTGCACCGGCTCAGGCACGTGCACCGGCTCCGGCGTCCGGCTCGTCGCGGAGCCGGGCGCGGCGGGCTCGGCCGCGTACGTCCCGGCGGGCTCCCTCACGGGCTCGGCCGCCGTCTCCGCCATCGTCTCGGCCGCCGCCTCCGACACCGCTTCGGCCAGCCAGTCCGACCTCAGGTGCTCCGAGAGCTCGACCAGCGTCGGCCGCGCGAAGAACTCCTCAAGGGGCACGTTGACGCCGAAGGCGTCCTCCACCACGGCCACGATCTTCATGCCGCTGAGCGAGTCGAAGCCGTAGTCGACCAGAGGCCGTTCCGGGTCGATGCGCTCGTCCAACTTGAGTACGCGCTCCAGGAGTTCACCGAGGCGGTCGGTGACCACGCCCCCGGCGTCCCGCACGTCCGGCTGCGCGACGGCCGTCACGGCCGCGGGTGCGGTCGCCGCCGGTGCCGCGTCCCCGCGTACGCCCAGGTTCTGTGCGACCAGCACGTGCTGGCCCAGTTCGACGCCGTCGGCGCCCAGGGCCCTGACGTTCGTGTAGCCCTCTTCTTCAAGCAGCGTGATCCAGCTGTCCGGCGCGGCGAGCGGCGAGTTGGGGATACGGAGTTCACCGTCCTGGAAGGCCCACCAGCCCTCCATGACGCCGCCGCCCAGGGTCAGATACGGGCGGATGGAGGTCAGTTCGTTGAGCACCAGGAGCCCACCGGGCCTGAGCAGGTCCTTCATCATGCGCAGAGTGGTCCGCAGGTTCCTGGTGGCGTGGACCACGTTGGTGGCGAGGACCACGTCGACCGAGCCGGACAGGAAGTCCTGTTCGGCGAGGCCGCGTTCCAGGTTGAGCAGCTGGAAGCGTACGAACGGGTGCTGCCCGGCGAACCGCTCGCGGCCGTGGTCCAGGAAGCGCGGGGAGATGTCCGTGAAGGTGTAGCTCACGCGGTCCGGGTGGCCGGCGAGGGCCGGGATCACCCGCTCGCTGGTGGCACCGGTTCCCGCGCCCAGCTCCACGACCTGGAAGGAGCCGCCGTCCGTCAACTGCGGGAGGCAGGTGTCCAGATGGCCGCGGACCGTGTCGGCGACGAGCACGTTGAAGAAGTCGGTGAGCGGGTTGCCCTTGTACAGGTCCTGCACCAGCTCCATCGAGGAGTCGGGGAACATGACCTCGGTCCCGACCACCTCGCCGCGCAGGAGCCTCGGGTACGACCGCAGGAACTGCCGGTTGAGCCTGGCCGTCGGCGCGATGTCCGGGTAGCGGGTGGCGACGTCCTCGAAGTCGGCCTCCCAGCGGTCCGCGGCCGTGGCTCCGTCCGCCCCGTCGACCGCGCCGGTGGCGGTGAACCACTCGCCGTCGCGAGTCAGGAACCCCTTGGCGGCAAGGAGGTTGAGGATCGCCTCGTGCAGTCGGCGGAACTTGTCCCGGATGCCGAGGGCGGCACGCAGGTCCTCGCTCCGGTGCCGGTCGCCGGGGCGCCGGAAGGCGCCCATGCGCTGGTAGACGCCGAGCAGTCCGGAGACCGAGACAGCGTCCAACCGGGCGTATCCGGTCAGGACTTGGGCGATGGCGGGTTCGATGTCGACGTTCCCTTCGAGCACGGGCCGCGCGGGGGCGGTGGCTTGCGGCACGGTGGTGTCGGCCTGCCGCACGGGGACGGCGGGGACCTGCGGTACGGGGACCGCGGCGGCCTGCGGTACGGGGACCGCGGCGGCCTGCGGTACGGGGACCGCGGCGGCCTGCGGTACGGGGACCGCGGCGGCCTGCGGCTGGGGGATCCACAGACGCTTGCGGGCGAACGGGTAACCGGGCAGCTCGATCCTGCGCGCGGCCGGATGCGTGATCCGCGACCAGTCGACGGCCGCACCCGCCACCCAGCGCACCGCTACCGCCGACAAGTCGCGCCGCGTCAGCGCCTGTTGCAGCGCGGCGGCCTCGTCCTCGGAGAGCCGCGTCGCGGCACGGGCGGCCCGGCCGGTCGTGACGGTGTCCGCGGCGCCCTCGCCGGCCGCGTACGCGGCGAGCAGCCGGGCCGCCTCGGCGACCGATGCCGCGGGCAGCGCGAGCCGGAACTCGTGGGCGGTGCGGCCCGATTGGAGGGTGTGGGCGACATCGGCGAGCCGGAGGCCCGCCGCGACGGCATCTGCCGCAACGGTGTCCACGGCGACCGCCGAGCTCGGCACGAGATCGGCCACCGCGTCGGCGACCGCCCCGATCGTGTCCGCCGTCACGGCCGCCTCGGGCAGCTGGTCGACGCCCAACTCCTCGGCGAGCAGCGCATGGTAGCGGGCGCGTTCGGTCACTCCGAAGCCACAGTCCACGAGGTCGGTCGCGAGGTCGAACGTGCCCTCGGCCACCCCGGCGAGATCGGCGGCGAGACGCAGGCCGATGCGGCCGGCGGCCGCCACCGCCTCCTGCGGCTCCAGCGCCTCGGCCGTCCCCAGCGCCTCGGCCGTCCCCAGCGCCTCGGCCGTCCCCAGCGCCTCGGCCGTCCCCAGCGGCACTCGCGGGGCCCCGCCGGTCAGGAAGGCGGCGAGGTCGGCCGCGTACGCCCGCAGCCGCTCCTCGTTCTTCGCGGAGAGGAGGAGCAACTGCTCCTGTCCGTCGTCCGGCACGGGCTCCGGTACGTCGCCCGTGCCGCTCGGCAGGTGCTCCTCCACGACCACGCAGGCGTTGGAGCCGCCCGCGCCGAAGGAGCTGATGACGGCGCGCAGCGGCAGCTCGCGGGGCGAACCGTCCGCTCCGGGCCGCTCCCGCCGCTCCCAGGGCTCGCGGGTCTGCTGCACCTGGAACGGCGTGGTGTCGAAGTCGATCTCCGGGTTGCGCTCCGCGGAGTGCAGCGACGGCACCAGGGTACGGTGCCGCAGCTGGAGCAGGACCTTCGTCAGCCCCGCGATACCGGCCGCCGCCTCCAGGTGGCCGATGTTGGTCTTCACCGAACCGACCGCGACGGCTGCCCTGTCCGTGCCTCGCGCCGGGTCGGTCCGCCCGCCGAAGACGTCGACGAGTCCGGCGATCTCGATCGGGTCGCCGAGCAGCGTGCCGGTGCCGTGGGCCTCGACGTAGCCGACGGTGTCGGCGGCCACTCCCGCGCGGTCCAGCGCCGCTCGGACCACGGCGGCCTGGGCGGTGGCGCTCGGCACGGTGTAACCGCCCGCGTCGCCGACCGCGTTGACGGCGGAGCCGCGGATCACGCCGAGGACGCGGTCCCCGTCGGCGACCGCCGCGGCCAGCGGCTTGAGCAGGACGGCGCCCACACCCTCACCGTCGACGAAGCCGTCCGCGCCCGCGCCGAACGCCTTGAGCCGGTCGTCGTGGGAGAGCATCCCGGCCTGCGCGAGGCCGCGCAGGTGCTTGGGGTGCAGGATCAGGTTGACGCCGCCCGCGATGGCGGCGGAGCACTCCCCTGTGGCGATGGACTGGCAGGCCAGGTGGAGCGCGGTCAGGGACGACGAGCACGCCGTGTCCACGGCCATGCTCGGTCCTGTGAAGTCGAAGGAGTGGGAGACCCGGTTGGCGATCGACCAGTGCCGGGAGTGCGCCTCGGTCGGCACGCCGAGCGCGTTCGCCGCGCCGCTCATCCACTCGTAGTCGCTGCCCATCACGCCGACGAACACGCCGACGGGGCCCCGGGCGGCGAGCGTGGCGGCCGGGTATCCGGCGTCGTCCAGGGTCGCGGCCGCGGTCTGCAGGAACAGGCGTTCCTGGGGGTCCATCGCCTCGGCGTCGGCAGGCGAGATCTGGAAGAACAGCGGGTCGAACGCGTCGACGTCGTCGATGAATCCGGCCCACTTGCTGTACGCGGCCGTCGCCCCCGAGGGGTCGAAGTGGGCGCTCGCGTCCCAGCGTTCGGCGGGCACCTCGCGGATGCAGTGACGGGCCGCGGCGAGGTTGTCCCACAGCTCGCCGACCGTTCCGGCCAGCGGGTAGCGCCCCGCGACACCGACGACGGCGATGCGGTCGTCCGCGCGCTCGTCGGGCTCGGGCTCACCTGTGGTGACGGCGGGCGCGGCCTCGCCGTCGGACAGCTTGCCGGTGAGGAACTTGGCGAGGGCGCGGGTCGTGCGGTGCTCGAAGACCATGGTCGCGGGCAGCCGCAGCCCGGTGCGGGCGCTGAGCTTGTTCCGCAGCTCCAGGGCGGTCAGCGAGGTGAAGCCCAGGCGCAGCAACTCGGCGTCGGGGTCGATCTCTTCGGCCGATCCGTACTTGAGCGCGGCGGCGACCTCGCGCCGCACCAGCTCGGCGACGACGTCCTCACGCTCGGCCGCAGGGACCGCCCGCAGCCCGTCGCCCTCACCCGCGGTGGCGGTCTCGGCCGGTGCGCCCGCGGTGGGCCGGGGGCGGCGCGGAGCCGGGGCCGGTGCGCGCAGCAGCGGCGGCAGCGTGCCCTCGGCGGAGCGCGCCGCCGTGCGGTCGAGGCGGACGGGGACGAGGTGGGCCCGGTCGGCGCCGAGCGCGGCGTCGAACAGGGCGAGGCCCTCGTCGGTGGCCAGCGGCAGGACACCGGCGTCGCCGAGCCGCGCCAGGTCGGCCTCGTCGAGGCGGCCGGTGAGGGCGCTGCGCTCCGCCCACAGGCCCCAGCCGAGGGAGAGCGCGGGCAGGCCCTGGGCGCGGCGGTGCTGCGCGAGCGCGTCGAGGAAGGCGTTGGCGGCGGCGTAGTTGCCCTGTCCCGCGGTGCCCAGGGTGGCGGCGACCGAGGAGAACAGCACGAAGGCGGTGAGCTCCAGGCCGCGGGTCAGCTCGTGCAGGTGCCAGGCGCCGTCGGCCTTCGCCGCGAGGACGGAGTCCAGGCGCTCGGGCGTCAGCGAGCCGATCACTCCGTCGTCGAGTGCGCCGGCGGCGTGCACGACGACCCGCAGCGGGCGGTCCTGCGGGATGGCCGCGAGGAGTTCGGCGAGTGCGTCGCGGTCGCCGATGTCGCACGCCGCCGACGTCGCCTCCGCGCCGAGCGCGGTCAGTTCCCCGGCGAGCTCGGGGGCGCCCTGACGGCTGACGAGCAGCAGGTGGCGTACGCCGTGTTCGGCGACCAGGTGGCGTGCCACGAGGCCGCCCAGGGTGCCCGACGCGCCGGTGATCAGTACGGTGCCTTCGGCGGGGAGCGCCGGTGCGGCAGCACTGCCGGCCTGCTTCGCGCGCACCATCCTCGGGGCGAGCATCTCGCCGCCGCGCAGGGCGAGTTGGGGCTCGTCCGTGGCCAGCAGGGCCGGGAGATGGCCGGAGAGACCATCGGCGCCTGCCGTGCCGCCCGCCTCGTCGATGTCGATGTCTACCAACACGATCCGGTCCGGGTTCTCGGTCTGCGCCGAGCGCACCAGGCCCCACACGGCGGCAGCGGCGGGGTCCGGCTCCTCCGCGGTTGCGGTGCCGGTCACCACGGCGGAGCGGGTCACCACGACCAGGCGGCCTTCGCCGCCGTCCTCGTCGGCGAGCCAGGCCTGCAGCTCGGCGAGGACCGCGGAGGTCATCTCCCTTACTCTGTCGGGCTGTTCACCGTCGACGGCGGGGCAGCGCAGCACGGTGGCCCGCGCGGCGTCGCCCGTGCGGGAGGCGTCCAGGCGCACGGGCACCCAGTCGACGCCGAACAGCGCGCTCCGGCCCGCGTCGAGGCTCATGCCGTCGAGCGGACGCAGCGTGAGGGAGTCCGCCGTCAGGACGCCGCGGCCCGTCCCATCGGAGATCCGCAGGGCGACGGCGCCGCCCTCCAGGGGCGTGATCCGTGCCCGCAGGCCGGACAGTTCGGCCGCCGCGTCCGTGTCGAGCCAGCGGACGCCGGTGAAGGAGAACGGCATGGCGGGCGTGGTCTTGAGGTCCAGGGAGTGCAGGGCGGCGTCCAGCAGGGCGGGCCGCACCGGCTCGGGCAGGGAGACCTCGGCGTACAGCTCGTCGCCGTGCCGCCACAGGGACCGCAGGCCCCGGAATCCGGGCCCGTACTCCAGTCCTTGCTCGGCCAGGTCGGCGTACCAGGTGGAGAGGTCCACGCGCTCGGCGCCGACAGGCGGCCACGGCACCGGGTCCTCAGCGCCGCCGACCCGCGGCTCGACGTCGAGAAGCGAACCGGTGGCGTGCAGCTGCCAGTCGGACTCGGGGGTGCGGGCGTGCAGGCGCAGCGGCCGGATGCCGCCGTCGGCCGGGCCCGCGACGACCTGGACCTCGACCTCGCCCCGCTCGGGTATCAACAGGGGCGCCTGGAAGGTGAGTTCGTCCACCGCTCCCCCGGCGTGCAGCGCCATCTCGAGGAGTGCGGTGCCGGGTACGACCACCTGGCCCCGCACGCGGTGGTCGGCCAGCCACGGGTGGGTGCGCAGGGAGAGGCGGCCGGTCAGGACCGTCTGGCCGCCGTCCGCGAGCTCGACGGGGCCGCCCAGGAGCGGCCGCGGCGGCTGCAGCCAGTAGGAAGTGGACTCGAAGGCGTAGGTGGGCAGGTCCACGGCGCGGGCGCCGGTGCCCTCGAAGGAGGGTTGCCAGTCCACGGGCACTCCGTGGGCGTGCAGACGGGCCAGGGACAGGTGGATCTGCCGGGTGGAGTCCTCGTCGCGGCGCAGCGAACCGACCACCAGGGCCGGGCAGTCGGCGTCCTGCGCGGTCTCCTCGACGCCGAGCGCCAGGACCGGGTGCGGGCTGCACTCGACGAACGTGCGGTGCCCCTCGGCGAGGAGGTCCTCGACGACGGGGGCGAAGCGGACGGTGGTGCGCAGGTTCTCGTACCAGTACGCGGCGTCGAGACCCGCGGTGTCCAGGACCTGTCCGGTGACGGTGGAGTGGAAGGGGACGTCGCCCCGGCGCGGGCCGATGCCCGCCAGGTCGTCGAAGATCCGGTCGCGGAGCCGCTCGACGTGCGCGGAGTGCGAGGCGTAGTCGACCGGGACGCGACGGGCCCGTATCTCCTCGGCGGCGCAGTGCGCGAGCAGCTCGTCCAGGGCGGCGGCGTCGCCCGAAACCACCGTGGAGCGCGCTCCGTTGACGGCGGCGACGAAGACCCGTCCGTCCCAGGGCTCCAGCAGGGCGCGGGTCGCGTCCAGCGACAGGGCGAGGGACACCATGCCGCCCTCGCCCGCGATCTCCAGGAGGGCACGGGAGCGCAGGGCGACCACGCGGGCACCGTCCTCCAGCGAGAGGGCTCCGGCCGCGCAGGCGGCGGCGATCTCGCCCTGGGAGTGGCCCACGACGGCGGACGGCACGAGTCCTGCCGCGCGCCAGACCTCGGCCAGCGAGACCATGACGGCCCACAGCGCGGGTTGCACCACGTCGACGCGTTCCAGCGCCGAAGCGTCGTCGAGGACGTCCCGCAGCGACCAGTCGACCAGGCCGCTCAGGGCCTGCTCGCACGCGTCCATCCGCGCGGCGAACACCGGGGACGACTCGCGCAGGCCGCGGGCCATCCCGGCCCACTGGGACCCCTGGCCGGGGAAGACCCACACCACGCCGGACTCGGGGGCGAGGGTGCCCTCCACGACTCCGGGTGCCGATTCGCCGGCGGCCAAGGCGCCTAGCCCGTCCAGGAGTTCGGTGCGGTCCGCGGCGACGACGACTCCGCGGTGGTTCAGCGCGGCACGGGTCGTCACGGTGGAGAACCCGACGTCGGCCGGGCTCAGTCCGGGGCGGGCCTCAAGCCACTCCCGCAGCCGGCCGGCCTGGCGGCGCAGCGCGGCTTCGGAGCTGCCCGACACGGCCACCGGGACCACGGCCGGGGTACGGGCCTCGGGCGCGGCGCCGTCCTCAGCACGCTGCGCCGTCGTCTCTTCCGCGGGACTCTGCGCCGTCGTCTCTTCCACGGGACCGTGCGCCGCCGTCTCTTCCACGGGCGCCTGCTCGATGATCACGTGCGCGTTGGTGCCGCTGGCTCCGAACGCCGAGACACCGGCCCGGCGGGGACGGCCGGTCTCCGGCCACTCCCGCTGCTCGGTCAGCAGCTCCACCGCGCCCGACGACCAGTCCACGTGCCGCGAGGGACGCTCCACGTGCAGCGTCCGCGGCAGCACACCGTGCCGCAGCGCGAGCACCGTCTTGATCACACCGGCCACACCGGCAGCCGCCTGCGCATGACCGATGTTCGACTTCAACGAGCCCAGCCACAGCGGCCGTTCGGCGTCCCGGCCCTGCCCGTACGTCGCCAGCAGCGCCTGCGCCTCGATCGGGTCCCCGAGCGTGGTGCCCGTGCCGTGCGCCTCCACCGCGTCCACGTCGGAGGGGGTGAGGCGGGCATCGGCCAGCGCCTGCCGGATGACCCGCTCCTGCGAGGGGCCGTTGGGCGCCGTGAGCCCGCTCGAGGCGCCGTCCTGGTTGACCGCGGAGCCGCGCAGCACGGCCAGGACCTGGTGGCCGTTGCGCCGCGCGTCCGACAGGCGCTCGAGGACGAGCACACCGACGCCCTCGGACCAGCCCGTGCCGTCGGCCGTGTCCGAGAACGCCTTGCACCGGCCGTCCGGCGAGAGGCCGCGCTGACGCGAGAACTCCACGAAGGTCGTCGGGGTGGACATCACCGCGACGCCGCCCGCCAGCGCCAGGGAGCTCTCGCCCGACCGCAGCGAGGCCGCCGCCAGGTGCAGCGACACCAGCGACGACGAGCACGCCGTGTCCACCGTCACCGCGGGCCCCTCGAACCCGAAGGTGTACGAGACACGGCCGGACGCCACACTCGGCAGGCTGCCGGTGAGCAACTGCCCCTCGAAGCCGCCCGTGCCCTGCCCGAGGCGCGAGGCGTAGTCGCTGTACATGACGCCCGCGAAGACGCCGGTGCGGCTGCCGCGCAGCGAGGACGGGGCGATGCCCGCGCGCTCCAGCGCCTCCCAGGACGCCTGGAGCAGCAGCCGCTGCTGCGGGTCGGCCGCCATGGCCTCCCGGGGGGACATCCCGAAGAACCCGGCGTCGAAGTCCGCCGCGTCGTACAGGAATCCGCCCTGGCGCGTGTAGCTCGTGCCGGACTGCTCCGGGTCCGGGTCGTACAGGCCCTCCAGGTCCCAGCCGCGGTTCGCGGGGAACTCCGACACGGCGTCCACGCCGTCGACGGCCAGCCGGAACAGTTCCTCGGGCGACGTGGCGCCGCCGGGGAACCGGCACGCCATGCCCACGATCGCGACCGGCTCGTGGCGCGAAGGGCCCGACTCCGCATCGGCCAGCCTCCGGCGAGTGTCACGCAGCTCGGTGGTGACCCGCTTGAGGTAGTCGAGCAGCTTCCCGTCGGTCATGTTTCAGGGCCTTCCCAGCTCATCGTCGATCAGAGAAAAGAGTTCGTCCGCGTCGGCCGCGGCAATCTGCTCGTCATGCGGGACGTCCGCCGGGTCGTCCGGCTCCGGTCCGACGGCCACCGCCCCGAGGAGCTCCAGGAGCCGGTCGGTGACGGCCGCCCGCAGTCCGTCGTCGCCGACACCGGTCACGCTGTGCGCGAGCCGGTCCAGGTCGGCGAGGACCGGGGGCCCTGCGGTGGGCGACGCCGGTGCGGGCGGGTCCGCCGGTGGCTTCGCGGCCGCCTGCGGTGCGGCGGCGGCCGGTTCCGGGGTGAGCCGCTCCAGCAGATGCCTGGCCAGCGCGGCCGGGCTCGGGTGGTCGAAGGTCACTGTGGCGGTGAGGGTGACGCCGGTGAGGGTGGAGAGGCGGTTGCGCAGCTCCAGGGCCGTCAGCGAGTCGAAGCCGAGGGTGGTGAAGCCGCGGTCGGCGGGCACCTCCTCCGCCCCGGCCCTGCCGAGGACGGAGACGATCTCCGCCTGCACGAGCCGCCGCACCGTCAACTCCCGGTCGCGCTCGGGCAGGGTGAGCAGCCGCTCCCGCAACGGCTCGGCGCCGCCCCGCGCCTTGCTCTCCCGCACGGCCCTGGCCGGGACGAGCCCCTGGAACAGCGCGGGCGGCTCGGAGTCGCGGAGCGCGGCGGCGTCGAGCCAGGCGGGCACCAGATGCGCCCGGTCCGACGCGGCGAGGACGAGATCGAGCAGCGCCAGGCCGTCGTCCGTCGGCAGCGGCCGCATGCCCATCCGGAGCATGCGCTGCTTGTCGGCGTCGTCGAGCCGGTCGGTCATGCCGGTGCGCTGCTCCCACAGGCCCCAGCCGAGGGAGAGCGCGGGCAGGTCCGCGCTGTGCCGGTGGTGGGCCAGCGCGTCGAGGAAGGCGTTGCCCGCCGCGTAGTTGGCCTGGCCCGCGAGCCCCACCGTGGCGGTCACGGAGGAGAAGAGGACGAACGCCGTCAGGTCCAGGCCCGCGGTGAGGTCGTGCAGATGCCAGGCGGCGTCGACCTTCGGCGTCAGGACCGCGTGCAGCCGCTCGGGCTCCAGGGTCAGCGTCGCGGCGTCGTCCATGCGCCCGGCCGCGTGCACCACGGCGCGCAGCGGCGCCGACGCGGGGACGCTCGCCAGGAGTTCGGCGAGCGCGGCCCGGTCGGTGACGTCGCAGGCGGCGACGGAGACGGCGGCGCCCTGCGCGGCCAGTTCGGCCACCAGCTCGGCCACGCCGTCGGCGGCCCGGCCGCTCCTGCTGACGAGCAGCAGGTGGCGTACGCCGTGACCGGTCACGAGGCGACGTGCGACGACGGCGCCGAGTCCGCCGGTCCCGCCGGTGATGAGCACGGTCCCCTCGGGGTCGATGACCGGACGGTCCTGGTCGGGCGCCGGTACGGAGCCGCGGGCGAGCCGGGGAACGTACGACTTGCCGCCCCGCAGCGCCACTTGGGGCTCATCGAGCGCCATCGCGCGTGCCAGCTCTTCACTGGCCGGTTCAGCGGCATCGTCACCGGCGGCGTCGGTGTCCACGAGCACGATCCGGCCGGGGTGTTCGGTCTGGGTGGGCCGCAGCAGCCCCCACACGGTCGCGGCCGCGAGGTCGAGATCGGCACCGGGCTCCACGGCCACCGCACGCCGGGTGACGACGACCAGGCGCGAGGAGTCCTCGCCGTTCTCCTCAAGCCACTTGCGTACGTGGTGCAGCACGTACTCGGCACTCTCGTGGACGGCCGTGGGCACGTCCGCGTCGCCCGGCGTGACGGGCAGTACCGCCGTCGCGGGACCCCATGCCTTTGCGGCGGCGGGCGCGGCGGCCTCGCGCCACTCCACCTGGAAGAGCTTGGGGTCGGTGCGCCGGGCGTCCAGGGGCCGCAGGGTGAGCGAGTCGACGGAGAGCACCTCGACCCCGCTGCCGTCGGCGACGTCCAGAGCGGCCCTGCCCTCGCCCAGCGGCGAGATCCGCACCCGCAGCCGGGACGCACCTCTGCGCGCGAGGCGGACACCGGCCCAGGAGAACGGCACCATCGTGCCGGGCTGCTCCAGGACCAGCGGGTGCAGCACCGCGTCGAGGAGCGCCGGGTGCACGCCGAACGGCCCCGGCTCCTCGCGCAGCGCCACTTCGGCGAGCAGGTCGTCGCCGTGCCGCCAGACGCGCTCCAGGTTGCGGAACGCGGGGCCGTACTCCAGGCCACGCCCGGCGAGTTCGTCGTACCAGGCCGTGCGGTCCTCCGGTGTGGCCCCTGGCGGAGGCCATGCCTCCGTCGCGACAGCGGCGTCCGCGGGCTCCGCCGCACGGACCACACCGGTGGCGTGGAGCTGCCAGGCCTCGTCGGCGGTGCCGAGGACGCGGCCGTGGACGCGGACCGCCCGTCGGCCCGCGTCGTCCGGCGCGGCCGCCGTCAGCTGTACCTCGACCTCGTCGCGCTCGGGCACCACCAGCGGTGTGTGCAGCGTCAGTTCGTCGACGACGTCGCCGACGCGCAGCGCCATGTCGAGCAGGGCGGTGCCGGGCACCACAGCCCTGCCGAGCACACGGTGGTCGGTCAGCCAGGGCCGCGACCGCAGCGAGAGGCGCTCCGTCAGGACGGTGCCCGCGCCGTCGGCGAGCTCCACGGCGTGCCCGAGGAGCGGCTGGTCGGCGGTGGCGTCGAGCCAGTGGCGATTGCGCTGGAAGGCGTACGTCGGCAGGTCGGCCCGGGGCGCGCCGGCGAACAGCCGCTCCCAGTCGACGTCGATGCCGCGCGTCCACACCTCGGCGACCGAGGCCAGAAAACGGGTGGGGCCGCCCTCGTCGCGGCGCAGCGATCCGCAGACCGTGGCGGCCCGCGCGGTGCCGCCGTTCTCCAGGATCTCCTGGATGCTCATGGTGAGCACCGGGTGGGAGCTGACCTCGATGAACGTGTCGTGGCCCTGCTCGGCGAGCGCGGCAACGGCGGAGTGGAAGTGCACGGTCCGGCGCAGGTTGCGGTACCAGTAGCCGGCGTCCGCGAGGCCCTCGCCCAGCCAGTCGTTCTCCACGGTCGAGTAGAAGGGCACCACGGCGGACACAGGGCTCAACTCGGCGAGCACCGTGGCCAGTTCCTCCTCGATGCGCTCGACGTGGGAGGTGTGCGAGGCGTAGTCCACCGGGACCTTGCGCGCCCGTACGCCCTCCGCCTGGCAGTCGGCGTGCAGTGCGTCGAGCGCCTCGGCGTCACCGGCCACCACGGTGGCGTTCGGACCGTTCAGGGCGGCCACCGCGAGGCGGCCCTCCCAGCGCTCCAGGCGGGCCTCGGCCGCCGCGGCGGGCAGCGCCACGGACATCATTCCGCCGTGTCCCGCCAGTTCCCGCGCGATGGCCCGGGAGCGGAGCGCGACCACGCGGGCCGCGTCGCGCAGCGTGAGGGCACCAGCCACGCAGGCGGCCGCGATCTCACCCTGGGAGTGGCCCACGACGGCGGCGGGTTCGACGCCGTAGGAGCGCCAGAGCGCCGCGAGCGACACCATCACCGCCCAGGACGCGGGCTGGACCACATCGACCCGCTCCAGGGTCGGGGCGTCCACGGCCTGCCGCAGCACGTCCTCCAGGTCCCAGTCGACGAACTCCGCGAGCGCCGCGGCGCAGGACCGCAGCCGCGCGGCGAACACCGGCTCCGCGTCGAGGAGTTCCACGGCCATGCCCGCCCACTGCGAGCCCTGGCCGGGGAAGACGAAGACCACGCGGCCGCCGGTGGTCCGTGCCGTTCCCGCGACCGAGCGCGGCGCCTTCGCGGCACCCTGGACCAGCGCGTCCAGCCCGGCAAGGAGGTCGTCGCGGTCGGCGGCCACGACGGCGGCCCGGTGCTCGAACCTCGTGCGCGCCGTGGCCAGCGACCGGCCGACGTCGAGCGGGCGCAGCTCCGCGTGGGACGCGAGGTGCTCCCGCAGCCGCGCGGCCTGGTCGACCAGTGCGGCCTCGGTCCTGGCGGACACGAGGACCGGCACAGGGAGCGAGCCATGCGCCAACACACTGCCGTCCAGGGCTGGTTCGGCGTCGGCGGGCGCCTGCTCGATGATCACGTGCGCGTTGGTGCCGCTGATCCCGAACGACGACACCGCGGCCCGGCGGGGACGGCCGGTCTCCGGCCACTCCCGCTGCTCGGTCAGCAGCTCCACCGCGCCCGACGACCAGTCCACGTGCCGCGAGGGACGCTCCACGTGCAGCGTCCGCGGCAGCACACCGTGCCGCAGCGCGAGCACCGTCTTGATCACACCGGCCACACCGGCAGCCGCCTGCGCATGACCGATGTTCGACTTCAACGAGCCCAGCCACAGCGGCCGTTCGGCGTCCCGGCCCTGCCCGTACGTCGCCAGGAGCGCCCGCGCCTCGATCGGGTCGCCCAGTGTCGTGCCGGTGCCGTGCGCCTCCACCGCGTCCACGTCCGTCGCCGACAGACCGGCCTGCGCCAGCGCGTCGCGGATCACCCGCTCCTGCGAGGGGCCGTTCGGCGCGGAGAGTCCGTTGGACGCGCCGTCCTGGTTGGTGGCGGAGCCGCGCAGTACGGCGAGGACCCGGTGGCCGTTGCGCCGCGCGTCCGAAAGACGCTCCAGGACGAGCACACCGACGCCCTCGGACCAGCCCGTGCCGTCGGCCGTGTCCGAGAACGCCTTGCACCGGCCGTCCGGCGAGAGGCCGTTCTGCCGCGAGAACTCCACGAACATGCCGGGCGTGGACATCACTTCGGCCCCGCCCGCCAGCGCCAGGGAGCTCTCGCCCGACCGCAGCGAGGCCGCCGCCAGGTGCAGCGACACCAGCGACGACGAGCACGCCGTGTCCACCGTCACCGCGGGCCCCTCGAACCCGAAGGTGTAGGCGATGCGGCCGGACGCCACGCTCGGCAGACCGCCGGTCAGGGCGTAGCCGCCGAAGCTGTCGGACGTCTCGTGCAGCGGAGGGACGTACGACTGGTCGGACACGCCCATGAAGACGGCCGTCCGGCTGTGGCGCAGGGACTCGGGGTCGATCCCGGAGCGCTCCAGGGCCTCCCACGAGGTTTCGAGGAGCAGCCGCTGCTGCGGGTCCATCGCGCGGGCCTCGCGGGGGCTGATCCGGAAGAAGTCGGCGTCGAAGTCCGGGGCGTCGTACAGGAATCCGCCGCTGCGGACCTGTCCTGTCGCCTCCGGTGCCACGTCCCAGCCGCGGTCCTCGGGGAACGGCGAGATGGCGTCCACCCCGTCGCGGACCAGCCGCCACAGGTCCTCGGGTGAGCTCACGCCGCCGGGCAGCCGGCAGCTCATGCCCACGATCGCGACCAGGTCGTCGTCCGGTGCGAGGCCCTGTACGGGCCCCTCGGTGTCCGGGGCCTCTCCCGCGAGCTCCTCGGTGAGGTGGCGCAGGAGCGCGGCGGGGGTGGGGTGGTCGTAGACGAGCGTGGTGGCGAGCCGCAGTCCGGTGGCCTGGCTCAGCCGGGTGCTGAGCTCCACCGCGGTGACCGAGTCGAAGCCGGTCTCCTTGAACGTGCGGTCCGCGGCGACCGTCTCCGGGTCTGTGTGTCCGAGGACGGCTGCCGCCTGGGAGTGGATCAGCGCGCGCAGATCCCGCTCCTCCATGGCGGGTGCCTCGACGCCGGACGCGTCCTGGGTCGGCGCGGGTGCCGGTGCCGCCGTCGGCCGCACGCCAACTCCCGTTCCCTCGACGGCGATCCAGTGGGTACTGCGCCGGAAGGCGTAGGTGGGCAGCTCCACGGCGCGGGCGCCGGTGTCCTCGAACACCGGCCGCCAGTCCACGGTGACGCCCCGCACGTGCAGCGCGGCCAGGGACAGGAGGAGCCGCCGCACGCCGTCCTCGGCGCGCCGCAGCGTGCCCTGCACCACCGTGTCGGCGGCGCCCTCCACGGTGTCGACGGTGGCCTGGACGGCCATCGTCAGGACGGGGTGCGGGCTGGCCTCCACGAACACCCGGTGCCCGTCGGCGGCGAGAGCCCGTACGGCGTCCTCGAGGCGCACCGGTTCGCGCAGGTTCCGGTACCAGTACGCGGCGTCCAGGTCGGACGGGTCGACGCGGCCGCCGGTGACGGTGGAGCAGAAGGCGACCCCGCTGTCCTCGGTGGTGACGTGCGCGGCCGCTCGCAGGACCTCGTCGCGGATCTCCTCGACGTGCGGCGAGTGCGAGGCGTAGTCGATGGGGACGCGTCGGGCGCGCACGTCACGGGCGCGGCAGTCGGCCACCACCGCGTCCACGGCGTCGACCGGGCCGGAGACGACGACCGCCCGCGGGCCGTTCACGGCGCCGATCGAGACCCGCTCCCACACGGCGTCCTCGATGGCCGCCTCGACGTCAGCCGCCGTCATCTCGACGAGCGCCATGCCGCCGCGGCCGGAGAGCCGGTCGGCGATGACCCGGCTGCGCTCGACCATGAGGCGCATGCCGTCCGCCACGGGCATGATCCCCGCCGCGCACGCGGCCGTGATCTCGCCCTGGGAGTGGCCGACCACGGCGTCGGGGGCGATCCCGGCCGCGCGCCACACCTCGGCCAGGGACACCTGCACCGCGAACAGCGCGGGCTGCATGACGTCCATGCGCAGCAGCGCGTCCTCGTCGGCGAGCGCGTCCCGCAGCCGCCAGTCCACCTGGTCGTCGAGCAGGCGCGCGCACGCGTCCATCCGGGCGGCGAAGACCGGCAGGGAGTCCCACAGGTCCAGGGCCATGCCGGCCCACTGCGGGCCCTGTCCGGGGAACGCCCATACGACGCCGGACGCGGACCCCGCGACGCCCTCCACCACGTGGGGCGAAGGATCGCCCGCGGCGAGGGCGGCCAGGCCGTCCAGGAGTTCGGCGCGGTCCGCGGCGACGACGACACCGCGGTGCGCGAACACCGACCGGGTGGTGGCCGCCGCGTATCCGACGTCCACGGGGCACAGATCCGGGTCGGCCGCCACGCGCGCGTGCAGCTGTCGTGCCTGGGCCCGCAGCGCGGCCCTGCTGGTGCCCGACACCACGACGGGCACCGCGGGCGGCTCCGCGGTCTGCCCGGCCTCCGCGGAGTCGTCCGCGTGCGCGGCGGGGGCCTCGCCCACCACCACGTGGCAGTTGGTGCCGCCCACGCCGAACGAGCTGACGCCCGCGAGCCGCGGCCCCTCGGGCCAGGGCCCCGTCGTGTCGTTGACCCGGAGCCCCAGCCGGTCCATGGGGATCGCCGGGTTGGGCTCGGCGTAGTTGAGGCTGGACGGCAGGGTTCCGTTCCGCACCGAGAGCGCGACCTTGATCAGCCCGATCACGCCCGCGGCACCGTCCAGGTGCCCGATGTTGGTCTTGACCGAGCCGACGAGGAGCGGCTCCGCGTCCGGCCTGTCCTGACCGAGCACGGCTCCCAGCGCCGCCGCCTCGACGGGGTCGCCCGCGCGTGTGCCGGTGCCGTGCAGCTCGACGTACCGCACCCCGGCCGGGTCCGCGGCGGCCCGGTCGTAGGCGCTGTGCAGGAGCTCCTGCTGGGCCTCGCCGTCGGGGACGGTGAGACCCTCACCGCCGCCGTCGTTGTTGACCGCGCTGCCGAGCAGGACGCAGTGGACGGTGTCGCCGTCGGCGACGGCGTCCGACAGGCGCTTGAGGACGACCATGCCGCCGCCCTCACCGCGCACCGTGCCGTTGGCGCGCGCGTCGAAGGTGTAGCAGCGCCCGTCCGGGGACAGGGCACCCGCCCGCGCGAAGGCGAGCGTGCCCTCCGGCGCCAGGTTCAGGTGGACGCCGCCTGCCAGGGCCAGCGTCGCGGCGCCCGACAGCAGGCTCTCGCAGGCGAGGTGGACGGCGACCAGGGACGAGGACTGCGCCGCGTCCACGGTGAGGCTGGGGCCGCGCAGGCCGAGCTGGTAGGAGACGCGGTTGGCGATCACTCCGCGGCTCAGGCCCGCCATGGAGTGGTGGGACACGGCGTCCCCGCCGTGCCGGTGGACGAGCGTGGCGTAGTCGTCGCCGGTGGCGCCGAGGAACACCGCGGCCTTGCCGCCACGCAGGGTTTCCGGCACGACGGCGGCGTGTTCGAGCGCCGTCCAGCTCAGCTCGAGGGCCAGGCGCTGGCGCGGGTCCATCGCCTCGGCCTCGCGCGGCGAGATGCCGAAGAAGCCGCTGTCGAAGTCGGCGACGCGGTCCAGGAATCCGCCGCGGAGCACGCCCTCGAAGCCGGGCGCTTCGTCCGGGACCCCGTCGAGGGCCCACCGCCCGGCCGGCACGTCGGTGATGGCGTCCACGCCGTCGTGCAGCAACTCCCAGAAGGCGTCGAGGTCTTCGGCGCCCGGAACCCTGCAGGACATGCCGACGACGGCGACCGCACGCTCGACCGCATCGACCGTGCGCCCGGTCGGATCAACCGCCCGCTCGGCCGGATCACTCGTGGACATGCCTGCTTCCTCTTCCGGTCGTTCCTGTTCGAGGTGGTGTGGAGGGTGAGTCGTCATGCGGTCGTGTCCGCCTCGGCAGCCGTCTCCGCCCGCGCCCGCAGCCCGGCCAGATCCGCCGCGGGGTCCGCCGCGATCTCCCGCAGCAGCCGCTCGTACGTCCGCGCCATGTGCTCGGCGGTGTCCCGCGTGAACAGGTCGGTGCTGTACTCCAGTTGACCCTGCAGACCGGAGTCCGTCTCCAGGGCGGTCAGGTTGAGGTCGTACTTCGCCGGTCCGGGGTCGGCGGCGACGGGGCTCACCGCCAGGTCCGCCGCTCCGGCCGCGTCGTCGGCCTCCGCGGCCGGGTTCGGCACCAGGTTGAACATCACCTGGAACAGCGGGGAGTACGAGGGATCGGCCTCCGGTGCCAGGTCCCCGACCAGTTCGGCGAAGGGCAGGTCCTTGTGCTCGTGCGCCTCACCCGTGACCTGCCTGGCCTGGGCCAGCAGGTCGGTGAAGACACGGTCCGGCGCGATGCCGAGGCGGATCACCACGGTGTTCACGAAGTAGCCGACGAGCTGCTCCAGTTCGGCCCGCGGGCGGTTGGTGACGGGCGAGCCGATGGCCAGCTCCCGGTCGTCCGCGTGGCCGCCCAGGAGCACGGCGAACGCCGACAGCAGGGTCATGTACAGCGTGCCGTCGTGCTCCTGGCCCAGCTGCCTGAGCCGCGCGAGCACGGGCTGCGGGACGTCGAACGCGACCTTGGCGCCCCGGTAGGACTTCACCGGGCGGCGCGGGTGGTCGGTGCGCAGCGACAGGCAGGCGGGCAGGCCGTCCAACTGCCGCTTCCAGTAGTCGCGTTGGCGGTCGAGCACCGCGCCGTCCAGCACCTCCCGCTGCCAGCGGGCGAAGTCGGCGTACTGGAGCGGCAGCTCAGGCAGCTCCGGCTCCTCGCCCCGGCTCGACGCGCCGTACAGGACCATGAGTTCGGTCAGCACGATGGTCAGCGACCAGCCGTCGAAGACACCCCAGGGGCGGGTGAGCACGACGACGTGCTCGTCGTCCGCGACCGGCACCAGGTGGATCCGCACGGCGTACGGGCCCTCCGGCGCGAAGGGGCGGGTGCGTTCCTCCCTCAGCCACTGGGCGAGGGCGTCGTCCCCGGCGATCGGTTCGGTGACGGTCGCCTCGAAGCCGGCGGCGTCGTGGACGCGCTGGACGACGTTTCCGTCGCGGCGCACATAGCCGGTGCGCAGTACCGCGTGCCGTGCGACGAGGGCCTGGACGGCGCGCACGAAGGCGTCGCGGTCGATGCGTCCCGTCAGCCGGTGGGCCAGCTGCGCGTTGTCGTACGCGGCGTCCAGGTGCTCCGGGTGGCCGAGGAACCACAGGTCGCCCTGCTGGAGCGAGAGCGGCACCTCCTCGCCCTCCGCGACGGGCACGGCCGGCACGAGCGGCGCGGCCTCGGCCGCGGACGGCTCCTCCTCCATCGCCGCGGCCATCTCGGTCACGGTGGCGCCGGTGAGGATCAGCTGCAGCGGAAGTTCGCGGCCCGTCTCCTGGCGCACGCGCAGGTTGAGCCGGACAGCGAGGAGGGAGTGCCCTCCGAGCGCGAAGAAGCTGTCCTCGATGCCGACACGGCTGACCCCGAGCACCTCTTCGAGGACGCGGCAGAGGGTCCGCTGGGTCCCGGTGCGCGGCGCGACGTAGGCCTCCTTGGCCACGGCGCCCTCGTCCGGGGCGGGCAGCGCCCGCTTGTCGACCTTTCCGTTGGGGGTGATGGGCAGCTCTTCGAGGAGCATGAACACGCTGGGCAGCATGTACTCCGGCAGCCGCGCGGACAGGTGCTCCTTGAGCGTGCGGGCCACCGAGGGGCCCAGGTCGCCGATCCGCGGGAAGTTCGCCAGGTGCGCCTCGCGGTAGGGCGCGCGGGCCCGGACCGGCGGCAGAGCATCCCGGCCGAAGACCAGGTCGAGGCCGTCGGGACGGTCCTGCGACCAGGTGGCCGCCACCTGGTAGCCGAGCTCTTCGGCACGCAGCAGTACGGCTTCCAACTCCCGCACCTCGTCGGCGACTTGCTCCGTCAGCCGGACGCCACCGGGAAGCGGGTCCACTTCGTGGGAGGGCGACCAGCGGGCCAGTCCCTCACCGACGCGTACGTCGTCGGCGACCCGGGGGTTGCGCAGGCCGCCGACACCGAAGCGGTCGGGGGCGCCGTCCTCCAGGAGGGCGCGCAGCCGTTCCGCGGTGTCGGCGTCCAGCCACGTCAGGGGCTCGACGGGGGTGTCCTTCCCCTTGGTCAGGACGACGTCGTAGCGGTAGGCGGACATCTCGTTGTCCTCGACGCCGCGCTTGGCCATGAGGTCGTAGCCGCCCAGCTCGGGGAAGCGCTCGGCGATGCGGGCGAAGTAGGTGGGGCTCAGGAGCAGTTCGCTCTCCTGCCTGCGGCGCCGCCGCACCTGCTCGGCGAGCGCGCCTGCCGTGGTGCGGCCGCCGGCGCGGCTGCGTTCGACCGCGCTCAGGTGGGCCGGGAGCAGGTCGAGGTTGCGTACGTCGCCGATGAAGATGCGCCCGCCGTCCTCCAGGAGCGGCAGCATCCGGGCGATCGTCTCCTCCAGGTAGACCCGGTTCGGGAAGTACTGGGCCACGGAGTTGAGCACGATCGTGTCGAAGGTCTGCCCGGTGAGCCGGGCCATCGACAGGGCGTCCCCCTGCTCCAGGGTGACGTGGCTCCAGCCGCGGCGCTCCACGCCCCGGCGGACATCGGCGAGCGCCGAGGTCGACAGGTCGAAGGCGTGCACCGCCTCGCAGGCGTCCGCGTAGCGGAACAGGAGCAGTCCTGTGCCGCAGCCGATCTCCAGCAGGCGCCGCGGCCGCAGCTCGGCGATGCGCTGGACGGTGCCGTCGATCCACTCGCGCATGCCGGCTTCGGGCACGGGCACGCCGGTGTAACTGCTGTCCCAGCCCGCCAGGTTGAGGTCGTCGGCGGCTTCGTCACCGGTCCCCGCGTATTGGTCCTCGAAGACCCGCTGCCACTGGTCCAGGAGCGTGGCGTTCTGCTCGCGGGCGGCGTCGTCGAGCCACTGCGGCGTCGGGCTCACGTAGGCGACGAGCGCACGGTTGTCGTCGGAGCCGCGCGGGACGACGACGCCGTGGGAGACTGCTTCGTGTCCGGCGAGGGCGGCTTCGATCTCCCCGAGCTCGATACGGAAACCGCGGATCTTGACCTGGTCGTCATTGCGGCCCAGGTACT
>NZ_JBEZCG010000022.1:0-171893 GCF_040647455.1 Streptomyces sp. NPDC041068
GGCGTTGACTTTTGGCACGCTGTTGAGTTCTCAAGGAACGGACGCTTCCTTTGTACTCACCCTCTCGGGCTTTCCTCCGGGCGCTTCCCTTCGGTATTTCGTGTTTCCAACCTTACCAGATCCGTTTTCCGTTCCGTTCCCGGTTCGGATTTCATTTCCGGTGGCCGTTGGAGGGCCTTTGCCTTTCGGCTGATCCGACTTTATCAGAAGTTTTCGACCGGACTGACCGGCTCAAGATTTCCGATTGATCGGGGTGGCTTCTCGATTAATGAAATTCAAGAAGCAGGCAGATGTTAACCGCTGTCGCTGGACTTGTCCAGCTCTAGGCAACTGTTCGAATCTACCTCCCCAGTCCTTCCGTGTCAACGGCTTTCTTGGGGCGGGAAGGAGACTAACAGGTCAGAGGGGCCGTACGCACATCACGCTGCGAGGGGGACGGACGCGCTGCGTTCTGCCTGGTCCAGGTCCCCTGTCTCGCCCTCGCGGGCCGCCCTGCCGCCCAGCACGTAGACGTACGCGAGGAATGCCAGTTCAGCGGCGATACCGATGGCGATGCGGGCCCAGGTCGGCAGGCCCGATGGGGTGACGAAGCCTTCGATGGCGCCCGATACGAAGAGGACCAGGGCCAGGCCGATGGCCATGCCCAGGGCCGAGCGGCCCTCTTCTGCCAGGGCGGTCCTGCGTGTGCGTGGGCCCGGGTCGATGAGGGTCCAGCCGAGGCGCAGGCCTGTGCCGGCGGCTACGAAGACTGCGGTCAGTTCCAGGAGACCGTGTGGCAGGACCAGGCCGAGGAAGGTGTCGAGGCGGTCGGCCGAGGACATCAGGCCGATGCCGACGCCGAGGTTGAGCATGTTCTGGAAGAGGATCCAGATGACGGGGAAGCAGAGGAAAGCGCCCAGGACCAGGCACATCGCGGCGGCCTGGGCGTTGTTCGTCCAGACCTGGGCGGCGAAGGACGCTGCGGGGTGGCTGGAGTAGTACGTCTCGTACTCACCGCCTGGGCGAGTCATCGCTCGGAGCTCGTCGGGGGCCGCGATCGAGGCCTGGACCTCGGGGTGGGTGCCGATCCACCAGCCGATCACTGCTGCCAGGAGTGTGGAGAGCAGGGCCGTGGGGACCCACCAGCGGCGGGATCGGTAGACCGCCGCTGGGAAGCCGTGTGTCAGGAAGCGGGTCACGTCTCTCCAGGAGGCGCGGCGTGTGCCCGTCACGGCACTACGCGCGCGTGCCACCAGGTGCGTGAGGCGTCCGATGAGCTGAGGGTCCGGTGCGCTGGACTGGATCAGGGAGAGGTGGGTGGCGGTGCGTTGGTAGAGGGTGACGAGTTCGTCGGCCTCGGCTCCGGAGAGGCGGCGTTGGCGGCGCAGCAAGGCGTCCAGTCGGTCCCACTCGGCTCGGTGGGCGGACACGAAGACGTCGAGGTCCATCAGGTGGCTGCTCCTCGTACTGCGGCGCGTGACTGTTCAGCTTGGCAGACTGGCCAGTCCTACGGCAGGGCAGGGAAGGGTGGCGGGCGTGAGTGAGCTTGTGACGGGCGAGGCGGTGGCGCTGGAGCTGCGTCCCGCGAAGCTGCCGAGCCGGGCGCTGGCCGTGCTGATCGATTTGGCCGTGGCGTGGGCGGTCTATCTGGCGGTGACCATCGGGGTCATCGCGTCGACGTCTTCGTTGGACGATGCCGCGGCTGCCGCGGTCGCGGTCGCCAGCTTCGTACTCGTCCTGGTCGGTGGTCCCATCGCGGTGGAGACGCTCAGTCGTGGGCGGTCGCTGGGGAAGCTGGCGTGCGGGCTGCGGGTGGTGCGGGACGACGGTGGGCCGATCCGGTTCCGGCACGCGCTGGTGCGGGGGGCCGTGGGGGTCGTCGAGATCCTGATGACGTTCGGGGTCGTCGCGTGCATCGCGTCTCTGGTGTCGGCGCGTGGGCGGCGGCTCGGCGATGTGTTCGCGGGGACGCTGGTCGTACGTGAGCGGGTGCCCGCGGGGCAGGCCGCTTTCGTGCCTCCGCCTCCGCCCTGGATGGTGGGGCGGTTCTCCGGGCTCGATCTGTCCGGGGTTCCCGAGGGGCTGTGGCTGGCCATTCGGCAATACCTGACGCGGATGGGGCAGTTGGATCCGCAGGTGGGCTGGGCGATGGCCGAGCGGCTTGCCGGCGATCTGGCGGAGCGGACCGGGGCTCCGGTGCCGCAGGGTGTTCCACCGGCCGCGTTTTTGGCGGCTGTTGTGCATGAGCGGCAGGCACGGGATGCGCGGCGTGCCTTCGGCGGTGCGGTTGCTGCCGAGAGCCCTGCCGGTTCTGCCGGTTCCACCACTTCTGCCGGTCCCGGTGCCGGTCCGGCGCCGGCTCATGCGCCTTCGCCCGCTGCCCCCGTGGCGGACAACTCCGGCTCGGTGTCCGAGCGTTACGTGGCGCCCGTCGAGCAGGGTACGGAACCCGCGCCTCCGGCCACGGGGTTCGTGCCGCCTGCCTAGGTGAAGGTGGACGGCGGGGTTTCGAGGTGTTCGAGCTCGATGCCGGGGGCCGCGAGGACGACGTCGCCGGCGATGTGCACCGCGTGCTGTTCGCCGGTGTCCAGGGCTGTGACCTGGTATTCGTCCACGATCAACGGGCCGTTGTCAGTGGCGTGTGCTTCGCTTTTCAGCAGGGCCCAGGACTGGTCGAGGGTGCGGGGGGCGAGGACGGGGTCCGTGAAGGCGACCAGGCGGATGCGGGTCGCAGGGGAAGCGGGGGTCAGGCTCAGCAGCCGGGCCGTCGCGACGAGGAAAGCGGGGGAAGTGCCGGTGAAGGCGTGCGCGGGGGCGTTGTCTTCGGTGGCGTGGGCGCCGGTGGAGTCGGTGCGGACCCAGGTGACGCCGTTGAGGGCGCCGGCGCGGACCTGCCAGTCGCCCGCGTGGAGTTCGAGGCGGATGGGGCGGCCCCGGTCGTCGAGCGCGAGGTCGACGGAGCCCGCGGGGGTGCCTGAGGGGGTGGTTCGTTGGGACACGTAGCGCCAGCCGGAGGGGCCGGGCGCGCAGTGGAAGTGTTCTTCACCGAGGGGGGTGTGATCGTGCGGATCATGGAGCGAATATCGGCCGCGGGGCATGGGTCTCGGTCCTCGGTCCTGTTCCTGGCGTGAGTCTCGTCGGCCACGGCTGGTGGGCCGCAAAGGGGCAGGCCCCCGCCGCTGGGGCGAGGGCCTGCTGAAGTGGTGCTGACCGGCGGCCGGTCGGCCGTCAGTAGCGGTAGTGGTCCGGCTTGTACGGGCCCTCGACCTCGACGCCGATGTACGAGGCCTGCTCGGGGCGGAGCGTCGTGAGCTTCACGCCGAGCGAGTCGAGGTGGAGGCGGGCGACCTTCTCGTCCAGGTGCTTGGGGAGGACGTAGACGTCGGTCGGGTACTCCTCCTGCTTAGTGAACAGCTCGATCTGGGCCAGCGTCTGGTCCGCGAACGAGTTGGACATCACGAAGGACGGGTGACCGGTCGCGTTGCCCAGGTTCAGCAGGCGGCCCTCGGACAGCACGATCAGGACCTTGCCGTCGGGGAACGTCCAGGTGTGGACCTGCGGCTTGACCTCGTCCTTGACGATGCCCTCGATCTTCGCGAGGCCGGCCATGTCGATCTCGTTGTCGAAGTGGCCGATGTTGCCCACGATCGCCTGGTGCTTCATCTTGGCCATGTCCGAGGCCATGATGATGTCCTTGTTGCCGGTCGTGGTGACGAAGATGTCGGCCTTGTCGACGACCTCGTCGAGCGTGGTGACCTGGTAGCCGTCCATCGCCGCCTGCAGCGCGCAGATCGGGTCGATCTCGGTGACGATCACTCGGGCGCCCTGGCCGCGCAGGGACTCCGCACAGCCCTTGCCCACGTCGCCGTAGCCGAGGACGACCGCGGTCTTGCCGCCGATGAGGACGTCCGTGGCGCGGTTGATGCCGTCGATCAGGGAGTGGCGGCAGCCGTACTTGTTGTCGAACTTCGACTTCGTGACGGCGTCGTTGACGTTGATCGCCGGGAAGAGGAGCTGGCCGTCACGCTGCATCTCGTAGAGACGGTGGACGCCGGTCGTGGTCTCCTCGGTCACGCCGCGGATCTCCGAGGCGAGCTGGGTCCACTTCTGCGAGCCCTCGGTGATGGTGCGGTTGAGGAGCTGCAGGATGACGCGGTGCTCGTCGTTCTCGGCGGTGTCGACCGAGGGGACCTTGCCGGCCTTCTCGTACTCGACGCCCTTGTGGACGAGGAGGGTGGCGTCGCCGCCGTCGTCCAGGATCATGTTCGGGCCGCCGGTGGGGGTGTTCGGCCAGGTCAGCGCCTGCTCCGTGCACCACCAGTACTCCTCCAGGGTCTCGCCCTTCCAGGCGAAGACCGGGACGCCCTGCGGGTTGTCCGGGGTGCCGTTCGGGCCGACCGCGATGGCGGCGGCCGCGTGGTCCTGGGTGGAGAAGATGTTGCAGGAGACCCAGCGGACCTCGGCGCCGAGGGCGACCAGGGTCTCGATGAGGACGGCGGTCTGCACGGTCATGTGCAGGGAGCCCATGATGCGGGCGCCGGCCAGCGGCTGGGAGGCCGCGAACTCCTTGCGGATCGACATCAGGCCGGGCATCTCGTGCTCGGCGAGGGTGATCTCCTTGCGGCCGAACTCGGCGAGGGAGAGGTCGGCGACCTTGAAGTCCTTGCCGTTGATGAGAGTCATGAGTGAGCTGCTCCTCGTGGATGGATCGAGGGTGGACATGGCTGACCTGCGGCGTTGGGTACACGGGTGCACCGACGCGCGCAGCGCAGTCCGTCGGAGGCCCTCTCTCCCTCGGACGATCCGTGCTTGGACCGCCCGACCGCCATCAGCAGCGACGTCTGGCTCGGTCTCAAAGCTACACCGATTGGCCCAGCAACCCCCAGCCCGCCTCTGGGCACGTCCTGACTGGCGGATAGGCCGTCAGACCCGGACGATATGGGACCTTTGCGCTTTTGATCCTGCGCTTATGTGTTGCAGGATGCCTTGAGATCGGGAACATTTGCGCGATCTTGTTTGGCAAAGGCGTAAGGAGATCCACGTGACCAGTCCGGCCGAGCCCCCCATAGGCGGGGCCAGCAGCGGGCAGCGGAGGTTGAAGCTGCTCGCGGTGACCGCCTGTCCGACCGGCATCGCCCACACGTACATGGCGGCCGAGAAGCTCTCGCAGGCCGCGGAGAGCCTCGGCATCGACATGAAGGTGGAGACGCAGGGCTCCATCGGGGCCGAGAACGTCCTCTCTGACAACGATGTCAGAGACGCCGACGGCATCATCATCGCAGCCGACAAGGACGTCGACCGCAGCCGCTTCGTGGGGAAGCGGGTGCTCTCCGTCGGCGTCTCCGAAGGCATCAGCCACCCGGAGCGGCTGATCGAGCAGGTGCAGAGCGCGCCGGTGCACGGCGGAGGCGGGGGCGGCGGTTCCGCCGAGCCGCTCTCCGGCGGCGGGGGCGGGGGCGGCAGGGAGCGCAGCGTCGCGTACAAGGCGCTGATGAACGGCGTCTCGTACATGATCCCGTTCGTCGTGGTCGGTGGTCTGCTGATCGCGATCTCGCTGTCGCTGGGCGGGCACACCGACCCCAAGGGCGGTCTCGTCATCCCGGACGGCTCGTTCTGGATGCATGTGAACCAGATCGGTGTCATCGGGTTCACGCTGATGGTGCCGATCCTGTCGGGATACATCGCGTACGCCATCGGGGACCGGCCCGCGCTGGTGCCGGGCATGATCGGCGGGTGGATCGCCAACACCGGTGAGCTGTACGACTCCAAGGCGGGCGCGGGCTTCATCGGGGCCATCGTCACCGGCTTCCTGGCCGGCTATCTGGTGCTGTGGATCAAGAAGGTCAAGGTCCCGAAGTTCGTCCAGCCGATCATGCCGATCATCGTGATCCCGATCGTCGCGACCACTGCCCTCGGCTTGTTCTTCATCTACGTCATCGGAAAGCCGATCTCGTGGGTCTTCGAGCATCTGACGGACTGGCTCAGCGGGATGACCGGCACGAGCGCGATCCTGCTCGGCGCGATCCTCGGCCTCATGATCGCCTTCGACATGGGTGGTCCCGTCAACAAGACCGCCTTCCTGTTCGGCGCGGGACTCATCGCCACCGGCAACCAGACCGTCATGGGCATGTGCGCCGCGGCGATCCCGGTCATGCCGCTCGGGCAGGGGCTCGCGACGCTGATCCGCAAGCGGCTCTACACCGAGCAGGAGCGGGAGACCGGTCTCGCCTCGTTGTTCATGGGCTTCTTCGGGATCTCGGAAGGCGCCATTCCGTTCGCCGCCGCGCGGCCCGCGCAGGTCATCCCCGCCAACATGCTCGGCGGCGCCGTCGCCGGTGCCGTCGCCGGCTTGGCGAGCGTGAAGGACGCGGTGCCGCACGGCGGGCCGATCGTGGCGGTGCTCGGTGCCGTGGGCGGCGTGCCGATGTTCTTCGTGGCCATCGCCATCGGTTCGGTCGTCACGGCGCTCACGACCGTGACGCTGGTCGACCTCAGCGAGCGCAAGCGGCGCGGGGCTCCCCTGGTCGACGTGCCGGGCGGGCCCGAGCCGGTGCTCGCCGGGGTGGGTGCCGGTACGGGTGGTGCGGCTGTTGCCGCCGGGGCGCTGCAGAAGACCCCGTCGGCATCCCCTGCCGCCGCCTCCCCCGCCCCCGAGCCTGCGGGCGAGGTTCTTTCCGGCTATCTCAGCGAGCAGACCGTGAAGGTCCGGCTGGCGGCGGGCGAGAAGGAGGCGGCGATTCGCGAGATGGCCGAGCTGCTCGCCACCACCGGCAAGGTCAACGACGTGGAGGAGCTGGTGCGGACGGCGCTGCGGCGCGAGACGCAGGGCACCACCGGGCTCGGCGAGGAGATCGCCATCCCGCACGCCAAGACCGATGCCGTGGACTCGCCGATCGTCGGCTTCGCGCGGTCGGCGGAGGGCATCGAGTGGGGCGCGCTCGACGGCACGAAGGCCAAGCTGATCTTCATGATCTCCGTGCCGGAGGCCGCCGCCGGGGACGAGCACCTGCGGATTCTCGCCCTGCTGTCGCGGAAGTTGATGGACACCGGCTTCCGGGAGCGGCTCGAGGCGGCGCCGGACGACGCCGCGATCCTCGATGTGCTGCGCGAGGTCCGGTAAGTCCGGTCGTCGGTCCAGTGAGCAGTCAGGACCTTCCGGATACGTGGATGGGGCCCCGCACCGAGAAGGTGCGGGGCCCCATCCACGTACGCAGAAGAAACCTCAGTGGCCGCCGGGTGACTTCGCCGGGTTCTCGCCCGCCGCGGCCGCCGACTCGCTGTAGATGTCCGGCTCCAGATAGATCACGCGGGCGATCGGGACCTCCGCGCGGATGCGCTCCTCCGCGGCGTTGATCGCGGCGGCGACCTCGGCGGCCGTGTCGTCGTGCTGGACGGCGACCTTGGCGGCGACGAGGAGCTCCTCGGGGCCGAGGTGCAGCGTGCGCATGTGGATGACCTTGGTGACCGTGTCGCCGTCGACCAGGGCCTTCTCGATCTTGGCGACCTCTTCGGTGCCCGCGGCCTCGCCGAGCAGCAGGGACTTGGTCTCCGCCGCCAGGACGATCGCGATCAGGATGAGCAGGACGCCGATGCAGAGCGTGCCGATGCCGTCCCAGACGCCGTCGCCGGTGGCAAGGGCGAGGCCGACACCGCCGAGGGCGAGGATCAGACCGACGAGCGCGCCGAGGTCCTCCAGGAGGACGACGGGCAGCTCGGGGGCCTTGGCGCGGCGCACGAACTCCTTCCAGGAGAGGTTGCCGCGCAGCGGGTTGGACTCCTTGATGGCGGTCCGGAAGGAGAAGCTCTCCGCGATGATCGCGAACACCAGGACCCCGACGGGCCAGTACCAGTGCTCGAGCTCATGCGGGTGCTTGATCTTCTCGTAGCCCTCGTAGATCGCGAACATGCCGCCGACCGAGAAGAGGACGATCGAGACCAGGAAGGCGTAGATGTAGCGCTCGCGGCCGTAGCCGAACGGGTGCTGCGGGGTCGCCTCGCGCTGGGCCTTCTTGCCGCCGAGGAGCAGCAGTCCCTGGTTGCCCGAGTCGGCGAGCGAGTGGACGCTCTCGGCGAGCATCGAGGACGAGCCGCTGAAGATGAACGCGACGAACTTCGCCACCGCGATCGCGAGGTTCGCGGCAAGTGCCGCGACAATCGCCTTTGTTCCGCCTGACGCGCTCATGAGTGCGGGGTGTCCCTTCGCCTTCGTACGTACCGACCACGGTGCCGGGCACGCTTTGCCCGGCCTTTGCGGTGGGTCATTGTTGCAGCACGGGAGGGCGTTGGTGTGTCAGGCCACCACAGTGGCACGGAAAACCGTGCCCACCCCGGACACTTCGACCTTTTCGCCCGCGGGGACGAACGCGGACTGGCCGGGCGTCAGGGTCAGTTCGCCCGCGCGGACCGAGCCCGCGGCGCAGAGCAGGATCTGCGGGGTCACGGCGGTGAGGTCGTGCGCGGCGGCGCCCTCGGGCAGCACGAAGCGGGAGAGGCGGAACTCGTCGATCGGGGTTTCGTAGACCTCCTCGCCGTCGGGCGAGCCCGCCGCGGCAGCGGCTGATGTCGCGGCGGGGCGCAGGACGCCGGGGTCGGTCGCCTCGAAGCGGACGATGCGCAGGAGTTCGGGTACGTCGACGTGCTTGGGGGTCAGGCCGCAGCGCAGGACGTTGTCGGAGTTGGCCATGATCTCGACGCCGAGGCCGTCGAGGTAGGCGTGCGGGACGCCGGCGCCGAGGAACAGGGCCTCGCCGGGCTGCAGTTGGACGTGGTTGAGGAGCATCGCCGCGATGACACCGGGGTCGCCCGGGTAGTGGTGGGCGATGTCGACGTACGGGGTGTAGGCACCCCCGAGGCGGCGGGCGGCGGCCGTGACCTCGGTGACCGTCTCGGCCATCTGCTCGGGGTCGGCGCTCAGCACGGCCGTCAGGACCTCGCGCAGGGCGGCCTCTTCGGGGTGGGCGCGCAGCAGGTCGACGTACGGCTTGAGGGAGTCCACGCCCAGGGCCTCCAGGAGGTCCGCGGTCTCGGCGGGGTCGCGGAAGCCGCACAGGCCGTCGAACGGCGTGAGGGCGCAGATGAGTTCGGGCTTGTGGTTGGCGTCCTTGTAGTTGCGGTCCGGCGCGTCGATCGGGACGCCGCGGCGCTCCTCGTCCGCGTACCCCTCCTTCGCCTGCGCCAGGTTCGGGTGCACCTGGAGGGAGAGCGGGGCCCCCGCGGCGAGGATCTTGAAAAGGAAGGGCAGGCGCGGGCCGAACTTGGCGACCGCTTCCTTGCCGAGCTCGCGCTCCGGGTCCGCCTCGATGACCTCGTTCAGCGCGCCGCGCTCGGTGCGCGAGGGCGCGCCCGGGTGGGCGCCCATCCACATCTCGGCCTGCGGCTCACCGCTCGGTGCCACGCCGAGGAGCTCCGCGATGGCGGTGGTGGAACCCCAGGCGTAGGGGCGGATGGTGTTGGTGAGGCGGTCCACGGAGGGGATCTCCCTTGCTACGTACGCGAATGCTGAACTGCGGCGGTGACCGGTGCCGTGGTCAAGAGGCGACCCGTGCGGTGGTCATGATCCGTCCCCCGAGGCGAGCGCCAGGTAAACGGCGGCGAAATCCGTGACGGCGATCAGCTCCGCGAGTGCCTCCAACTCGTCGCCGCTCTCCGGCTCGAGCTCGCTGAGCGCGACGTCGTGGCTGTTCGCCAGCTCCCGGGCGGCGGGCGCGGCGCTGAGGCCGCCCGCGTCGACGGGCCGGTCGCGGAGCAGCACCACGCGCGCGCGGAGGGCAGCCGGGTCGTCGACACGGTCGCGGAAGAAGTCGTCGGTGTCGTCGCCGCCACCCGCGAGGCCGCCCGCGAGGAGGGCGCCGTGCGCGGGCAGGGCCTCGGGCAGTTCGGCGGCGAGCGCGGCGTGTCCGGCGAGCTCGGCGAGGGTGGCGGCGAAGCGTCGCCCTGTGGCGCCCGCGGCCTGCCCCTCGGTCCAGATCAGCGGGAGCGCGTCGGCGAGCTCGGCGGCGAGCGTCTTGGCGGGATTGCTGTACGTCGCGATGGCCGGGCCGCAGCGTTCCGCGACGCCGTCCAGGCGGTCGGCGACCTTCTGCAGGGCGTCGACGGGGGCGGCGACCAGGCCGGTGCGGTCGAGGAGCACGAGCAGCGGGACGAGGAGGGCCCACAGGGTGCCGGGGGCGCCGGGGGCGGCTTCGTCCTCGACGCGGCGTGCCTCGTACGACGCGGAGCCGCGGGTCGCCTCGTCGTGCGGGCCTTCGTACGCGCCGTAGGGCGAGGTGGCCATGGGGACCGTGAGGCCGTGGCTGCCCTCCACGCTCTCGGCGATCGGGGTGCGCGCGGGGGCGACCGCGACGACCGTGCAGCCGCGGCGGTACGCCTGCTCGGCGAGGAGCGAGAGGCCCGGTTCGGCGCCGTCCGGGGTGGCGATGAGCAGCAGGTCGACGGGACCGGCCCAGCCGGGCAGCGCCCAGCGCAGGGCTCCCCCGGCGGGTGCGACGCCGGTCGGGGTCAGCCGGACCACGGGGCAGCCCGTGCCCGCGAGGGCGTCGAGGAAGTCGGCGACGCAGACGGCCGCGGTGCCGGGGCCCGCGATCAGGACGGCACGGGGGCGGCCGTCGGGCTTGAGGTCCGTGAGCCCGGCCTCGGTGGCGTGCCGGACCGCGGTGCGGACGCGGGCACCCGCCTCTGCCGCGCCCCTCAGCAGTCCGCGGCGGTCGGCGCGGGCCAACGCCTCGGGGGCGTCGAGCAGCGACTCGTCGAGCATGGGTGTCAGGCCTCCGATCGCGGTGCGCGGCTTCCTGCGTGGGTCCCTCAGGCGGGGCGGCGGGCCTCGTCGACCAGGAGGACGGGGATGCCGTCGCGGACCGGGTAGGCGAGACCGCACTCCTTGGCGTCCGCCGTGCAGACCAGCTCGGTGTCCGTCTCCTTGAGAGGGGCGTGACAGGCCGGGCAGGCGAGGATCTCCAGGAGGCCGGCTTCGAGCGGCATGGGGTGGGTCCCTTCGAACGGATCTGATGGGGTGCGCGCTGCTTCGGTGCGGCGATCGCGCGCGGTGTCCGCCGGGGAACCGCACCGCCACCGCGCAGGATGCGGCCTGGTCAGCCTACCTCCGCGCGGGGCTCGGCGTGGGGGTGCGGGGAGGGTCGTGGCCGGCCCTCCCCGCGGGCGCCGCGTCAGCCGCGGATGATCGCCAGGGCCTCGTCGCGGACGCGCGCCATGGTGGCCTCGTCCCGGGCCTCGACGTTCAGGCGCAGCAGGGGCTCGGTGTTCGAGGCGCGTACGTTGAACCACCAGTCGGCGGCGGTCACGGTGAGGCCGTCGAGCTCGTCCAGGGTCACGCCGTCCTTGCCCTGGTGGGCGGTCCTGATGGCGGCGAGGCGGGCGCTCTGGTCGTCGACCGTGGAGTTGATCTCGCCGGAGCCGGCGTAGCGGTCGTACTGGGCGACGAGGCCGGAGAGCGGGCCGTCCTGGCCGCCGAGGGCCGCCAGGACGTGGAGGGCGGCGAGCATGCCCGTGTCCGCGTTCCAGAAGTCCTTGAAGTAGTAGTGCGCGGAGTGCTCGCCGCCGAAGATCGCGCCGGTCTTGGCCATCTCCTCCTTGATGAAGGAGTGGCCCACGCGCGTGCGGACCGGCGTGCCGCCGTTCTCCTTCACGACCTCCGGGACCGACCAGGAGGTGATGAGGTTGTGGATGACCGTGCCCTTGCCGCCGTGCTTGGCCAGTTCGCGGGAGGCGACCAGGGCGGTGATGGCCGACGGGGAGACCGGGGCGCCGTTCTCGTCGACGACGAAGCAGCGGTCCGCGTCGCCGTCGAAGGCGATGCCGAGGTCGGCGCCCTCGGCGCGCACGCGCTTCTGCAGGTCCACGATGTTGGCCGGGTCCAGGGGGTTGGCCTCGTGGTTGGGGAAGGTGCCGTCCAGCTCGAAGTACATCGGCACGACGTCGAGGGGCAGGCCCTCGAAGACGGTGGGGACGGTGTGCCCGCCCATGCCGTTGCCCGCGTCGACGACGACCTTCAGGGGGCGGATCTTCGTGAGGTCGACCAGGCCGCGCAGGTGCGCGGCGTAGTCACCGAGGGTCTCGCGCTGGGTGAGGGTGCCGGCGGTGGCCGCGGGCTCGGGGGCGCCGGTCGCGCTCCAGCCCTCGACCAGGGCGCGGATCTCCGCGAGGCCGGTGTCCTGGCCGACCGGGGCGGCGCCCGCGCGGCACATCTTGATGCCGTTGTACTGCGCGGGGTTGTGCGAGGCCGTGAACATCGCGCCCGGCAGGTTCAGCGCCCCCGAGGCGTAGTACAGCTGGTCCGTCGAGCACAGACCGATCTCCGTCACGTCCACGCCCCGGGCCGCGGCACCACGCGCGAAGGCCCGCGAAAGACCCGGCGACGAGGGGCGCATGTCGTGCCCGACCACGATCGCGTCGGCCGCCGTGATCTGCGCGAAGGCCGCCCCGAACAGCTCGGCGAGTGACTCGTCCCACTGGTCCGGGACCACCCCACGGACGTCGTACGCCTTCACGATCTGGGACAGATCAGCAGTCACGGCCAACCCTCTCTGCAGGTTCTGCTAGCTCAGCGAGTACGGAGAGCTCTCCGCGGTCACCACAAAGCTACCCGCTGGCGCCGACAGCGGGCCGGGCCCGGGCGGCAGACGTCCTGGGGCCCCGGCGGCAGACGTCCTGCGGCGGCATCCCGACGTCCCACAGTGGCGTCCAGACGTCTCACGGCAGCATCCAGCCGAGGACTGCCGTGCTCTGTCCCACCACGATCAGACACATCACCAGGAGCAGGCCGAGGCTCCACGGCAGGACCTTGCGCAGCAGATCGCCCTCCTTGCCCGCGAGGCCGACGGCCGCGCACGCGATCGTCAGGTTCTGCGGGGAGATCATCTTGCCGAGGACACCGCCCGAGCTGTTGGCGGCCGCGAGGAGTTCCGGCGAGAGCCCCGACTGCTGAGCCGCCGTCACCTGCAGGGCGCCGAACAGCGCGTTGGCGGAGGTGTCGGAGCCTGTCACCGCCACGCCGAACCAGCCGAGCACGGGCGACAGGAAGGCGAGCCCCGCCCCGGCGGCGGCTACGTAGTGTCCGATCGTGGCGGCCTGCCCGGAGAGGTTCATGACGTACGCGAGAGCCAGCACGGACGTCACGGTGAGGATCGCGAAGCGCAACTCGTGGACGGTGGCCGCCCATTCGCGCACCGCCACGCGCGCGTGCACCCCGATGACCGCCGCCGTGCCCACTCCGGCCAGCAGGACGAGGGTTCCGCCGGTGCCGAGCAGTGGAAGCGAGAAGACGTTGCCGCCGACCGGATTCCCCGAAGGATCACCGACGTTCAGGAAGGGCCAGTCGAAGGTGCGCGTCGCCTTCGCGAGCAGGTCCTTGACGGCGGGGATCTGGGCGAGGGAGAAGACGGCGACGATGAGGGCGTACGGGGCGTAGGCGCGCAGCACTTCGGGGCGCGGGTCGTCGTGGTCGAGGTCTTCGCTGCGCGCACCGGTGAGGACCGCGACGCGGACGGGTTCGGTGGCCGGCCTGCGCGCGTGCGGCACGGCCATCAGCGCACCCGCGCCCGCCAGGGCCGCCCCGATGTCGGCGAGTTGGGCGGAGACGTAGTTGGAGGCCGCGAACTGCGCGACGGCGAAGGCGAATCCGCACGCGAGGGCGGGCACCCAGGTCTCGCGCAGACCGCGCCGTCCGTCCACGAGGGTCACCAGGAGCAGCGGTACGACCAGGGCGAGCAGCGGTGTCTGGCGGCCGACGACCGTGGCGACGGTGTCCAGCGGAAGGCCCGTCACCTGGGCCAGCGTCACCACCGGTGTGCCCATGGCCCCGAAGGCGACGGGCGCGGTGTTGGCGACCAGGGCGACGACGGCCGCGCGCACCGGGTCGAAGCCGAGGGCGACGAGCATGACGGCGCTGATCGCGACGGGCGCCCCGAACCCGGCGAGCGCCTCCAGGAGCGCCCCGAAGCAGAAGGCCACGACGAGCGCCTGGATGCGAGGGTCGTCGGAGAGCCGCCCGAAGGAGCGGCGCAGGATGTCGAAGTGCCGGGTGCGGACCGTCATGCGGTACACCCACAGGGCGTTGACGACGATCCACAGGATGGGGAAGAGGCCGAAGAGAGCTCCTTGCGCGGCGCTGGAGACGGTCTGACCGAGCGGCATGCCGTACGCGAGCCAGGCGACGAGGACGGCGACCGCGAGGCCGATGAGCCCTGCCCTGTGCGCCTTCATGCGGACGGCGCCGAGGAGGACGAGGACGGTCAGGAGGGGCAGGGTCGCGACGAGTGCGGACAGGCCGAGCGAGTCGGCCACGGGCTCCAGTTGCTGCGTGAACACAGGCGGCTCCCCGGTTTCCGTGATGTTTCCGTGATGCGGAAAGTGATCTCTCACGAGTGGGGGAATGGTCGTGTCCGCAACAAGCGCACGTCAATGGGGCGTGCGGCAACTGTTGTTCAGCAATGAACGACAGGGCTCTACGGAGCGACTCCGATACCGACAGGCCTCTACGGAGCAGCCCCGTCAATGACAGGCCCCCTACGGAGCGAAGCCGTTCAGGACTCCGGCGACCGCAGCACCCGGAGGTGGCCACGGCGGGCGACCTCCATCGGGTCCGCCGTGCGGGCACCGCCTCCACCGGCCTCGGCGGCGCGCTCCTGCGGACGGGCCGCCTCGCGCACGGCGTTGGCGAGCGCTTCGAGGTCGTCGCCGGAGGGACGGGCGGGACCCGAGGCGTCGGCGAGCCGGACGACCTCCCAGCCGCGCGGGGCGGTGAGGCGCTCGGAGTGCTCGGCGCACAGGTCGTAGCAGTGGGGTTCGGCGTAGGTGGCGAGGGGGCCGAGGACCGCGGTCGAGTCGGCGTAGACGTACGTCAGCGTCGCGACGGCGGGACGGCCGCAAGCGGTGCGCGAACAGCGACGTACAGGGCTCACGACGTTGGACGGTACCGCACTCTTGAGCGGGCCGCGACGACTCTCCACGAGGTCACTCCACCGTGTCGTGCCGTGATCCGCGCGCGAATCCGCCGCGAGGGCAAGGCGTTGACCTGCGCAGACGCCAGTGGCCACGGGGACGGGCGGTGTTGAATCCGGTCACCACATGGCGCGAATCACGTCATTTGGCGCGAGATCGACGGTCTGGGAGAGATACGGAATCGAGTCCAAGCTTGGCCGGAATGGTCAGGAAGTGACATGGCGCGCAGCGTGCGGAAAGGGCGATCTCGGGGACTACGCTTCGTCAGTGATGGACGACCCCGTACAGCCCCGCTCCGCAGACCCGAGGCCCCGCCGCCGCGACCGCCACGGCCGAGGCATGCGTGGCCCCGTGGCACCGCCCCAGGTCCCGCTCTCCGCGAGCCGTGCCGAGGCCTTCACGGACCTCGTGCAGGACTCGGTGGAGCGCCTGGAGCGGCGCTGGCCGCAGCTCACGGAGATCGAGTTCCTGGTCCTCGAGGTGCCGCCCCTGGGCGGTCCCGGAGGGCCCGACGGGGAGTGGCGCGACGAGGTGGTGCCGCTCGGCGGCACGATCACGGCGTCCGAGGGGCGGCCCGCCCGCGTCGTCATCTACCGCCGCCCGGTGGAGATCCGCACCAAGGGGCGCGACGAACGCGCGGCCCTGGTGCACGAGGTGGTCGTCGAGCAGGTCGCCGAACTGCTCGGCCTGTCCCCGGAGTCGGTCGACCCGCGCTACGGGGACGAGGACTGAGCCCACCAAGAGGTCCGCGCTACTTCTGCAGCACCGAAAGATCCCGCTCCGCCTCCGGCACCGCGACCGTCCCCCGGTCGTCGGGCAGCGCCTGGATCGTGAACATGGGAATGCCCTCCTCCGGCAGGGACAGCATCCGCGAGCCGTAGACGGCGCCGCCGGACACCGGCTCCACCGTGAGTGCGTACGCGCCCTTGAGCCCATCGGGCACCGGCGGGTCCGTGATCGCCAGCGTCGTACCGCCCTTGACGGTGTACGTCTTCGAGGCCGGTGAGCCGCCCTCGGTGCCGGCCGACGCCGTGACCTTCACCTTCGCCGACTTGCCCGGGGCTACCAGGGAGAGCGTGGAGCCCTTGGCGCGGTTGTCGGCGACCGTCGCGCGCGTGCCCACCGCGCTCGTCGCCGGGATGAACGCCGTCTCCTGCTTGCTGCCCTTGCCCCGGGTGACGCGCAGCGCCGCCACCACCGGCACCGACTTCTCCGTCGGCGTCAGGAGCAGCGATCCCGCCTCGCCCTTGGTGATGTCGCCGAGGTCGGCGGCGGCGGTCATGCCGGACTTCACGTGCAGGCTCTCGTGCCCGGCCGGGGTGATCGAGCCGGTCCGCGAGACCAGCTGGATCTTCAGGTCCGCGTCGTCGGAACCGGGCGTGAAGGCGACCAGGCGCACCGAGGTGGCGTCCTTGGGGATGCCGGGCAGGACGAGGCTGCTGTCGGGGTCGGTGGACGCGGGCAGCCAGTCGCCGCCCAGCTTCTCGTCGGAGGACTGCACGGCGGCCGCGACCCGGCCGCTGCGCACGATCACGTGCATCGTGAGGTTCTCGGTCTGCTTCTCCGCGAGCGTGGACAGCAGCACCGGGACGCTGGAGTGCGGCTGCACCTGGATCGAGTCGCCCACCGCGGACGTGACCTCGCCGTCGGGGCCGAAGAGCTCCACGTCGACGACGGCGGCGGAGTCGTCCGGGTTCGTCAGGTGGATGTAGTCGCTGCGGTCCTTCACGGTGCTCGCGCCCGGGAACCAGAAGTCCGTGTCGGGCGCGGTGCAGTTGGTGCCCTGGACCCCACGGCCGCTGCCCGCCGCGTACGTCGTGGTCTGCTGCACGGTCCAGCCGGGGGCGAACCGGCCGTCGGCCGTGCCGATGAGCGCGGGCGACTCGGCGCCCGACTCCTCGCCCGCCACCGGCTCGCCCGGCGCCTTCTGCTTCAGGAAGGGCTTGGCGTTCTTCTTGTCCTCCTGCTTGGCCGCGTCCGTCAACGCCCGGCTCACGGGCAGCAGTTCCGCCTTGCCCTTGCTCTCGGCGCCGCTCGACTTGGGAGTGAAGGCGGTGTACGAGGTCTCGGCGAGGTCGGAGGCGCTGGGCACCGGGCAGAGCAGGCTGGTGCGCTCGACGGGCAGCCGCGCCGCGGCCTTCGCCCCGTCGCCGCCGGTGCCGTCAGGGCCGCTGAACGCGGCGAACCCGGTGACGGCGCCGAGCGCGACGACCACGGCGATCAGGGACTGGGTGGTGCGGTTCACTGCTGGCTCCCGTCGGGGCGCTCACTGTCGGTGCCGTGGGGCGGCTGCGGGGGCAACGGCGGCATCGGGGGCTGCTGTTGGTCGTACGAGGTGTCGTAGGACTGCCCGTACTGCTGCTCTCCGTAGGCACCGCCCGCTCCTCCGTAGGAGGCGTACGGGTCGTACTGGCCGCCCTGGTAGGCGTCCGCCTGGTACGGCTGCTGCTCGTAGGACCCGGACGGGTACGCGCCGCCCTGGTGCTGCCGCTCGCCGCCGTACGCGCCGTGCTCGGCGCCCGCGTGGGCCGGTGTCTCCCACTGCTCGTAGGACTGCGCCTGCTGCGGCACCGCGGCAAGGCCCTCCTCCGAAGGAGGAGGTACGTCCTGGCCCGCCTCCTGCCCGGCCTGCTCGCTCTGGGCCCGCAGCCTGCGCGCCCTGCGGCCCTCGCCCTCCATCGCCTGGGCGGGGATGACGGGCTCCTCGGGGAGGTCGTCGTCGACGTCGCGGCGCCGTCCGGGCAGGGCGAGCACCACGAGGACGACGGCGAGCGCGCCCTGCGCCCACAGCCATGCCTTGTGGCCCACCGGGGCGTCGAAGGTGACGTCGAGGTGGCCGCCCGCGGTGGGCAGTTCGAAGCCCTGTGCCCAGCCGTCGACCGTGGTGCGGGTCAGCGGGCGGCCGTCGAGGGTCGCCGTCCAGCCGGGGGCCGCCGAGTCGGCGAGCCGCAGGACGCGGCCCTCGTCGCCGGACTCGATCTTCGTGTGCAGCTCGACGGGTCCTGCCGCGACGGGCTCGGGGTCGCCGGTCTCGGGGACGATCGCGGCGCGCGCCACCTGACGGTCCACGCGCCACAGGGCACTGCCGTCCTCCTGGCTGAGCCGGGTCAGGCCGGGGGTGGCGTCCAGGGTGCGGCTCATCTGGCGGGGCGCCCCGTCGCGTACGAGGACGTAGCGCACCGCGTAGCCGCCGAGCTGGTCGGCCTGGTCGGCGCCGGAGCCCGCGACGAGCCGGGCGACGATCTTGTCGAGCCGGTCGTCCGTGCCCGATGCCGACGCGAGTTCCGCGTCGCCGAGCCTGCCGCCCGATCCCCGTACGAGTGTGTAGGAGACCTTGGCCGCCGAGTCACCGGCGAGGACGAGGGTGCGGGCCTGGTCCTCGGTGCCGCTCTCCTCCGCGACGAACGCGGGCACCTGCACCGGATCACGCCGCTCCAGGGGGCCGTCGGCGCCGCCGATCATCCACCCGGCGGCCACAAGGAGCGGCCCGGCCGCCGCGGCGAACGCGATGAGCGCGGCCACCGGCTGACGCCAGCCGAAGCTCTGCTCGGCGACACGCGCGCGTGCCCCGTCGGCGCCGAGGGTGGCGGCGGCAAGGAGCGCGATGCCGTAGCCGAGGGTGGCGGGTCCTGCCCATGCCGAGCCGTTCGACAGGACGGCGAAGACCAGCGAGACCAGGGCGGCCGCCCAGGCGGTGCGGATCGCCGACTGCCGCTCGCCGCGCAGCAGGGCGCCGAGGGCGGCGAGCACGATGCCGATGAGCAGCAGCCCGTGCACGGTGCCGGGGCCGCCGGGGCTCGCGCCGAGCAGGTCGAGCGCGGTCGCCGAGCCTGAGCCGAACTCCAGGCCCGCTTCCTTGAAGAAGCCGAAGGGCAGCAGCGTCAGGGACCACGGCGCGAGGACGAGCAGCGGTGTGCCGAGCGCGGCGAGGAAGCGCAGGGCGTAGGCCGTGATGTCGCCGCGGCGCACCACGAGGAGGGCGAGGCCGAGCACCAGGGCGATCGGCCAGACGATCGGCGTGAAGGCCGTGGCGAGGGTCAGCAGCAGCGTGTACGCCCATGTCGCGCGCCACGTCCCCCGGGTGCCCTCCGGAGAGGCGAGGCCGCTCGCCGCGATGCCCGCGCGCGCGATGAGCGGCAGCAGGACCGCGAGGACGGCGGTGCCGATGCGGCCGCCCGCGAGCGCGCCCGTGGCGGCGGGCAGGAAGGCGTACGCGACCGACGCCCACGCGCGCAGCAGGCGCGAGGGGACCAGTGGCCGTGAGGCGAAGTACGCGGCGAATCCCGCCAGCGGCACGGAGCCGACGAGCAGCACGGTGACCGCGAGCCCGGTGGAGCCGAAGAGCAGCGAGGACAGCCCCGCGACGAGCGCGAGGTAGGGCGGCGCGGACTGCGTGCCGCCGGTGCCGACGGGATGCCAGCCGTCCAGATAACGGGCCCACAGCTCCGAGGAGTCGCCCGGTGCGGGCAGCAGCGCGCCGCCCGCGAGCGCACCGGTGCCGAGCAGCGCGCGGCAGGCGATGAGCGCGGCGAAGAGCAGCACCACGAAGAGCATCGGTCCCGGCTTGCGGGCGATGCGCTTGAGCCGGGCGAACTGCTCGATCTCCAGGAAGTCCGCGTCGTCGCCGCCGGGTCCGGACTCGACGGCGCCGTGGCGTCCCGCGCCCGCGGGGGCCTCGGGGTCGGAGCGGCCGACGAGGCTGCCCGCCGCCTGTTCGATGGTGGCGCGCACGGTGGCGCCGGGCGGCGGGAAGAGCGGCCGCATCTCGCCCGCGTCGAGGGCGGGCTTGCCGCGCGTCTTGCGTGCGCCGAGGATCCGCCCGGGGCGCAGCAGTGTCGCCAGGAGACCGGCGATCTCGTCGAGGGCCTGGCCGGGCGCCTTGCCGACGAGATAGGCGACGGTGCGCAGGAGCGTGCCGACGACGACCCGGAAGAACACCCAGGGCAGCACGGCCGTACGGGCGTTGACGAGCAGGGTGTAGCTGGCGCCCGCCTTGTCGACGCGGTGCGGCGAGGTCGAGGTGCGGCCGACGCAGTCGACGGTGCGGCGCTCGCGCGAGGAGGCCTCGGCGTGCCGCACGACGGCGTCGGGGGCGACGAGGACGCGGTGCCCCGCGGCGTGCGCGCGCCAGCACAGGTCGACGTCGTCGCGCATCAGCGGCAGCCTGCGGTCGAAGCCGCCCAGCTGTTCGTAGACGTCGCGCCGGATCAGCATGCCCGCGGTGGACACGGAGAGCACGGGCCGTACGTGGTCGTGCTGGCCCTGGTCCTGCTCGCGCCGGTCCAGGCCGGTCCAGCGGCGGCCGCTGTTGGCGATGGAGACGCCGACTTCGAGGAGCTGCCTGCGGTCGTACCAGCCGCGGAGCTTGGGTCCGACGACGGCGACGTCCTTGCCGAGCTCGCGTTCGTTCTCGACGGCGCGCAGGAGTTCGGCGAGGGCGTCGGGGTCGGGCGCGCAGTCGTCGTGCAGCAGCCAGAGCCACTGCACGGGTTCGCCGTGCGGCAGGTCCGGCATGTCGTACGCGTCGTCGCGCCAGGTCCGGCTCACCGGGTCCCAGCCGCTGGGTCGCTTGAGGTACGGCAGCTCTTCGGGGGTCAGCACGCCTGCGGTGCGGACGGCCTCGTCGACGGCGGTGCCGAAGCCGGAGCGCCGGGCGAGGTGCAGCACGCGGTCGGGGCCGAGGGCCTCGGTGACCAGGCGGGCGGAGTCGTCCGCGCTGCCGGTGTCCGCGGCCACGGCGTTCTGCACGGGCCGCTCCTGGCCGAGCAGCCCTGCCAGGGCGTCGGGCAGCCAGCGGGCGCCGTCGTGGGAGACGAGGACGGCGGTCACGACGTGCCGCGGAAACTCGGGCGGGCGGGTTGGGTCGAACCCGGCGGCGGCAGCGTCGTGGTGGGCTGCCGAATGGCTGTGCACGGACATCGAGGTACGGGCCCCGGTTCGATGGACTGCGGTGGACGCCTGCGCCCTGCGGGGGCGCAGGGGCGTCTCGGACGGGGCCCCACACTAACGGCTGGCACAGGTACGGCCCGCCGCCTGTGGATGACCCACGGGCGACGGGCCGTTGGTTGCGCATTGATTGAGGGAGGTGTGTGCCGAATTGGTCGGGCGGCACGCACCGTCGGGGGTCGGCTTGCCGCGTGCCGCTTCACGCACGCGCGTTCTCCTACGTACACGCACGCGTGGTGCGTGCGCGGGCGGTCGGGATCAGACCGCCGCCTTCTTCAGTCGCCGTCGTTCACGCTCCGACAGTCCGCCCCAGATGCCGAAGCGTTCGTCGTTCGCCAGTGCGTACTCAAGGCATTCCGAGCGGACCTCGCAGGCGAGGCAGACCTTCTTGGCCTCGCGCGTGGAGCCGCCCTTCTCGGGGAAGAAGGACTCGGGGTCGGTCTGGGCGCACAGCGCGCGCTCCTGCCAGCCGAGTTCCTCGTCCGCGTCCTCGACCAGCAGTTCCTGAACCAGCTCGGTCATGTGCGCCCCTCGTCTGTCTGTGCGTCCCCGTCGTGCTTGCCGTTACCGATTTCGGCTGAACGACACGAGTGAAATTACAAGTGTGCCGATCCGGGCCAGTCAAGCCGAGATCTGCTATTGGGCCCCTTATTCACTCTGCGGAACCAAGGCTATGCGGAAAGTGTTCAAATCGGCATAAACCGTGACACTCGCGAGGGACCGTTCCGGCACCGCCCCTCCCGTGAGGTCTCGAAGGAGTTTCGAAGAGGTCTCACAAAGAAGGACGTTGATGTTTGAGTGCCGGTTGCTGCGCCATGTGTCCGGTGCGGCGAGTGCACAAACCTTTCGCCTGAGAGAACAACCGGATGAGGTGAAACATATCCCACATTGCGGACATCGAGTTGACACCGAAGGTGTGAGCCGGTGTCCTGGTGGGCATGCTCGCAAACCTGGCTCTTTCGATGACCCGCACCAGCGGGTCCATCGGTGCTGCCCACGCGCGCTGTTGCTGTTCCTGCTCCAGCTGTTGAGTTCCTCCAGCTGTTGAGTCGGCTCCCCGAGCCGCTTCTCCTCGCTCCACCCTTCCCCAAGCTCTCGGCTCCGCTCGAGCAGGGGAGACCCCACTCACCGCGCTCCACCTTCCTTCGCGACACCCCAGCACTCTTACGTTGAGGAACCACCGCACGATGAACAGCGACAGCGACCTCCAGATCGCCGGCGACATCCTCGAAGTCACCCACCTCCTGCAGCCCGCCCGCGAGCACCCCGCCACCGTGGCCGAGTTCGTCGGCCTCGCCCGCTCCATCGCCGCCGACCGCTCCCAGTGGGAACACCTCGTCCGGTACGACGCCACAAGCCGCTGGTACCACCGCCTCAAGACAGGTCCGGGGTACGAGGTCTGGCTGCTCTCCTGGGTGCCCGGACAGGGCAGCGGGCTGCACGACCACGGGCCCTCCTCCGGCGTACTCACCGTTCTGCAGGGCGAGTTGACGGAGCGCACGGAGCGCGGCGCGCGGGCGCTCGGGGCGGGCGCACAGCGCGTCTTCGCCTCCGGGTACGCCCACGACGTCGTCAACGACTCCCTCGAACCGGCCGTCAGCCTGCACATCTACTACCCGGGCCTGACCGAGATGCCGATGCACGCCGCGCAGTGCGCCGCCGCCACCGTCGAAGGCGCCGCGGAGGATGTCGTAACCGCCTGACACGCTGTCGTACCCGCCTGACATGCTGGGGACATGCGCATTGTGGTTCTGGCCGGCGGCATCGGCGGCGCCCGTTTCCTCCGTGGACTCAAGAAGGCCGCGCCCGACGCGGACATCACGGTCATCGGCAACACCGGTGACGACATCCACTTGTTCGGGTTGAAGGTCTGTCCCGACCTGGACACCGTGATGTACACGCTCGGCGGCGGCATCAACGAAGAGCAGGGCTGGGGACGTACGGACGAGACGTTCAAGGTCAAGGAAGAGCTCGCGGCGTACGGCGTCGGGCCCGAGTGGTTCGGGCTCGGCGACCGGGACTTCGCCACGCACATCGTGCGGACGCAGATGCTGGGCGCCGGATATCCGCTGAGCGCCGTCACGCAGGCGCTGTGCGAGCGGTGGCGGCCGGGGGTGCGGCTCATCCCCATGTCCGACGACCGCGTCGAGACGCACGTCGCCGTCACGATCGACGGCGAGCAGAAGGCCGTGCACTTCCAGGAGTACTGGGTACGCCTGCGCGCCTCCGTGGACGCGCACGCCGTCGTGCCCGTCGGCGCCGAGCAGGCCAAGCCCGCGCCCGGCGTCCTGGAGGCCATCGCCGAGGCCGACGTCGTGCTCTTCCCGCCGTCCAACCCCGTGGTGAGCGTCGGCACCATCCTCGCCGTGCCCGGCATCCGCGAGGCCATCGCCGAGGCCGGTGTGCCGGTGGTCGGGCTCTCGCCCATCGTCGGGGACTCCCCCGTGCGCGGCATGGCCGACAAGGTGCTCGCCGCCGTCGGCGTCGAGACCAGCGCCGCCGCCGTCGCCGAGCACTACGGCAGCGGGCTCCTCGACGGCTGGCTCGTCGACAGCGTCGACGCGGGCGTGGTGGAGCGGGTCGAGAGCGCCGGGATCCGGTGCCGGGCCGTGCCGCTGATGATGACCGACGTCGACGCCACCGCCGAGATGGCGCGCGAGGCGCTCGCGCTGGCCTCGGAGGTGCGGGCGTGAGTGCCCCCTCCTTCACGGCGTGGGCCGTGCCCGGACTGCCCGAGGTGCGGGAGGGCGACGACCTCGCCAAGCTGATCGCGGCCGCCGAGCCGGGCCTCGCCGACGGCGACGTACTCCTCGTCACGTCCAAGATCGTCAGCAAGGCGGAGGGGCGTGTCGTCCTGGCCGACGACCGCGAGGCCGCCATCGACGCCGAGACCGTGCGGGTCGTGGCGCGGCGCGGGACCTTGCGCATCGTGGAGAACCGGCAGGGGCTCGTGATGGCCGCCGCCGGTGTCGACGCCTCCAACACGCCTTCCGGGACAGTGCTGTTGCTGCCCGTGGATCCTGACGCCTCGGCCCGTGCCGTGCGGGACGGGGTGCGGGAGGCCCTGGGCGTGGACGTCGGCGTCGTCGTGACCGACACCTTCGGGCGGCCCTGGCGGTCCGGGCTCACCGATGTCGCCATCGGGGCGGCCGGAGTGCGGGTGCTCGACGACCTGCGGGGCGGCGTGGACGCGTACGGGAATCCGCTGAGCGCGACCGTCGTCGCCACCGCGGATGAACTCGCCGCCGCGGGGGACCTCGTGAAGGGGAAGGCCGCGGGGCTGCCCGTCGCGGTGATCCGCGGGCTGGCTCACGTGGTGGGCGGCGCGGAGTCCTCCACGGAGACCTCCCCGGAGAGTTCCACGGAGTCCTCCACGGAGGGCTCCCCGGACGAAGGGGCTCGGGCGTTGGTGCGTGGTGCGCGCGACGACATGTTCCGGCTCGGGACGTCCGAAGCGGTGCGGGAAGCGGTGACGCAGCGGCGGACCGTACGGGAGTTCACCGACGAGGAGGTCGATCCCGGGGCCGTGCGGCGGGCCGTGGCCGCGGCCGTCACGGCGCCCGCGCCGCATCACACGACGCCGTGGCGTTTCGTGCTGCTCGAGTCCGAGGCCTCGCGGGTCGAACTGCTCGACGCCATGCGGGACGCGTGGGTCGCCGATCTTCGGCGGGACGGCAAGTCGGAGGAGTCCATCGCCAAGCGGGTGCGGCGGGGCGATGTGCTGCGCAAGGCGCCGTACTTGGTGGTGCCGTGCCTGGTCATGGACGGCTCCCATACGTACGGGGATGCTCGGCGGGACGGCGCCGAGCGGGAGATGTTCGTCGTCGCGGCGGGGGCGGGGGTCCAGAACTTCCTGGTCGCGTTGGCCGGGGAGCGACTGGGGTCGGCCTGGGTTTCTTCGACGATGTTCTGCCGGGATGTCGTGCGGGAGGTTCTTGGGCTGCCGGGGTCTTGGGATCCGATGGGAGCGGTGGCTGTGGGGCATCCGGCGGGTGAGCCTCCGGCTCGGGGGGAGCGGGCCGTGGAGAGCTTCATCTCCGTACGGTGACGGGCCGGGGCCTGGCAGTTCCCTCTTCGGGTGCGGGTTCGTGGGGGCTGATCGCGCGGTTCCCCGCACCCCCCAACGGGGCGCCTTCCCTGACCTGAGTCTCACAACGCCGCGATGTTGCCCCTCGGCATCCGCGGTTCCCTGCGCGGTGGGGTTCTGCCGCTGAGCAGGATCAGGCGGGCCGCTCTGTGGCGTTGGCCCTGGTAGGGGGCCAGAAGGCGCAGCATCTCGGCGTCGTCCGCCCTGCGGTCGTCCGCCAAGGCGTAGCCGACGATGCCCGGCAGGTGGAGGTCGCCGACCGTCACCGCGTCGGGGGCGCCGTTGCTGCGCTGGACCGTTTCCGCCGAGGTCCAGGGGCCGATGCCCGGGATCAGTTCCAGGCGGGCCTGGGCCTGGGGCGGGTCCATCGACGCCGCTTCCTCCATGCGGGATGCCCTGGCCACCGCCCGCAGGATCGTGGCCGCCCGCTTGTCGTCCACGCCCACCTTGTGCCACTCCCAGGAGGGGATGAGGGACCAGGTGCGGGGGTCCGGCATGACGTGCATGCGGCCCTCAGCAGGGCCTGGGGCCGGCTCGCCGTACTTGCGGACCAGGAGGCGCCAGGCCCGGTACGCCTCGTCCGTCGTGACCTTCTGTTCCAGGATCGACGGGATCAGGGACTCCAGGACCAGGGACGTGCGCGTCAGGCGCAGGCCCTGGCGGCGGCGCTCCGTCGCCGCGACCAGGCGGTGGCGGGGCGAGAAGGCCGTCGGGTCGTCCGACTCGCCCAGGAGGGACGGGAGTTGGTCCAGGAGCCAGGGTCCGCCCGGCCCCCATGCCTCGGCCTCCGCGGTCCCCGCGCGCAGAGCGACCCGAAGCGTGCCGGGGCCCTGCGGTGTGCGGCTCGCGCGCCAGACCGAGCCGTCGGGCGTCGTACGGAAGGTGGGGTCCGCGGGCCCGCGGCGCAGCGGGCCGAGGGTGAGGCCCAGGTCCAGGGGGTAGGGCGGCCGCCAGCTGCGGGTGTGCGCGGCCGTCGAGGGGCGCGGGACACCTGCGGGTACGGCCGCTTCGCCGCCGCGCACGGTGGTGCGAGTGGGGCGCGGGGCGAAACGGGACGACATTCGTACGAGGGTAGGGGACGGCCGACGCCGCCGGGGCGGATACCGCGGCTTCGGGGCGGATACCGGCCCCCACCAGGGCGGATACCGGTCCCCGCCGGGACGGCTACTGGTCGGAGGAGAAGCGGACCGCGCCCGCCGGCAGCGTGGCCTCGCACCAGACGCGTACGCCTTCGCGCAGTTCGTTGTCGGAGCCGATGGTCGCCCGGTCGCCGATCACCGCTCCCGAGAGCGCCGAGCGGGCCCCGATCCGCGCGCCCTCACCGATCAGGGAGTCCGTGATCACCGTGCCCGGCTCGATGACCGCGCCGGACAGGATCGTGCTGCCGGAGATCCGCGCGCCCTCGCCGACGCGTGCGCCCTCGCCGACCACCGTGCCGCCGGTGAGCTTGGCGTCGGCGGCTACGGAGGCGCTGGGAAGGACCAGGCGGTCGCCGCAGCGGCCGGGGACCGCCGGGGAGGGGGCGCGGCCGAGGACCAGGTCCGCCGAGCCGCGCACGAACGCCTGGGGCGTGCCCAGATCCAGCCAGTACGTCGAGTCGACCATGCCCTGGAGATGGGCGCCGGAGGCGAGCAGACCGGGGAACGTCTCGCGCTCGACGGAGACGGGGCGGCCCGCGGGGATCGTGTCGATGACCGAGCGCCGGAAGACGTACGCGCCCGCGTTGATCTGGTCGGTGACGATCTCCTCCGGGGTCTGCGGCTTCTCCAGGAACGCCGTGACCCTGCCGGTCGCGTCGGTGGGGACAAGGCCGTAGGCGCGCGGGTCGTCGACCTTCGTGAGGTGCAGGGAGACGTCCGCGCCCGCCGCCTCGTGGGTGTCGACCAGGGCCCGGATGTCCAGGCCCGTGAGGATGTCGCCGTTGAAGATCAGGACCGGCTCGTCGGGGGCCGAGTGCAGGCGCGATGCCACGTTGCGGATGGCGCCGCCCGTGCCGAGGGGTTCGGTCTCCGTGACGTACTCGATGTGGAGGCCGAGCGCCGAGCCGTCGCCGAAGTACGGCTCGAAGACCTCGGCGAGGTAGGAGGTGGCGAGGACGATGTGTTCCACGCCCGCCGCGCGGGCCCGCGCCAGCTGGTGGGTGAGGAACGGGACGCCCGCCGCCGGGACCATCGGCTTGGGGGTGTGGACCGTGAGCGGTCGCAGCCGGGTTCCCTTGCCGCCGACCAGGAGGATCGCTTCTGTCACCTGTCGTCTCTGCTTCCTGCTGGGGCCGGCCGAACTTGAGTTTCGGCCGGCCAGTGTATGCAGACGGATGTGCAGGCCGTGCAGTTCGTGCGGTGCGACCGGGCCTCAGCGGCCCTGGAAGCGGGCCGAGGTGGACCGGGCCTTGCCGAGCTTCTTGTACAGGCGGCTACCGGGGCACTCGGTGGCGAACCCGTCCCGATGGCCGGAGATCACCCGGAGTCGGACGTTCTCGCCTTTCTTGTACAGGTTGCCACCGCCGGACTTCAGGTATGTCGTTCCGCGCGGATTGGCGCCGTACAGGCCTAGCTTCCACGCGGTCAGCCGGGCGACGGCGTTCACGGCCGCCTTCGGGGGGGTGGAGCTGCTGTACGTGCCGAGGACGGCGATGCCCATGCTGTTCGCGTTGAAACCGAGAGTGTGGGCCCCCAGGACCGGCTTGGCCACACCTCCGGCACGTCCTTCGTAGATGTTTCCGCACCGGTCGACCGCGAAGTTGTAGCCGAAGTCACGCCAGCCGCTGCTCTTGACGTGGTAGCGGTAGATGCTGCGCAGCACGGATCCCGCCTGTGAGCAGCGGTAGTTGTTGCCGGACGCGCTGTGGTGCACGAAGGCGGCCTTCACGGTCTTGGTGTACGCGAAGTCCTTCTCGCGGAGCTTCTCGTCGGCGCCCCAGCCCTTGCGCGTGATGATGCGCGGGCGCGGTCCGACGTAGGGCCGGGCTTTGCCGACCGCCTCGAGGCCGCCGCGGACGGCGATCAGGTCGTCCTCCGTCTGCTGCTTGGTCAGCTCCGGGATCGCGGCGGCGCCGAGCGGGGCGAGGTCCGCGTTCACGGCCGAGGTCGCGGCGGACTCCACGGTCATGGCGGTGGCGCGCGGCGCCTCGGCCTGGCCGCCCTGGGGCGGGGGCTCCTCGCCCGGGTCGACCAGCTCCAGGCGCAGGCCCTTGGGGAGCGGGCCTTCGGTCGCGGCCCGGTTCGCGTACGCGTCCGCTCCCACCTCCACTCCCGCTCCCGCTCCCGCCTCCGCATCCGCGTCTGCTTCCGCGCGTACGCGGATCTCGACGCCGTCCGAGTCGCCGACCCACAGCGGCGCGGTCGAGCCGCGGACCGTGCCGGTGCCGCGCTCGGGGGTGTCCGGGTCCGCGGCGTGCTCGTGGTTGTGCGTCTCCACGTCCTGCCAGCCGGACCAGGTGGTGGTGCCGGTCGCGCGGGTGCGGACCTGGACGGTGCCGTGCAGTTCGGCTTCTGGGTTGTCCCAGACGACGCCGACCAGGGAGAAGGGGCGGACGTCGCGCTGGGCCAGGCCCTGTTCGCGCGCGGCGGCCGAGCCGAGGGAGCGGTCGGAGCCGAAGGGGGTGAGCGGGAGGGACTGAGTGCTGCCGGGGACCGCCTCCGCGGCGGTCCCGGTGGCCGGGGCGGCGGGCGTCGCGGCTCGGGCGCCGGACGACGGCAGGGTGAGGGGCAGGGCCAGGGCGGCCGCGCACGTGACGCCGATCGAGGAAGCAAGAAATCCACGCATACATCTGATCGTTGGCATAACGGAACATATCTGTCCATTGGGGAACTGACGGACCGTCGGCCGGGAGCGGTCCTTCCGGTCGCCCGCACTCCCCCGCCACGCCGAGGGGCGCGTGGGGGCCCGCGTACGCTTGCGCCCGTGAACGCCAACGACCGCACCCCTGCCGACCTGCTGCGATCCGCGCTCGCCTCGGACCCGGGCCGCCCTCTTGTCACCTTCTACGACGACGCCACCGGCGAGCGCGTGGAATTGTCCGTGGCCACCTTCGCCAATTGGGTGGCCAAGACCGCCAATCTGCTCCAGGGCGATCTCGCCGCCGAGCCCGGTGACCGGGCCGTGCTGCTGCTGCCCGCGCACTGGCAGACGGCGGTGTGGCTGCTCGCCTGTTCGTCGGTGGGCGTGGTCGCGGACGTGGGCGGCGACCCGGCGGGCGCCGATCTCGTCGTCAGCGGTCCCGACGCACTGGAGGCGGCGCGCGCCTGTTCCGGGGAGCGGATGGCGCTCGCGTTGCGCCCGCTCGGCGGGCGGTTCCCGCAGACTCCGGACGGCTTCGCCGACTACGCGGTCGAGGTTCCGGGGCAGGGGGATCAGTTCGCTCCGTACGCGCCGGTGGACCCCGACGAGGTCGCCCTCGTGGTCGGCGGGACCGAGCTGACGGGGGCGGAGGTCGTGGAGCGGGCCCGGGACGATGCGGGGCGACTGGGCGTCGGGCCTGGCTCCCGTGTTCTCTCCGGTCTGCCGTACGCGACCTGGGACGGGCTCAGTGCCGGGCTGTACGGGTCGCTTGCCGTGGGCGGGTCCGTGGTGTTGTGCCGGCACCTTGATCAGCTGGCCGAGGGCGGTCTTGAGAAGCGGGTCGAGGACGAGCGGGTGACGGTCACCCTGCGGTGAGCTGACTGCCAGGGCGGTTCGACTCCGGGTGCGGGTCCGTGGGGGCTGGTCGCGCAGTTCCCCGCACCCCTGACGGGGCGCCCCCATCAGGGCTCACCCCTCCCCCGTTCGGCGCACGTCAGCCCCTGGCCCAGAGGCCCCGCACCCCGCGTCGGTCCATGGTCGTAGAGGACGCACCACGCACCGACGCAGCCATGAGGGGTGGACGCACACGTGACCGACACCGAAGGCAGCCCGCCCGAGCCGAAGGCCACGTACGGGCCCGGGGCCGGGGCGAGCCCCACCGGCGCGGGTGCCGTCCGTCGCAGGCGCCGCTGGCTGCGCCGCACCGCGATCGGCGCCGCCGTCCTGGTGCTCGGCGCGGGCGGCGCGGGATGGGCGGCGTACGAGAAGCTCAACGGCAACATCACCAAGGACACCGACGCGGCCGCCGAGCTGGCGCGCTACGAGAAGGAGCGCCCGACGCCGCTGGTGCACGACGCGCAGAACATCCTGCTGCTCGGCTCCGACACCCGCGCGGGCAAGGGCAACCGCAAGTACGGCAGGGACCCCGGCACCCAGCGCTCGGACACCACGATCCTGCTGCACCTGGCCGCCGACCGGCAGAGCGCGACCGCCGTGTCCGTCCCGCGCGACCTGATGGTGGACATTCCCGCCTGCCGCAGGCCCGACGGTTCCCGTACGCGGGCCCAATTCGCCCAGTTCAATTGGGCGTTCGAGTTCGGCGGGACGGCCTGCACGATCCGTACCGTCGAGAAACTCACCGGAATCCGCGTCGACCACCACATGGTCGTGGACTTCACCGGCTTCAAGGACATGGTCGACGCGATCGACGGCGTGCAGGTCTGCGTGAAGGCCCCGATCGACGACGCCGACGCCCACGTGAAGCTCGCCGCGGGCCTGCGGACCCTGAACGGCGAGCAGGCGCTGGGATACGTGCGCGCCCGCAAGAGCCTCGGCAATGGCAGCGACACCGACCGGATGGACCGCCAGCAGGAGTTCCTCGGCGCACTCGTCAACAAGGTGCAGAGCAATGACGTCCTCTTGAATCCGACGAAGCTCTATCCCGTTCTCGACGCGGCGACTTCTTCGCTGACCACCGACCCCGGACTCGCGAGTCTGCGGGGTTTGTACGAACTGGTGCGCGGGATGCGCAATATCCCCACAGAACGGGTGCAGTTCCTCACCGTTCCCCGCAGGTCGTACGCCTACGACGCGAACCGCGACGAACTCGTGGAACCCGCGGCGGAGCAACTCTTCACGCGCCTTCGCACGGACACTCCGGTCGAAGTGGCCCCGCAGACGCCCGAGTCCCAGCAGGAGGAGGCCTCCTACGAAGAGGAGTCCTCGTACGAAGAGGCCTACGAAGAGGGATACGAGGACGGCTACGAGGAGTACGACGACTCCGGCGAGTACTGGAGCGACGAGAAGCCGGACGACCCTTCGCATACGCCGTCTCCCGCGCCGACATTCCGGGGCAACACGGCTGCCGGGTCCACCTGCGAGTAAAGCGATCCCCAAGGGAAGGCCGCGCTCCACAAAGAAATAGGGCGGATTGCCCAGTTGTAGGGGAGTGGAATTTGTCACCGGCGTCGTTCGACGCTGAACTGGGCGGATAGTGTGAGCGATCCGGTGCGCCGGGCCAATCGGCCGCGCATCGCTGGAACGACTGACCGAGCGCCTTCTTGAGGGGGGAAAGGCGCCGCGTGGCCCCGACGGAGGACGCAAACAACCGTGGACGCGCAAGGCCGTGGGCGGGCGGAGAACATCGACCCCGCAGACCAGTGGGTGCTCAACCCGAACACCGGCGACTACGAACTGCGACTGAGCCCCTCCGCAGGGCAGTCGGCGGTGCCTGGACCTCGTAGGAACGCACCCCGTCAGGGCGGCCGCGGCCGCCCCACGCCGGGCCGTGAGCGGCCCCGCCAGGACGAGCGTCGAGACGAACGCAGGGACGAGCGCGACGAGCGCCGCGAGGTGCCCGGGCAGCGCAGGCGCCGCGTCAAGGAGCCGGAGACGGCATCGGGCGGCAGGCGCAAGCAGAGGCCCCGGAAGTCCAAGGGCAAGACCAAGGGCAAGAAGGTCATGGTCTGGACGGGCGGCACGCTCGCCTTCCTGCTGGTGGCGGGCTGCACCGGCGGCTACCTCTACTACCAGCACCTCAACGACAACATCACGTCGATAGACGATGACGGCGCGGGCACCGGCGGCTTCAGCAAGGACCGGGCCATCAACATCCTCGTGATGGGCACCGACAAGCGCAGCGGCAGCGGCAACAAGGGCTACGGCGACGAGGGCAGCGTCGGTCACGCGGACACGACGATCCTGCTGCACGTCTCCAAGGACCGGACGAACGCGACCGCGTTGAGCATCCCGCGCGACATGATCACCGATATCCCGGACTGTCCGACGACGATGAAGGACGGGACCAAGAAGACCATCCCGGGCTCGCAGAACGTCCGCTTCAACGAGAGCCTCGGGCAGTACGAGCGCACACCGAGCTGCACCATGCGCACGGTCACGGAGATCACGGGGATAAAGCTCGACCACTTCATGGTGGCCGACTTCAACGCGGTCAAGACGCTCTCCAGCGCGGTCGGCGGCGTGGACGTCTGTCTCGCCAAGGACATCGACGACCCCAAGTCCCATCTGAAGCTGTCCAAGGGCAAGCACACGATCGAGGGCGAGGAGGCACTCGCCTTCGTGCGCACCCGGCACACCGTGGGCAACGGCGGCGACCTGAGCCGGATCGAGCTGCAGCAGCAGTTCCTCAGTTCGCTGATGCGCAAGCTGAAGTCGAGCGACACGCTCACCGACCCGACGAAGATGATCGACCTCGCGGAGGCGGGCACCAAGGCCCTCACGGTCGACTCCAAGATCGCCGACATAATGAAGCTCAAGGACCTCGGCATGGAGCTCGGCAAGCTCGACATGAAGAACCTGAGCTTCGCCACGCTGCCGGTCAAGGACAACCCCGCGGAGAAGGTCCCCATCACGGTCGTCCTCGACCCGCCCAAGGCCGACCCGCTGTTCGCGATGATGCGCGCCGACGAGTCGCTGACCGAGGTGAAGAAGCAGCAGAAGAAGGAGAAGGCCGCGGTGGCCGCCCGCCTCAAGGGCCCCAAGGCCGACGCCTCCGAGGTCCGCGTCGACATCTACAACGGCAGCGGGAAGACCGGCGCCGCTCAGACAACTCTCACATGGCTGCAGAACAATGAGGGCGTGCTCAAGTCCAGCCAACTGGGGAACGCACCCTCGGACATCAAGAAGACGACGCTCGAGTACGCATCGGACCAGGCTGACCAGGCCCGTCGGCTCGCCGACATCATGGGCCTGCCCGCCGCCGCCCTGAAGCCGGGCAAGAGCGAGAAGAACGCACAGGGCCTCCCGGCCATGAAGCTGACGCTCGGCGGCGACTTCAAGGGCGCGGGGGTGCCCATCGCCGCTCCGTCGAAGGCGCCGGAGGGGATCCAGAAAGTCGAAGCGGATAAGACTGTGTGTGCCAAGTGACCTGAAGCGGTCGTTCTGCGTCTAACAATGCGCCAAGGCGCACGACACCGGGGGGATGTCGTACCGGCGCCAAGTCGACGCGGAGCGACCGCAGTTCAGGACAGGGGCGGGAGGGGCTGGGGATGAAACAGGACAGCGTGCGGAGGGAAGGGACCAAACGGTCCGTGGAGCCTTCGGACGGGGGCGGTGAGCCCCCGGAGGGCGCCGGAGACGGAGGCGGCAGGCATCGGCACCGCAGGCGGCCGGGCGGCGGCGAGCGTCCGCCGCGCCGCAAGCGCAAGGTGCTCCGCTGGTCGGCAACGGTCCTTTCCGTACTGATACTTGGCACGGCCGGCGCCGGTTACCTCTACTACCAGCACCTCAACGGCAACCTGGAGACCGACGTCCTGAACCTGGGCGACCAGCGGGCTCCGGAGCCGACGCCCAACGCCGCGGGCCAGACGCCGCTGAACATCCTGCTCATCGGCTCGGACGCGCGGGACTCCAAGGAGAACCAGAAGCTCGGCGGGGCCAAGAACACCTTCGGCTCGCCGCCGCTCGCCGACGTGCAGATGCTGCTCCACGTCTCGGCGGACCGCACCAACATGTCGGTCGTCAGCATGCCGCGCGACACCCTGCTGCAGATCCCCAAGTGCACGGACCCGGACGACGGAAAGGTCTATCCGCAGACCGGCCCGCGGTACATGACGAACGAGTCCCTCGGCCGCGGCGGCCCCGGTTGCACCGTCGCCACCTGGGAGAAGCTCACCAACATCCACATCAACCACTTCATGATGGTCGACTTCTCGGGTGTGGTCTCCATGGCGGACGCCATCGGCGGCGTACCGGTCTGCGTGGACAAGAACATCCACTCGCGGGACGCCAAGGGACACGGCTCGGGCCTGAAGCTGAAGAAGGGCACCACCGAGGTCAAGGGCGAGCAGGCCCTGCAGTGGCTGCGCACCCGCTACGGATTCGAGGGCGGCACCGACATCAGCCGCGCCAAGGCCCAGCACATGTACATGAACGCGCTGGTCCGCAAGCTCCGCGAGAACACCGGCCTGACCAGCCCCAACCAGCTGCGCAAGCTCGCCGAGGAGGCGACGAACGCGCTCACGGTCGACGACGGCCTCGGCAGCCCCAAGAAGCTGTACGACCTGGGCAACGAGCTCAAGAAGGTCTCGCCGGAACGTACGACGATGACGACCATGCCGTTCGAGTACGTCGGCGAGCGCGTCATCCCGAAGCCCGAGGACGCCGAGCAGCTCTTCCGCCTCGTCCGCGACGACATCCCGCTGGACGGCAAGGGCAGGAAGAAGCCGGCCAAGGAGAAGCTGTCGGACGACCCGGCCGCCGCGGACGACAAGATCGCCGTCCAGGTGCAGAACGGCACGCGCAGCGCGACCGAGCCCCCGGCCGGCGGACGGGCGGGCGCCGTGGCGCAGATCCTGGCGGGCAAGGGCTTCACGAAGGCCGCGCCGGACACGGCGACGACGCTCAGCGAGGAGCGGACCGTCATCCGCTACCCCAGCGTCGACCTGGAGGGCGACGCCCAGCGGGTCGCCAAGTCCCTGGGTCTGCCGCTGAGTTCGGTGAAGAAGTCGACGGACGTCTCCGGGGTCACGCTGGTCGTCGGCGCCGACTGGCGCGAGGGTGACGTGCCGCCCAAGCCGAAGAAGAAGGACGACAGCACGCCGGATTCCGCGGACGCGCTCAGCGGCTCCGACAAGAAGGCGTGCATGAAGGTGGACCCGATCTACACCTGGTAGACGACGTTCACCCGGTAGACGGGACGACCTTCACCAGGTGAACGGCTTCGGGGCACGTGACGCACACGTCACGTGCCCCGAAGTTCCGTACTGAGTACGCCTGTTGGGTCGCTCAGGCCTGCTGGGTCTCCTGGGTCTCCCCCATGACGGCCGGGCGGCGCGAGGCGATGACCTTCTTGGCCAGCGCGCGCGGGCTGGTGAGGAAGCCGAAGCCCCACGACATGTGCATGGTCGCGAGCGCCACCGGGATCTGCAGACGGGCCTTGAGCGGCAGCCCCTTGCCCGCGGGGACGGACCCGGCGACGATCGCCGCGAGGTAGCCGCCGGGGATCACGAAGCCCCACGGCGTGAGGGCCGCGCCCACCACGGCGCCCGCCGCGATGGCGCAGACCGCGGTCGGCGGCGCGAGGTAGCGCAGGTTGATGGAGCCCTCGTGGTAGCGGGCGACGACGTGGCGCCAGCGGCCGTAGTCCTTGTACTGCTTGGCCAGGGCCTTCACGCTCGGGCGCGGGCGGTAGGAGACCTTCAGCTCGGGCGAGAACCAGATCATGCCGCCGGCCTCGCGGATGCGGAAGTTCAGCTCCCAGTCCTGGGCGCGGATGAACTCTTCGTTGTAGCCGCCCTGTTGCTCCAGGGCCTCGCGGCGGAAGACGCCCAGGTAGACCGTCTCGGCCTGCTGGGCGTCGCCGCCGGTGTGGAAGGCGGCGTTGCCCACGCCGATCTTCGAGGTCATGGCGGCGGCCACGGCCTGCTCCCAGGCGTTGGTGCCCTGGGCGTGCATGATGCCGCCGACGTTCATCGCGCCGGTCTCCTCCAGGAGGCGCACGGCGGTCGTGATGTAGCCCGGCGAGAGCGCGGCGTGGCCGTCCACACGCACCACGATCGGGTGACGGGACGCCTTGATGGCGGCGTTCAGCGCCGCGGGGGTGCGGCCCGTCGGATTGGGGACGGTGTGGACCCTCGGGTCTTCGCGGACCAGCTCGGCGGCGATCTCGTCCGTGCGGTCGGTGGAGGGGCCGAGCGCGACCACGACCTCCATCTCGCCCGCGTACTCCTGCTGCAGGATCGCGTGCACCGCCTCGCGCAGATGCCGTTCCTCGTTGAGGACGGGCATGATCACCGATACGGCGGGAGGCTGCACCTCAGACTTCGCGTTCATCACGCGTCACGTTACCGCGAACGGGGGACACGGGCGCGCGCCGTCCGGGTCGCTACCCCGGGCCGCATTTCGTATGGCCTTACGTTTCTCGGGTTCCCGGATCTTCGCCCACCCCCAGCCCGGACCCGTCTCCGCGGAGGTGTCCTCCACGTGCCCACACCGCCCCGCTCCCCCGCCCCCTCCCCGCGCCGCCCCCGTCCGCAGGACCGAAAGCCCGCCCGGAAGTCAGCCGGGCGGGGAAAGCGGCCCCGCTGGGCCATGCGGGTGGCGACCACCTTCTCCGTGACGGTCCTTGCCGCGGCCGGCATCGGGCACGGCGTCGTCACCAGCCTCGACACCGGGATCAAGCGGGTCGACGCCTTCAAGGACATGAAGAACAGGCCCGCGCCGGGCAACGGCATGAACGTCCTGCTCGTCGGCACCGACGGCCGCGACAAGATCAGCGCCGAGGAGAAGGCGAAGTACCGCCTCGGCGGCGCGCCCTGCCACTGCACGGACACGATCATGATCGTGCACATCTCGGAGGACAGGGACCGCGCGAGCGTCGTGAGCCTGCCCAGGGACTCGTACGCGGATCTGCCCGCGCACACCGACCAGACCACCGGCGAGAAGCACCACGAGCACGCCAACAAGATCAACGCGGCGTACGCGGAGGGCGGTCCCAACCTCACGGTGCGCACCGTCGAGCACATGACGAAGGTCAAGATCGACCACTATCTGGAGGTCGACTTCACCAGCTTCATGAAGACCGTGGACGTGCTCGGCGGCGTGGAGATCTGCACGGCACGCCCCCTGAGGGACTCGCACACCGGGCTCGACCTGTCGGTCGGCACGCACGAGCTGAACGGCGGCGAGGCGCTCCAGTACGTGCGCTCGCGGTACGTCGACGGGGCCTCCGACCTGGGGCGCATGCAGCGTCAGCAGCGCTTCCTCGCGGCGCTCATCGCGAAGGCGACGGGCAGCGGCGTCCTGCTGAATCCGGTCAAGTTCCGCGACGTGACGCGCACCCTGCTGGGCTCGGTCCGCGCGGACAAGGGCTTCGGGACGGGCGACATGCTGGACCTCGGGCGGGCGATGCGGAACTTCTCGCCGTCGTCGTCGGAGTTCACGACCGTGCCGCTGAGCGCCAAGGGCAAGAGCGTCCCGGGCATCGGCTCGACGCTGAAGTGGCACAAGACCAAGTCGAAGAAGCTGTTCGAGGCGTTGCGCGAGGACCGCCCGCTGGCCCCGCACCGCAACAAGGCCAGGACGGCGCTCGTGGGCGTCTCGCCCCAGCAGATCCGGGTCCAGGTGGACAACGGCACGGGGACGCCGGGGCTCGGCAAGCGCGTCGACGCGGCGCTTCGGGCGACGGGCTTCCGGACCACGCGGGTGCCGGGGAACGTCCCGGGGGCGAAGAAGAAGCCCGCCGAGCGGACCGTCGTCGCGTACGACCCGCGTTGGGACCGCTCGGCGAAGTCCCTGGCCACGGCGCTTCCGGGGTGCGAGATGCGGAAGGTCAAGGGGCAGGGCGCGACGCTGAAGGTGATCGCGGGCTCGGACTTCAAGGCGGTGCGGCCGGTGCGGGCGGAGGACGCCTACCAGGGCGAGTTCGGCGCGGTCACCGGGGACCAGGTCGTCTGCCCCTGAGCGGCGCTCCTGAGGTGAGCGGACGGCTCAGTCGTCGAAGCCCTCCGCGGCCCGGGACTCGCGCAGTTCCTTGATGGCCCGGCGCCGCGCGAGGCGGTGCGTGCGGCGGATCTGGGCCTCCTGGTAGCGGCGGCGGTCGCGGTCCGTCTCGGGGAGGACCGGGGGGACGGTGCGGGGCTTGCCGTCCGCGTCGACCGCGGCGAAGACGAGGTACGCGGAGCCGACCTGCTGGGCGGGCGTCGACTCGTTCCAGCGCTCGGCGAGGACCCGGACCCCGACCTCCATGGAGCTGCGTCCGGTCCAGTTGACCTGGGCCTTCACATGGACGAGGTCGCCGACGCGGACCGGTTCGAGGAAGGCCATCTCGTCCATGGACGCGGTGACCGCGGGGCCGCCCGAGTGGCGTCCGGCGACGGCTCCCGCCGCGTCGTCGACCAGTTTCATGATCACGCCACCGTGCACCGTCCCGAGGAGGTTGGTGTCGTTGTGGGTCATGATGTGGCTGAGGGTGGTGCGGGACGCCGAGGTCGGCTTGCCCGGAATCTCCGATTCTGGACTGGGAGCCTGATCTGTCATGCGCTCCACCCTATGCCGGACGTATGTCCGAGCCCTCCTCGGTCGCTTTGCATCAGCTCTGCAACAGCCCTGGCCCGAAATCCCGACCGCCCTGTAAGCCTCCCGGCCCGGCACTGCACACTAAGCCACATGAGCGATTGGCCAGACGATCAGGCGGGCGGCCGAGGACACGGCCGCGGCAGCGGGAACGCCCAGCCCGAGGGCGCCCGCGTGATGCGGCACATCCAGCGCGGCCGGCCCTCCCGTCCGGCAGGCCCACCGCCCGGCCAGGTCCCCTCCCAGCCGGCGTACGACGAGTACGGCGACCAGTACGGGAACGGACAGCCCTACGGCGACGCCCGCGACGACGTCTTCGAGCCGCGGACCCCGCGCCAGGACCCGTACGGGCAGAGCCAGGGCTACGACAGCGGCTACAACACCGGCCAGGTCTACGGCCAGCCGAACAGCGGCAACGGCGCGGGCCGGGGCGGCGACGGACACCCGCCGCGCGGCCCGCGCCCCGCGCCGAACTGGCGGCGCCGGATCAAGATCGGGTCGATCACCCTGGTGAGCGTCCTGCTCGTGACGTCCGTCGCCACGTACTTCTGGGCCGACGGCAAGCTCAAGCGCGAGGTCGACCTCTCCAAGGTCATCGAGCGGCCCGAGGGCGGCGCCGGCACGAACTACCTGATCGTGGGCTCCGACAGCCGCAAGGGCATGTCCGACGAGGAGAAGAAGAAGCTCCACACGGGCTCGGCCGAGGGCAAGCGCACCGACTCGATGATGATCCTGCACGTCGCGGACGACGGCGGGAACACGATGATCTCGCTGCCCCGCGACTCGAACGTGACGATCCCGTCCTTCAAGGGCGCCGAGTCCGGCAAGCTCTACCCGAACACCGGCCGCCAGACGAAGCTCAACGCGGCGTACGCGGAGGACGGCCCCGAGCTGCTCGTGCGCACCATCGAGTACAACACCGGCCTGAAGATCGACCACTACGCCGAGATCGGGTTCGGCGGCTTCGCCAAGATCGTGGACTCGGTCGGCGGCGTCGAGATGGACATCCCGAAGGCCTTCAAGGACAAGTGGTCGGGCGCCGACTTCGAGGCGGGCAAGCAGACCCTGAACGGCCAGGAGGCGCTCGCCTTCGTCCGCACCCGGCACGCCTTCGGCAGCGACCTGGAGCGCACGAAGAACCAGCAGAAGTTCCTCTCGGCCCTCGCCAACCAGGTGGCGACGCCCGGCACGATCATGAACCCGTTCAAGCTCTACCCCACGATGGGCGCGGGCCTGGACACGCTGGTCGTCGACAAGGACATGGGCCTGACCGACGTGGCCTCCATGTTCTGGGCGATGAAGGGCATCAGCGGCGGCGACGGCACCTCCATGAACATGCCGGTCGCGGGCTCCGTGGGCAGCAACCTGCTCTGGGACAAGGCCAAGGTCAAGCAGCTGGTGAACGAGCTGAACAACGACGAGAAGGTGACGGTCTCGGGCAGCTGAGACGCTCCCGCGGCGCGGCGGCGGGGCCCTTTGGCGGTACGCGTACCCCCGAACGGTCCGCCCGCCGCGAAGCCGCGGCGGCTCCGTGTCACGGTGGTCCGAACTGCCACCGCCGACGTCCGGAGCCCTGCCATGGCAGACCTGCAGGAGGAACTCAACACCACCGCCGAGGCCGGGGAGCTCGACAAACCCCCCGCCCCGCCCGAGCCCGTTGCCGAGCCGCTTCCCGTGCGGGAGCCCGACCCCCAGCCGGAGACCCGGTGCGCGCGGGCCCACGCCCTGCTCACCGCGCACCCCGTCGCCGACGGGTACAGCGGTCTGCCGCGGAAGCTGCGCGAACTGCCCTGGTACGACTTCGAGACGGGCGACAGCGGCCTGGAGAGCGACATCCCGCGGCTGCGCGAGGGCCGGGTCGGGGCGCAGTTCTGGTCCGTGCACGTGCCCGAGGGGACGAGCCCGGACCGGGCGGTCGGCACGACCCTGGAACAGATCGACCTCGTCAAGCACGTCGTCGACGCCCACCCCGAGGGCCTGCGGCTCGCCCGCAACGCCTCGGAGGCCGCCGACGCGCGCAACTGCGGGCGCATCGCCACGCTGATCGGCCCCGCCCAGGGCGGCGCGCTCGGCGACTCGCTGGGCACGCTGCGGGCGCTGCACAGCCTGGGTCTGTGCGCGGTCACCCTCTCCGGTACGTCGTGGGCGGGCGCGGACGGGCTGACGACGTTCGGCGAGGAGGTCGTGCGGGAGATGAACCGGCTCGGGGTCCTCGCGGACCTCTCCGGCGCGTCCGAGGCGACGGCGCGGCGGGTCCTCGCCGTCTCCAAAGCTCCGGTGATCTTCACCCGCTCCGGGGCTCGTGCTCTGCGCGAGCATCCGGCGAACCTCGGCGACGACCTCCTCGCCGCGGTCGGTGCCGCCAAGGGTCTGTGCCTGGTCCCGCTCGCCGCCGAGCGGACGGGTCCTTCCGTACGTGATGTGGCGGACCACCTCGATCGCGTACGCCGCGTCGCGGGACCGGAGTGCGTCGGCCTGTCGGGGACGTACGACGCCGCCGAGGCGCACCCGGAGGGCCTCGGCGACGCGTCCTGCTATCCGCGCCTGGTGGCCGAGCTGCTCGAACGCGACTGGTCCGAGGCCGAGTTGGCGCTGCTCACCTGGGGCAACGTCCAACGGGCGCTGCGCGGCGCGGACTTCACGGCGCGGGCCGCGCGGGAGCGGCGGGCCGCGTCGACGGCGACGATAGAGCGCCTGGACGGGTAGCCGGGGTCAACGCCTCCCGACTCAAGGGATCTTGCAGAGGCAGAAGGGGTGCCCGGCAGGGTCGGCGTACACGCGGAAGTCGCGCTTGCCGCCGTCGTCGTCCAGGTCGAGCGGGCGCGCGCCGAGGGCGAGCACCTTCTCCTGGGCGGCGTCGATCTCCTCGTCGGTGCGGCCCGCGTCCAGGTCCAGGTGGATCTGCTGGGCGTTGACGTCGGAGCGGGGCCACTCGGGCGGGCGCAGGCCCTCCACCTGCTGGAACGACACCTTGACGCGCCCTTCGGCCACGAGGTCGATCCAGTCGCCGTCGTCCTCGATGGTGCCGCCGATGACCTGGGCGTAGAACTCGGCGAGTTCGCGTGGGCGTGGGCAGTCGAGGACGACGTTGCGCAGGCGGGCGATGGGGGTGGTGGGAGTGGTGGGGTCCTGGGCGTCAGTCATGGCTTCCTCCTGCTCACTCGGCACACAGACAGAACGGGTGCCCCGCGGGATCCGCGTAAACCCGCCAGCTGCGGTTGCGGTCGGCGGCGTCGAGGACGGTGGCGCCGAGCGCGAGGACCTGCTTCTCCGCGGCGTCCATGTCTTCCACCGTGAGGTCCAGGTGGAACTGCTGCGAGCCGTCGGTCGACGGCCACGTCGGCGGCACATGGCCCGGGGACTCCTGGAACGCGAGGGGCGTGCCGTCGTGGCCCTCCAGGTCGACCCAGCCCTCGAAGTGCTGGGCGGGGGTGCCGCCGATGACGGCGGCGTAGAACTCGGCGAGGGCGAAGGGGTCGGGGCAGTCCAGGGCGACGACGCGGAGCTTGGCGAAGGGCATAGCTCTCCTCCCGGAGGAATTACCGGTTAATTGCTTCAGCCGGTAACGGTTACTTCATGCTCCCGCAGAAGGGGTAACGTCGCAACCATGAATGACAGAGCGCCCGCGCCGGGAGGGCTCGCGCTGGTCCAGGAGCTGGTGAACACGCTGAACGTGGAGACGGGCGTGGACGCGCTGGCCACGGAGGAAGGGCTGAGCGCGTTCGGGCTCGCGCCTGGCGAGGCTGCCGCGGCGCGCGAACTCCGGGAGTCGTTGCGGGCGGCGTGCCTCGCGCACGCCGGGCATCCGCCGCACAGGGCGGTCCCCGACCTGACCGGGCTCCTGGCCTCGGCGCCGCTGGTGGTGACGGTGGACGCGGCCTCCGGTGCGGCGTCACTGGCGCCCGCGGACGCGTCGTCGCTGACCGCGCGGGTGGCTTCGGCCATCGCCGAGGCGATCACCGCGGGCACATGGCTCCGCCTCAAGGCCTGCGAGGCGTCGGACTGCCACTGGGCGTACTACGACCGCAGCCCGGCGGGGCGGAGCCGGTGGTGTGACATGGGGGTGTGCGGGGCGCGGGCGAAGATGCGGGCCTATCGGGCACGGGGGCGCGCCGCTGGGGGTGACCGAGTAGAGCGCCGTGGGTAATCAGGTCCGTCGCATGTGCGGGTTTGATTGGGTTACTCGCGCAGTTCCCCGCGCCCCTGAAGGGGCACGCCCCAGGCCGACGGAGGCGCCCCTTCAAGGGGCGCGGGGAACTGCGCGACCAGCCAAGAACCGGCCCGCAGACTCCGAACCACCGAACGAGGCAGCCCCTGTGGAGCGAACCGTTAAGCCGCCGGACGGCCCATCGCTCGGTACGTCCAGCCGGCGGCACGCCAAGCCGCCGGGTCAAGGGCGTTGCGGCCGTCCAGGATGACGGGAGCCGCGGCCACCGCGGCGAGGTCCGCCGGGTCCAGCTCGCGGAACTCGCGCCACTCCGTGAGGTGCAGGACGACATCCGCGCCGCGCACCGCGTCGACCGCCGAGTCCGCGTAGCCGAGGGTGGGGAAGAGACGGCGGGCGTTCACCATGCCCTTGGGGTCGTAGACCGTGACCTGGCCGCCCTGGAGGTGGATCTGCCCGGCGACGTTGAGCGCCGGGGAGTCACGGACGTCGTCCGAGTCCGGCTTGAACGTGGCGCCGAGGACCGCGACCCGCTTGCCGAGGAAGGACCCGCCGCCCAGCGCCTCCCGCGCCATCTCGACCATCTGGCCGCGCCGGCGCATGTTGATGGAGTCGATCTCGCGCAGGAAGGTCAGCGCCTGGTCCGCACCCAGCTCGCCCGCGCGCGCCATGAAGGCGCGGATGTCCTTCGGCAGACAGCCGCCGCCGAAGCCGATCCCGGCCCGCAGGAACTTCTTCCCGATCCGGTCGTCGTGCCCGAGCGCCTCCGCCAGTTTCACGACGTCGCCGCCCGCCGCCTCGCACACCTCGGCCATCGCGTTGATGAACGAGATCTTCGTGGCCAGGAAGGAGTTCGCGGAGGTCTTCACCAGCTCGGCGGTCGGGAAGTCCGTGACGACGAAGGGCGAGCCCTCCTCGATCGGGGTCGCGTACACCTCGCGCAGCAGCTTCTCCGCGCTCTCGCTGCGGACGCCGACCACGATCCGGTCGGGGTGCAGCGTGTCCTGCACGGCGAAGCCCTCCCGCAGGAACTCCGGGTTCCAGGCCAGTTCGGCCTCCGCGCCCGCCGGGGCGAGCTCCAGGAGCCGCGCGGCGAGGCGGTCCGCGCTGCCGACAGGGACGGTGGACTTGCCGACCACCAGGCACGGCCTGGTGAGGTGCGGCGCGATGGACTCGACCGCGGCGTCCACGTACGACATGTCGCACGCGTACTCACCGTGCTTCTGCGGGGTGTTCACGCAGACGAAGTGGATGTCGCCGAACTCCGCGACCTCCGCCGGGTCCATGGTGAAGCGCAACCGACCGCTGGAGCCCTCGATGCCCGCGACGTGCTTGCGCAGCAGTTCCTCGAGGCCGGGCTCGTACATGGGGACCTCGCCCCGCTGGAGCATCTCGACCTTCTCGGGCACGACGTCCAGGCCGAGCACCTCGAAGCCGAGCTCGGCCATGGCCGCGGCGTGCGTGGCGCCGAGATAGCCGGTGCCGATCACGGTGATCTTGAGGGCCATGCGGTGCTCCAGAGGTGCGGGGGCTTCGGTGCGGGTCGAGCATAGTCGCGCGTGCGCAGGCCCCTGAAAGGGCACGATCTCCGCTGTCGCCAAGCTCACGTATCCCTCGCACGGCAGGCGACACTAAAATTTGGGTTACTTAACGGTAGTTAGCGTCCTGGGAGCGTGAGAGACCTTGGCCGGATCGGCTGATTTCGACCTGTACCGCCCGTCCGAGGAGCACGACATGCTCCGCGACGCGATCCGCTCGCTCTCCGAGGCGAAGATCGGTCCGTTCGCCGCCGCGGTGGACGAGGAGGCCCGCTTCCCGCAGGAGGCGCACGACGCGCTGGTCGCCAACGACCTGCACGCCGTCCACGTACCGGAGAGCTACGGCGGCGCGGGCGCCGATGCCCTCGCGACCGTCATCGTCATCGAGGAAGTGGCCCGCGTCTGTGCCAGCTCCTCGCTGATCCCGGCCGTGAACAAGCTCGGCTCGCTGCCCGTCATCCTCTCCGGCTCCGAGGAGCTGAAGAAGAAGTACATGACGCCGCTGGCCAAGGGCGAGGGCATGTTCTCCTACTGCCTCTCCGAGCCGGACGCCGGTTCGGACGCGGCGGGCATGAAGACCAGGGCCGTGCGCGACGGCGACTCCTGGGTGCTCAACGGCGTCAAGCGCTGGATCACCAACGCGGGCGTCTCGGAGTACTACACGGTCATGGCCGTGACCGACCCCGAGAAGCGCTCCAAGGGCATCAGCGCCTTCGTCGTGGAGAAGGGTGACGAGGGCGTCTCCTTCGGCGCCCCGGAGAAGAAGCTCGGCATCAAGGGCTCCCCCACCCGCGAGGTCTACCTCGACAACGTCCGCATCCCCGCCGACCGCATGATCGGCGAGGAGGGCACGGGCTTCGCGACCGCCATGAAGACCCTGGACCACACCCGCATCACGATCGCGGCGCAGGCCCTCGGCATCGCCCAGGGCGCCCTCGACTACGCCAAGGGGTACGTCAAGGAGCGCAAGCAGTTCGGCAAGCCGATCGCCGACTTCCAGGGCATCCAGTTCATGCTCGCGGACATGGCGATGAAGATCTCGGCCGCCCGCGCGCTGACCTACCAGGCCGCCGCGGCCTCCGAGCGCGGTGACGCCGACCTGACCTATCTGGGCGCGGCGGCGAAGTGCTTCGCCTCCGACGTCGCGATGGAGGCCACGACGGACGCCGTCCAGCTCCTCGGCGGTTACGGCTACACCCGTGACTACCCCGTCGAGCGCATGATGCGCGACGCGAAGATCACGCAGATCTACGAGGGCACGAACCAGGTCCAGCGGATCGTGATGGCCCGCAACCTGCCGTAGCCTGCGGCGCTTCAGCGGTGACGGTGCCCTCCCCCTGGCCTCAGGGGGAGGGCACCGTCTCGTGGCCCCTTCAGGGGCGCGGGGAACTGCGCGAGCAACCAAGAACAAAGCCGCACCCGCGGCGACCGCCGTAGGCAGACGCGACTGCGGGTCCTTCGTGGCTGAGCGCGCAGTTCCCCGCGCCCCTTACGGGGCGCCCTGCCTCAGCCGTCCAGTTGGGACAGCGTCGCGATCGACGGGCCCCGTCGGGAGCTGATGTCCCGGGAGACGTCCTCCGCCGCGCCCAGCACCCGTACCGCGTTCCGCCACGTCAGCTTGGCGAGGTCCGGCTTCGACCAGCCGCGGGTGAGGAGCTCCGCGATCAGGTTCGGGTAGCCCGCCACGTCGTCCAGGCCGGACGGGGTGAACGCCGTGCCGTCGAAGTCGCCGCCGATGCCGATGTGGTCGATGCCCGCCACCTCGCGCATGTGGTCGAGGTGGTCGGCGACCGTGGCGGCCGTGGCGACGGGGCGGGGGCTGCGCTCCTCGAAGGCCGCGTGGACCTTCATGGCCTCCGGCGTCGTGTCCAGGTGGTGGAAGCCGTGGGCGCGCATGTTCTCGTCCGCGGCCAGGGTCCAGTCGACCGCCGCCTGGAGGACGAACTTCGGCACGAAGGTCGCCATCGCCACGCCGCCGTTGCCCGGCAGCCGCTCCAGGACGTCGTCCGGGATGTTGCGCGGGTGGTCGCACACCGCGCGCGAGGACGAGTGGGAGAAGATCACCGGCGCCACGGACGTGTCCAGGGCCGCCCGCATCGTCGTCGCCGCCACGTGGGAGAGGTCCACGAGCATGCCGGCGCGGTTCATCTCGCGTACGACCTCGTGGCCGAACGGCGAGAGGCCGCCGACACCGGGCTCGTCCGTCGCCGAGTCCGCCCACGCGATGTTGTCGTTGTGCGTGAGCGTCATGTAGCGGACGCCGAGCGTGTGCAACGCCCGCAGCGTGGCCAGGGAGTTGTTGATGGAGTGGCCGCCCTCGGCGCCCATCAGGGACGCGATGCGCCCCTGGGAGCGGGCCTCCTCCATGTCCGCGGCCGTCAGGGCGCGGGCCAGGTCCGAGGGGTAGCGCGTCAGCAACTGCTCGACGCAGTCGATCTGTTCGAGCGTGGCGCTGACCGCGGCGTCGCCCGCCAGGTCCGTGCGTACGTACACCGACCAGAACTGGGCGCCGACGCCGCCCGCGCGCAGGCGGGCGATGTCGGTGTGGAGGTTGCCCGTCTGATCGGCGGCGATGTCGAGTCGGTCGATGTCGTAACCGGCCTTCTCGCGCAGCGCCCACGGCAGGTCGTTGTGGCCGTCGACCACCGGGAACTCGGCGAGCAGCGAACGCGCTTCTGCCAGCTCCTCGGGATGCGGCTTCTCGGGATGCGTCGTCTCGGGATGCGTCATACCCGTCACTGTGCCGGTCACTTCCCCGGGCCGAAGCCGAATCCGGAACCCGCTCCCTCGACCTTGGCGCGCAGCCGCTTGCCCTTCTCCGTCGCCTGGTCGTTCAGCTCCTGCTGGAACTCCCGCATACGGGACTGGAGTTCGGTGTCGTGCGCCGCGAGGATGCGGGCCGCGAGGAGGCCCGCGTTGCGCGCGCCGCCGACCGAGACCGTCGCCACCGGGACGCCCGCCGGCATCTGCACGATGGAGAGCAGGCTGTCCATGCCGTCGAGGTACTTCAGCGGGACCGGCACGCCGATCACCGGGAGCGGGGTCACCGACGCCAGCATGCCGGGCAGGTGGGCCGCGCCGCCCGCGCCCGCGATGATCGCCTTGAGACCGCGGTCCGCCGCCTGCTCGCCGTACGCGATCATCTCGTGCGGCATGCGGTGCGCGGAGACGACGTCGACCTCGAAGCGGATCTCGAACTCGTCGAGGGCCTTCGCCGCGGCCTCCATGACGGGCCAGTCGGAGTCGGAGCCCATGACGATGCCAACAACGGGGGAAGTCATTCGGTGATCGTTCCTCTGAGGTAGCCGGCTGCGTGACGGGCGCGCTCGAGCACGTCGTCCAGGTCGTCGCCGTAGGTGTTGACGTGACCGACCTTGCGGCCGGGCTTCACGTCCTTTCCGTACATGTGGATCTTGAGCTGCGGATCACGGGCCATGCAGTGCAGATAGGCGCTGTACATGTCCGGGTAGTCGCCGCCGAGGACGTTGACCATCACGGTCCACTCGGCGCGCGGGCGCGGGTCGCCGAGCGGCAGGTCGAGCACGGCGCGGACGTGGTTCGCGAACTGAGAGGTGATCGCGCCGTCCTGCGTCCAGTGACCGGAGTTGTGCGGGCGCATCGCGAGTTCGTTGACGAGGATGCGGCCGTCGCGGGTCTCGAAGAGCTCGACCGCGAGGTGGCCGACCACGCCGAGCTCCTTGGCGATGCGCAGCGCCAGCTCCTGCGCCTCGCCCGCCAGGGCCTCGGCCAGGTCGGGCGCGGGAGCGATCACCGTGTCGCAGACGCCGTCGACCTGACGGGACTCGACGACGGGGTACGAGACGGCCTGGCCGTGCGGCGAGCGGACGACGTTCGCCGCCAGTTCGCGTACGAAGTCGACCTTCTCCTCGGCGAGCACCGGGACGCCGGCCCGGAAGGGGGCTTCGGCGTCCTCGACGGAACGGACGAACCACACCCCCTTCCCGTCATAGCCACCACGCACCGTCTTCAAGATGACCGGGAACCCATCGCCCTCGGCCGCGAAGGCGGCCACGTCGGCCGGGTCCTTCACGATCCGGTGGCGCGGGCACGGCACACCGATCTCCATGAGCTTCGCGCGCATCACACCCTTGTCCTGGGCGTGCACCAACGCGTCGGGCCCCGGACGGACGGGAATGCCGTCCGCCTCCAGGGCCCTGAGGTGCTCGGTGGGTACGTGTTCGTGATCGAAAGTGATCACGTCGCAGCCCCTCGCGAACTCGCGCAGCGTGTCCAGGTCGCGATAGTCGCCGATGACGACATCGCTGACGACCTGCGCCGCGGAATCCTGAGGGGTGTCACTGAGGAGCTTGAATTTCAGGCCGAGGGGGATGCCCGCCTCGTGGGTCATGCGGGCGAGCTGACCGCCGCCGACCATGCCGACTACCGGGAACGTCACACCCCCAGGGTATCGGCCGGTATCGGCCACCCGGGAACGGCCGGAACCGATGGCTCCCGGCCCCTCCTGTCACAGCGGCGCCACAGTGTCCGAGCGCCCACGCGCGCCGATGATGGCCGCTGGTTAGCATGGCTGGGTCGACACGACCGAAACACCAATCCGTCGGCACGTACACGACAGGTACCAAAACGACCGGTACGAATCGACGGGGGCTGGGGCGACCACCATGACGGAACGGGGCGCACTTCGGGTGCGGCTGGATCGGCTCGCACGCGAAGTTGCCAAGTTCGGGGCCGTGGGGGCGGTCGGAACCCTGGTGAACTTCGGCGTCTTCAACCTCGTGCGGCACGTCACGGATCTGCACGTGGTGCGCGCGAGCGTGATCGCCACGGTCGTCGCCATCGTCTTCAATTACGTGGGCTTCCGCTACTTCACGTACAAGGACCGCGACAAGAGCGGCCGCACCAAGGAGCTCACGCTCTTCCTGCTGTTCAGCGCGGTCGGCCTGGTGATCGAGAACGGCGTGCTCTACGCCGCGACGTACTGGTTCGGCTGGGACGGCAGGCTGCAGGCCAACTTCTTCAAGTTCCTCGGCATGGGCATCGCCACGCTCTTCCGCTTCTGGTCGTACCGCACCTGGGTCTTCAAGGCGCTGCCCGCCCGCGAGGCCGTTGCCCATGCCGAATCGTTCCTGGAGGAGTCCGAGGAGCGGCCCGTGGCGCGACGGGCCGGCTGACGCCCCCGGCGTTCCCCTCCGGCGTTCCCCTCCCTGCACTCACCTGACGGTTTCGGCCTCGCCCTCGCCCCTCGAAGGGGGCGTACGCGACAGGAAGAGCCCGAAGACCGGCGGCGTCGTCTGCAGCATTTCCAGTCGGCCACCGTCCGCCTCGGCCAGATCACGGGCCACCGCGAGGCCGATTCCCGTCGAGTTGCGGCCGCTGATCGTCCGCTCGAAGATCCGCGCGCCGAGGTCGGGCGGGACGCCCGGACCCTCGTCCGTGACCTCGATGACCGCCTGGTTGCCGACGACGCGGGTGCGCAGCGCGACCGTGCCGCCACCGTGCATCAGGGAATTCTCGATCAGCGCAGCGAGGACCTGAGCCACCGCGCCCGGCGTGCCCACCGCCTCCAGGTGCCGCTTGCCGGAGCTGACGACGGCGCGGCCCGCGCTGCGGTAGGCCGGGCGCCACTCCTCCAACTGCTGCTTGATGACCTCGTCCAGGTCGAAGGAGACCGCGGATCCCGTGCGCGGGTCGCGGGAGTTGGTCAGGAGCCGCTCCACCACGTCGGTCAGGCGCTCGACCTGGGCCAGCGCGATCGTCGCCTCCTCCTTCACCGTGTCCAGCTCGTCGGTGACGGTGATCTCCTCCAGGCGCATGGAGAGCGCGGTCAGCGGCGTGCGCAGCTGGTGCGAGGCGTCGGCCGCCAGGCGCCGCTCGGCGGTCAACATGCGTCCGATGCGCTCGGCCGAGGAGTCCAGTACGTCGGCCACGCGGTCCAGCTCCGGGACGCCGTACCGCTTGTGGCGGGGCCGGGGGTCGCCCGAGCCGAGGCGCTCCGCGGTCTCGGCGAGGTCGGTGAGGGGCGACGCGAGGCGGTTGGCCTGGCGCACCGCGAGGAGCACCGCCGCGACGATGGCGAGCAGCGCCACGGCCGCGATGATCAGGAGGGTGCGGCCGACCTCCCGGGTGACCGCCGCCTTCGGCTCCTCGACGGTGACCTTCTCGCCCTGCTCGCCGGGGCGGGTGGCGCTGATGACGTCCCCGGTGGGCCGGGTGCCGATCTCGATGGCCTTGCGGCCGGGAATGTCGATGCGGGCGTAGCGGTCGGTGGCGACCTGGTCGCGCAGGATGTCGCCGCTGATCTTCTCCTCGCTGATCAGTCGGCTGTCGACGATGCTGGCGAGGCGCAGCGCCTCGGAATCCACGCGTTCCTGGGCGCTGCTGCTGATGGTTCTCGTCTCCACGATGACGAGGCTTACGCCGAAGACCGCGATGACTACGAGGACTACGGCGAGGGTGCTGTTGATCAGTCTGCGGCGCATTTACTCAGTGTCCCGCGCCGAAGGAGTTGCCTCTGGCGGTTCGGCGGCGGGTGCGGGTTCGTTGTGCTTGCTCGCGCAGTTCCCCGCGCCCCCTCTACGGGGCAGGCCCCCTTACGGGGCGCCGCCGCTCAGCTCTTCTCGAACCTGAACCCCACGCCCCGCACCGTCGCGATGTACCGCGGATTCGCCGCGTCGTCGCCGAGCTTCTTGCGGAGCCAGGAGATGTGCATGTCGAGGGTCTTGGTCGAGGACCACCACGTCGTGTCCCAGACCTCCCGCATCAGCTGGTCCCGGGTGACGACGCGGCCCGCGTCGCGCACCAGGACCCTGAGGAGGTCGAACTCCTTGGCGGTGAGCTGCAGTTCCTCGTCGCCCATCCAGGCGCGGTGCGACTCGACGTCGATCCGGACGCCGTGCGTGGCCGGCGCCTCCTTCGGCTCCGTGGCCCCGCGGCGCAGCAGGGCCCGGACCCTGGCGAGCAGTTCGGCCAGGCGGAAGGGCTTGGTCACGTAGTCGTCGGCGCCCGCGTCCAGGCCGACGACGGTGTCCACCTCGTCGGCACGCGCGGTCAGGATGAGGATCGGCACGGTGAGCCCGTCGGCCCGCAGGCGTCGGGCCACCTCCAGGCCGTCCATGCCGGGCAGCCCCAGGTCGAGCACGACCAGGTCGACGCTGCCCTGCAGTCCGGCGTCGAGAGCGGTGGGGCCGTCCTCACGCACCTCGACCTCGTAACCCTCCCTGCGCAGGGCGCGGGCCAGCGGCTCCGAGATGGACGCGTCGTCCTCGGCGAGCAGTACACGGGTCATGAGGTGATGGTAGTCCGCAGTGGACAACGGTCGTGCGGTGATCGCACAGTGGAGGTCAGGGCCTGCGGCTATGGGAAGCGATTCTGAGAAACACCTTTGATTGTGTGCTGTTGGTTGCAGCGACACCTGTGATCCATCTCTCAAGTCCTTCCATATGCATCCCTGACGTGTCGTATGGTGACCCAACGCCTGATGCACTACTCAAGGACCTATGGCCCGCTGTGCGCGCCTTAGGTCTCTTTTATGTGCGGGCCGGCTTCGGCCAGCCTTGAAAGGAATGACCTGTGGTCGGGCCCTGCGCGCGAGGATGCGCCCAGGGTGTGGATCCCGGAGTCGCCGTCCTTCACCTCCTTATTGCGGCGGTGAACCTCCCCTGGGCGTGGGGTTGGACGTACGACAACGGTGCCGACCGCCCCCCACCGGGCGCGCTCACGCTCCTGTCGCGCGTCCCGAACCCACGAGGATCGACCCATGGCGTCCAGCCTGACGAAGGACTCCGCCAGTACCCCTGGCTCCGAGAAGACCTTCTTCGGCCACCCCCGCGGACTGGCCACTCTGTTCATGACCGAGATGTGGGAGCGTTTCTCCTACTACGGCATGCGCGCCCTCCTCCCGCTCTACCTGGTCGCCCCCGGCGGGCTGAACCTCGACGCGGGCACCGCAGTCGCCATCTACTCCGTCTACATGTCGACGGTGTACCTGCTCTGCCTGCCCGGCGGCTGGTTCGGCGACCGCGTCTGGGGCCCGCGCAAGACGACGGCCATCGCGGCCTCCGTCATCGTGCTCGGCCACCTCATCCTGGCCCTGCCCGCCGACGCGACCTTCTACCTCGGTCTGCTCTTCGTCGCCCTCGGGTCCGGCCTTCTGAAGGCCAACATCTCCACGATGGTCGGCCACCTCTACGACGGCCCGACCGACCCGCGCCGTGACGGCGGTTTCACCGTCTTCTACATCGGCGTGAACCTCGGCGCCTTCTTCGCGCCCCTGACCATCGGCACGATCGGCGAGAGCGTCAACTGGCACCTCGGCTTCGCGCTCGCCGCCCTCGGTATGGCGTTCGGTCTGATCCAGTTCCTGCTGGGCAGCCGCCACCTGTCGGAGAAGTCCGACATCGTGCCGAAGCCGCTGAGCGCCGCCGAGCGTGCCTCCACGCTCAAGAAGGCCATGATCTGGCTGCTCATCGCGGTGGTCTTCTACGCGATCGTCGTGGGCACCGGTCAGTACACGCTGACCTGGGCGACCGTCCCGCTGCTGCTCATCGGTCTGATCGTCCCGATCGTCGTGCTCGGCCGCATCAAGCGCGACAAGGAGCTCACGCCCACCGAGCAGTCCAAGATGTCCGGGTACATCTGGTTCTTCATCGCCGCCGCCGTCTTCTGGATGATCTACGACCAGGGCGCGTCGACCGTGGCGCTCTTCGCCAAGGACCACGCCGACACCAGCGTCTTCGGCTGGGAGTTCCCGGTCTCCTGGTTCCAGTCGATCAACCCGGTCCTCGTCATGGCGCTGGCCCCGATCGCCGCCTGGCTGTGGCTGTACCTCAACCGCAAGGGCAGCGAGCCGAACACCGTCGTCAAGTTCGGCATCGGTCTGGTCCTGACCGGCATCTCCTTCTTCGTCTTCCTGCTGCCGCTGACGTCGGCCGGCGACGGCAAGGTCAGCCCCTGGTGGCTCGTCCTGATCTACTTCTGCCAGACCGTCGGTGAGCTCTGCATCTCCCCGGTCGGCCTGTCGGTCACGACGAAGATGGCCCCGGCCAAGTACGGCTCCCAGATGATGGGTGTCTGGTTCCTCGCCGTGACGGCGGGTGACGCGGTCGCCGGTCTGCTCTCCACGTACGGCGTCGACCTGAACAAGACGGGCGTCGTGGCCGCGGAGGCCGCGCTCGCGGTGTTCGCCGGTATCGCGGTGTACATGTACCGCAAGCGCGTCAAGGAGCTCATGGGCGACGTCCACTGACGTCCCGAGCCGTCACCGATTGACCCGAACTGAGGGCCGCCGCACCACCCGGTGCGGTGGCCCTTGGCGTTTCTGCCGGTGTGCGGACGTCCGCCGGTGGAGCATCTGGCCATGCGCCGTACGCTGCTCACCCTGGCCCTCTGCGGGGCACTGCTGTCGTCCAGTGCCGCCGCCGAGGCAGCCCCCGAACCGACCTCCGGGCGGCTCTTCTCGTACGGGGACCATGCCCGCCAGAACATCACCGTGTACGGCGACGGGGGCCCCGCCCTGGTGATCCTGCACGGCGGCTACTGGTCCAAGGACACCGACTGGAGCGGCTGGGCCCGGTGGTTCGCGGCCCGCGGCTTCACCGTGTACGACACCGACTACCGGCTCACCTCGGACGCGGTCTGGCCCGCGCAGCGTGACGACGTGCGGGCGGCGCTGCGGTGGGTGAAGCGGCGCGAGGGCGGCGAACGGCCGCTGGTGCTCGGCTCATCGGCGGGCGGCCATCTGGCCCTCCAGGCGGGGGCGTACGGGAAGGGGCGCTCGCGGGTACGGGGGGTTGTCGCACTGTCCCCCGTGGCCGTGCCCTACCGCGCGTGGACGGACGGAGCCGCGCCCGGTGCCTCCGCCGAGCGGCGGGCGCTGCGGCGGGCCGCGCAACGGCTCGCGGGGTGTTCCCCCGACCGCGGGGCGTTGCGCTGCTGGGAGCGGTGGGGCGACCTGGCGGTCACGTCCCACGCCTCGGGCGCGGATGACGCGCCCCTCCTGCTCATCCACTCGGCGGGGGACTTCGTACCGCCGGTCCACTCGGCGGAGCTTGCTGCTGCGCAGGGCCGGGCGGGTCTTGGGGACGTGACGGTACGGACGGTGCGGGGTTCGGCCCACGGGGCCCCGCTCCTCAAGGCCCCCGGCATGGCGCAGTCGGTACTTCGCTGGCTTCGGGGCCACGCTTAGCGCCCTGAAGGGGCGCGGGGAACTGCGCGCTCAGCCACCGACGGGCCGCAGACGCGTCTGCCTCCGGCGGTTCGGCGGCGGGTGCGGGTCTTTTGTGGTTGCTCGCGCAGTTCCCCGCGCCCCTGGTGGGGCGCCTAGCGCAGGCCCTTTCGTCGGCTCGGCAAGAACGTGAAGACCGCGCCGCCCAGAAGGATCACGGTCCCCGCCACGAGCCCAAGCGCCCTCAACGCCCCGTTGTCCTCCGCACCGGTATCCGCGAGGCCGCCGCCGGAGGCCGAGCCGCCACCCGTGGCAGCACCGCCGCCCGTGGTGGAGCCGCCCGCCGAACCGCCACCGGAACCGGACGCCCCGCCGGGCTGGGCGGAGGTGTCCAGTTCCAGCGAGACCTCGGCCTTGGTCGGCGTACAAGTCGTCGTCGTACCGAGGGCCTTGACCGTCAGGACGCCGGGCGACAACGTCGACTTCCCGTCCGCCCCCGGCTTGTACGTGCCGGTCAGGTCAGGGATCGTCATCGGGTCGCCGGACTTGATCGGCTCCTTGTTGGTCGGGCCCTCGACATGCACCGTGCCCTTGTCCGAGCCGCCCAGCTTCACCTCCATCGACGGCTTCACGGAGTCCGCCGGGATGTCGGCCGGGCTGTCCATCACGGACTTCTTGAACTGCACGGTCAGGCCGTAACTGCCGCCGTCCTTCTTGGCGTTGATCTGGACCGGCGAGGTCGCTTCCTTGTCGCCGATCGGCGTCTTGCACTGGTAGGGGGTCATGACTTCCTTGCCGGGGAAGTCGGTCTGCCCGTCGCCGCCGCCGGATGTGCCGCCCGAGGTCCCGCCGGTGTCACCGCCGGAGGACCCGCCCGCCGTACCGCCCGTACCACCGGTGCCACCCGTGCCACCGGTGCCGCCCGTGTCACCGCCGGTCGAGCCACCCGACGTACCACCCGTGCCGCCCGAACTGCCGCCGCCCTCCGTCACCTTGATGGTCGCGCCCGCCTTCACCTGCTCCTTGGGCGCGCACTTGGTGTCGGTCGAGATCGGCTTGCTGACGTTGATGTCGTACGCGTCCGGAGTCAGCGTCACCTCGCCCGCGGCGGTCAGCTTCAGCTTGCCCTTCATGTCGGACAGGATCATGGGGCTGTTCTTCTTGATGGGCGGGTTCTTGCGCTCCCCCTCCACCTTCAGGTCGCCGGTCTGGCCGCCGCCCAGCTTGATGGTGCCGGTCGGCCGCACCGTGTTCTCGTCCAGGTCGAGGACGTCCGGGTTCTTGGACGCGGCTCGGGTCGTCTTCCACACGACGTCGACCTCGTCGCCCACCTTCGCCGTGGCCGGCGCCGTGATCTCCACCTCCGTGGTGCCCTGCACGGGCGGCAGGCCGGAGATCGACGGGGGGATGCACTCCGTCTTGTACGACACTTCGGCGGCCTGTGCGGGGCCCGCCGTGAACAGGGTTCCCGCTCCGCCGAGCAGGAGCGCGACCGAGGCCGCGCCCGCTCTCCGTCGATGCGTGATCACGTGTTTCCCTTCGTCGGACTGTTGTCGGACGGTGCGGAGAGCCGGCCTGCGGGTGCGCCGGGGTCTGTGTCGGGGGTGAACCACGGCAGGGCGGTCGTGGCCGTCGGCTCCGTCGTGCCGGAGCCGTCGCCCGTGCCGGAGTCCCCCGAAGATTTCGTACGCGGTGTACGCGGTGTACGCGACGCCCTGGCCCTCTCGTCGGCCTCGACGGCACCCTGCGGCAGCCGCAACTTCGGCAGCCGCTCGGCGAGTTCGGCGATGCGGCCGCCGCGGTGCCGTCCGCCGCGGGAGACCCGGCGGCGGTGGGGGCGCAGGCGGTCGACGACCGCCATGCCGATGCGGAAGACGGCCGCGGGCACGACGACGCAGAGCAGGATCCAGAAGAGGGTCACGCCCCAGGGACGCCCCACGCCCCACGGCTGCTCGGCCAGGACCTTCCCGCCGAACTTCAGCGAGACGAGGTAGTCGCCGTGCGCGCCCGCCGAGAGCTCCACCGGCAGCTTGATCTGCGCCTTCTTGCCGGGCGCGATCGTGCCGCGCCACTGCTGTTCCTCCCACTGCGGGGCGAACACGCCGTGGGAGGTGCCGACTTGGAAGACCGGGTCCTTGACGGGCGCCGAGCCGACGTTGCCGACCGTGAAGACCAGCTTGCGCTGAGCCGGGGCGCCGAACCAGGTCAGGATCCCGCTGGAGCCCTCCAGGCGGGTGTCGGTGAGAACGGAGAGCTTGCCGTCGGCGCCCGGCGCGGGCAGCGCCTTCGCCGGGTGGCCCGCGACCTTCAGCGCGGTGTCGACCTGCGCCTTCTCACCCGTCACCGTGGCGACGTGGACGACGCAGGGGCAGGGCTTGGGCGGTTCGGCCACGGGGAGCTTCTTGCTGAAGGCGCCGTCCTTGTCCGTGGTGACGGCGAGGCCCTCGGAGTTGGCGCAGGAGTTGGTGCCGCCGATGACGCCCCTGCCGGGCGTGGACTGGCCGCAGACGAGCATCATGAGCAGCGCATCGGAGCGCCAGCCCTCACCTTTGACGGTGACCGAACCGCCCTTGCCCGCCTGGGACTTGGAGAGGGTGACGGTGGGCTTGTCGGCCGCGGCCGCCGACCCCTGCGGCAGCAGCGCGAAGCCGATCACGGCCAAGGCGGCCAGGACGGCCACGACGGCCGACGGTACGGAACCGGCCCTCGACCGGCTCCCGCTCTTCCCCTTCACAGTGCCTCTCCCGTCCCCGCTCGGGCCAACTCCCTTGCGCCGCTCTCCCGTTCGCCCTCCGGTTCGGGCACCTCGGGGCCGCGTCTCCGTCTGCGTACGAGATACGTCGCGCCGCCCGCGACGGCGAGCAGCAGGACGCCGCCCGTCACCGCGCCCCACGGCACGAAGCGGCCCGATGCCGTGGCGGTGTCGTGGGCGCCGCCCGACGCCGTGGCCGTGAGCTTCACGTCGACCGCGTCGAGCGCGGGGGCGTCCGGCCACGGCTCGGTCAGCGAGACGCGGCGCCCCGGCAGCAGCTCGACCGGCAGCCTGCGCGCGGGGCGGTCGACGAGCGTGCCGAAGACCCCCTCCGCGTGGACCGCCAGCTCGGGGGTCAGCACGGTGTTGCCGCGGTTAACCAGGTCGTACGCGATGCGCTTGCGGCCACCGTCGATCTTCACGCGCTCCACGGTGAGCGCCGAGAGCGTCGGCCCGCCGACCCTCAGGTGCACGCGCACGCCCACCGTGTGGCCGCCGCCGCTCGCGACGATCGCCCCGGGGTGGTCGCCGGGCAGCGCGTCCTCGGGGACCGTCATGGTGAACGGCACCTCGGCTCGGGTGCGCGGCGGCACCTCGACCTGGCGCTTCGCGAAGGTGATCCAGGCCCCGGTGTCCTTCGGCTTCCCCTTGGCCGGGGTGAGGGAGAACGCTCCGGAGCCCGTGTTGTCCGCGTCCGCGCCCCGCAGCGTGACCGTGCGGGGCTTCGCACCCGGGTTGGTGACGGACAGGGTGTCCTGGAGCACCGTGCCCGGGGTGCCCTCCGCGTAGAAGTAGGGCCGCCCGTCCTTCGCCGGGCGCGTGCCACCGCCCGCGGACGGCGCCGCGGACCACGGGGCGGAGCCGCCGCCGTCCGCGTGCGCGGGGGTCGCGGCGACGGCCAGCAGGACGGCCGCGCACAGCGCTGCGCGCGCGGAGGACAGCTTCGGCGGCTTCGGCGGCATCGGCGGCTCCTGGGGGCCTCGTTCGGTGGGCCGGTCTCTCGGGTCGCGCTACCGCGAGCGCGCCGCCTGGTTCCTGCGGGTCAGCCAGAGCGCGCCGGCCACGCCCGCGAGCAGCACGGTGCCGCCGAGGGTGCCGAGCGCTATCGCGGAGTCCGCGGGGCCGGTCTGCGGGAGCTCTTCGCCGCCGGAGGGTGCGCTGCCGGAGCCGCCGGAGGCGCTGTCGCCGCCGGTCGAGCCGCCCGACGTACCGCCGGATCCCGTGTCGGAGCCGCCGCCCGAGCCCTTGACGTCCAGTTCGAGGGAGGGCTTGGGGTTGTTGGACGGCGTACAGGTGGTGGTCGTGCCGAGCGCCTTGATGGTGAGGACGCCGGCCGTGAAGGTGACCTTGCCGCTCTTCTTGGGCGTGTACGTGCCCGACAAGTCACTGATCTTGATGGGGGTGTTTGCGGGGATCGCCTCGGCGTTCGTGGCGCCGGAGACCGGCACCGTGCCGCTCTCCGCCCCGCCCAGCTTGATCAACGCGCTTGGCTTCATCGCGCCCTTGCCGAGCTCCACCGGGCTGGAGGAGACGCCCTTCTGGAAGGACATCGTGAGCTTGTAGCCGCTGCCGCTCTTGACGCTCTTGATGTCGATCGGCGAGACGGCGCCCTTGTTCCCGATGGGCGTCTTGCACTGGTAGTTGACGTCCTGGACGGTGGCCTGCGCGGCGGGGGCGGCCAGCAGCACCGCTGAGCCGCCGGCCAGGACGGTGGCGAGCGCGAGCGCGGCCGATTTTTTCGTGTGCGACACCTCGTTTGTCCCCTCATGCCGGTCGTGGCGTGCCGCGGTGCGGAGTTGCTCGTGTTACTGACGGCACATCAGATTGGGCGCTCAAGGTACGCCCGGGACCTTGTCGAGGGAAGACAAAGGACGCGCCGGATCCGTAGTGATCCGGCGCGTGTGCGAACCGTGGGTAACAGCCGTGGCCCTGGGCGAGCGCCGGGCAGGCGCTGGACGGGCACCGGGCAGGCGCCAAACAGATGCTGGACGGGCACCAGGCGGGCGCCCGGCAGGCGCTAGGCGGGCGCGCCCAGCTCCGCCCAGACCGTCTTGCCCGTGACCCCTGGGGTCCTGACGACACCCCAGTCCAGGCAGAGTCGCTGGACGATGAACATGCCGTGCCCGCCGGGCCGCCCCGCGCGGTGCGGCGTGCGCGGCGCGGGCTGCCCCGCGCCGCGGTCGGAGACCTCGATGCGCAGGACCTTGCCGTCGCAGGAGAGCCAGAGCTCGTCGGGTCCCTCGGCGTGCAGGCAGGCGTTCGTGACGAGCTCGGACACGACCAGGAGCACGTCCTCGGCGGCGGCCCGCCGGTCGGCCCCGTCCGCAGGCAGCCAGCCCCACGCGTGGAGCGCCTGGCGCGTGTAGTCCCGGGCGAGCGGGACGATGCCGCTCGCGCCGTTCAGGCTCAGCCTGCGGACCTGTCGAGCCGCGGGCACCCCGGAGACCCGGTCCGCGGGAGCGTCCGCGACGGCGGCCTCGGACTCCGGGCCGCGATCGCCCGGCGAGTAAGGCCGGGTGGTGCTCATCAGCGCTTCACCTCACCGACAAGAGGACTGAGGACTCTGGACAAGTAGAGAACTCTGGGCGAGTAGGGGACATCGGCTGCTTGCCGTTCTGACTGTTGACTTGAGAACCGCTGTCGGCGGATCCAGGTCTCTCCTGCCCGGCCGAACCGTGAGAACACCCACTTGTTCGGCACGGTCCGTGTGACGCTGGTAACGCCATGATCACGCAGAGACAACTGACGCGTAACTTTCGCGCGTGACCGGCACGGGCTCAGTCGGCCAAAGCCGCGTCGAGCGTCCGGTGGACGGTGAAGACGGCCTCCGCGCCGGTGATCTCGAAGACCCGGGCCACCACCGGCAGCATCCCGGCCAGATGGACTCCGCCACCCGCGGCCTCGGCCTTGAGCCGGGCCCCGAGCAGCACGTTGAGCCCCGTGGAATCACAGAACTCAAGACGTGAGCAGTCGATGACGAGCCGTGCGAAGCCCTCCGAGAGGCAGTTCTCGAGTGGCTCACGCAACAAATCGGCGGTGTGGTGATCCAACTCACCCGCCGGGGTCACGACGGCACTCGTGCCCTCTTTTCGCACCTCGACCAGAAGGCGGCCCCTGTGTGCGCTGCCGACCGTCCCGCGGTCCATGCCGTCACTCTCTTCCGACCGTCGTGGCTGTTGATGACGCCCCTGAACATTACGCCTTCCGTACGGCCCGGGGTACCCGAACATCCCCCCGAATTCGGACATTTCACCGCAGAACGCACTTGCGACTCACGCACGGAAGCGGGTAGGGGTAGAAGGGACAGCAATCGACACGGACGGCTTTGGAGGCGCCGCACACCGCAGTGCACGTATTGGCATCGGCAGCCATATGCCGAGAACGATGGAGGACACCATGTCACCCCGGCTCGACGAATCGCGTACTGACCAAGCGACGTCGACACCCCCGCCGAACCGCTCCGCAATCGAGATCCCGGGTCCTGCCCACGAGCCGCAGCCGGCTCAGGACGCCCCCGAAGGGCTCCACAGCCTTCCCGAGCTCCCCGAGATCCCGCCGTACGACGAGGTGGGGCCGCTGGATGCGCGGGCCCTGTCCAAGACCCTCTTCGGGCGCCTCGAGTCGCTCGAGGAAGGCACGCACGAATACGCGTACGTCCGCAACACCCTGGTCGAGCTCAACCTCGCCCTGGTGAAGTTCGCGGCGTCCCGGTTCCGCTCCCGCAGCGAACCGATGGAAGACATCATCCAGGTCGGCACGATCGGCCTGATCAAGGCGATCGACCGCTTCGAACTCAGCCGCGGCGTGGAATTCCCCACCTTCGCGATGCCGACGATCGTCGGCGAGATCAAGCGCTTCTTCCGCGACACCAGCTGGTCGGTGCGGGTACCGCGCCGTCTGCAGGAACTCCGACTGGACCTCGCCAAGGCGGGCGACGAACTCGCCCAGCAGTTCGATCGCGCCCCCACGGTGGGCGAGCTCGCCGAGCGCCTGGGCATCTCCAACGACGAGGTCGTCGAGGGGATGGCCGCCTCCAACGCCTACACGGCGAGCTCGCTGGACGCCCAGCCCGAGGAGGACGACTCCGAGGGCGCGCTCGCGGACCGCATCGGCTACGAGGACCACGGACTCGAAGGCATCGAGTACGTCGAGTCGTTGAAGCCGCTGATCGCCGAACTGCCGCAGCGCGACCGGAAGATCCTCGCGCTGCGCTTCGTCGCCAACATGACGCAGTCGGAGATCGGGGACGAGCTCGGCATCTCGCAGATGCACGTCTCGCGCCTGCTCTCACGGACGCTCGTCAGGCTGCGCAAGGGGCTGACGCTGGAGGAATGACGCGGGAGTGATCCGGTCCGGGGGTGCCCCGGGTCCCGGGAGTGACTCCATCGGTGGACGCCGCCCTCACCTGCTTCACATGCTGAGGGCGGCGTCCACTGCCGCTTCCGCGTGCAGGCGGGTCGTCGGGAAGACCGGCACGGGGCTGTGCTCGGCCCCGATGAGCAGCTCGATCTCGGTGCAGCCGAGGATGACGCCTTCGGCGCCCTCGCGCACGAGGTCCGCGATGACCGCCTGGTAGGCGGCACGGGACTCCTCGCGTACGACGCCGAGGCACAGTTCCTCGTAGATCACGCGGTGGACGAGGGCACGCCCGGCCTCGTCCGGCACGAGCGCCTCCAGGCCGTGCCCGGTGAGCCGTTGGCGGTAGAAGTCCTGCTCCATGGTGAACGCGGTGCCGAGCAGCCCCACGCGCCGCACGTCCGCGCGCAGGACCGCCTCGGCGGTGGCGTCCGCGAGGTGCAGCAGCGGCACGGAGAGCGCCGCCTCGACCTGTCCGGCCACCTTGTGCATGGTGTTCGTACAGATGAGCACGAGATCGGCGCCCGCGGCCTCGACTCCCCTGGCGGCAGCGGCGAGTACGTCCCCCGCCCGCTCCCACTCCCCCGCGACCTGCAGCCGCTCGATCTCGGCGAAGTCGACGGAGTACAGCACACAGCGGGCGGAGTGCAGCCCGCCGAGCCGCTCGCGTACGAGTTCGTTGAGCAGCCGGTAGTACTCGGCGCTGGACTCCCAACTCATGCCGCCGATGAGGCCGATGGTCTTCATGGGGTCAGGATGCCGTACGACGGAGAGGGCCTTGGGAGGGGCAGCTCCAAGCCACGGCCGAGGCAACAGAGCCACGGTTCCGTACCGGGCTTCGCGGGCATGTGGCCCCCGAGGGGGTGTGGTGGATGCCAGGGCCGCTGCGTTACACGGATGCCGTGCGACTGCTCGGCGGAAGCGGACCAGCCGTTGAGGCACTGGACCGCGTCGTGGGCGGAGCCTTGACCACCGCCGTCGGCGCCGCGCCCGAGCTGCTCCTGTCACTGGTCGGGGCCGATGCTCAACTGGCCCGGCTCAGCAGCTCGTTGGTTTCGGGGGCTGCCGAGCGGATACATGGCCTGGGCCGGTTCGAGCGCACCGAGCGCCTGGCCGCAGCCCACGCGGTGATCGTGGTGGCCGCCTACGGTGACGCCGTCGCCGCTGCGCGTCTGCCCTTCGACGAGCGGGACCTCGCCGAGACCCGGACCGATTCCGTGCGACTCGCCACCGGCGATGCCCCCGAGTCCCGCCGCCTCACCGCCGTCGCCGATCACCTCCTGCGTTCGCAGCTACCGTTGCCGTCCCCGCACGAGCCGTACGAGGCGACCCTGGCCGCGCTGTCCGGCTTCTACGCCTCCATGTCCAGGCACATGGAGGCGTACGTGTCCGGCCTGGCCCTCTGGGACGAGATGGCGGCCGAGACGCGCGAGGAAGTCTGCGAAGCCCTGCACAGACGCATCCCACCCGCCGCGCTGACCCGTTACGAAGAGCTGTTCCGTCAATTGGCCACGGACTTCCCGGATGTGGGGATCTGGGCCGACCGCGTGGAGCACCGGGCCACCCGGCTCACGGTGCGTCGCCTGGAGGACATGGTCGCGCGGCTTGCGGACGGGGATCTTCCGGCCGGTCGTCTGGCCGCCCTGCGGCGCGCCGGGGCCATGCCCTTCGATGCCCCGGTCCTGGGGGCGGAGGGCGTCGCCGCTGGGATGTCGATCCCGAGCCTGCGAGAGGCGTACATAAGCCCGGACTTCCGAGTGGCGGGGTTCGCGGCAACGGACCCGCTCACCAGTGAGTGGTGGTGGCGGGAGCAAGAGGCGCGCCATGGCCTGGACGCGTTTCTGGAGGGTTTGCTGACCGCACCCACGGCGGTCGGGACGCCGATACTGCTCCTTGGCCTTCCGGGATCGGGAAAGTCGCTCTTGACCAAGGTGCTCGCGGCCCAGCTGCCCGCCGACGACTTCCTGGTGGTGAGGGTCCCCCTGCGGGACGTGCCCGCCGACACAGGGGTACAGGAGCAGATCGAGGCGGCGATGCGGCAGGCCACCGGCGAGCGGGCCATGGGCTGGGCGGATGTCGTCCGCGCGGCCGACGGCGCCCTGCCCGTCGTACTCCTCGACGGGTTCGACGAGCTGCTTCAAGCAACAGGGCTGCATCAGTCCGACTACCTGGAACGCGTGGCGGACTTCCAGCGGCGCGAGGCCGCGCTCGGTCGGCCACTCGCCATTGTCGTCACGAGCCGCACGGTCGTCGCCGACCGTGCCCGGCTGACACCGGGTGGGATCGCGATCCGGCTCGAACCCTTCAACACCGCGCAGACCGAACAGTGGCTGGCGGTGTGGAACGGCAAGAACACCGCCTACTTCGACCGTCACGGCCTGCGTCCGCTCACCGCCGAACAGGCACTCGCCAAGACCGACCTCGCGAGCCAGCCGCTCCTGCTCCTGATGCTGGCGCTGTACGACGCCGAGGACAACGCCTTTCAGCGTGAGGCGGGCACGCTCGCGAGCTACGAGCTGTACGAGCGGCTGCTCGCCCGGTTCGCGCGCAGAGAAGTCCTCAAACACGAGGCACGGCTGACCGACACAGAGGTGGCCCAGTCGGCGGAACACGAACTGCTGCGGCTCTCGGTCGCCGCCTTCGGGATGTTCAACCGGGGTCGGCAATGGGTCACCGAGGACGAACTGGATGCGGATCTAGGGGCGTTGCTGCCACATCAGGCAGCATCGCCGACGGAACTGCGGGCGGTGCTGACCGAGGCGCAGACAACCATCGGGCAGTTCTTCTTCATCCACCGCGCGGAGGCGTTCCGCGACGACATGCGGTTGCGGTCGTACGAGTTCCTGCACGCGACCTTCGGCGAGTTCCTGATCGCGCGGCTCATCACGCACGAGCTCCAGGACCTGCTGGCGGGCGAGCGCGCAGGAGCTCAGCGGCCCCGGCGCTCCCGCACCGACGACTCGTTCCTGTACGCGCTGCTGTCCTTCGCCGCCTGCGCGGGGAGCGGGCCGGTCACGGCATTCCTGACAGAGGCACTGCGATCGCTGCCACCACAGGACCGGGACGACCTGAACCGACTCCTGTTGCCGCTGTTCCACGATTCCCTGGACCAGCGGCACAACTCCTCGTACGCCTCCTACCGGCCAAGCACACGTTCCGCCCCTGCGGCGCATGCCTGCTACCACGCCAACCTGCTCTTCCTTGTTCTCGTCGTGGCGGAAGAGGTGACGGGGCGTGACTTGTTCCCCAACGAGCGGGACCCGGTGACCGGGTGGCGCAGAAGCATGCTCCTGCTCGAATCACAGCTGGGCCCGGAGCAGTGGTCGGCACTGGCGAACCGGCTGCGGTTGGAGCGGGCGTGGGACGGCGAGCGGCGCAGCATCAAGGTCGGACTGGCTGGTGAATCGGCCCCCGGACTGGAGCAGGCCTTCCCGACCGTAGACCCGTTCTGGACCTACGACGGAGTCTTGGGGCCGCCGTACAGCGGCTGGGTGCACACCAGCTCGGACGACGTGTTGTGGCACGCCTACCTGCGGTGCGACCAAGATGCCGACGCCCTGCTGCAGGTGGCCCAGGTCCTGGACGAGCTCGGGATCGGCATAGCGCTCACCAACCATGTCGTCCTCCCCGACGGAGAGTCGGTCTCTGCAGCCCGGTTGTTGCTCGAATTGTGGAGCAAGGCCGGAGACTTCTCGTCCGTACACCGGGATGCCCTGCGGGCGTCGCTGAGATCCCTCTCGCCAGAGGACGGCTTCGCCGAACGCTACTTGTCGGCCGTGCTGCGCCAGTGGGAACTGACGGGACATCCTGTACCGCAGGACTGGGTGGACCGGGCCCGCGCCGTGATCAACACTCCTACGGAGCGGGGAGCACTCGACCGCCTCCTCGACGAATTGCCGCAACCACCGGCCCGCTCCCGGACCTCGCCGCCTCAGGCGGGCAGCGCCACGCCGTGAATGACGGCCGGGCCGTAGTCGACGCCCTCCAGGGCGAGGGCGAGTGCCAGTCGCCGTTCGGCCTGGAGTAGGCGGCGTTCGGCGGCGCGGTAGTAGGGGCGGGTGAGCGGCACTCCGCTGACGTCGATGGGGTGGTCCTCGGCGACCTCACGGGCGTATGGGCTGCGCGGGAGGCGGGCTCGGGCGCGGGGGCCTGGGCGCGGTCGGCACGGTGGCGGCGCCTCCTCCTCCGCGACGTGGGCGCGACGTGTGCCCGTGCCGGGCAGGAGCCGGGCGAGCAATCTGCGCAGCACCTACCCCTCCCCCAGCTCGCACCAGACGGTCTTGCTGTCGGGCCCCTGCTCCACGCCCCAGCGCAGCGAGACCGCGTCGAGCAGGGCCAGGCCGCGCCCCGTCTCGTCGTCGCCGCCCGCCGTGCGGAGCACGGGCCAGACGCGCGGGTCGGGATCGGTGACGGCCACGCGGATCCGGCCGGGGGCGCGGGTGAGGCGGACGGTGACGGGGGTTCCCTCGCCGAGGTGGCGGATCACGTTGCTGAGGAGTTCGCTGACGCAGAGTTGTACGTCGGGGTGGGGCGCGCCGTACGGGTGCCCGCTCAGGGTGCGGCGGAGTTCGGGGACGGCTTTGGGGACGGCGAGGAGGTCGAGTTCGAAGGTCGGGACGGGGTCCAGGTCTTGCATGGGGTACGCCTTCCGTGCGCACTGTGATGGTTCGGTCACACAGTGACGTGGGGCGGCGTAACGTGACAGAGGTTTGGGTTGCGCAGGGCAACTGGCAAATGGCGGTGGTGAGTTGTGCCTCCTCGTAAAGATCCCGACGCGTCGGCGAGCGTTCCGGCCTTCTATGGCGCGGAGCTGCGCTTCAAGAGGGAAGCCGCGGGCCTCACCCTCGAAAGGCTGGCCGAGGGCAGCTATCGGGGCGTCTCCTTCCTCAGCCAGATCGAGCGCGGCGAGCGGCGCATGCCACTCGATCTGGCTCAGCACGTCGACGACAAGCTCCAGACCGACGGCTTTTTCCAACGCCGTTGTGAAGATGCGCGCAAGGCCCGCCAGGGCGGTCACGCCGAGTACTTCGCGGATGTCGCGGAGATGGAGCGGTATGCGGAGTCCATTGAGGAGTGGGCTCCGATGCTGGTTCCTGGGTTGCTGCAGACGCGGGCATACGCGGAGAACGTCGTACGGACCTCATTGCCCTGGCTGCGGCCGGACACCGTAGAAAAGCAGGTCACCGCACGCATGGAGCGTGCGGAACTGTGGGAGCTGGAGGCGCCTCCGGCTTTCTGGGCCATCCTGCACGAGTCGATGATCCGCAAGTCGATTCTTCCGCCGGGGCAGATGGCGGACCAGCTGGAGCGCATCCTGACGGTGGTCCGGTCCGCCCAGGGTGTTTTGCAGATCCTTCCGGAAACGACAGCGGCCCACCCCTTCATGATGGGCATGACCAAGGTCATGACCTTCCCAGACGCCCCTCCCGTGGTGTACACGGAAGGCCTTCACAGCGGCCAACTCATCGACTACCCACGGCTCGTGAAGGACTACCGCAAGTCGTACGATCTGCTCAGGGCCGCCGCACTGCCGCCTGAGGCGTCCCTCGCCATGATCGAGGATGCGGCTGAGGATTACCGAAATGGCAAGCCACGAGATTGACTTGAGCGTCGCAGTCTGGCGCAAGAGCAGCTACAGCAACGGTTCCGGAGGCGACTGCGTCGAGGTGGCTGAGCACTTCCCCGGCGCCGCCCTCTGGCGCAAGAGCAGCCACAGCAACGGCACGGGCGGAGAATGCGTCGAGGTCGCCGACGGCCTCCCCGGCGTCGTCCCCGTCCGCGACTCCAAGGTCACGAACGGCCCCGCCCTCCTGATCCCCGCGACCGCGTGGAGCCCCTTCGTCGACGCTGTCACGAAGGGCGAACTGACCACCTGAAAGGGAGGCCATCCGTGCTCTTGGAGGGTGAGGAATGGCGCCAGTTCTTCGACGCCTTCGAACGGGAGGCCTGGCGATTCGAGGCGCAGCCGACGTACACCATGCCCAAGGAACGGGAGAACGCCGCCCGCTTCCTGCGGGGCGAGGCCAAGCCCTCCGGTCACAACGCCCGCTGGCGTGAACGGGTGCGCGGATACGTCGAGTCCGGCAGGCACATCGGCCGCGTCCGCGTCGTGCGTCGGCCGCTCACCGACTACCAGCGGTACCAGTTCGCGTGGGGCATCCCGGGCAACATCGCAGCGGGTGAGGACATCCGCGTCCTGGACGTGACGCGGGAGGATTACGGCTTGCCGCTCTCGGGGCGCGATTGGTGGATGTTCGACGATTCCCGCATCGCCCACCTGAACTTCCGGACGGACGGCACCCAGATCAATCGCGAATCGTACGAGGGAGATCCAACGCCCTACCGGGAGTGGAAGCGCACAGCCCTGGAGCACGCCGTACCTTTCGAGGACTACGCGGTCGATCACTCTCCGGGAGAGGCGCGACGATTGCGGGAACCTTAACCCCACGCAAGTTCGTGCAAGTTCCGTGCGGAGCAGGGCGAGTTGGGCGCAAGCTCGCACTCAGAGATCGTCTTCCACGAACGAGGTGGTCATCATGGTGCTGCGCATGTTGGGCAAGGACCCAGAGTCTCCCGAAGGCAAGTCCGCGACGATCTACTACGACGACGTGCCGGACCGGTACTTGGTCCAAGGGCTGAAGGTCCTCGACGAGGAACGCCTCTCACAGATGGACCTTCCGGACCATGAGGCGGTCGTGGAGATCCCGAAGTACATGGTGCAGTTCTTCCCGGAGGTGAGCGGTGGCCGTGGAGCCGACGTTTGAGGAGCTGTTCCGGCAGGCCAAGCGCTCTGCTGTGCACCTGGAGATGCGGGACGGTTACATGCGTTCCGACCTGGATTTCGTCTCTTGGTCACGGGCCCCGCAGAGCGTTCCGCCACTGCGGCCGCCTGAGACGAGGCCGTGGCTTTCGCTCATGAAGGAGATCACCAGCCGCGGAGTTGAAGTTCGTCGTGCGCGGATCTTCTCCGAACCGATGAGCGACTACCTGCGCTACGAGCATCACCTGACGCCGAGCAACGTGGCAGCCGGTGAAATCGTGCGTTGGCTGCCGCGCCGCCAGGCATCGGATCTCGCGCTCCCGGGCAACGACTTCTGGCTGTTCGATGACAGCCTCGTCCTCTTCCTCCACTTCACGGGTGAGGGAGAGCTGTCCCCCGAGGGCGACGAGGAACGGTCGCGTGCACCAGCAGTGGTCCGGCTGTGCTCCACGGCCTTCGAGGCCGTATGGAAACGGGCCGTGCCACACGAGGAGTACAGGCCGATCTGAGCCAGCGGAGCCGATATTCCGTGTCCCCGCCTTCGCAGCCATCGAGCGTTCGGCAAGCCAGAGAGGCGCTCGGGAAGCGCCTGCGCGAAGTCCGCAAGGCATCTGGCCTGACAGGCCGCGCTCTGGCGGCGAAGGCTGGTTGGCACGAGTCGAAAAGTTCGCGACTTGAGAACGGCAAGACCCCACCCTCGGATGAGGACATCCGAACCTGGACCCGCATCTGTCACGCACAGCATGAAACTGCGGACCTCATCGCGACGGCTCGCGGCATCGACGGCATGTACGTCGAGTGGCGCCGCGTGGAGAGCGCTGGGCTGAGGCGTGTCCAGGAATCCGTACTGCCGCTGTTCCTGCGAACCCGCTGGTTCCGCTTCTACCAGTCGCAAGTGATCCCCGGCCTGCTCCAGACCGAGCACTACACGCGCGCCATGCTCAGCACGGTCGTTGCGCTGCGGGAGGTCCCTGCCGACATTGACGACGCGGTGACCGCCCGTATAAGCCGCCAGCACATCCTGCACGCCGGGGGACGCCGCTTCGCCTTCCTGATCGAGGAATGGGTTCTGCGGTCAGTCATCGGCTCCTCAGAGACCATGGAGAACCAGCTCGTCCACCTCATCGGTCTGACGGCCACCCCAGCTGTGAGCCTCGGTGTGATCCCCATGGGGGTTGCGCGGGGCAACGCATGGCCCGCCGAGTCATTCGCCATCTACGACGAGAAGCAGGTATCCGCCGAGCTGGTATCCGCCTGCCTCACCGTGACGCAACCACGCGAGATCGCTGATTACGCGAAGAGCTTCACCGAGCTGGCGGGCATTGCCGTTTATGGAGCCGCAGCCAGGCAGCTCATCGCCTCAGCCATCGACGCGCTCGGGTGAAGGGGTGCAAGTACGTAGAAGTTCGTTGATTCCCGGCTTCCACGATCCTTACCTTCGACTGACAGGCCCCACGTAATCGACGGTTGAGGTGACAAGGGTCAAAGAGCAGTAGCGCTCGACAGATTCCGGTGAGTCGGCCGCCCGGAACCAACCGGCAGATGTTGCTCCCCCTCAGGTAAGGATCCGCGATCTCCTTGCCGCCCACTCCCACAACGGAAGGTGAACCATGCCTGGAACCGACATCTACAGCCTCCCCCTCTCCGAAGCCGCCGTCTTCAGCAAGGCCTGCGGCGGCAACACCCACCCCGACGGCGAATCGTGCGTCACCCTCGCCAAGATCGGCGAGGGAGCTTGGGCCGTGGGTGACAGCAAGCGGCCCGATGTCACGCCTCTGCGCTTCACCACGGCCGAGCTGAACGCGGCCGGTATCGACCCGGCGAGGTTCGGGCTCTCGGCCTGACCCTCGCATGCCTCGCACCTCCGGCCGGGCTCCATTCCCTCCGCAGGGCGGGTCCCGGCCGGACGCCACCGTCGCTCCGAACTCCCCTGAAGGGGAAGACCGTTGCACCACCACGGCTACCTGTGGACCGGCCCAAAGCAACGCTTCGACGACGAGGCCCTGCGTCGGCCGCCGCCCCCGCACTCGCCCCCGGACGGCAGCCGGCCCGAGTTGGTCCACCGCCACCGTGAGGTGCGAGCGGAGTTCCCGCTCGTGGATCTGCCACCACTGGAAACCGCGTACTGGCTGATCAAGCCGGAGGAACTGATCCAAGGCACGTGGGACGAGCCGAGGGAGGCGGCGGCATGGTTGGGGGCGCGGCTGGCCGAGTACGCATCCCGGTTCGGCTCCGAGACCGACCGGGACCCTACGCGCCGCTCAATGCTCGTCGATTCCGCCGCCGAACGGCTCGGTCAGGGCGGCGATGTCTCCCATGGCTGCTACCTGGAACGACCCTCGTTCCTGTCCCTGGCCCTGGTGTGCTTCTCCCCGAACCGCGCCATACCCGAACTGGTCTGCCCCACAAGGGCAATCAGCCCTGACGGACGCCCCGCCGCCACACCTCGCTGACCAGCGGAACCCCCGGCCGGTAGGCGAGGTGGACATGGCTCGGGGCGTCGAGCAGGGCCAGGTCCGCGCGGGTGCCCTCGCGGAGGGTGCCGACATCGTCGCGGCGCAGGGCCTTCGCGCCGCCCGCCGTCGCCGACCAGATCGCCTCGTCCGGGGTCATCCCCATGTCCCGTACCGCCAGGGCGATGCAGAAGGGGACCGAGGACGTGAAGGAGGAGCCAGGGTTGCAGTCCGTCGACAAGGCCACCGTGGCGCCCGCGTCCAGGAGGCGGCGGGCGTTCGGCCACTCGGCTCGGGTGGAGAATTCCGCGCCGGGGAGCAGGGTGGCCACCGTGTTGCCCTGCGCCAGGGCGTCGACGTCCGCGTCCGTCAGGTGCGTGCAGTGGTCCGCCGATGCCGCGTCCAGTTCCACCGCCAGTTGCACACCCGGGCCGTACGAGAGCTGGTTCGCGTGGATGCGGGGGTGCAGGCCCTTGGCCTTGCCCGCCGTCAGGATGGCGCGGGCCTGGTCGCCGTCGAAGGCGCCCTTCTCGCAGAAGACGTCCACCCAACGGGCGTGCGGGGCGCAGGCGTCCAGCATCTCGCCCGTGACCAGGTCCACGTACGCCGCCGGGTCCTCGGCGTAGTCGGGGGACACGATGTGCGCGCCCAGGTACGTGACTTCGTCCGTGTGCGCCGCCGCGATGCGCAGGGCGCGGGACTCGTCCTCCGTCGTGAGGCCGTAGCCGGACTTCGTCTCGAACGTCGTCGTGCCCTGGCGGAGGGCCTCGCGGAGGTAGTGGACGACGTTCGCTTCCAACTCGGCGTCCGTCGCCGCGCGGGTCGCCGCCACCGTGGTGCGGATGCCGCCCGCCGAGTACGCGCGGCCCGACATGCGGGCGTTGAACTCCTGGGTGCGGTCGCCGGCGAAGACGAGGTGGGAGTGGGAGTCGACGAAGCCGGGGATGGCGGCCTTGCCTTGCGCGTCGTGGGTGGTGTCGGCGGCGGGGGCCTTCGCCGCCGGGCCCACCCAGGCGACGGTCTCGCCGTCCAGGACGACGGCGGCGTCCGTGAGGAGGCCGAGGGCGGTTCCGTCGCCCTGGGCCGGGTCGTTGGTGACGAGGCTGGAGATGTTGGTGATGAGGGTGGTGGTCATGGGGGTCCTCTGCGGGTGAGTGGGGGCGGGTGTCTCGCCTCCGGCGGCTCTTTCCCCGAGCCCGCCCCTTCCCGAAACTGGGGCTCCGCCCCAGACCCCGCTCCTCAAACGCCGGAGGGGCTGAAAGATTCAGTTCCGGACGGGCTGACTTGTCAGCCCGTCCGGCGATTGAGGACGAGCGCGGAGCTCGATCGACCGAGCCCCGGGCGGCGGAGCCGCGAACTTCGGGAAAGGGCGGGATCGGGGAAAGTGTCAGTCTCTTAGCGCTGCCACCGCCTCCGCCAAGGCTGACGGAACGTTCTCCACCGACGTGTGGGTGCCGTCCCGTACTACATGCCGGCCCCCCACCACCGTGTGCCGGACGTCCGCCGACGTCGCCGCGAAGACCGCCGTCTCCGCGGCCAGGCGCGGCACAGGACCCGCCGTGCGCACCGAGTCCAGGGCGATGGTCGTCAGGTCGGCCAGCGCCCCCGGTTCGAGGACGCCCGCGTCCGCCCAGCCGAGCGCCGCGTGGCCGTCGGCCGTGGCGGCGCGGAGCAGCGCCGCCGCCGTCCAGTGGCCCCGCGTGTGCGAGCGAAGGCGCTCGTTGAGCTCCATCGCCCGCGCCTCCTCCAGGATGTCGATCACCGCGTGGCTGTCGCTGCCCAGGGAGAGCGGGCTGCCCGCCCGCTGGAGGCGGACCGCGGGGCCGATGCCGTCCGCCAGGTCACGTTCCGTCGTCGGGCACATGCACGTGCCCGTCGCCGTACCGCCGAGCAGCGCGATGTCCTCGTCCGTGAGGTGGGTGTTGTGGACGCCCGTGGTGCGCGGGCCGAGGACTCCGTGGTCCGCGAGCAGCCGCGTCGGGGTACGGCCGTGGACCGCCTGGCACGCTTCGTTCTCCGCCGTCTGCTCGGAGAGATGGACGTGAAGGGGGGCCTGCCGGGCGGCCGCCCATTCCGCCACCACGCCCAACTGGCCCGCGGGAACCGCCCGTACGGAGTGGATCGCCGCGCCGATGCGTGCGTGGTCGCGGTCCTTCAGGAGGGACGCGCGCTCCGCCCACGCCTCCGCCGTGCCGTCCGAGAAGCGCAGCTGGTGGCGGTTCGGCGGCTTCCCGCGCTGCTCGTCGAGGAGTCCCGAGGCCACGTACGCCGTGTCGAGAAGCGTGATGCGTACGCCCGCGTCCGACGCCGCCTGGATCAGCGCCTCGCCCATCGCGTTGGGGTCGGAGTACGGCGTGCCACCGGGCCCGTGGTGCAGGTAGTGGAACTCACCCACCGTCGTGATGCCCGCCAGCGCCATCTCCGCGTACACCGCCCGCGCGAGCGCGTGGTACGTCTCGGGGGTGAGGCGGTCCGCCACCGAGTACATGACCTCGCGCCACGTCCAGAAGGTGCCCGAGCCGACCTGGACAGTGCCGCGCAGGGCGCGGTGGAAGGCGTGCGAATGGGCGTTCGCGAGACCCGGGACCGTCAGGCCGCGCAGCACCGTCGCGCCGGGTGGCGGCGCGTCGACGTCCTTGCGGACCGCCGTGATCCGGTCGCCCGTCACCTCCACCGCCACGCCCGGCTCGACGAACGCGTCGAGCCAGGCGTGCTCCAGCCAGTACGTGTCCGTCTTCACCTGCACGCCAGCCCTTCCAGTACGTCGGCGAGTGCGGTCACCCCGGCCAGGCAGTCGTCCTCGGCCGCGTACTCCGCCGGGGAGTGCGAGACGCCCGTGGGGTTCCTCACGAACAGCATGGCGGTGGGGATCGAGCCGGACAAAATACCCGCGTCGTGTCCCGCGCCGGTGCCGAGGACGGGGAGCGGCCGGTCCGCACCGGCGCCCAGGATCGCGCCCAGCTCGTCACGGAGCGCGTCCTCGAACTCCACCACCGGCGTGAAGGACTCGCGTACGACGTCGAGGTCGATGCCGTGCCGCTCCGCGTACTCGCGGGCGGCCTTCTCGATGCCGGTGACGACCGTGTCGAGGGTGGCCTGGTCGGCCGCCCGCGAGTCCAGCCAGCCGCGGACCAGCGACGGGATGGCGTTGACGCCGTTCGGTTCGACCGCGATCTTGCCGAACGTGGCCACCGCGCCTGCCAGTTCGGCCTCGCGGCGGGCCGCGAGGACCGTCTCCGCGTACGAGAGCATCGGGTCCCGGCGGTCCACCAGACGGGTCGTTCCCGCGTGGTTGGCCTCGCCCCGGAAGTCGAAGCGCCAGCGGCCGTGCGGCCAGATCGCGGACGCGATGCCCACGGGGTCGCCCGACAGGTCAAGGGCTCGGCCCTGCTCGACGTGCAGTTCCACGAACGCGCCGATGCGGGCGAGGCGTTCGGGGTCGGGGCCGATGTTGTAGGGGTCGTAGCCCGCGGCTTCCATCGCCTGCGGCAGCGTCACTCCGTCGCCGTCCCGCAGCTTGTGCGCGGCCTCGACGGTGAGCTGTCCCGCGGTGAGGCGGGAGCCCACGCAGGCGAGGCCGAACCGGGCGCCCTCCTCGTCGCCGAAGTTCACGATGGCCAGGGGCCTGGTGAACTCGGCGTTCCTGGCGCGGAGTTCGTCCAGGGCGGCGAAGGAGGAGACGACGCCGAGGGGGCCGTCGAAGGCGCCGCCGTCCGGGACGGAGTCCAGGTGGGAGCCGGTGACCACGGCGTCGCCCGCCGCGGGGTCGCCGAGCCAGGCCCACTGGTTGCCGTTGCGGTCCAGTTCGTAGGTGAGGCCTCGGGATTCGGCCTGGGCCTTGAACCAGGTGCGGCAGTCCGCGTCGGCCGCCGTCCAGGCGTAGCGGCGGTAGCCGCGGCTGTCCTTGTCCCTGCCGATGGGCTTCAGGTCACGCCACATCTCCTGGAAGGACGGGAACTGTGGAGTGGGGTGGACGGGAGCGGCGGCCTGATCACTCACGCGTCGCCACCCTCGCGCATCGGAACCCGTACGCCCTTCTCGTCCGACACCGACTCCGCGATGTCGTACCCCGCGTCCACGTGCCGGATCACGCCCATCCCCGGGTCGTTCGTGAGGACGCGGCGGATCTTCTCGCCCGCCAGCTTCGTGCCGTCGGCGACCGAGACCTGGCCCGCGTGGATGGAGCGGCCCATGCCGACGCCGCCGCCGTGGTGGAGGGAGACCCAGGACGCGCCCGATGCCACGTTCACCATGGCGTTCAGGAGCGGCCAGTCGGCGATCGCGTCGGAGCCGTCGAGCATGGCCTCCGTCTCGCGGTAAGGGGAGGCCACCGAGCCGCAGTCGAGGTGGTCGCGGCCGATCGCGAGCGGCGCCTGCAGCTCCCCGCTCGCCACCATGTCGTTGAAGCGCTCGCCCGCCTTGTCCCGCTCGCCGTAGCCGAGCCAGCAGATGCGCGCCGGGAGGCCCTGGAAGTGGACGCGCTCGCCCGCCATCTTGATCCAGCGGTGCAGGGACTCGTTCTCCGGGAAGAGGTCGAGGATCGCCTTGTCGGTCTTGTGGATGTCGGACGCCTCGCCCGACAGCGCAGCCCAGCGGAACGGGCCCTTGCCCTCGCAGAAGAGGGGGCGGATGTACGCGGGGACGAAGCCGGGGAAGGCGAAGGCGCGGTCGTAGCCCGCGAGTTGGGCCTCGCCGCGGATGGAGTTGCCGTAGTCGAAGACCTCGGCGCCCGCGTCCATGAAGCCGACCATGGCCTCGACGTGCTTGGCCATCGACTCGCGCGCGCGGGTCGTGAAGCCCGCCGGGTCCTTCGTCGCGTACGTCGCCATGTCCTCGAAGGCCACGCCCGTCGGCAGGTAGGAGAGGGGGTCGTGGGCCGAGGTCTGGTCCGTGACGATGTCGATGGGGGCCGATTCGGCGAGCATGCGCGGGAGCAGGTCCGCCGCGTTGCCGAGCAGGCCGATGGAGAGCGGGCGGCGGGCGTCGCGGGCCTCCACCGCCAACTGGAGCGCGTGCTCCAGCGAGTCCGCCTTCACGTCCAGGTACTTGTGCTCGATGCGGCGCTCGATGGCGCGCGGGTCGCAGTCGATACAGATCGCGACGCCGTCGTTCATGGTGACGGCGAGCGGCTGGGCGCCGCCCATGCCGCCGAGGCCGGCCGTGAGGGTGATCGTGCCCGCCAGCGTGCCGTTGAACTTCTTCGCCGCCACCGCCGCGAACGTCTCGTACGTGCCCTGGAGGATGCCCTGCGTGCCGATGTAGATCCAGGAACCGGCCGTCATCTGGCCGTACATCGTGAGGCCGAGCTGCTCCAGGCGGCGGAACTCCTCCCAATTGGCCCAGTCGCCCACGAGGTTGGAGTTGGCGATGAGGACGCGCGGGGCCCACTCGTGGGTCTGCATGACGCCGACGGGGCGGCCCGACTGGACCAGCATCGTCTCGTCCTGCTTGAGGGTCTTCAGCGTACGGACCATGGCGTCGAAGGAGCGCCAGTCGCGGGCCGCCTTGCCGGTGCCGCCGTAGACGACGAGCTTGTCGGGGTGCTCGGCGACCTCGGGGTCGAGGTTGTTCTGGAGCATGCGGAGGGCGGCTTCCTGCTGCCATCCCAGGGCGCTCAGTTCCGTACCGCGCGGTGCCCGTACGGGGCGGGGTCCTGACATGGCAATGCCTCCTCGCATCATGCTGTGACCTTGTTATTCACATCCTGATGGCCTGAATAGAGCTAGTCAATAGCGAACGAATGCCCGGGTCCGCCAGCGCCGCCGCGCCCCGGATGATTGGCTGGATCACATGGGCCACGACGAGGACTACGCCAACGAGCAGACCCAGAACCTTCGGGACGAGCAGCCCCAGGACCTCCGAACCGAGCGGACCCAGGACCTCCGTGACGAGCGGGCCCAGGACCTCCGTGACGAGCAGACCCAGGACCTCCGCGCGGACGGCACCCCCGGTACCCCCGGCGCCGCGACCGGCACCGACTCCGCCGCCCGCCGCGACCAGGCCGTCCGCGCCGCCGTCGAGCAGGGCGTCGTCGGCCCCACCGCCCCAGTCGCCGGTCTGCTCGACGTCGCCGGGATCCGGGCGAGCGCCGCCGCCCTGCGCGCCGCCTTCGAGGCGGTCACCCCGCCCGGCACCCCCGTCCTGCACGCCTTCGCGGTGAAGGCGACGCCGCTCGTGCCGGTCCTGCGGCTGCTGCGCTCGGCCGGGATCGGCGCCGAGGTGGCGAGCCCCGGCGAGCTGGCCCTGGCGCGGGCGGCCGGGGTGCCGCCCGCCGAGACGGTCCTCGACTCGCCCGCCAAGACCCCGGCCGAACTGCGCGAGGCCCTCGCCCTCGGCATCGCCGTGAACGCGGACAACCCGCAGGAGCTTGCGCGCATCGACGCCATGATCCAGTCCGCCCCCACCGGCTCCCCCGTCGGCGTACGCGTGAACCCGCAGATCGGCGGCGGCTCGATCGGCGCCCTGTCGACGGCGACGTCCACCTCCAAGTTCGGCGTGCCGCTGCGCGACGAGGGCGCGCGGGAATGGGTGATCCAGGCCTACCTGGACCGGCCGTGGCTGACCCGGCTGCACGCGCACTCCGGGTCCCAGGGCATGCCCCTGGAGATGATGGTGCGCGGCGTCGGAGCGACGTACGAACTGGCCGAGGAGATCAACGAACGCGTCGGTCGGCGGCAGATCGACACGATCGACATCGGCGGCGGCCTGCCCGTCAACTTCGGTTCGGACGAGGAGAGTCCGACCCACGCGCAGTACGCACGCCGCCTCAAGTCCCGCGTGCCCGGACTGCTCGACGGGCGGTACGGCCTGGTCACCGAGTTCGGCCGCTCCCTGCTCGCCAAGCACGGCACGGTCCTCGCCCGCGTCGAGTACGCGAAGCAGGCGGGCGGCAGGCCCATCGCGGTGACGCACGCGGGCGTGCAGGTGGCGACCCGGACCGTGTACGCACCGGCGTCGTGGCCGCTGCGGATCACCGCGTACGACACCAAGGGGCGCCCCAAGGCGGGACCCGCCGTCGGCCAGGACGTCGCGGGCCCGGCCTGCTTCGCGGGCGACCTGCTCGCCGAGAACCGCCCGCTGCCACTGCTCGAACAGGGCGACTACGTGGCCGCGTTGGACACCGGCGCCTACTACTTCGCGCACCACTACTCGTACAACAGCCTTGCCAGGCCCGGGGTGTACGGCTTCTCGGCCCACGCCGAGGAGGTGCGCTTCGCCGCGGTGCGCGAGCCGCAGACGCTCGACGCGATCGTGGCGGAGGCGGGCGGCGGGGCGGAGCGGGACGCGCTGCGCCACCTGTGACCGCGCCTGCCTCCGGTGCCCCCGTGAGGCTCTGAGCTTCCTCAACTCGCGCATAGTGACGTGGATCACGGGAAGATCCTCCCTCGACCCGTACTCGGTCTCGGGGGAGGCACCTGTGACGACATCCGACACGTCCACCACCACACCACCACCGCCCGCCGAAGACGGCGCCCTGCACCGCGCCATCGGCCCCAAGCTGCTGATCCTGTTCGTGATCGGCGACATCCTCGGCACCGGCATCTACGCCACCACCGGCAAGGTCGCGGGGAAGGTCGGCGGCGCGCTGTGGCTGCCGTTCGCGATCGGCTTCGTCGTGGCGATCCTGACGGCCGCGTCGTACGTCGAACTCGTCGGCAAGTACCCGAAGGCGGCCGGCGCCGCGCTCTACACCCAGAAGGCGTTCAAGACGCCGTTCCTCACCTTCATCATCGCCTTCATGGTGATGTGCTCGGGGCTCTCGTCCGCGAGCGCGGCCGCCCGCGCCTTCAGCGGCGACTACCTCGGCGAGCTGACGGGCGACGCGCTGCCGCCGACGCTGATCGCGATCACCTTCATCGTGCTGCTCGCCGCGCTGAACATGCGGGGCGTCTCGGAGTCGGTCAAGACGAACGTGGTGCTCACGCTCGTCGAGCTGACCGGCCTCATGATCATCCTCGCGATCGGGGCGTACGCGGTCCTGAGCGGTGACGGGGAGCCCTCGCGCCTCACCGAGTTCGAGGCGGACGGCACCGGATACGCCCTGATGACCAGCGTGCTGGGGGCGACGGCGCTCGGCTTCTTCGCCTTCGTCGGGTTCGAGGACTCGGTGAACATGGCCGAGGAGACGAAGGACCCCGTGCGCACCTTCCCGCGCGCGATCTTCGTCGGCGTCGCGGTCACCGGCACGATCTACGTCCTGGTGGCGCTGGTCTCGTCCCTCCTGGTCGACTCCAAGACCTTGGAGGGCTCCAGCGGCCCTCTCCTCGAAGTCGTGAAGGCGGGCGGCGTCGACTTCCCGCACAAACTCTTCGCGCTGATCGCCCTGTTCGCGGTCACCAACTCGGCCCTGATCAACATCATGATGGCCTCGCGGCTCTGCTACGGCATGGCCAACGAACGCATCCTGCCGCGCGCCATGGGCCGCGTCCTCGCGGGGCGCCGCACGCCGGTCGTCGGCATCGTCTTCGTGTCGCTGCTCGCGATCGGCCTGGTGTCGACGGGAGAGATCGAAGGCCTCGGGGACACGACCGCCTTCCTGCTGCTGTGCGTGTTCGCGGTGGTCAACATCGCGGTCCTGGTGCTGCGCCGCGACCCCGTGGACCACGACCACTTCCGTACGCCGACGGTGCTTCCGGTGCTGGGCGCGATCACGGCCCTGATCCTCGCGAGCCCCCTGGCGGACCGCCCGGCGGAGGTCTACATCCGGGCGGGCGTGTTGATCGCGATCGGGGTAGGGCTCTGGGTGGTGAACAAGGTGGTGCTGAAGGCGCGGGGCGAGGAGTGAGGGGGTGCCTCAGGGCAGCAGTGTGAAGGCCTTCACGTGCTCGGGCCTGATCGCGGAGAAGTGGCGGTGGTCGAGGGTCGCGACCTCGGTGAGGCGCAGCCTCCCGGCCACGGCGACGACGGAGGCGTCTACGGCGCCGAGAGGGAAATCGGCGTACTTGCGGATCAGGTCCGCCATGCGGGCCAGGTCCCTTCGCTCCATCGTGACCAGTTCCAGCTGGCCTGCCGCCACCGAGTCCAGAAAGCCCGCCTCCGCTTCGGGGGACAGATAGCGCTCCAGCATCCAGGCCGTCTCGGTCACCACGGTCGGCAGGACTTTGAGGCGCCCCTGGAAGCCTTCGGCAAAAGCCAGACACGCGGCATGGTGAGCGTCCCGCCGGTCGGCGATCGCGATCAGCACACCCGTGTCGGCCAGGACTCCTTCACCGATCGAGCTCGATTCCGTCCTGGACCAGCTCACGGTGGCGCTCCGAGAGGTCCGACCGGCCCGAATCGCCGATGCCCGCGAAGGACAGGCCCCGCGCCGGCGGCTCGGCTCCGGCTTCCTCCGCGTAAGGCGCGGTCTCCGGGTCGGTGTCCACGATGAGCCGGAGGTGCCGGAGCGTGGCCGGTGGCAGCGCATCGAGCACGTGCCGAAGGTGGTCGCAATCCTCTGCTGCGGTCATATTCCGAGCGTACGTCTCCGCACCGGCCCCGGCACGGGGCGTGAACCGTTCACCCGAACGCGCGGCTCACTCCACGAACAGCCCCCGCGCCGCCGCCCGCACGTCGAACTCCTCCAGGCGGGCCTGTGCCTCCGGCAGGTCGTCGCACATGGCCTCCAGCAGGACCCGGCCCAGCAGCATCGGCGCGCACGCCGTGTCGAAGGCCAGGCCCGTGCCGACCGCGGCCGGCAGGAGGAGGTCGGAGTGGGCGGCGACCGGGGCGAACGCGGAGTCCGCGACGGTGACCACCGTGAGGCCCGCCGACCGCGCGTGGACCAGGGCGTCGACGACCTCGCGGGGGTGGCGGGGCAGCGCGAAGCAGAGCAGGGCGGTGGCCCCGGCCCGTACCGCCGCGTCGACGCGGTCGGCCAGCATCGTGCCGCCCTCGTCGAGGAGGCGCACGTCGGGGTGGACCTTGGCGGCGAAGTACGAGAAGCCGTACGCCTGCGAGGCCGCGGCCCGCAGGCCGAGAACGGGCAGCGGACGGGAAGCGGCGAGGAGCCGCCCCGCACGCTCCACGGGCGCCGGATCGGCCAGGAGCTCCGCCAGGTGCCGCAGGTTCTCGATCTCCGCCTCGACTGCCTGCTGGTACTCGTTGAGGGAGTCCCCGAAGGACGCCTCCGGGGGCGCCACGTCCCGCAGGTGCTTGCGCAGCGCGGGGTAGCCGTCGAAGCCGAGCGCCACCGCGAACCGGGTCACCGACGGCTGGCTCACCCCGGCGAGCTCCGCCAGTTCGACGCTGGAGAGGAAGGGGACGTCCGCCGCCCGTCGCACCATGCAGTGCGCGATGCGGCGCTGCGTGGGCGTGAGGCGATGCCCCTCGAAGAGCACTTGCAGCCGTGCCGCAGGACTGTCACTCATACCGTTCCCGTTCCCCTCGCCGCACCCGATCCCTCGGCGGCCGCCGTTCCGTTCCCGCCGCCCCCGCCGCCCGGCCCCGCCCACAGCTCGGTGAACCGGTCGAGCACCCCGGCCGCCGCCGTCACATCATCCGTCAGCGGCCGGTCGGCGGACTCCGCGTCCAGGACGGAGTCCGCGAGCGCGTAGGCCCGTGCCAGTGGAACATGCGGGTCGATCCTCAGTTCACGCTGCCTCAACGCCCTTGCGGCGGCGACCAGTTCGCACCCGACCACCAGGCGGTACGCCGCGCAGGCGCGCAGGGTCTGGCGCGCGGCGAGCGAGGCGAAGCTGGCCTGCTCCTCGACGCCGCGGGAGAGCACCGCGTGGCCGAGGGAGGCGGGCGCGGAGAAGGCGCGCAGGTCACCGAGGGCCGCCCCGGCCGCGTACTCGAGGATCATCACGCCCGACGAGGCCGCCTCGCCGTCGGCGAGGAAGGGCCGCAGCCGGGTGAAGGCCGGTTCGTTCAACGTCGAGAGCCTCGATGTCGACAGCCGGGCCACCTGCGTCATCGCAAGTCTGAAGTGGTCGAGGGCCAGGGCGAGTTGGGCGAGGTAGAAGCCACCGTGGTGGTAGGCGGCGAGGTCCTCGGGGCAGATCAGCGGGTTCTCGGCGGCCGCGTTGATCTCGACGGCGATGACGTTCTCCAGGGCGTCCGCGGCGTCGTGCGCGGGCCCGTGGATCTGCGGCACGCAGCGGAAGCCGTAGGGGTCCTGGATGCGGCCGAGCGGCGGCGTCGGCCGGTCGGGGGCGCCGAGCAGCCGGCGCATGCGTGCGGCGACGGCGTACGAGCCGGGGTGGCGGCGCGCCTCGTGAACGGGCAGGGCATACGCCTCGTACGAACCGTCGACCGCCGTCAGGGACAGCGCGGCGACCACCTGGGTGGCGCCGATCAGGCCGCGCAGCTCGTGCAGGGCGAGCGCGGACTGGCCGAGGGTGAGGGCGTTGCTGCTGATCAGGGCGAGGGCGTCGTTGTTGTCGAGGGGCTGGGGGTCGGGGGCAACGCCGCTGCCCCTCCAGGGGTGTTCGCCCGCGAGCGCGAGGCCCGTCTGGGCGAGGGCGGCGATGTCCCCGGTGCCGACCGAACCGAACTCGTTGACGGTGGGGTACGCACCGGTCTCCAGGGCCCGGCACAGGGCCGTGACGACGGTCGGCCGCAGCCCTGCGCCGCCCGCGAGGAGCTGGTTGGCGCGGACCGCGAGCATCGCGCGCACCTGCCGGGCGGGCAGCTCCTCACCGATGGCACCGGCGTGCGACCTGAGCAGTCTCAGGCCGTGGTCGGCGGCCGCCTCGGTGGGCACGTCCTCGTTGCGGTTGGCGCCGACGCCGGTGGAGCGACCGTAGACGCGGCCCCACGCGGCGATCTCGCGGGCCGCGTTCCAGGAGTCCTCGGCGCGCTTCATGCCGTCGGTCGCCGGTACGGGGCGGGCGGCGGAATCGGCCAGACGCACGACGTCCGCGACGCCCAGGCCCCGGCCGTCGAGGACGACGACCGCTCCCCTGCCGTCGGCCGCCGCGTCCACCGCTGAACCCGCCGGACTCGCTGGACCCGATGGACCCGATGGACCTGCTGAACCTGCTGGACCTGCTGGACCCGAAGCGTCCGCGATACGAGACGACTTCACGCGCTTTTCCTCCTCAACCAGACATCCCGTCTTACCCATCGGCCACTTGTTACCGGCGATTCACGCCAGAGCATTGACAACCTATTCAGACAGCAAGAACTCTGCATGACGATATACAGCCGGGCAAGAACGCCGGTCCCACGAGCAGGGGGGAGCTGGACAACATGGCAGCTGAAGACCTGGTGGAGCGGCGCTCCATCGACGTCGTCCCGGACGACGAACGGCACGGCACGGCGTTCAGCCAGTTCACCCTCTGGCTCGGCGCCAACCTCCAGATCACCGCGGTCGTCACCGGCGCCCTCGCGGTCGTCTTCGGCGGCGACGTGGTCTGGTCGATCGTCGGCCTCGTCGTCGGCAATCTGCTGGGCGGCGCGGTCATGGCGCTGCACTCGGCGCAGGGCCCGAAGCTCGGCCTGCCCCAGATGATCCAGTCACGCGCCCAGTTCGGCGTGAAGGGCGCGGTCGTCCCGCTGCTCCTGGTCATCCTCATGTACGTCGGCTTCTTCGCGAGCGGCAGCGTCCTCGCCGGGCAGGCCACGGCCGAGCTGACGCACACGAACGACACCACCGGAATCGTGCTCTTCGCGCTCGTCACCGCGGTCATGGCGGCGGTCGGCTACCGCGTCATCCACGCGCTCGGCCGGGTGGCGAGCGTGATCTGCGCACTCGCCTTCGTCTACCTCGGCATCCGCCTCCTGGACCGCGTCGACCTCTCGGCGCTCCTGTCCGACGCCCACTTCGACCTGCCGATGTTCCTGCTCGCCGTCTCGCTCTCGGCGTCCTGGCAGCTCGCCTTCGGTCCCTACGTCGCGGACTACTCGCGCTATCTGCCGCGCACGACCTCGGCGAAGGCCACGTTCTGGTGGACCCTGTCGGGCTCGGCGCTCGGCTCGCAGTGGTCGATGACGTTCGGGGTGCTCGTGGCGGCGAGCGCGGGCGAGAAGTTCCTCGCCAACCAGGTCGGCTATGTCGTCGGCCTGGGCGGCACCGGCCTGATCGCCTCGTTCCTGTACTTCGTGATCGCGCTCGGCAAGCTGACCATCAACGTGCTCAACACGTACGGCGGCTTCATGTCGATGGTCACGAGCATCAGCGGCTTCCGGGGGCAGAAGGTGCTCGGACCGCGCGGCCGGGCCGCCTACATCGCCGTGATCATGGTGGCGGGCACGGCGGTCGCCCTGCTCGGCAAGGACAGCTTCCTGACGTCGTTCAAGGACTTCCTGCTGTTCCTGCTGACGTTCTTCACGCCCTGGTCGGCCATCAACCTCGTCGACTACTACCTGATCTCGCGCGAGCGGTACGACATCCCGGCGCTCTCCGACCCCCGCGGCCGCTACGGCGCCTGGCGCTGGGACGCCCTCGTCGTCTACGGCGTCGGGCTCCTCGCCCAACTCCCCTTCCTGGTCACGCACTTCTACACGGGCCCGCTCGTCGAACCGCTCGGCGGCGCGGACATCTCGTGGATCGTCGGGCTCGTGGTGCCCGCGGTGCTGTACTGGGCGCTGGCCCGGCGGAACGCCCCCATATCGGGGGTTGGGCCCCGGTCGGAAAGGGGGGTTAGCCCCACCGCCGCGGAGGCCTCCGCGCCGTAGCGTTGAGCGGTATGGAAGCCCGTGACGCGGAACTCAAGAAGGAGCTCGACGCCACCCTGCACGCCCGCAGGGAACTCGGCGAAGAGTACGACTCCGCCTTGGTCGACTCCTTCCTCGGGAAGGTCGAGCAGCGCCTGGACGGCACGATCGACCGCCGCCTGCGCCGGCACCTGGCCGAGCAGCAGATGGTCGTCGCCCGCGGCGCCCGCACCCCCGGCAGCGCCGTCGACTCCTGGAGCGAGCGCTTCGGCTTCGGGGTGGTCTCGCTGATCCTCGCGGTCCCGCTGTCCGCGATCGGCGCGGTCAACGCGGGCCTGACCGGCCTCGTCGTGACCTGGGCGGGCATCTTCGGCGTGAACGCGGTGCACTCGATCCGCGGCGTCCACTTCGGCCACCGCAGGCACCGCAAGTCGGAGTGGGACGACTGAAACGCCCCTGAAAGGGGCGCGGGGAACTGCGCGACCAGCCACAAAGGCCCCGCAGCGAAAAGCACTGCCCCACCCAGCAGAGCGATACCGCGGGGACCGCCGCACCCCCGGTGACCCAGGGGGCGGGACGACGGCGGTCCCCGCGGGGGACGCGTGCCGGGTCAGGGCCAGGCCGCGTCCGGCGTCCGTGGAGGTCCGGGAGCCGCTCCGGAGTTCCTGACGCCGACGACCACCAATGTGCCGGAGCCGTGTTAAGCGGGTGCTGCGCGGACGTGTCGCGCTCGTACCACTTCCGCGAAGTTCACCCCAAGGCCCCGGCCCACCGCGTTCAGGTCACTGCCCCTGCTGCTCCGCGAGGAACGCCAGCAGGTCCTGGCGGCTGACGACGCCCTTCGGCTTGCCCTCGACCAGGACGATCGCCGCGTCGGCAGCGCCGAGCACCGACATCAGGTCCGCCACCGGCTCACCGGAGCCGACCTGCGGAAGCGGGTCCGACATGTGCTTCTCCAGCGGGTCGGAGAGCGAGGCGCGCTGCGCGAACAGGGCGTCGAGCAGCTCGCGCTCCACGACCGAGCCGATGACCTCCGCGGCCATCACGTCGGGGTGGCCCGCGCCCGGCTTCACGATCGGCATCTGCGAGACGCCGTACTCACGAAGGACCTCGATGGCCTCGCCGACCGTCTCCTCCGGGTGCATGTGGACCAGCGAGGGCAGCTCGCCGCCCTCCTTGCGGCTCAGCACGTCGCCGACCTTCGGCTGGTCCCCGGCCTGCTCCAGGAAGCCGTAGTCGTTCATCCACTCGTCGCTGAAGATCTTGCTCATGTAGCCACGGCCGGAGTCCGGCAGCAGCACGACGACCACGTCGTCCGGGCCGAGCCGCTCGGCGACCCGCAGCGCCGCCACGACGGCCATGCCGCAGGAGCCGCCGACGAGCAGGCCCTCCTCCTTGGCCAGGCGCCGGGTCATCTGGAAGGAGTCCTTGTCGGACACCGCGACGATCTCGTCGGTCACGTTGCGGTCGTACGCCGTCGGCCAGAAGTCCTCACCGACGCCCTCGACGAGGTAGGGCCGCCCGGAGCCGCCGGAGTACACGGACCCCTCGGGGTCGGCACCGACGACGGTGACCTCGCCCTTCGAGATCTCCTTCAGATATCCGCCCGTACCGGAGATCGTGCCGCCGGTCCCGATGCCCGCGACGAAGTGGGTGATCTTCCCCTCCGTCTGCTCCCAGAGCTCGGGGCCCGTGGAGTGGTAGTGCGAGAGCGGGTTGTTCGGGTTGCTGTACTGGTCCGGCTTCCAGGCGCCGGGCGTCTCGCGCACGAGCCGGTCGGAGACGTTGTAGTACGAATCCGGGTGCTCGGGGTCGACGGCCGTGGGGCAGACGACTACGTCCGCGCCGTACGCGCGCAGCACGTTGATCTTGTCGAGGGACACCTTGTCCGGGCAGACGAAGATGCACTTGTAGCCCTTCTGCTGGGCCACGATGGCGAGACCGACTCCGGTGTTGCCGGAGGTGGGCTCGACGATGGTGCCGCCGGGCTTCAGCTCCCCGCTCTGCTCGGCCGCCTCGATCATGCGCAGCGCGATGCGGTCCTTCACGGATCCGCCGGGGTTGAAGTACTCGACCTTGGCCAGGACGGTCGCCTGGATGCCCGCGGTCACGTTGTTGAGCCTCACCAACGGGGTGTTGCCGACGAGGCTGATCATCGAGTCGTGGAATTGCACCGTTGTCTCCGGGCTGCGATGTAGTGCGACGAATTGATGCGGTCAGCCTAAGGGTCCGGCTCATCCGTTCACCTCCGCTTGCGATTGGCCGACCGTGCTTACGGGGCAATGAGTGGATGTACGGCGATTCGGCAACGAGGAGGTGGCTGCGGGGCATGTCGAGGGCGAGGGTGGCACGGCGGATCGCAGCGGGCGCGGCGTACGGCGGCGGAGGCATCGGACTGATCGGAGCCGCCGCGGTGGGCCTTGTGCTCGCCGAGGTCCAGTTGGCGAAGCGGAACGTGGGCGGTGGGGCGCACGGGGATCCACCACGGGCCGACGGCCGCTACGGCCGCGCCTTCGCGGACCGCCCCGCCTCCTTCGAACCGGTGCGGTTCGCGATGCTCGGGGACTCCACGGCCGCGGGACAGGGCGTGCACCGGGCCAGGCAGACCCCGGCGGCACTGCTCGCCTCCGGGCTCGCGGCGGTCGCCGAGCGCCCGGTCGACCTGCGGAACGTGGCGCTGCCCGGCGCCCAGTCGGACGACCTGGACCGGCAGGTCACGCTGATCCTCTCGGATCCGACCTGGGTGCCGGACGTGTGCGTGCTGATGATCGGCGCGAACGACGTGACGCACCGGATGCCCCCGACGCGCTCGGTGCGGTATCTGTCGGCGGCGGTGCGGCGACTGCGGACCGTGGGCGCGGAGGTGGTCGTCGGTACGTGTCCCGACCTCGGCACGGTCGAGAACGTCTACCAGCCGCTGCGGTGGATGGCCCGCCGGGTCTCGCGGCAGCTGGCCGCGGCGCAGACGATCGGCGTGGTCGAGCAGGGCGGGCGCACGGTCTCGCTCGGCGACCTGCTGGGCCCCGAGTTCGCGGCGAACCCCCGGGAGCTGTTCGGCCCCGACAACTACCACCCCTCCGCGGAGGGGTACGCGACCGCGGCGATGGCGGTGCTTCCGACACTGTGCGCCGCGCTCGGGCTGTGGCCGGAGGAGGAGCGCCCCGACGTCTCCCGGCGCGAGGGGTTCCTGCCGGTGGCCCGCGCCGCCGCGCAGGCCGCGGCGGAGGGCGGTACGGAGGTCACCGCCGCGATGCCGACGGGGCCGCGGGGGCCTTGGGCCCTGCTCAAGCGGCGTCGCCGGCGCCGGATCCAGACGCCGGAGCCGTCCCCCTTGCCGAACTGAGGGGTCGGCGGGTCGTTCGTCGTCTGCGGGTGGGTGGGGGCTGCTCGCGCAGTTCCGCGCAGTTCCCCGCGCCCCTGAAAGACGGGCTGCGCCCCGCTTTCCAGGGAAAGCGGGGCGCAGCCCTCATGCTTTAGGGGCGCGGGGAACTGCGCGAGCAACCACACATGACCGAGAGCCGCGACAGAAACACGTCCCCCACGGCGAGTGGGCGCCCCGCAAACGCTACCCGCGGTAAATCGCCTCGATCTCGTCCGCGTAGTCCTTGGCGACAACGTTCCGCTTCAGCTTCAGGGACGGCGTCAGATGGCCCGACTCCTCCGTGAACTGCGAAGCAAGGACACGGAACTTACGCACCGACTCCGCCTTGGACACCGCCGCGTTGCCGTCGTCCACCGCGCTCTGGATCGCGGCGAGGAGATCCGGGTCCTCCCGGAGCGACGCCGCCGTGGAGCCCGCCGGCTTCCCGTGGTCGGAGGCCCAGCGGCCCAGGAACTCGTCGTCGACCGTGACCAGCGCGCCCACGAAGGGACGGCCGTCGCCGACGACCATGCACTCGGCGACGAGCGCGTGCGCGCGGATGCGGTCCTCGATCACCGCCGGGGCGACGTTCTTGCCGCCCGCCGTCACGATGATCTCCTTCTTGCGGCCGGTGATGCGCAGGTAGCCGTCCTCGTCGAGGGTGCCGATGTCACCGGTGTGGAACCAGCCGTCGGCGAGGGCCTCTTCGGTGGCGCCCTCGTTGTTCCAGTACTCCTTGAACAGGTGCTCGCCGTGGAGCAGGACCTCGCCGTCGTCGGCGATCCGGACGACCGAGCCGGGCAGCGGCTGGCCGACCGTGCCGATCTTCTGGCGGTCCCACGGGTTGAAGGCGGTGGCGGCGCAGGACTCGGTCAGGCCGTAGCCCTCCAGGACCGTGAAGCCGATGCCGCGGAAGAAGTGGCCGAGGCGCTCGCCGAGCGGGGCGCCGCCGGAGATCGCGTACTCGCCGCGGCCGCCGAGGACGGCGCGCAGCTTGCTGAAGACCAGCTTGTCGAAGACCTTGTACTTGATCCGCAGGCCGAAGGAGGGGCCCGAAGGGGTGTCGAGCGCGCGGCTGTACGCGATGGCCGTGTCCGCGGCCTTGTCGAAGATCTTCCCCTTGCCGTCGGCCTGGGCCCTGGCGCGCGCGGCGTTGTACACCTTCTCGAAGACGCGCGGGACGCCGAGGATCAACGTCGGCTTGAACGCGGCCAGTTCATCGGTGAGGTGTTTGATGTCCGGGGCGTGGCCGAGTTTGATCGGCGCCATCAGCGCGGCGACCTCGACCAGGCGCCCGAAGACGTGCGCGACGGGCAGGAAGAGCAGGACCGAACACTCGCCCGTACGGAAGAGGGGCTTGAGGCGCTCCACCACGTTGCCGCACTCGGCGAAGAAGCTGCGGTGCGTGAGGACGCAGCCCTTGGGGCGGCCCGTGGTGCCCGAGGTGTAGACGATGGTGGCCGGGTCGTCGGCGCCGGCGACCGCGCTGCGCTCGTCGACGGTCTCGTCGGGGATCTCGGCGCCCGTGCGGTGCAGTTCCTCGACGCCGCCCTTGTCGATCTGCCAGACGTGGGCGAGGGAGGGCAGCCGGTCGCGCACGGACTCGACGGCGGCGGCGTGCGTGTCCAGTTCGACGACGCAGGCCACGGCGCCGGAGTCGCCGAGGATCCACTGGATCTGCTCGGCCGAGCTCGTCTCGTACACCGGCACGGTGACCGCGCCCGCGCTCCAGATGGCGAAGTCGAGGAGCGTCCACTCGTAGCGTGTGCGGGACATCAGGCCGATGCGGTCGCCGGGGCGCACGCCCGCGGCGATCAGCCCCTTGGCGGTGGCACGCACGTCGGCGAGGAAGGCCTTGGCGGTGACGTCCTGCCAGGTGCCGTCGACCTTGCGGCCGATGACGGCGACATCCGGGTGCTGCGCGGCATTGCGGCGGACGATGTCGGTCAGATTGCCGTCCGCTGGGACCTCGTACAGGGCCGGAAGGCTGAACTCGCGCAAGACTGCTGCTCCTACATAGGGCGCCGGCGCCACGACGTTGTGTGCTGCGACGGTGCGGTCCAAGATCGGGCAGGTGCTCGAACAGTGGGGGGCTGAGCACTACTGGACTGCCCGGACGTTACCCATCGGTATGGCTGGTTCGGTAGGGGGGCAGGGCCAGATGTTCGGTGCGTCACACGTCGTTGTGGTCTGAATCGCACAGTACGCCACCGTCTTCCCGACTCGGAAGTAACCGCAGGTCCGGCCGCTGTCCCGAGCCCTCTACCCTCCGTGGGGCGGCCGTCTTAGGGTGATCGGCATGCCAGCTTTCCGGGTCAATGTGGTCAGTGACGTGCACGGCAACGCCGAAGGCCTCGCCCGCGCGGGGGACGGCGCGGACGCGCTCGTCTGCCTCGGCGACCTCGTGCTCTTCCTCGACTACGCCGACCACTCGCGCGGCATCTTCCCCGACCTCTTCGGCGCGCGGAACGCGACCAGGCTGGTGGAGCTGCGCACCGCCCGCCGCTTCGACGAGGCCAGGGAGTTCGGCAGGGGGCTGTGGGCGGGCATCGACCGCGGCCCGGCGATCGAGGCAGCGGTCCGCAAGCAGTACGCCGAGATGTTCGCCGCCTTCCCGACCCCTACGTACGCCACGTACGGCAATGTCGACATGCCGACCCTCTGGCCCGAGTATGCGGGCCCCGGCACCACGGTCCTCGACGGCGAGCGCGTCGAGATCGGCGGCCGCGTCTTCGGGTTCGTCGGCGGCGGCCTGCGCACCCCCATGCGGACGCCCTACGAGATCAGCGACGAGGAGTACGCCGCCAAGATCGAGGCCGTCGGCGAGGTCGACGTCCTGTGCACCCACATCCCGCCGGACGTCCCCGAGCTCCTCTACGACACCGTCGCGCGCCGCTTCGAGCGGGGCAGCAGGGCGCTGCTCGAAGCGATCCGCAGGACCCGTCCGAAGTACGCCCTCTTCGGCCATGTGCACCAGCCGCTGGTCCGGCGCATGCGCGTCGGCGCGACCGAGTGCGTGAACGTCGGGCACTTCGCCGGGTCCGGAAGGCCCTGGGCCCTGGAGTGGTGACTGCTCGGCGCGCGGTAGCCTTCACGCGGTAGACACCACCCCTTACCGGCCTTGTCGGACCGCATCTGGAGGAGCCACAGCGATGGCGGAACACACCAGCTCGAGCATCACGATCGAGGCGGCACCGGCCGAGGTCATGGGGGTGATCGCCGACTTCGCCCGCTACCCGGACTGGACCGGAGAGGTGAAGGAGGCCGAGGTCCTCGCCACCGACGCCCAGGGCCGTGCCGAGCAGGTCCGCCTCGTCATGGACGCGGGCGCGATCAAGGACGACCAGACGCTCGGCTACACCTGGACCGGGGACAACGAAGTCAGCTGGACCCTCGTCAAGTCCCAGATGCTGCGCTCCCTGGACGGCTCCTACCTCCTGAAGCCCGCGGGCTCCGGCACCGAGGTCACCTACCGGCTCACCGTCGACGTCAAGATCCCGATGCTCGGCATGATCAAGCGCAAGGCGGAGAAGGTCATCATCGACCGCGCGCTGGCGGGGCTGAAGAAGCGGGTGGAGTCCGGCGCTGCGTGAGCCGGGGAAAGCGGGGCGCAGCCCCCGCTTTCAGGGGCGCGGTGCTGTGTCGATATGCGGCTCCGCCGCGTGGGCGCGAGCATCCACCGACGACCGGGAGCCGTGAAACAGCACGGCTCCCCACGGCGAGTGGGCGCCCCGGCACCCCCGCACGGCCCTGACGTACCGTTCACCCTTATGCGCACCCTTCTCGTCACTGGTCCCGGTGGCTCCGGGCGGACCACCGTCGCGGCCGCCACCGCGCTGGCCGCGGCGCGCTCCGGCCGCCGGGTCCTCGTGCTGTCCGCCGACCGTGCCGACACCCTCGGCACCGCGCTCGGCGGACCGGACGCGCATCCCGGGCTCACCGCCCGGCACCTCGCCCCCGACGACCGCTTCCGGGACGACCTGCTCGCCCTGCAGGAACGTGCCGCCTCCGCGCTCGACCTGCTCGGCGCCGACCGGGTCGACGGCGAGGAGCTGACCCCGCTGCCCGGGGCCGAGGAACTGGCCCTGCTGCGCGCCCTGCGCGACGCCGCCCACGACGACGCGTACGACACCGTGGTCGTCGACCTGCCGCCCGCCCCGAAGGCCATCGCCACCCTCGCGCTGCCCGAGCAGCTGCGCCGCTATCTGCGCAGGCTGCTCCCGCCCGAGCGGCAGGCGGCCCGCGCCCTGCGCCCCATGCTCGGCCGCCTCGCGGGCGTCCCGATGCCGGCCTCCTGGCTGTACGAGACCGCGGCCCGCTGGGAGGACGAGCTCGCCGCCGCGCAAGCCGTGCTCGAAGCCCCCGGCACCACCGTCCGGCTGGTCGCCGAGCCGGGTCCCGCGGGCGCCGACGCCGTGCGCACCGCCGTCGCGGGCCTCGCCCTGCACGGCCTGCGCACCGACCTCCTGATCGCCAACCGGATCCTCCCGGACGACAGCGCCGACACCTGGCTGGCGGGGCTCTCCGCCCAGCAGCACAAGACGCTCTCCGAGTGGGAGACCACGTACGACCACGTCGTCAGGGCCCCGCACCTCGGCCGTGACCCGCGCGGCACCGACGACCTCGCGGCCCTCCGCCTCGTGGTGCCCACCGCCGCCCCGGACCTCGTGGCCTGGCCCGTCACCGAGGCCCCGGACGGCGACGGGAGCCACGCCTACGTCTGGCACATCCCGCTCCCCGGTGTCGTACGCGACGAACTGGGTCTGATCCGGCGCGGCGACGAACTCGTCGTCACCGCGGGCCCCTTCCGCCGCATCGTCACCCTGCCGTCCGCGCTGCGCCGCTGCACCGTCGCCGGGGCGGGCCTGCGCGAGGGCGAGCTGCGGGTGCGGTTCGCGCCCGATCCGGACCTGTGGCCGCGCGGCCGCTGAATTCCGCCGCCGCGCACACGGTGAACGGGCTACCGCCATTCGGGTAACGTCGAGAGACATGAGCGATGCCACCGAGCGCGAAGCCCCCGAAGTCGACGCCGACGCCTGGGAGAAGGCGTGCGCCGAGGACCTGGAGGCGGAGAAGGCCCGCCGCCGCGCGCAGTACGGCCCGCCGCCAGGGTCGGCAGCCGAGGAGCTGCGCAAGCTCGTCGACGCCGTCTCCGACAAGCTCTCCGGACTCCAGGCGCCGCTGCTCGGCGCGGTCGCGCAGGGCGCCGTCGAGCAGACCCTGAAGCAGGTCGTCAGAGAGGCGAAGGCGGTCGTCGAGCCGGTCATCGAGCGCAACCCCGACGTCTTCGACCACCTCGCGGCGGCCGGATCCGAGCTGCTCGCCGCCTACCGCTCGGCGGTCGAGGGCCAGGAGAGCCGGTGGACCCGCGGCGAGCGCACGGGCGGCGACGCGCCGGGCAAGGACCGCCCGGACGAGGGGCCGTCGGCGGGCGAACACATCGATCTGGACTGACCCCCCTCGGGTACGGTGGGCCTTAGCGGGGCTCGATCGAACTGAGGGATTCATGGGACTCACCATCGGCGTCGACATCGGCGGCACGAAGATCGCGGCCGGAGTGGTCGACGAGGACGGCAACATCCTCTCGACCTTCAAGGTGCCGACCCCTGGTACTTCCGAGGCCATCGTCGACGCGATCGCCTCCGCCGTGGAGGGCGCGCGGGCCGGTCACGAGATCGTCGGCGTCGGCATCGGCGCCGCCGGCTACGTCAACCGCCAGCGCTCCACGGTCTACTTCGCGCCGAACATCGACTGGCGGCAGGAGCCGCTCAAGGACGAGGTCGAAAAGCGCGTCAGCCTGCCGGTCGTCGTGGAGAACGACGCCAACGCCGCGGCCTGGGGCGAGTACAAGTTCGGCGGCGGCAAGGGCCATCGCAACGTCATCTGCATCACGCTCGGCACCGGCCTCGGCGGCGGCATCATCATCGGCAACAAGCTGCGCCGCGGGCACTTCGGCGTGGCCGCCGAGTTCGGCCACATCCGGATGGTGCCGGACGGCCTGCTGTGCGGCTGCGGCTCGCAGGGCTGCTGGGAGCAGTACGCCTCCGGGCGCGCGCTGGTGCGGTATGCGAAGCAGCGCGCCAACGCCACCCCCGAGAACGCCGAGTACCTCCTCTCGCTGGGCGACGGCACCCCCGAGGGCATCGAGGGCAAGCACATCTCGATGGCCGCACGCCAGGGCGACGCGGTCGCGGTCGACTCCTACCGCGAGCTGGCCCGCTGGGCCGGTGCCGGTCTCGCCGACCTGGCCTCGCTCTTCGACCCGTCCGCGTTCATCATCGGCGGCGGCCTCTCGGACGAGGGCGAGCTGGTCCTCGACCCGATCCGCAAGTCCTTCAAGCGCTGGCTCGTCGGCAGCAACTGGCGCCCCGAGGCCCAGGTCATCGCCGCCCAGCTGGGCAACAAGGCGGGGCTCGTCGGCGCGGCGGACCTGGCGCGGGAGCCCGACCCGGTCATGTGAGGCCCCCGTACACACCGCCGAGCGCCCGTCACGTCCTTGGAGGACGCGGCGGGCGCTTGGCGTATCTGAGCCTCGGGGGCCGGGTGCCCGGCGTATCTTGATCGCCATGGCCAGCGATTCGCTTCCCAACTCCCGCACCGAACCCGACGGTTCGGCCGTCGTCCGGGTGCTCAGCTACAACATCCGCTCGATGCGCGACGACACCACCGCGCTCGCCCGGGTCATCGCCGCCTGCGCCCCCGACCTCGTCCTGATCCAGGAGGCGCCGCGGTTCTTCCGCTGGCGCAAGAAGCTGGCCCGCCTCGCGCGCGCCGCCGACCTGGTGATCCTCTCCGGCGGCGGCACCGCGTCCGGGCCCGCGCTGCTCTGCTCGCTGCGGGCCACGGTCGAGCGCACCGAGGACGTGCTCCTGCCGCTCACCCCCGGGCTGCACCGGCGCGGCTTCGCGACCGCCGTCGTCCGCTTCGGCGGGGCCCGACTCGGCGTCCTGAGCTGCCACTTGAGCCTGCAGACGGACGAGCGGTACGAGCAGGGCGGGATGCTGCTCGACCGGCTCGCCGGGATGGGCGTGGAGCACGCGGTCGCGGGCGGTGACCTCAACGAGCGCCCCGGCGGCCGGACGTTCCGCCGGATCGCCGCGGCGCTCCAGGACTGCTGGGCCGCGAAGCCCTGGGGCGGCGAGCAGACCTCGACGCCCATGGACCCGCACCAGCGCATCGACGCGATCTTCGCCACCTCCGGGATCGAAGTCCTGGGCTGCGGTGTGCCGTTGGACCTTCCCCAGGTGACCGGAACAGACCTGAGGGCGGCCACGGACCACCTTCCGGTCCTGGCCGCCCTCAGGGTTCCCCCGTCCCCCGCGCGCTAGCTCTTGGGGCGCTGCTTCGCCCTGTCGGTGATCGCCCAGCTGTCGAGGTACGAGAGCTGGGTGTACGTCTTCATGGTCTTGCCCTCACCCGAGGTGCGGGTGTCGCGGAAGCCCAGGAACTCGTACGTCTCCGGGTCGAAGACGAAGAAGCCGCCGTACGGGTCGGCGTCCTGCGTCGGGTCGTCGTAGGTGATCGCGACACCCGTGCGGCCCTTCGCGTCCTTCTGGCCGGGGACCGCCTTCACGCCGGGGACCTTGCCGAGCGCCTCGTACGCGGCGGGGCGCAGGCCCTCCGGCATCACCGGGACGAGCTTGAGCAGCCCGGCGAGGCTGAAGTGGATGTGCGACCACTCCTGGTCCGTGATGTCGTCCAGGGAGTCGTTCTTGTCGTTCGGTCCCGACTTGAGGAGCAGCGAGAGGATCAGCTTCTCCGGATCGGTCGGCAGCTTCTTGAGGGTGCCCCAGTCCTGCGGAGGCCACGACGTCTCGTTGTCCTTGAGCGGCTCCGACCACCAGCCCTTGCCGATCTCCATGATCCAGGAGCGCTTCGAGCCGTCCACGGAGCGCCAGTTCTCGTCGACGTGCCGCTTGACCTCGCCGGTCCCCTTCTCCGTCTCCTTGATGATCTCCTTCGTGTAGATGAACTGGTCGTCGCGCGGGGCGACGGTCTTCTCGTGCTTGCGCTCGTAGGCGGCCGCGCCGTTGAGCACGGTCTGCGCGCTGACGTTGCGCAGCGGCGGCGTGCTCGCGTGCGGCGCGGCCCGGTGGTTCCCTTCGTCCCCGCCGGTGTTCACGGCCACCACCACCGTGCCCGCCACCGCGGCCGCCACGGCGCCCGCGAGGGCGATGCGCAGCACGGGGCGGCGCCGCACGGGACGTACGGCGGCGGCCGGTTCGTTCATCGCGGCGAAGAGACGGATCCGCCCGCGGTGGCGCGCGTCGTCGTCCAGCGGGGGAGCCCCCGTGTCCCAGTCGCGCAGTGCGTCGAGCTCATTCATGGGCGTGTGCCTCCTGGAAAGCTGTCGGATCGGATCCGCCCAGTGCTTCGCGCAATGTGCTGCGAGCCCGGTGCAGCCGTGATCTGACGGTGCCGACCGGCACCCCCAACGCCTGGGCCGCCTCTTCGTAGTTGAGGTCGGCCCATGCCACCAGGAGGACCACGTCGCGGTTGCGGGCGGAGAGCCCGGCCAGGGCAGCCGCCAGGTCGCTCCGTATCCCCTCGGCACCCGCGCGGGCGACCGCGCGGTCGGCGACCGGCTCGTCGTGCGACACCGGGGCGGGCAGCTGGGCGAGCGCCTTGAAGCGCCGCGCCTCCGCCCTGCGGTGTCTGCCGATGAGGTTGGTCGCGATGCCGAACAGCCAGGGGCGGGCGTCGTCCCGCGTCAGGTCGTAGCGGTGGCGCTGCTTGAAGGCGGTGACGAAGGTGTCCGCCATCAGGTCTTCCGCCGCCTCGGGACCGAGCCGGCGGGCCGCGTACCGATGGACGGCGTCGGCGTGCCGGTCGTAGAGGGCGGCGAACTGCTCGGGCTCGTCCCGGGACCGCTCGATGGACCAGGCGTCACTCTGCGCGTGCTGCCCCGTGCGAAGGGGGACGCCGGGTTCGACGGTCATCGGGGCTCCTTTCGTTCGTCCGAACGCCTCGAAGGCTTGGGCTTGTGCGGATGGTTCACCTCTCCTTCGCCGCTCGGCCGGATCGGGTTCCATCGGCGCCGCCCACGACGCGGAAGGCCCGCCCGGAACACGTCCGGACGGGCCTTCCGCGGTGCGTATGCGGAATCAGGTGCGTATGCGGAATCAGACGACCGCTCCGCGCCCCGGGTCGTCGTCCTCGTCGTCGTCCCCGCTGTTCATCCGCATCACGAGCGTGGCGAAGCCGCCCAGGAAGCCGCCGATGCCGAGCGTGGTCAGCCACCACGTCATCTGCCAGCCGAACAGCACGGCGAGCAGGATCAGCAGCGGGCCGCCGAGCACGGCGAGCCAGGCGAACTTGGCCGTCACGTCGGCCTCGGGCAGGGGCGGCGGCTCCGGAGGCACGAAGTGCCCCTCGTCGTCCGCGTCGAAGTCGTCCTCGGAGGGCTCCGGCGTGGTGTAGTCACGCGGGCCGCCGATGCCCGGCGCGAAGGAGACGGAGCTGCCGAGCGGCTTGTCCTTGCCGGAGCCGGACTTGCCGGGGCCGGACTTGGCGTCGGGGTCCTTGTCGGTGTCCTGGCCCGCGCCGCTCTGCGCGGGGGCGTCCTTGGCCGGGCCGTTCGTCTCCGTCTCCAGGAGCGCCAGGTCCTCGACCGACTTGAAGGGCTTGGCGCCGGGCGGGTCCGCGGGCTCCTCGCCGTACCCCGCGACGATCGCCTGCCAGGCGGCCTCCTCGTCCAGGGGCACCCCGTCGCGGGGAGTCCCGTCCTCGGGGCTCTTCTCCGGGTCGCGGCTCTCGTCGCGGTCCGCCTCGTGCTCAGCCACCGGTGGCCGTCCCTTCCTTACCGACGCTGGGGGCGAGCCGGCTGATGAACGCGTAACTCTCCTCGAAGATCCGGTCCGCGTCGTAATCCAACGTCGCCACGTGGTAGCTCTGTTCCAGCAGGATCTCCTTGACGTCCGTCGAGGAGACGCGGCTGAGGACCCGGACCGAGTCGGCGGGCGAGACGACGTGGTCGCGCGGGCTGTGCAGGACCACCAACGGCTGGGTCACCTGCGGCAGTTCACCGTCGACCAGGCGGTAGAACTTGCGCAGGGAGTTCGCGGCGTGCAGCGGCACGCGGTCGTACCCGAGCTCGTCCTCGCCCTCCTTGGCGATGTCGTTGACGATGCCCTTCGTCGTCCGTACGAGATGACGGGCGACCGGGAGCGCGTACGGCGCCAGGCCGTGCAGTTTGTTGCCCGGGTTGACCACGACGACGCCGCTGATCGCGTCCCCGTGCTTGGCCGCGAGGCGCAGCGTGAGCGTGCCGCCCATGGAGAGGCCGAAGACGAAGACCTTCTTGCAACGCTCCAGGAGGGCGCGCAGTTCGCGCTCCACCTCGGCGTACCAGTCCTGCCAGCCGGTGATCGCCATGTCCTCCCAGCGCGTGCCGTGCCCCGGCAGGAGCGGCAGCGTGACGGTCAGGCCGCGCTCCGCGAGGTACTCGGCCCAGGGGCGCATCGACTGCGGGGATCCGGTGAAGCCGTGGCAGAGGAGGACGCCGACCTCGCCGCCTTCGTGGCGGTACGGCTCGGCTCCGGGGCGGACCGGCACGTTCGGTCTCCTTCGTGAGATGTGGCAAGGGGATGAGCGGGAGTTTCGAGGAGTACTTCACCGTACGCGACCGGACTGACACCGACCAGGGTCGTCGGGCCCATTGCCCGCACCCCGGGTTAAGGTCTGATCCACAGAAACAGGAGGCACTCGGTTTGATCTACGGCGCAATGAAGGTTGCCATCGGAGGGCCGCTGAAGCTCGGCTTCAGGCCCTGGGTGGAGGGCCTTGAGAACGTCCCCGCCGAGGGCCCCGCGATTCTGGCGAGCAATCACCTGTCCTTCTCGGACTCCTTCTTCCTCCCCGCGGTCCTCGACCGCAAGGTCACCTTCATCGCCAAGGCGGAGTACTTCACCTCGCCCGGCGTGAAGGGCAAGCTCACCGCGGCCTTCTTCAAGGGCGTGGGCCAGCTCCCGGTGGACCGCTCCGGCGCGCGCGGCGCGGGCGAGGCGGCCATCAAGAGCGGCATCGAGGTACTGGAGCGCGGCGAGCTCTTCGGCATCTACCCCGAGGGCACGCGCTCGCCCGACGGACGCCTCTACCGCGGCAAGCCGGGCGGCCTCGCGCGCGTGGCGCTGGCGACCGGCGCCCCCGTGCTGCCCGTCGCGATGATCGACACGGAGAAGATCCAGCCGCCCGGCAAGGTGGTGCCGAAGCTGATGCGCCCCGGCATCCGCATCGGCAAGCCCCTCGACTTCACGCGCTACCAGGGCATGGAGCAGGACCGCTTCGTGCTGCGCGCGCTGACCGACGAGGTCATGTACGAGATCATGAAGCTCTCCGGCCAGGAGTACGTCGACATCTACGCGACGGCGGCGAAGCGCCAGATCAGCGAGGCGGCGAAGGCGGCCAAGGCCGGGGAGAAGGCGGGCGAGAAGGACAAGGCGCAGGACGAGGAACGGTCCGGCTCCTAGCCGCGTCCGTTCAGGGGTGGGGGACATGGCCAAGCGCGAGAGAGTCATGAGGATGTCGGTCGAGCAGCCGCTGTGGCGCGCGCTCACCGCCTACCGCGTGCTGACGATGCTGTACGCGATCGGGCTCTTCGTGGCGGCCCACGAGAAGCTCGACCGCCCCTGGGTGGCGATCGGGTACTACGCGGTGCTCGCGCCCTGGACCCTCGTCACCCTGCCCCGCGTCGCCAACGCGGCGAGCTGCACCCGGCGCTTCCTCGTCGCGGACCTGACCATCGCGATCGCCGGCATCCTGCTGACCCCGCTCGCCGACTCGCACCAGCGCATCGTCGACGGCGGCCCGACGCTGCCCTCGATATGGACCGCCGGCGCCGTCCTCGCGTACGCGATCAAGGGCGGCTGGCGCTGGGCGGCCTTCGCGTCGCTCCTGGTGGGCGTCGCCAACGTGGTGCAGCGCGGGGCGTTCAGCCGGGACACCCTGCACAACGTCCTGCTGGTCTGCATCGCCTCCATCGCCATCGGCTACGTCGTGGAGGTGGCCCGCGCCTCCGAGCGCACCCTGGCCCGCGCCCTGGAGATCGAGGCCGCGACCCGCGAGCGCGAGCGGCTGGCCCGCGACATCCACGACAGCGTCCTGCAGGTCCTCGCCATGGTGCAGCGGCGCGGCACGGCCATCGGCGGCGAGGCCGCGGAGCTCGGCAGGCTCGCGGGCGAGCAGGAGGTCGCGCTGCGCACCCTGGTCGCGGGCGGCCTGGTACGCACCTCGTACGCGTCGGAGGACGCCTCGCAGGGCGCCGTCGTCCGCGCCGTCGAGGTGCCGGACGACGAGCCCGACGACACCGCGCCCCTGGACCTGCGCACGCTCCTCGCCCCGCACGCCGGGTCGAAGGTGACCCTCTCCGAGCCGGGCGCGCCGGTGCTCCTCGTGCCGCGCGCCGCGGGGGAACTGGCCGCGGCTGTCAGTGCCGCACTGGACAATGTCCACAGACATGCCGGAGCGGACGCGCGCGCCTGGATCCTCGTCGAGGACGATCCGGACGAGGTGATCGTGACGGTCAGGGACGACGGGCCCGGCATCCCGGAGGGACGGCTCGCGGAGGCCGAGGGGGAGGGGCGCCTCGGCGTCGCCCTGTCGATCCGGGGGCGGCTGCGGGACATCGGGGGCACGGCCGAGCTGATCTCGGTGCCGGGCCAGGGCACGGAAGTGGAATTGAAGGTCCCGCGCGAACAGGCGCGGGACCCACGGGGGAAGGCAGGAAAGGCACGATGAGCGAGCACCAGCAGGAACCGGCTACGCAGGTTACGCAGATCACGCAGGCCACCCAGGCCACGCAGATCACGGAGACCGCGCAGGCCACGGGGGGCACGGAGACCGCCGCGGGGGATGCGGCCGCCGACCCGATCAAGGTCATGGTCGTCGACGACCACCCCATGTGGCGCGACGCGGTCGCCCGCGACCTGGCCGAGGCGGGCCTCGACGTGGTCGCCACCGCGGGCGACGGCGAGCAGGCGGTCCGCCGTGCGCAGGCCGCGGCCCCCGACGTCCTGGTCCTCGACCTGAACCTCCCGCTGAAGCCCGGCGTCCAGGTCTGCAAGGAGCTTGTCGGCGCCAACCCGGCCCTGCGCGTCCTGGTCCTCTCCGCGAGCGGCGAGCACGCCGACGTCCTGGAAGCGGTCAAGTCCGGCGCCACCGGCTATCTCCTGAAGTCGGCCTCCACCGAGGAGCTGATCGACGCGGTGCGCCGCACGGCCGTCGGCGACGCGGTCTTCACCCCGGGCCTCGCGGGCCTGGTCCTCGGCGAGTACCGCCGCCTGGCCACCGAGCCCGCGGCCGGCACCCCGGACGACCCGAAGGCCCCGCAGCTCACCGACCGCGAGACGGAGGTCCTGCGCCTGGTCGCCAAGGGCCTGAGCTACAAGCAGATCGCCGAGCGCCTGGTCATCTCGCACCGCACCGTGCAGAACCACGTCCAGAACACCCTGGGCAAGCTCCAGCTGCACAACAGGGTGGAGCTCGTGCGGTACGCGATAGAGCGAGGCATCGACAAGGCTGACGACGCGTGACCTCGCCAAGGGCGCCGACGCCCGACCCTCTTAAGGGTGAACGCGCGTGATCAACTCCCCTGTACGGCGCAGGAATTGACCGTTCGCCCCGTCCCGAAGTGACCTGGATCACCATTAGCGTGACTCGCATCAGGTCACTGAGGCGAAGGGACTTTTCCATGCGGGTCGGAGTACTGACCGGAGGCGGCGACTGCCCCGGGCTCAACGCCGTCATCCGGGGCATCGTCCGCAAGGGCGTGCAGGAGTACGGCTACGACTTCGTCGGCTTCCGGGACGGCTGGCGCGGTCCACTGGAGGGCGACACCGTCCAGCTCGACATCCCCGCGGTCCGCGGCATCCTGCCGCGCGGCGGCACCATTCTCGGCTCCTCGCGCACCAACCCGTTCAAGGCGGAGAACGGCGTACGTCGCATCAAGGAGCAGCTCGCCAAGAACGAGGTCGACGCCCTGATCGCGATCGGCGGTGAGGACACGCTCGGCGTCGCCGCGCGCCTCACCGACGAGTACGGCGTCCCGGTCGTCGGCGTCCCCAAGACCATCGACAACGACCTCTCCGCAACCGACTACACCTTCGGCTTCGACACGGCCGTCGGCATCGCCACCGAGGCGATCGACCGACTGCACACCACCGCCGAGTCCCACATGCGCGTCCTGGTCGTCGAGGTCATGGGCCGGCACGCGGGCTGGATCGCGCTGCACTCCGGCCTCGCCGGCGGCGCGAACGTCATCCTCATCCCCGAGCAGCGCTTCGACCTCGACCAGGTCTGCGCCTGGGTGACCTCGCGCTTCAAGGCGTCGTACGCCCCCATCGTCGTCGTCGCGGAAGGGGCCATGCCCAAGGACGGCGACATGGTCCTGAAGGACGGCACGCAGGACTCCTTCGGACACGTCAGGCTCTCCGGCGTCGGCGAGTGGCTGGCCAAGGAGATCGAGGGGCGCACCGGCAAGGAGGCGCGCACCACGGTCCTCGGGCACGTCCAGCGCGGCGGCACCCCCAGCGCCTTCGACCGCTGGTTGGCCACGCGTTTCGGGCTGCACGCGATCGAGGCGGTGCGGGACGGCGACTTCGGGAAGATGGTCGCGCTGCGCGGCACGGACGTCGTGCGCGTCCCGATCGCCGAGGCCACGGCGAAGCTGAAGACGGTGGACCCGGCGCTGTACGCCGAGGTCGGCGTCTTCTTCGGCTGACCGGAACGCCCCTCACGCGGGCAGGACACGGCGGGACGGCCCCGGCTCCGGGTGCCGTCCCGCCGGACCGTCCCTAGACTCACGCCCATGGAGATCCTCGCCTTCGGCGTCCAGTCCGACGAGAAGCCGCTGATCGAGAAGGCTTTCGAGGGGCATCACGACGTCCGCTGTCTCGACGTCTTCCTCAACGAGGACACCGCCCCCATCGCCGCCGGCTACGAGGTCATCTCCTCCAGCGTCAACGCCACCCTGGACAACCGCGTCCTGCAGACCCTCGTCGCCGGCGGGACGCAGATGATCGCCCAGCGCTCCACCGGGTTCAACAACATCGACCTGCAGGTCGCCGAGCGCCTGGGCCTGACCGTCGCCCGCGTCTCGTACTACTCGCCGTACTCCGTGGCCGAGTTCGCCTGGACCCTCGCGATGGCCGTCAACCGCCGCATCGTCCGCGCGAGCAACCGCACCCGCGACTTCGACTTCCGTCTCGACGGCCTGATGGGCCGCGACCTGCGCGGCCGCACGGTCGGCGTGCTCGGCACCGGCAAGATCGGCGAGGCGTTCACCCGCATCGCGCACGGCTTCGGCATGCGCCTGCTCGGCTGGGACGTCGCGGAGAACCCCGCCTGCGTCGAGCTCGGCATGAAGTACGTCGACAAGGACCAGCTGTTCACCGAGGCCGACCTGATCAGCCTGCACGTCCCGCTGCTCCCGGCGACGCAGCACATCATCGGCGCCGACGCGCTGCGGGCGATGAAGGACGACGCGATCCTGGTGAACTCCAGCCGCGGCGGCCTGATCGATACCGAGGCGCTGGTCGCGGAGTTGCGCGCGGGACGCTTCACGGGCGTGGGCCTGGACGTGTACGAGGCCGAGGCGGGGCTCTTCTTCCTCGACAAGTCCCTGGAGGTCGTCGAGGACGACACCCTGGCCCGCCTGGTCACGTTCCCGAACGTCGTGGTCACCTCCCACCAGGCGTACTACACCGTGGACGCGGTCGGGCAGATCATCGACACCACGGTGCAGAACGTCCTGGACTATCAGGCGGGCCGCCGCTCGGAGAACGTCCTGGTCCCCGCCGCGGCCACGAGCTGACCGAGCAGCTCCCGCACGATCCGCGACCCGCGCAGCGACAGCACCGACTCCGGGTGGAACTGCACACCCGCGAAGCCGGGGCCGCGCACCGCGTGCACCTCGCCGCTCGCCGCGTCCCTGCTGACCTCGACGCCGTGCGCGGCCAGCTCCGCCGCGGCCTCGTCGTCGCAACGCGCCACGAAGCTGTTGTAAAACCCGACGGTCTCGGTCCGCCCGAACAGCTCGACGTCCGTCTGCGCGCCCTGGTGCGGCACTTCCTTCCGTACGATCTCCAGGCCGAGCTCGGCGGCGATCAGCTCGTGCCCCAGGCAGACGCCGAGCACGCCGTGCCGGTGCTCCCGGATCACCTCCGCCGCCAGGGAGCGCAGCAGCCGCATCTTCGGGTCGGTGAGGTCGGACGGGTCGCCGGGACCCGGGCCGAGCACGACGGGCCCCTCGTGCGCGAGGACGGTCTCCCGCAGCCCCTCCTCGTCGTAGCGCCGCACCGACACCCTCAGGCCCGACGAGCGCAGCACGTGCGCGAGCATCGCGGTGAAGGTGTCCTCGCCGTCCACGACGAGCGCGTGCCCGGTCAGCTCGTGCCCTTGCTCCTGCATCCGCAGCCAGAACGGCGCGAGGGCCGCGCGCCGGCCGTCCAGTGCCGCCCGCACCCGCGGGTCGTCGGCGAGGGCGGGCCGCTCGTCCTCCGCGCGGGGGCGCCCGGGGCGCACGCCCAGCGCGGCAAGGACCCCCGCGGCCTTCGCGTGCGTCTCGGCGACCTCGCCCATCGGGTCGGAGCCGCGCACCAGCGTGGCGCCCACCGGCACCCGCAGCGCCCCGTCCCCGGAGATGTCGGCGGTGCGGATCAGGATGGGGGAGTCCAGGGTCTGCGCGCCGCCCGCGTCCCTGCCGATGAGCGCGAGGGCGCCCGCGTAGTAGCCGCGGCCCCCGGATTCGTGCCGCTCGATGACCCGGCAGGCGTTCTGCACGGGAGAGCCGGTGACGGTCGCCGCGAACATCGTCTCCTTGAGCACCTCGCGCACGTCCAGCGACGACTTGCCCCTCAACTCGTACTCGGTGTGGGCGAGATGGGCCATCTCCTTGAGGCGGGGGCCGACCACGACACCGCCCATGTCGCCCACCGTGCACATCATCTTGAGCTCCTCGTCGACGACCATCGAGAGCTCCTCGATCTCCTTGCCGTCGGAGAGGAAGGCGAGCAGGCCGTCGGCCGTGGGTCCCTCGGCCGGGTAGCGGTAGGTGCCGCTGATGGGGTTCATGACGACGGTCCCGCCGGACATCCGCACATGCACCTCCGGGCTGGCCCCGACCAGGGTCCGCTCCCCGGTGTGCACGACGTACGTCCAGTACGCGCCGCGCTCGCCCACGAGCAGCCGCCGGAAGAGCGCGAGGGCGTCCGCCCTGCCGAAGTCCGGGATCCGCCCCTCGTACGTACGCCGAATGACGAAGTTGGCGCCCTCGCCCCGCCCGATCTCCTCGCGGAGCACCCGCCCCACGATGTCCGCGTACGCCGCGTCGGCCACGTCGAAGTCCCCGTCCTCCACCCGCACGTCGTGCGCGGGCAGTGCCGAAAGGGCCTCGGCGAGCGGGAGTTCGTGGGTCTCCTCGGGGGTCAGGACGGTGAGTGGCGTGCCGTCGTCGCGGACGTCGAAGCCGCGCTCCCTGATCTGCCGGAAGGGGACGAGGGCGAGCCCCTCGGGGATGTCCGCGAGTCGTTCGTACGTATCCGTCGGGCCGATGAGGACCTCGACGGTGTCGTGGTCGCGGCCGGGCGTGCGGCGGCGCAAAAGAGCAAAAGGGGTCTGCTCGTGGAGCAGTCGGTTGAGGGTGGTGGCGGGCGACGGGCGGGAGAACGGGCGGTCGTCGGTCGGGAGGCTGGTGAGCTCCATCGGTTCTGTTCCTTCTCACTCGGAGAGGAACGGCCCGGTCCGGGGAAGTCCGGAAAACACTGAAGGCCGCCCCTCGGGCGGCCTTCGCGAGTCTGTGTGCGCGCAGAGTCAGTGGGCCGCCGGATGAGCGGGCCACCACCAGTTCTGGGTCGTCGTCGAGAACGACGTCTGCGCGAGCATGTCCGGCACCTTACCCGATTCCGGGGCGCAGCAGCGGAGTGATGACGGAGTCGAGATAGGCGTCCAGGTCCTCGCCGGCGGGGAGCGCCGAGGGCACGGCGTGGGCGAGCTGGGTGTGGCCGAGGTAGGCGCTGTAGCTGAGCAGGCCGCGGCGGTGGGCCTCCGCGGGTGCGAAGCCGAGCTCCTCGAAGAGGCTCGCCACGTACGCGACGCGCCGCTCGGTCACCCGGCGCAGCACCGGCGCCACCCGGGGGTCGTCGGCGGTGGCCAGCAGGGAGACCTCCAGGGGGTCGAAGGACGCCGAGCGCACGGCCTCGGTGAGCAGCAGGCGCAGCTTCCGCTCGGCGCCGGGCTCGGCCTCGACCGCCGTGATCATGCCCTCCGTCTCGGTCTCGGCCCAGCGGGCGAGCGCGGCCTCGACGAGGGCGTCACGGTTCGCGAAGTGCCAGTAAAAGCTGCCCTTGGTGGTCTTGAGGCGGGCGGCGAGCGGCTCCACGGCGACGGCCGCGAGCCCTCCCTCGCGCATCGCGGTGAGCGCGGCGTCGGCCCAGTCCTGTGCGCCGAGACGGGGTTTCGCGGGGTTCTTCGGCTGCCGTTGCACCATGACCATACGGTACCGTACGGTGAACCATACGCCAGCGTATGGAGGTGCGTCATGAGTGTGGTGCGCAACGAGCACGAGCGGATCGTCGAGGCCCCGGCGCGGAAGGTCGGGGCCCTGATCGACCGCCTCTCCGCCGAGGACGACCCGGTTTTCCCGGCACCCGCCTGGCCCGCGATCGCCTTCGACCGCCCGCTCGGCGTGGGCGCGGTCGGCGGCCACGGCCCGGTGCGGTACGAGGTCACGGTCCACGAACCGGGCCGCCGCCTCCGCTTCGGCTTCACCGAGCCGGCGAACGGCTTCCACGAGATCGTCGTCGAGCCGCTGGGGGAGGAGAGGTGCCGGGTGCGGCACGTCCTGGAGATGCGGCCGCGCGGCATGGAACGCCTGCTGTGGCCGACCGTCGTACGGCCCGTGCACGACACGATGATCGAGGAGCTGCTCGACAACGTGCAGCGCGCCGCGACCGGCCACCTGCCCCGCCCCACCCGCCGGCCCCGCCGCGTACGGCTCTTCAACCGCCTCGCCTGGGACCGCCCCGAAGCGGTGGACATCCCCGAGGGCGCCCGCCTGATCCGTGATGCCCTCGACCGCCCCGCCTACCGCGACGCGTACCGCATGGAGCTCCCGCCGGGCCTGCCCCGCGACCCCGCCGCCTGGACGGTGGTCCTGCGCGACGCCTTCCCGGTCCTGGCCCGCGAGGGCGGCGAACTGCTCATGGACGTGGACACGGCAGGAGTGACGGCCCGCGCCTCGATCCTCGTCGACGAGCGCCACGTCACGCTCAGCACCGTCGCCCGCGCCGACACCCTGCGCGGCCGCCTGTACTGGGGTGTGGTCAGGCTCGGCCACCCGTTCATGGCGCGCCTCATGTTGCGCCGCACGCATCGCGCGTTCGCCCTGGCGGCGCCGAGCGCGGCCGAGCGCGCGGCGAACGCGCCCGGGGGAGCAACGGGAACCGATCACTCCACTGTGTCTGCTCCGTCTCACTTCGTGAGCGGGTGACTGGACGGCGCGCCGGACCCCTTAATGTTGACCGGGTGACCGTGAACGCTAAGACCACCGCAAGCGGTGGCAACACCTGGCGAAACCTGCCCGCGGCGCAGCAGCCCGAGTACCCCGATGCCGAGGCTCTGCGCGATGTGATCGCGGACCTCGAGTCGTATCCGCCGCTCGTCTTCGCGGGCGAGTGCGACCAGCTGCGCGCCCGACTGGCCTCTGTCGCCAAGGGAGAGGCGTTCCTGCTCCAGGGCGGCGACTGTGCCGAGGCCTTCGACGCCGTGTCGGCCGACCACATCCGGAACAAGCTCAAGACCCTGCTCCAGATGGGCGCCGTCCTCACGTACGCGGCCTCCGTGCCCGTCGTGAAGGTCGGCCGCATCGCGGGGCAGTACTCCAAGCCGCGCTCCAAGCCCACCGAGACCCGCGACGGCGTCACGCTCCCGACCTACCGGGGCGACTCCGTCAACGGCTTCGACTTCACCGAGGCCGCCCGCGTCCCGGACCCCGAGCGCCTGAAGCGGATGTACAACGCCTCCGCCTCCACGCTCAACCTGGTGCGCGCCTTCACCACCGGTGGCTACGCGGACCTGCGCCAGGTGCACGCCTGGAACCAGGACTTCGTGAAGTCCTCCCCCTCCGGCCAGCGGTACGAGCAGCTGGCCCGCGAGATCGACAACGCGCTGAACTTCATGCGGGCCTGCGGCACCGACCCGGAGGAGTTCAAGACCGTCGAGTTCTACGCCTCCCACGAGGCGCTCCTGCTCGACTACGAATCGGCGCTGACCCGCACCGACTCCCGCACCGGCAGGCTGTACGACACCTCGGGCCACATGGTCTGGATCGGTGAGCGCACGCGCCAACTGGACCACGCGCACATCGAGTTCGCCTCCCAGGTGCGCAACCCCATCGGCGTCAAGCTCGGCCCGACCACGACGGCCGAGGAGGCGCTGCAGTACATCGAGCGCCTCGACCCCGACCGCGAGCCCGGCCGGCTGACCTTCATCGTCCGCATGGGCGCCGACAAGGTCCGCGACAAGCTGCCCGAGCTGGTCGAGAAGGTCACCGCGTCCGGCGCGACCGTCGCCTGGATCACCGACCCGATGCACGGCAACACCTACGAGGCGGCCTCCGGCCACAAGACCCGCCGCTTCGACGACGTGCTCGACGAGGTCAAGGGCTTCTTCGAGGTCCACAAGGGCCTCGGCACCCACCCGGGCGGCATCCACGTCGAGCTCACCGGTGACGACGTCACCGAGTGTGTGGGTGGCGGCGACGAGATCTTCGTCGACGACCTCCACCAGCGCTACGAGACGGCCTGCGACCCGCGGCTCAACCGCAGCCAGTCGCTGGACCTGGCGTTCCTGGTGGCGGAGATGTACCGCGACCAGTAGTTCTCTCCTGTACGCACGTGTGGGGCGCGGATCCGTGTGATCCGTGCCCCACCGGCGTATCCGGGGCTTTTGCACGCCCGACGTCGCGGGTAAGGTTAGGTTAGCCTCACCGATCAATCGGGACGGCGCTACCGATAAGTCCTGTCCGGGAGGTGAACCGCGTGTACGTCTGCAACTGCTTCGGGGTCACCGAGGCGCAGGTGAAGAAGCACGCGGAGGACGGTGCCTGCACCCCCCGCCAGATAGCGTCGGCCTGCAAGGCGGGCACGGACTGTGGTTCGTGCGTGCGGCGCATCCAGGCACTGCTCGGCCGGGGCGCGTGCCCCCGCCGTGAGCTCGTGGACCAGGGAGAGCCGGTGCTCTCCGACCTGGACGAGGCGGCCTAGCCCGTCTCCACGAGGCACCCCGTCGCCACGGGGCGGCTCAGCCCTCCGGCTGCTCGATGAGCTGCGCGATGTAGAGCGCCTCGCCCAACTTCTCGACCAGTTCGAGCTGGGTGTCCAGATAGTCGATGTGGTGCTCCTCGTCCTCGAGGATCGACTCGAAGATGTTCGCGGACGTGATGTCCCCCTTGCCGCGCATCACCTCGATACCGCGCTTGAGGCGGTCGATCGCCTCCACCTCGACCTGCCGGTCGGCCTGGAACATCTCGGTGACCGTCTGGCCCACGCGGACGTGGAAGAGCCGCTGGTAGTTGGGCAGGCCGTCGAGGAACAGGATCCGGTCGGTCAGCACCTCCGCGTGCTTCATCTCGTCGATCGACTCGGACCGGGTGTACTTCGCGAGCTTCGTCCAGCCGAAGTTTTCCTGCATCTTGGCGTGGAGAAAGTACTGGTTGATCGCCGTGAGTTCGGCGGTCAGCTGCTCATTGAGAAATTCGATGACCTCGGGGTCGCCCTGCATCGCAGAGGCTCCTTCCGCACGGGTAACTGGGCAGGTAGCGCGCATCCTTGCACCGGTGTTCGGAGGCCGTCCAGTAAGTGCACGCTTAGTAGGAGTTGCCCCGATCCGTGTGCCCGGGGCATTGCCTGGTCACGTCCACCGTCCCGGGTCTGTCAGGATGGAGTCATGGGTCAGCCGGCGGAACGCGCATCTCGACAGGCAGCGGAGCCGGAGCTTCCGCCGGGGCAGCGGCTGCAGCGCGGCTGGCCGGTCACGCACTACGGCCCGGTGCCGAAGTTCCGCCCGGAGCGCTGGGAGTTCAGGGTCTTCGGGGCCACCGCGGACGGCGAGAAGCGCTGCTGGACGCACGAGGAGTTCGCCGCCCTGCCGTATGCCACGGTGGTCGCCGATCTGCACTGCGTCACGAAGTTCAGCATGCTGGGCGCCGAGTGGGGTGGTGTCCCCGCCCGCACCCTCCTGGAGATCGCGCCCCCCGCGCCGAACGCCACCCATGTGATGGTCTGGGCCGAGTACGGCTTCAGCTCGAATCTGCGGATGGACGACTTCGCCTCGGAGCGCACGATTTTCGCCACCCACAAAGGCGGCGAACTGCTCACCGCGGAGCACGGTTTCCCGCTCCGGCTCGTGGTCCCTCATCTGTACGCGTGGAAGGGCCCGAAGTGGGTCCGCGGCATCGAGTACATGACCGCCGACCGCCGCGGCTTCTGGGAGGAGCGCGGCTATCACAACATCGGCGACCCCTGGCGGGAGCAGCGCTACTCCTACCAGGAAGAGCCCGGGGACGGCCCCGAGCTCTAGTCCTGTGTGCCTGATCGACTCCTGACCAGGATCCGATCGGCGCGTGATCAGTGGTGGTACTGGTGCACCACCGCGTGCCCCTTGCCGCGGCCGATCATCCACTTGTTCACCGGAGTCGTGATCACGAACGCGGCGGCCAGGGCGATGGCGAGGATCCACCAGAACATCGGGTCCGACAGGTGTGCGTCCATGGCGCCGGGCCACAGGGCGATCACGCCGTTGTCGATCAGTTCCATCACGGCGATGGACAGGGTGTCCGCGGCGAGCGCGACGCGGAAGGCCGTCTTGAAGTCGACGCCGGCCTTGAGGATGCCGCGCAGCGTGAGGGCGTACCCGAAGGTGAAGGCCAGGGCGATCGCGAGGGCCATCGTCGGCACGTTGCCCCAGCCGAGCGCGGTGCCGATGATCATGCCGAGCACTTCGCCGATGGCGCAGCCGGTGAGGCAGTGGAGGGTGGCCTGAGCGGCCATGCGCCAGCTGACCTTGCCCATGCCGTGGTGCTGGTGTCCGTGGTCACCGTGGTGCGCGTGCTCGGCGTGATCGTGAGTGTCGTGCTGCATGGAATTCCCCCAACGTCGGACAACGGTTCCTGCCGCCTGACAGGAACCGTATACCCCCCAGGGGTATTCCTCAAGGGTTGCCGATCGCTCCTCAGCCCCTCAGCTTCTTGAGTCGTGCCACGTCAGCGGCGTGCCCTTCCTTGCCGCCGGGCGTCTCGATGACCAGCGGTACGCCTTCGGTGGCGGGGTGGGCCATCAGTGCGCGGAAGGGCTCCTCGCCGATGTGGCCGGTGCCGATGTTCTCGTGACGGTCCTTGTGGGCGCCGACGACGTCCTTGGAGTCATTGGCGTGCACGAGCTTCAGGCGGCCCTCGCCGACGGTCTCCACGAGCAGGTCGAGGGTCTGCTTCATGCCGCTGGGCCCCGCCAGGTCGTGGCCCGCCGCGAAGATGTGGCAGGTGTCCAGGCAGACGCCCAGCTTCGGGTGGGCGTCGAGCGCCTCGAAGTACGGCCCGAAGTCCCAGGTGCGGGAGCAGAGCGAGGCCCCCTGGCCCGCGGTCGACTCCAGGAGCAGGAACGGGTCGTCGTCGTGCGTCAGCTCGTCCAGCAGCGGCAGCATGTACTCGCGCACCTGCTTCAGGGCCACCGAGCGGTCCCGGCCGCCGGTCGCCGAGCCGGTGTGCACGACGACGCCGAGCGCGCCGATCTCCCTGCCCCTGCGCAGCGAGTGACGCAGGGACTCCACGGACTTCTCGACGGTCGCCTCGGTGTGCGAGCCGAAGTTGATGAGGTAGGGCGCGTGGACGTACGCGGGAATGTTCTCGGCGGCACAGGCCGCGCGGAACTCCTCGTCCTGCTTCGGATTGCCGGGCGGGGTCGCCCAGCCGCGGGGGTTGGCGACGAAGACCTGGACGGTCTCGGCCCCGAGCTCACGGGCGTACGAGAGCCCGACGGAGGCGAGCCCGCCGGCCACGGGGACGTGGCCGCCGACGGGGTTGCGGGACGCTGGATCAAGGGACTTGTTGCTGCTCACGCGCTCAAGGGTGACACGCGCGCGTGAGCACCCACGAAGCGGTCCCGTACGCCCCACTCCTCCGCGGTCGCGTACGCAGTCGAGGGCACCCCCACTCACCCGCCGTCGCACGCGCGCGTGAGGGGACGTGGGGGTATGTCCGCACGGAGCACTGCGCACAAAGCTCCCCCCAGCCGCAGCGGCCAAGCCCCGCAACAAAGATGGCGCGTACGGACATACCCCCGCGGCCCCGCCCCACAGACGAACCCCAGGTGCAGACGCCCGCCGGGCCAAGCGCAGCGCCCCGCGCTCAGCGGATCTCGATGCTGATCGTCGAGCCCTTCGGGGCCTTGTCGCCGCCCTCCACGGACTGGCTCTTCACGGTGTCCCCGAAGAGGCCGAGCAGACCGCGGTTCTCGTCCACCTCGAAGCCCGCGCCCTCCAGCTTGTCCGTGGCCTCGTCGACCTTCATGCCCGTCACGTCCGGGACCTCGATCATCGGCGGACCCTTGGAGACCGTCAGCTCGATCGTGTCGCCCTTGGCGACGAGCTTGTTCTCGGGGACGGACTGCTTGAGGACGGTGCCCTTGTCCTCGTCGGAGGCGACCGGCTCCCCGATCTCGACCTTGAGCCCGGACTCCTCCAGCTCGGCGGTGGCGTCCTCCTGGGAGTCGCCCGTCACGTCCGGGACCTGGACGGACTCGCCCTTGCTGACGACCAGGGCGACGGCAGAGCCCGCCTTGCGGGTGAAGCCGGCCCGCGGGTCCGTGCTGATCACGGAGCCCTTCTTGACGTCGTCGCTGAAGGTCTTGGTGACCATGCCCGGTTCGAGCCCGGAGTTCTTGAGCTCCTTCTTCGCCGTGGCCAGCGGGATGTTCTTCACGTCCGGGACCTTCACGGTCTCCGGGCCCAGCGAGACGGTCAGCGTCACCTTGCCGTTGTGCCGGATGCGGTCGCCCGCGGCGGGGTCGCTGCCCATGACCGTGCCGCGCTTGTCCGTGTCGCTGTACTCGCGCTTGATGTCCTGCACGTCGAGCCCGGCCTCGTCGAGCCGCTGCTTCGCCTGTGCCTCGGTCTTCGCCAGGAGCGGCGGGACCTTCGTGAACTGGCCGGAGTTGATGTACCAGACGCCGGTGCCGACGCCGAGAACGAGCAGGACGGCGGCTATCAGCGCGACCGTGCGCCGGCGCGGGTCGAAGCGCCGACGGGAGGCCCGGGGCGCGGGAGGCGGTCCGGGCGGCGGGGTCGCGAGGACGCTGGTGCGGTTCAGGGCGTCCTGGCCGCTCTGCCCGCCCTGCTCGCCCTCGGTGGGCAGCGAGAGCTGGACGGAACGCACCGCGCGCGGGATCACGCTCGTGCGGTCCTCGGCGTTGTCGTGCCCGGTCGCGTGCGCCTGCGGAGGCACCGCGTCGAGCTGCGCCTCGGTCAGCGCGGCTCGCGCCTCCCTGAGCTGGGCGAGGAGCGCCACGGCGTCGTAGGGGCGGACGTCCGGGGTGCGCGCGGTGGCGGAGGCGACCAGCTCGTCCAGCTCGAAGGGGAGCCCGGGGACGGCCGCCGACGGGGGCGGCACGTCTTCGTTGAGGTGCTGGTAGAGGACCTGGGCCGGGGAGTCGCCGGAGTGCGGCTTGCCGCCGGTCAGCATCTCGTAGAGGACGACACCGCACGCGTACACGTCCACGCGGGTGTCCGCCGTGCCGTGCTCGATCTGCTCGGGAGCGAGGTAGGAGACGGTGCCGAGGACGGTGCCCGTCGTGTTCGTGACGGTGTCCACCGCGCGCACGAGCCCGAAGTCGGCGACCTTCACCCGGCCGTCGTCCCCTATGAGGACGTTCTCCGGCTTCATGTCGCGGTGCACGAACCCGGCGCGGTGCGCGGCGCCGAGCGCGGCCAGGACCGGCTCCAGGATGTCGAGCGCGGCCCGGGGCTGCAGGGCGCCCCGCTCGCGCAGGACGTCGCGCAGGGTGCAGCCCGCGATGTACTCCATCGCGAGGTAGACGTACGACCCGTCGGTGCCCTGGTCGAAGACGCCGACCACGTTCGGGTGGGAGAGGCGCGCCACCGACTTGGCCTCGCGGATGAAGCGGTCGACGAAGGAGGCGTCGGCCGCGAGCGTCGGGTGCATGACCTTGAGCGCGAGCACGCGGTCGAGGCGGGTGTCCACGGCCCGGTAGACCGTGGCCATCCCGCCGACCGCGATGCGTCCGTCGATCCGGTAACGGCTGTCGAGCAGCTGCCCGACGAGGGGGTCCTGAAGGGTCGTGTCCACGGAGGGGAGTCTACGAGCCGACGCCGACAGCCCATCCCGTCCGGGGGGATTCACAGCCGTACTGCAGCCGAGCTGTAACAGGGCCCCGGGGCAGGCGGGGCAGGCGGGGCCCGGGAGTCGGACCCCTCAGAACGCCGGCCGCTCCGGGTCCAGCCTGGCCAAGCCCTCCGCGGGGGAAGACGCCTCCGCGAAGTGCCGCCGCGGGATCCGCCCGGCCCGGTGCGCGAGGCGCCCCGCCTCGACCCCGTGCCGCATGGCCTCCGCCATCAGGACCGGCTCTTGCGCCCGCGTCACCGCGGAGGCGAGCATCACACCCGCGCACCCCAGCTCCATCGCGAGCACCGCGTCGGACGCCGTGCCCGCGCCCGCGTCCAGGATCACCGGCACGCGCGCGTGCTCCACGATCAGCTGGAAGTTGTGCGGGTTGCGGATGCCGAGCCCGGAGCCGATGGGGGAGCCGAGCGGCATGATCGCCGCGCACCCCACGTCCTCCAGCTTCCGGGCGAGCACCGGGTCGTCGTTCGTGTACGGAAGGACCGTGAACCCGTCGTCGATCAGGGTCTCGGCGGCGTCCAGGAGCTCGATCGGGTCGGGCAGCAGGGTGCGCTCGTCGGCGATCACCTCCAGCTTCACCAGGTCCGTGCCGAGCGCCTCGCGCGCCAGGCGGGCGGTGAGGACGGCCTCGCCCGCGGTGAAGCAGCCCGCCGTGTTGGGCAGCACACGGATGCCGAGCCGGTCCAGGACGGAGAGCACGGAGCCCTGCACACCCGGGTCCAGGCGGCGCATCGCGACCGTCGTCAGCTCCGTGCCGGACGCGACGAGGGAGCGCTCCAGGACGTCGAGGCTCGGCGCCCCGCCCGTACCCATGATCAGGCGCGAGGAGAGGGAGAGCCCGCCGATGAGGAAGGGGTCGTCTGCCATGGTCGGTTCAGCCTCCCTGGACGGCGGTGAGTACTTCGACGCGGTCGCCAGCGGCGAGCGTCGTGGTGGGCCACTGCGCGCGCGGGACGACGGTTTCGTTGAGGGCGGCGGCGACACCGGAGTGGGCCGCGGTGAGGGTGGCCACGAGGGCTTCGAGCGTGGTGCCGAAGGCCACGTCGCGTGCCTCCCCATTGACGGAGACGTTGACGGAAGCGGCGGAGGACGTGCTCATAGTGCTCATACGGGCTGCTCCGTGAGGGACTGCGTGGGGGATACGAGAGAGGCGTCGGCGAAGCGGCGCGGGGTGAACGCAAGCGCCTCGTCCGGCAGTTCGCCCGTGGTCAGCGCGTGCGCCATGACGTCGCCGGTGAGGGGCGTCAGGAGGACGCCGTTGCGGTAGTGCCCGGTGGCCAGCTGGAGCCCGTCGAGCCGGGTCGGGCCGAGCAGCGGCGCGTTGTCGGGGGAGCCGGGGCGCAGACCGGCGCGGGTCTCGGTGAGCGGCAGTTCCGTGATGCCGGGCACGAGTTCATGGGCGTCCCGCAGGAGTTCGTACACGCCGCCCGCGGTGACCGTGGTGTCCCAGCCGAGCTCCTCGCTGGTCGCGCCGACGACGAGCTCGCCGTTCTCGCGCGGCACCAGGTAGACGTGGCTGCCGCGCACGACCGCGCGCACGGTGCGGCTCAGGAACGGCGCGTACGGCTTCGGCACCGTCAGGCGCAGCACCTGTCCCTTCACGGGGCGCACGGGCGGCAGGACGTCGTCGGGGACGCCCGCGAGGCGCCCGCTGAGACTGCCCGCCGCGAGCACGGTCTGCCCCGCGTCCAGCCCGGTGCCGTCCGCGAGAACGATGCCGCGCGCCCGCTCGCGTACGACCGAGAGCCGCTCGGCCCAGGCGCGGTGGAAGACCACGCCCGCCCGCTCGCAGGCGACCAGGAGCGCCGCCGCGAGCCTGCGCGGGTCGATCTGGTGGTCGCCGTCGACCCGGAGCCCGCCGCGCACCCCCGGCGCGAGCATCGGCTCAAGGCGCCGGCACTCGCGCCCGCTCAGCCACTCGGACTCGAGCCCCGAGCGGCGCTGCAGGGCGTGCAGCTCGCGCAGGTGGGCGCGGTCGTCCGCGTCGAGCGCCACCGCGAGCGTGCCGCACGCGCGGTAGCCGAGGTCGCGCCCGCTCGCCTCGGCCAGCTCGGCGGCGAAGGCGGGATAACGGCGGGCGGATTCGAGGTTGATGCCGAGCAGTGTCTGCTCGCCGTAGTGCAGTTCGGTGACGGCGGCCAGCATGCCCGCGGCGACCTGCGCCGCGCCGCCGCCCGGTGCGGGGTCCACGACCGCCACGGAGAGCCCGCGCTGCGCGGCACGCCAGGCCGTGACCAGGCCGATGACGCCGCCTCCGACGACCAGGACGTCAGAGGTGGCGGATGGTGTTGTCGTACGTGGATGCATGGGCGTCCAGCCCCTCCCTTCGCCGGCATGACCCGGATCAGGTTCGTACGGTCGGAGGCCGTCCCAGCCTCCCTCTCAGCCCGGTGCGTCCGGGCTCCCGCGAGTGCTCTGCACCGGCCACCCTAGCCCGTCGCCCCGCGCGGCAGTAGGGGAGCCGTCCCGGCACGGACGGTGACCATGTGTCAGAGATCTCCTCGTCGGCCCCTGAAGGCGTCGGTGCCCGCCGCCCTAAAGTGATCGGGTGAGCGAGCAGCAGAGGCAGAGCGAACAGCGGCCGAACGGCCGGTACAAGCAGCCGGAGCGGCACGTCGTCATCGTCGGCGCGGGGATGGCCGGCGTGCAGACCGCCGTGGCCCTGCGCGAGCAGGGATTCACCGGCGCGGTCACCCTCATCGGGGCGGAGCCCCACCAGCCGTACGACAGGCCGCCGCTGTCCAAGGCGGTGCTGCTCGGCAAGGCGGAGGGTTCCGCCTTCGACATCGACTTCGAGGCGCTCGGCATCGAGCTGAGCCTGGGGCGCGAGGTCACCGGGGTGCGCCCGGCCGACCACGAACTGGACACCGGCGCGGGCCCGGTCGCGTACGACGTCCTGGTCCTCGCGACCGGCGCCGAACCGATCAGGCTGCCCGGTACCGAAGGAGTCCCCGGGGTCCACCTCCTGCGCACCCTGGACGACGCCGAGCGGCTGCGTCCCGTCCTCGCGGAGCAGCGCGACGTCGTGGTCGTCGGGGCGGGCTGGATCGGCGCGGAGTTCGCCACCGCCGCGCGCGAGGCGGGCTGTTCCGTCACCGTGGTCGAGGCCGCCGAACGACCGCTCGCCGGGGCTCTGCCCGCCGAGGTCGCGGCCCCCATGGCGAGTTGGTACGCGGACTCCGGAGCCGTCCTGCGCACCCACGCGCGCGTGGAGCGCGTCGAGCCGGGCACGGTGGTCCTGTCCGACGGGACCCGGCTGCCCGCGGGCGCCGTCGTCGTCGGCATCGGGGCGCGGCCCGCCACGGACTGGCTGGCCGGTTCCGACATCGAGCTCGGCACCCACAAGGAGGTCGTGACCGACGACCGTCTGCGCACGTCGGCGCCGGACGTGTACGCGGTCGGCGACTGCTCCTCCTTCCCTTCGGGAAGGTACGGCGAGCGCCTGCTCGTGCACCACTGGGACAACGCGGTCCAGGGCCCGCGCACGGTGGCGGCGAACATCATCGGCGAGACCCCGGCGCCGTACGACCCCGTGCCCTACTTCTGGTCGGAGCAGTTCGGCCGCTTCGTGCAGTACGCGGGACATCACGCGGCGGCCGACGAGCTGGTCTGGCGCGGCGACCCGGCGGGCATGGCCTGGTCGGTGTGCTGGCTGCGGGAGGGCGCCCTGGTGGCGGTCCTCGCGGTGGGCCGCCCCAGGGACCTGGCCCAGGGCCGCAAGCTCATCGAGGCGGGCACCCGCCTGGACGCGGCCAAGGTCGCGGACCCCTCGATCCCGCTGAAGAAGGCGGAGTACGCGTAAGAGGAGCGCGAAGGCGCAGCGCGGGCGCGGCAGGGGTGAGTGCCCGCGCCCCGGCCCGTGCGCCCGAGCGGCGATACGCTGGACCACGTGACCGAGATTGACGCAAAGACCGATGCTCTCGTCCCTGCCTGGCTCCACCTCCCCGACATCGCGGAAATGCTCGATGTCGAGGTGACGCGCGTGCGCCAGCTGGTTAAGGAGGGCCAGCTGATCGCCGTGCGCCGTGGTGAGAACCGCGCGCTTCAGGTGCCGGCCGCCTTCATCGACGGCGACAAGGTCGTCAAGGGCCTCGCAGGCACCCTGACGCTCCTGAAGGACGACGGTTTCTCCGACGAAGAGATGCTCGAGTGGCTCTTCACCCCCGACCCGACCCTGCCCGGCACCCCCGCGCAGGCACTGAGCGAGAATCGCGGCACGGAGGTGAAGCGCCGCGCCCAGGCGCTCGCCGTCTGAGCAGGCGCTTGGCCGTCTGACCTGAACACAATCGTCCGGCGCGGGGACCGCGTGACACCACGCGGTCCCCGCGCCACCGACAACGGGGGGACTTCTCCATGGCTGCCGACCACCGCGCTCAGCTCGCCGACGCCCGGCTCTATCTGTGCGTGGACGCCCGCAAGCGGCAGGGAGACCTTCCGGAGTTCCTCGACGCCGTCCTCGCGGGCGGTGTCGACATCGTGCAGCTGCGGGACAAGGGCATGGAGGCCGGCGAGGAGCTCGAGCACCTCCAGGTCTTCGCCGACGCCGCACGGCGGCACGGCAAGCTCCTCGCGGTGAACGACCGCGCGGACGTCGCGCACGCCATCGGGGCCGACGTGCTCCACCTCGGCCAGGGCGACCTGCCCGTCCCCGCGGCCCGCGCCGTCCTCGGCGAGGACGTGCTCATCGGCCGCTCCACGCACGCCGAGTCCGAGGCCGCCGCGGCCGCCGTCCAGGACGGCGTGGACTACTTCTGCACCGGGCCTTGCTGGCCCACGCCCACCAAGCCGGGCCGCCACGCCCCCGGCCTCGACCTGGTCCGCTACACCGCCTCGCTCGGCACGGACCGCCCCTGGTTCGCCATCGGCGGCATCGACGCGGGCAACCTCGACGAGGTGCTCGAAGCGGGCGCCCGCCGGGTCGTCGTCGTACGGGCGATCACGGAGGCCGACGACCCGGGTGCCGCGGCTGCGGAGTTCGCGAAGCGGCTCCGCACGGTCTGAGCGCCCCGCGGAGCGCGAGTATGCGTACGCGTGTCTGAGCAACAGCCCGGGAGTGTCCGATACGTGGACAACAAACCGGCAAACCGGCCAAATCTCCCAGGCCTGGTTGGGCGACCGCCGCAGCCTGGCTAACCTGCGGGTATGGCCCTAGGTACAGCTTCCACCAGGACTGACCGCGCACGCACCGTGCGCGACATGCTCGCGACCGGCAAGACGACGTACTCGTTCGAGTTCTCCGCGCCGAAGACTCCGAAGGGCGAGCGGAATCTGTGGAACGCGCTGCGCCGGGTCGAGGCGGTGGCCCCGGACTTCGTCTCCGTGACCTACGGAGCGGGCGGTTCGACCCGCACCGGCACGGTCAAGGAGACCCAGCAGATCGTCGCCGACACGACGCTCACGCCCGTCGCGCACCTGACCGCGGTCGACCACTCGGTGGCCGAACTGCGCAACATCATCGGGCAGTACGCCGACGCGGGCATCAGGAACATGCTCGCGGTCCGCGGCGACCCGCCCGGCGACCCGCTCGGCGACTGGATCGCGCACCCCGAGGGCCTCACCTACGCCGCCGAACTGGTGGAGCTCATCAAGGAGTCCGGCGACTTCTGCGTGGGCGTCGCCGCCTTCCCCGCGATGCACCCCCGGTCGCCCGACTGGGACTCCGACACCCGGCACTTCATCGACAAGTGCAGGGCCGGCGCGGACTACGCGATCACGCAGATGTTCTTCGACCCCGAGGAGTACCTGCGGCTGCGCGACCGCGTCGAGGCGGCGGGCTGCGAGACGCCGATCATCCCCGAGATGATGCCGGTCACCAACGTCCGTCAGCTCGACCGGCTGCCCCAGCTCAGCAACGCCGTGTTCCCGGCCGCGCTGAAAGAGCGGATCCTCTCGGTCAAAGACGATCCCGCCGCTGTACGCTCCATTGGCATCGAGTTCGCGACGGAGTTCTGCGCGCGGCTGCTGGCCGAAGGTGTGCCGGGGCTGCACTTCATCACGCTCAACAACTCCACGGCGACGCTGGAAATCTACGAGAATCTCGGCCTGCACCAGCAGGCCTGAACGGCGCTACCCCCACGGGCGGCAGCCGTAGGGGAGAGGGGCGTACATGGGCTGGACGGTCCTCTATGTCGCGTTTGGCTTCGTCGCGTTGTGGCTGCTCGGCGAGGTCCTGCTGCAGTACAAGGCCCGGCTGCGCTGGCGCCTGCTGGCCTTCGCGGGCTTCCTGGGCGTCGTCCTCGGGGTGCTGATCCCCTCGGTGTGGGTCATCGGGGCGGGCGCCGTCGCCTTCGCCGTCGGCCAGACGTACGTGACGCTGTCGTTCCGCCGGGGCTTCTCCACCGGCTGGGCGCTCGGCGGGCAGCCGGGGTTGAGCAAGCGCCGCAGGGCGTCGCGGCGGGACGCCGCCACGCAGGAACCGACGCTGCAGGTCTCCGACCTGGAGTACGAGCAGGTCTCCGATCTGGAGTACGGGCAGGTCCCGCCGCCGCCCGCCCACGACCCCGGGATCTACGAACCCGAGCCGATGCCCGACGACACTGGGCAGTACGGCGTCTACAACGACTCGGCGTACGCCCCGCCGACCGCGGGCGACGCCTACCGGAACGACGCCTACCAGAGCGACGGGTACGGCTACGACGCCGCGGCCTACACCGATTACGACCAGCAGAACTACGGTTACGACGAGACCGGGCAGCAGCAGTACGCCGCCTACTCCGACCCGTACATCGGCACCCAGACCTACGGCGCCCGGCAGAGCTACGACAGCTACGGCGACCAGCAGAGCTACGCCCCGTACGGCGGCGACACCTACGGCGGGCTCGGCGAGACGTACAACGAGACGCCGCCCGGCGGCGTCTGGGTGCCGCAGCAGCGCACCACCGACGAGCCGTACAGCGGTGAACTGCCGCCGGAGCAGCCGTATCCGTACCAGGGCGGGAACGCCGGGGGGTACGACGGCTCGGGGCACAACGAGCAGCAGTACCGGTACTGATAGCAGCAGTACCGGTACTGATACCGGTACTGCTACCGGAGCGCCGCTACCGGCGCTCCGGTCACTGGGAGCCGCGGAACTCCGGCCCCTCGACGATCAGGCCCGCCACCAGCGTGCCCGACATGCCCGCGTGGGGGAGGCCGCCTCCGGGGTGCGCCCAGCCGCCGACCGCGAAAAGCCCCGGCAGCCGGGTGTCGTTGGACGGGTGCAGCAGCCTGCCGTCGGCCGCGGCGAGCGCCGGCGCGGGGACCGCTCCGCCGTCGGCACCGGTGGCCTCGGCGATGTCGGCCGGGGTGCGGACCTCGTGCCACAGGAGGCGGCTTCGGAGGTCGGGGATCGCGGCTTCGGCGTGCTTGATCATGGCCTCGGCCTGTACGGCGAAGGCATCCCGTGAGGCCCGGTCAGGGGCGTCGTGGTACGCGGGGATCGTAGCTGTCAGAGTCACCGCCTCATGTGCGTCGTCCGGCACTGATGCGGGGTCGTCCGGCCGCGTCACCGTGATGGTGGGGTGTGCCGTCATGGCGAAGTCACCGCCGAACAGGCAGTCCAGTTCCTCCGCGCGGTCAGCGGCGTGCACCACGGTCCGGTGCGGGGCGCCGCCGGGGCGCGCGCCGGACAGGGCGAGCAACACCGTCAGCCGACTGGGCATCCCGGAGCGCGCGGGGACGTCACCCTTCGCCCGTATGTCCACCCCGGGGAGCATCCTGTCCAGGGCGGTGGGCGGGACACCGGCGACCACGAAGTCCGCCTCCGCCGTGGTGCCGTCCGCGAGCTCCACGCCCGCGGCCCGGCCGTCCTTCTCGACGATCCGGGTCACCGCGGCGTCGAAGACGAACTCCACCCGCCGGGCCAGGCACCGCTCGTACACCGCTCGGGCCAGCGCGCGCATGCCGCCGCGCACCGCCCAGACGCCGAAGGTCTGCTCCATGTACGGCAGGACGGCCGCGCTCGCCGGGGTTGCGCGGGGATCCAGGCCGTGCGCGAGCGCGAACTGCTCCAGGAGCGCGACCAGGCGCGGGTCGCCGCCGAGTTCGAGTGCGCCGACCTCACCGAGAGTGGCCGCGCGGCGCTCACGGCGCAGCAGGCGCTTGTGCGGCACCGAGGGGTAGGGCTCGCGGGCGGCGAGCACCTCCCAGTTCGGCCAGAGGGGCTCTTCCAGGAGGGGACGGCGGGTGCGGTCCCAGGCCTCCCGGGCGCGGTTCATGAACGCCGACCAGCGCGCGCCCGCGCCGGCTCCGAGGGCGGCGTCCAGGGCCTCGCCCACACCCGCACGCGAGGCGTTCGGCAGGTCGGCCGTGGTGCCGTCCGAGAAGACGTGGCGCACGGCGGGCTCCACCTGGGAGAGCTCGACGCACTTCTCCAGGGGCTCCTTGCCCGTCTTGACGAACAGGTCGCGGTAGACCGCGGGGAGCTGGAGCAGCCCCGGGCCGGTGTCGAAGGAGAAGCCGTCCCGCTCGACGCGGCCCAGCGCGCCGCCGTACGTCGCGCCGCGTTCGTACACCACCACCCGGTGGCCCGCGACGGCCAGCCGGGCGGCGGCCGTCATCGCGCCCATCCCGGCGCCGATCACCACAATCCGTGCCATGCCAGGGACTTTATCGGCCGCCACTGACAGTCACGACGGAGCCCCGGTCCACCCCGGATCTCAGGGCGGCGGCGCCCCTGTGCGGCCCGCGAGCTGCTTCTCCTCGCGCCGCTGCGCCCTGCGCCGAAGGAACCGCCGGATCCGCGAGACCAGGAAGAACAGCAGGAACAGGCCGAGCAGCAGGAGCACGGCCGCGATGATCGCCGCCGCCTCGGGATAGAACATCGCGAAGGTGATGATCCCGCCGACCCCGAGATCCTCGGCCGTGCTCATCACGAAGTTGCTGAACGGCTCGGGCGAGGTGTTGACCGCCATCCGCGTCCCGGCCTTCACCGCATGGCTGGCCAGCGCGGTCGACCCGCCCACCGCGCCCGCGGCCAGATCCGAGAGGGATCCGCTCTGCCCCGCGAGCAGCGCGCCCACCACGGCACCGGACACCGGCCGGATCACGGTGTGCACCGTGTCCCAGACCGAGTCGACGTACGGGATCTTGTCGGCGACGGCTTCACAGGCGAAGAGCACACCGGCGGCGATCAGGACGTCGGGCCGCTGGAGGGACTCCGGGACCTCGTCGCTGATCCCGGTCGCACCGAAGACGCCGAGCAGCAGGACAACGGCGTACGCGTTGATCCCGCTCGCCCAGCCGCTGGTGAACACCAGGGGGAGTACGGACACGGACGCGATCGTAACCAGTCGGGGGCGAGGCGGCCTGGGGATGAGTGCGTACGTCTGAGTATCCGTACCTAGTGAGTGAGATGAGTACGCGCGCGGATGGGGCCCCACCTGCGGAGACGGAAGAGTGAGGGGCACGGAGAAGGGCGCGGCACCGGTACCGCCGACACGGGGCGGCGGAACGGTGCAGCGCCCTTGACCGCTCCTTCCGCCGCGAGGCGGAAGTGAGGCAACGGGGGTGACTCGGGGGGACGACCACTCGGGGGTCGAACGGGGGTTACGGGGGACACGAAGAAAGCGCCGGTCCGGTGCCGCCTGGTGACAGGGGTACCGGACCGGCGCCGTTGTGTCCCGGTGCGTTCGCGTCCCGGTGCGTCTCTACGCGCGCGTGCCGCTGACCCGGCCCTGGAGCAGCCGCGACAGGGCCGCGTGCACGTCGTCGAGGGAGCGCTCCGGCTGGAAGGCCTGCCAGTCGAGGGCGGCCACCAGCACCATCCCGACGAGCGCGGCGGCCGTCAGCGGGATGTCGATCTCCTCGCTGAGTTCGCCGTTCTCGACGCCCGCCCGCAGGACGTCCTCGACCACCGCGACGGCCTGCTGCCTGACGACCAGGAGGGTGGACTGCCAGGCCCGGTTGGTCCGCCACAGCTCGGCGACGTACAGCTGGGTGAAAGCCGGGTACCGGTGGATGAAGACGAGGCCCGCCCTGATCATCGCGTCCAGGGCGTCGACCTTGCTGCCGCCGCCGCGGCCCACTGCCTCGGCCGCCTCCTTCAGGGAGGCGGTGAGCAGGCCGACGCCGTGCCGCAGCAGCTCTTCGAAGAGGACCGATTTGCTCGCGAAGTTGTAGTAAACGGTGCCCTTCGCGACCCCGGCCCGTTCGGCGATCTCGTCGACCGTCGTGGCGGAGAACCCCTGTTCCGCGATGAGGGTGACGGCGGCCTCGTAGAGCTTCTGCCGGGTGGCCTCGCGCCGGGTGCTGCCTGCACTGCTGTCCATGGCCTTGATTCTCACAGGTCTCGCCGTGCCTTCAGGACCCGCGGCCGCCGGGGCGCTCACAGGCTCAGCTCCGGGTGCAGCCGGTCCAGGGTCCACACCTGCTTGCGGCGCGCGGAGAGCGCGGTCAGCGCGAGGGCGCCCAGGGTGAAGGCCGCGAGGACCGCGCACGCCTGCCAGACGGGGCCGAGTCCACCGCCCGTGATGAGCCTCCGGAGTGCGTCGACGACGTAACTCATCGGCAGGAAGGGGTGGATCCAGTTGAAGAAGCCGGGGCTCGTCTGTACGGGGTACGTGCCGCCCGCCGAGGTCAGCTGCAGCATCAGCACGGCGAGGACGAGGATCCGCCCGGCCGCTCCGAAGCGGGCGTTGAGCCACTGCACGATCGCCGCGAAGCACGCCGTCACCAGGCACAGGAAGCCGGCCGTCCCCGCGGCCCGCGCCATCTGGAGGCCGAGCCCCCAGTGCAGGACCGAGAGCAGGGCCGCGGTCTGGAGCACGCCGAGAGCGGCCACCGGGAGCCATCCCGCGAACGCGATCCGCCAGGCGGAGGCACCCGCGGCGAGCGCACGCCGGTTGAGCGGCTGGATCAGCATGTACGCCACCATCGCGCCGACCCACAGGGACAGCGGGATGAAGTACGGCGCGAAGCCGGTGCCGTAGTTGGGCGCCTTGTGCAGCGACTGGGAGGCGAGCTGCACGGGGTCGGCCATGACTCCGGTGCGCTCGTCGCGGTCCTTCTTGTCGTAGTCGGGGATCTTCTTGACGCCGTCGTGCAGCCCGCCGGACAGCTCCGCGGAGCCGTCGGCCAGCTTGAACATGCCGCCCTTGAGGTCGCTCGCGCCCGTCTCCAGCTTGCCGACGCCGGTGTCCAGGTCGGTCGCGCCGGTCTTGGCGGTGCCGAGGCCCGTGTGCAGCTTCTTGGCGCCCGCCGCGACCTTGCCCGCGCCCTTGTTGAGGTCGTTGATCTGCGTGACCGCCGTCTCCAGATCCTCGTCGAGGTGCGGGGCGCGGTCGGCGAGCGCCTGCGACTTCTTCTGCAGCGCGGCCAGGTTCCTGTCGAGCTTCTTGACGTCGCCGTCCTGGTCCTTGATCAGGGTGTTCAGGTCGTCCGCGATGGTGGACACGTTCGCGGACGCCTCCTTCGCGTCCTTGAGCTTCGGGCAGAAGGGGGCGGCCACCGGGGCCTGTTCGCACTGCTCCGTGTACAGCCCGCTGATGACCTTGTGGCCGTCCTTGGCACCCTTGGCGGCCCCGGGTGCGAGCCTGACCCAGTCGGCCAGGTTGCGGCGCATCGCCTTGGAGGAGTCGGCGACGAGCTGGGCGGTGTCCCCGATGGTCTTGCCGTTGTCCTTGAAGAAGGGCCGCACCTGGTCCGCCGTGCCGTTGACCTTGCCGGCCAGCTTCCGCGTGCCCTCCGCGACCTTCTTCGAGCCGTCCTCCAGGTCGCCCGCGCCCTTGTGGAGCTTCTTGATGCCACCGGCCAGGTCGCCGCTGCCGGCCTTGGCGTCCTTCAGGCCGTTGGCGAGGTCCTTGGAGCCCTTCTTCGCTTTGCCGATGCCGTCGTCGAGCTTGTCGGCTCCGTCGGCGGCCTTCTTCGTCGCGCCGTGGATGTCCGAGAACGAGATGAAGATCTTGTCGAGGAAGGAGCGCGACGCCTTCGTGGACGCGGCGGTGCGCACCTCGGAGAAGACCGTCCGCGAGATCTGCCCGACGATGTAGTTGTTGGCGTCGTTCGTACGGACCTGCAGGGCACCCGTCTCCGGGGAGTCACCCGAACTCGACGCGATGCGCTTGCTGAAGTCCGAGGGCATCGACAGCGACAGGTAGTACGTCCCGTCCTCGACACCCTTGCGGGCCTCGGCCTCGCTCACCTCGTGCCAGTCGAAGGTCTCGCTGTCGCGCAGCTTCTCGACGATGTTGTCGCCCGCCGTGAGCTTCTTGCCCCCGGCGGTGGCCCCCTTGTCGTCGTTGACGAGCGCCACGGGGATGCGGTCCAGGCGGCCGTACGGATCCCAGAAGGAGCACAGGTACAGCGCGCCGTACAGCAGGGGCAGCAGCAGGAGGGCGACGAGCGCCGCGCGCGGCAGCTTCCCCCTGCCGAAGCGCCTGAGCTCAAGCGCGGCCAGCTTCGGCGAGCGCATCCGCCGTCTCCTTGTCGTCGTCGGTGCCTTCGGGGGTGCCCTTTTCGTCTTCCGTGACGTCCTTGGCGCCGGTGCGCACCACGACCGCGCCCTCGGGCGCTTCGCTGCACACCGCCACGACGGTCGTGCCGCGGTCGGCGAGGGACTTCAACAGCCCCCAGGCCTCGGCCCGTTCGGCGTCGGAGAGCTTCAGGTCGGTGTCGTCCACGCCGAGCACGCGCGGCCGGCCGATCAGGGCGAGGGCCACGGAGAGCCGCAGGGCCTCAAGGCGCTCCAGGTCGCGCACGGAGGTGCGCCGTCCCTTGGGCAGCGTCTCCATGTCGAGCCCGGCGGCGGCCAGCGCGGTGTCGATGCGCAGCCGCGTCTCGTTCATCCGCTCGGCGCGCGGCCGCAGGAGCCCGCGCAGCGACCCGCCGAACCGCCGCTCCAGGAGCGCCCGTTCGTGCAGGTGCTCGGCGACGGTCAGGGCCGGGTCGAGGTCGGTGACGCCGGGCACGGGACCGAGCCCGCTGATCCGGCGCACCGAGGCCAGCTGCTTGGGCAGCCCGAAGCGGCCCACGGACGCCTGGCCCTCGGTGGCGCGCATCCGTCCCGTGAGCGCGAGCAGCAGGCAGGTGCGGCCCGATCCGGAGGGGCCTTCCAGCGCGATCAGCGACCCGGGCCCGGCCTGGATGCCGATGCCGCGGAACGCCCAGCCCCGCGGCCCCTTGAGCCCGAAGTTCTCGGCGGTGACGGCGGCTCCACGCACGCCGTCGGTCGGACCGTCCACAGTCCCCCCTGACCCCTCTTTTGAACTGACTGGTCAGTGCAAAAGTAAGCCCGAACCCTCGGTCGAGGCAAAAGCCCAGGTCAGAGCTTGGTCAAGGCCGATTGTCAGTGGCGTACTCCACGATGGGCGCATACGGCCACTGCGCCGTCACACGACGACAGGAGGTTCGTCATGGCCAGCACTTCCGCAGCAGCCGCACACCGGCCCCGCGCCGTCGGCCCTGCCCCCTCACTGACCGGCCCGGCGAGCGATGTCCACCCCGTCCTGCGCCGCGCCACGGCACCGCCGGCCGCCCTCGAACTGCTCGCCCAGGCCCGTGCCGGAATCGACGAGGCCACTCGTCTCGACGCCCCGAACGAGCGCTATGCCACCGCCCACCTCGCCGCCCTGCGCACCGCGGCCGCCGTCCTCGCCGCGCGCGGCCGCCCCGAGACGACACCGCGCCGCAGGCAGCGCATCCGCAGCGCCTGGGAAGTCCTGCCCGAGATAGCCCCCGAACTGACCGAGTGGAGCGCCCTGTTCGCCTCCGGCGCCGCCCGCCGTGCCCGCGCCGAGGCGGGCATCCAGGGCGCCGCCACCGTCCGCGACGCCGACGACCTGCTCCGTGACGTGGCGATGTTCCTGCGCATCGTCGAGCGGATGCTGGTCCTCCAGCCCGTGCTGCCCCAGCCGAGGCAGGAGTCGCAGGACCCGGGCCGGGAGTCGCCGGACGCGGGCTGACCGGCGCGTCCTTGCCGAAAGACGCCGGGAGAGGCATGGCCGGGGCACTGCGCGGCAGGCAATAAGGTGGGGGGTATTCGAACCCCACGCGCCGAGGAGTCAACTGCCGTGTCGGACCCGATGCGCCCGCCCGCCTCCCACCACCGCCCTCAAGCGGCGTCGCTGCGCTCCGACACCCCTCGTCCGCGCGCTTCCCTCCGTACCGCCGTGGTCTGGGACGTCCTGGAGGACGCCCTGGACCGCCGCGTCAAGGCCACGGGCAGGGAGTCACTCGACGTACTCGACACGGGAGGCGGCAGCGGCAACTTCGCGGTGCCGGTCGCCCGCCTCGGTCACCGCGTCACCGTCGTCGACCCCAGTCCGAACGCCCTCTTCGCGCTGGAGCGCCGGGCCGCCGAGGCCGGTGTCGCCGAGCGCGTGCACGGCGTCCAGGGCGATGTGCTCGGCCTCTTCGACGTCGTCGAGCGGGGCGGTTTCGACGCCGTCCTGTGCCACGGCGTACTGGAGTACGTGGACGACCCGGCCGAGGGCGTGCGCCTCGCCGTCGACGCGCTGCGCCCCTTTGGGATCCTCAGCCTGCTCGGCGCGGGCCTCGGCGGGGCCGTGCTCGCGCGGGCCCTCGCCGGGCACTTCAAGGAGGCCCAGGCGGCGCTCACCGACCCGGCGGGCCGCTGGGGCGAGGGCGACCCCGTGCCGCGGCGCTTCACCGCCGACCAGCTCACCGAGCTGGTCGAGGCCGCGGGCGTGAGCGTCGGCGCGGTGCACGGCGTGCGGGTCTTCGCCGACCTGGTCCCCGGCGTCCTCGTCGACACCGAGCCCGGCGCCCTGGAGGCACTCCTCAAGCTGGAGGCCGCCGCCGCCGAGCTGCCCTCGTTCCACTCCGTGGCCACCCAGCTGCACGTGCTCGGTGAGGCGCGAGGCACCGACGAGGCCTGAGGTGCGTGTGCGGCTGCCCCGCTGATCAGCGACGCAGCCGCACATGGAGTACGCCACAGGCCCCCCGAACGGGCTACGGGCGCCGTATGATCGAGGGACACCGTCCTGCATGACGGTTCGGCCGCTGGGGAATGCACGCTTCAGCGAGCCGGAGCGGCGTGAAGGTCCGGTTTGGCGAAGTTGGCGCAGAGGGGCGGGTTTCACGGGGGCGATTCCCTGCCTATCCTGAAGGGGACCCCCGGTCGCCCCGGCGACTGCACGATGAGGAGGACTCCGTGCCGCTCTCGGAGCACGAGCAGCGCATGCTCGAGCAAATGGAGCGAGCGCTGTACGCCGAAGATCCCAAGTTCGCGACAGCGCTTGAGGGAAGCGGGCTGCGTACGTACACCCGGAAGCGGGTCTACCAAGCGGTCGCGGGCTTCCTGGTGGGTATCGCCCTCCTCATGGCCGGAATGGTCGCCCAGCAGATCTGGATCAGCGTGGTGGGCTTCCTCGTCATGCTGGGCTGCGCGGTGCTGGCCGTCACCGGTTGGCGCAAGGCGCCGAAGCCGGGCGAACAGCCCTCGGGCGCGGCAGCCGCGCCGGGCGGGCAGGCGGCCCGTCGGCAGACACGGCAGCGCCGTTCCGTCATGGACCGCATCGAGCAGCGGTGGCAGCGCCGCCGCGACGAACAGCAGGGCGGTCAGTGAGCCAGACCGCTCGGCACTGACCGAACAGACTTCTTCATACATGTGTGAGGGGCGACCACCCACGGGGCGGTCGCCCCTCACACATGTCCTGGCCTCACAACACATGTCCTGGCCTCACACCTGTCCTGGCCGGATTCCCGCCGGCTGGTTTCCCGGAAGTCGGGCAGGCGGTTTCCCGGACGTCGGGACCCCAGCCGTGGTCGGGCCCCCGGCTTCGGGGACCCGACCTGCGACTCAGCCCTCCTGCGGGGTCCGGCGCGGCAGCTTCCGCGTCAGTGCCGTCCACCGCTTGGCGATCCGCTCGCTCCAGCGCGCGGTGAACGCCGCCCACCGGTCCGACACCGCCCACACCACCCGTGCGGCCGAACGCGGCGCGAGCGTCGCCCGCAGCCGGCCGGCGCGGCCGACCGCGGCGTTCAGCCCGTCGTGCACCCGCCGTACGTCATCGGCGAGGCCCGAGACCGGGTGCGGGCGCGGGGCATAGAGCACCTGCTCCACCGCGGCCGCCACCCGATGGACGGCTTCCGCGGGCGCGGCGGTCAGCTCTCCGACGCGGACGATCCGGGCGGCCGCCTTCCGGGGGGTCAGTGACTCGTCCGGCGCAATGCCGTGGTCCCAGGCCGTATCGGTCACTTCGAGCCAGGCCGCGAGGGTCCGCGCCGCCCCGTCCGCCTCGGTACGGCCACCGGATCCCAGCCGCACCGCACGCACCCTGGTGCGCCACAGCATCGGCAGGAAGGGCACCGCGAGGATCAGCAAGGCCGCCAGAGAGACGCCCACGATCATCCCGATGGGTGGCCCGTCGCCGCCCGAACCGGCCGTGACCTGCGGGGCCGCGCTCGTGCAGCCGCCCTGCTGCCGCATGTCGGCCGGGCAGCTGTCGGACGCCGAGGGAGCCGCGGACGGCTCGGAGGAGGTGGAAGGCTCCGGGGTGTCCGGGTCGTTCGCGCCACCGGAGGGGACGTCCGAGCGGGTGTATTCGGGCACGGTGCCGCGGTTCGGCGTCGGCTCGAAACGGGTCCAGCCCACGCCCTCGAAGTACAGCTCGGGCCACGCGTGCGCGTCCCGGAGCCCGACCGACATGCTGCCGTCCGCCTGCGCGGAGCCCGGCGTGAAGCCCACCGCGACGCGGGCCGGGATCCCCAGTGTCCGCGCCATGGAGGCCATTGCGAAGGAGAAGTGGACGCAGAACCCTTCCTTCTGCTCCAGGAACCGGCCGATCGCGGCGGGACCGCTGCCCGCCCGCACCCGGGTGTTGTACGTGAATCCGCCGTCCGAGGCGAAGTAGTCCTGGAGCTTGACCGCCTGCTCGTACGGGTTCGCGGCGCCCTTGGTGACCTGGCGTGCCCTGTCCGCGACCACGTCGGGCAGCGAGTCCGGCACCTTGGTGAACTCGCGCCGCAGAGCGTCGGGCGGCGGGGGCGCGTCGGCCAGCTGCTCGGCCGTGGGCTCCACGACCAGGCTCTTGACCTGGTACTGCTCGCCGCGCGTGGTCTGGCCCCGGTCGCCGACGAGGGCGCGGCCCACCGGCTCGTACCGCCAGCGGCCGTCGATCTTCACGTCGCTGGCCGGGTAGGGCATGGGCAGCCAGTTCTGCGCGTAGCTGTCGGCGGCCGAGATGTTCGTCTGGATCTCGGTCCTGCGGACGTCGGGGCGCAGGCCCTGCGGGGTCGGCAGCGGCGAGGGCACGCCCTCGATGCGCCGGACGGTGGTCTTCCACGTCGTGCCGTCGAACTGGTCGAGCGAGACGATCCGCAGATACAGCTCGTCGGTCTGTTCGGCGTTCGTGCGGTACGAGATGACCTCGCGGTCCTCCGGCTGGTTCAGGCTGTCCTGGAGCGCGACCAGAGGGTTCACCGCGGAGATCGTCCCGCCGCCGCCCGAGCCGCCGCCGGGACCGCCGGAGCCGTCCAGGAGGCCGCCGTCCAGGGCGGGCAGGGCGAGCGGCACCACCAGCGCGACGCCCAGCGCGACCGCGCCGATGCGCCGTCCCGTGCGGACCGGGGCGACCGCTCCCGTGTTGCTCTCCAGGCCGCCGGAGACCCGCCCCGGCGCGCGTGGCGAGCCGCCGAACACCCGGCCCCACTGGGAGAGCCGGTCGCGGCCCTCCGCAAGGAGCAGCAGCAGATAGCCGGCCGCCGCGAGCAGGAACCACAGCCATCCGGCGCCGTCCCCGGAGAGCCCCGCCGCGACCGAGTACAGCGCGAGCAGCGGCAGCCCCGCGGGCGCCGCCGTGCGGAACGTCACCGCGAGCGCGTCCACCGCGAGGCCGATCACCAGGACGCCGCCGACCAGCATCAGCCGGATGCCGTCGCTGAGCGGCGCCGGGATCGCGTACCGCCCGACGTCGTTGCCGCCCGCCTCCAGGAGGACGCCGAACCGCTGGAACACATCGGGTCCCGGCAGGATCCCCGCGATGGCCTGCTCACGGGCGAACACCAGGGTGAGCAGCAACAGTGTCACCAGTGCCTGCACCGCCACGGTGACCGGCCTGGCCAGGGGCATCCGCCGGGCCAGCGCGCCCACCCCGCTCTGCAGGACGAGCAGGATCACCGCCTGCAGGTACCACGTCGCCGGATCGACGAGCGGCAGCAGCGCGCCCGACGCCATCAGCGTGGCCGCGGTGGCACACAGCGCGAGCCGCGCGCGTCCGCTCATGACCGTTCCCCCACTGTCGTGCGTCCCCCCACTGTCGTACGTACTCCCATCGAGCCGTGTCGCCCCCTCATGCCCAGCCTCCGGTGGTCGTTCCGGCGGAGGGCGCGGGGCCCGCGTTCATGCGCGCGTGGTCCGCCTGGCGCCACAGGTCCGCGAGACCCGTGCCCGGCGGCACCACGAGGGCCGTCCAGCCCGCCTCGCGCAGCATCCGCACCCGCGCGTCACCGGCTTCGGACGCCAGGCCTCCGGGGCCCTGCGCCCACGCCGCGCCGTCCAGCACGAAGGCGACCGCGGAGCCGCTGCGCTGGCGCATCTTGGCGACCACCGCGGCCTGCTCCTCGTCGAGGTCGCCGAGGAAGGCGACGAGCAGGCCTTCGTTGCCGCCGCGCAGGACGTCGTAGGCCCTGGACAGCCCGGCGCCGTCCGAGTGGTCGATCACCGCGAGGGTGTCCATCATCAGCCCGGCCGCGTCCGCCGACTCCTGGCTCGCGCCCGCGAAGCCGTCCGAGCCCTCGCCCGGCACGGAGGTGCCGGTGTCGGTCAACAGCCGTACCGAGAAGCCCCGTTCGAGCATGTGCACCAGGGCGGACGCCGTGCCCGACACCGCCCATTCGAAGGCCGAGTCGGGTCCCGCGCCGCGGAAGCCGGCGCCCCGGGTGTCCAGGAGCACCGTGCAGCGGGCCCGCTGCGGCTGCTCCTCCCGGCGCACCATCAGCTCGCCGTAGCGCGCGGTGGAGCGCCAGTGCACCCGGCGCAGGTCGTCGCCGTGGCGGTACCCGCGCGGGATGACGTCGTCCTCGCCGGCCAGCGCCAGCGAGCGGTTGCGCCCGTCGCCGTACCCCTTGGCCTCGCCCGTGAGCCGCACCGGGGGCAGCGCCTCCACGCGCGGGATGACCGTCAGGGTGTCGTACGTCGAGAAGGAGCGCGTCAGTTCGCACATCCCGAACGGGTCCGTCAGGCGCAGCTGCAGCGGCCCCAGCGGATAGCGCCCGCGCAGGTCGGAGCGGACGCGGTAGGAGACCTCGCGGCGTCCGCCCGCCTCGACCCGGTCGAGCACGAACCGGGGCCGCGGCCCGAGCACGTAGGGCACGCGGTCCTGGAGCATCAGCAGCCCCGTGGGCAGCCGCGAGACGTTGTCCATCCGCAGATGGACGCGGGCCTCCGAACCGGCGGGCACGCGCGCGGGGGAGAGCCTGCGGCTGCCCGCGACGCGGTAGCGGGTGCGGAACAGGACGAGGGCGCAGATCAGCGGCAGCACGGCGAGCAGCAGCCCGACGCGCAGCAGGTCGCCCTGGCCGAGCACATAGGCACAGATGGCGGCGGCGACGCCGGCCGCGAGGAAGGAACGCCCGCGGGTGGTCAGGCCCGCGAGAGCCGTGCGAAGCCCGCCTCTGTCGTCCTCGGCGTGGCCCGTCGGCCTCCCCCCGGCCGCCATCACAGCCTCCGGGCGCCGGGCGGCTGCTGGTTGAAGTAGGCGCCGGGAGCGGGCTGCGCGTTGGCGGGCACCGGGGTGCGCTGCAGGATCTCCAGGACGACCGATTCTGCTGTACGGCGGTTCAACTGGGCCTGCGCGGTGGGCAGCAGGCGGTGCGCGAGGACCGCGACGGCCAGCGCCTGCACGTCGTCCGGCAGGGCGAACTCACGGCCGCTGAGCGCGGCGGAGGCCTTGGCGGCGCGCAGCAGGTGCAGCGTCGCGCGCGGGGACGCCCCGAGTCTGAGATCCGGGTGGTTGCGGGTCGCGGCGACCAGGTCCACCGCGTAACGCCGCACGGAGTCGGCCACGTGGACCGTGCGCACGGCGTCGATGAGCTTCACGATGTCGTGCGCGTGCGCCACCGGCTGGAGGTCGTCCAGGGGCGAGACGCCGCCGTGGATGTCGAGCATCTGGAGCTCGGCCTCCGGGTTGGGGTAGCCGATCGAGACCCGTGCCATGAACCGGTCGCGCTGCGCCTCGGGCAGGGGGTAGGTGCCCTCCATCTCGACGGGGTTCTGCGTGGCCACCACCATGAAGGGGCTGGGCAGTTCGTAGGTCTGCCCGTCGATGGTGACCTGGCGCTCCTCCATGGACTCCAGGAGCGCGGACTGCGTCTTCGGAGACGCACGGTTGATCTCGTCGCCGATCACGATCTGCGCGAAGATCGCGCCCGGCTTGAACTCGAAGTCCCTGCGCTGCTGGTCGAAGATGGACACACCCGTGATGTCCGACGGCAGCAGATCCGGAGTGAACTGGATCCGCCGCACGGAGCAGTCGATGGACCGCGCGAGCGCCTTGGCGAGCATGGTCTTGCCGACGCCCGGCACATCCTCGATCAGCAGGTGCCCCTCCGCGAGGAGCACGGTCAGCGAAAGCCGTACGACCTCCGGCTTGCCCTCGATCACACCCTCCACCGACCTGCGGACACGCTCCGCTGTGGTGGTCAGATCTGTGAGGCTCGCTCGATCGTCATAGGTCGTCACCCGGCCCTCCTCGGCCCGTTCTCCGGGCCGACGTTCACACGCGCGACCCGGTCCACCCCGAATTCACCGACACCACGCGTGAATGGACCGCGTGATGTCACCCCCGCATTGTTGTTGGGCATAGCGGGTCGTGTCACTCGCCTGTGGATAACTGGCGCCGATTTGTCGGGTCTTACGACCCTTTGTCAGTCACGCAGGGTCGATCTCCCGCAGCAGACCGGTGGTGACGTCGAACACGAATCCGCGGATGTCGTCGGTGTGCAGGAGGAACGGCGAGGTCCGCACACGCTGCATCGACTGCCGTACGTCCTGGTCGACGTCGCGGAAGGACTCCACCGCCCACGTCGGCCGCTGCCCGACCTCGTTCTCCAGGTCCTGCCGGAACTCCTCGGTGAGGGACTCCAGGCCGCAGCCGGTGTGGTGGATGAGGACGACGCTGCGGGTGCCGAGCGCGCGCTGACTGATGGTCAGGGAGCGGATGACGTCGTCCGTGACCACGCCGCCGGCGTTGCGGATGGTGTGGCAGTCGCCCAGTGCCAGGCCGAGCGCGTCGTGCAGGTCGAGCCGGGCGTCCATGCAGGCCACGACGGCGACGTGCAGCACGGGGCGGGCGTCCATGCCGGGGTCGGCGAATCCGGCGGCGTACGTCTTGTTCGCCTCGACCAGGCGGTCGGTGACGGCGCCGACGGCTATGTCGCCGATCGGCTCTGCGGGGGTGCGGCCCGAAGGGGATGCGGAAGTCGACATGGCTATGACGGTAGTGCGCACTGATCGCCGGGGCCCGCTGTGAGGAAGGACAAAGAACGTCAAAGACTCTTGTTGTGAGGTAACCCACAGGGGTGTTGCCGCTAGGGCCGGATGGGTGACTCCGCCGGTTTTGCACCCTTGCCCCGGACCCGTCTGCGACGCGCAGGCCGGTTGATTGACCGGGAGACAGCGTGGACTAAAGTGACGCGAAGCGGGAGAGGTGACCTGCTCCCTGCGGACTGCACATCACGGAGATTTTCTGAATCCCCCCACGTGCGCGGCGCGTACGTACGGCTCGGCCTCCTCCCGCTCCCGGTCGGCTGACGCCACTTCCCCGGCGCCAGCAGGCCATTCCCCTTCACGGAGCGGGCGGGGACCCGGCAGTGCGTACGAACGCCGCGCCGGACCTGAGAGGGCCCTTTGAGCGACAACAGCCGACACGTCCCGGTGATGCTCCAGCGGTGCCTGGACATGTTGGCCCCCGCCCTCGCCGAACCGGGAGCGGTCGTCGTCGACTGCACCCTCGGCCTCGGCGGCCACAGTGAGGCGCTCCTGTCCACGTTCCCGTCGGCACGGCTCATCGCGCTCGACCGCGACAAGGAAGCGCTGCGCCTGTCCGGCGAACGGCTCGCCCCCTTCGGCGACCGGGCCACCCTGGTCCACGCCGTCTACGACGAACTGCCCGACGTGCTCGACCGCCTCGACGTCCCGCGCGTCCAGGGCGTCCTGTTCGACCTCGGCGTCTCCTCGATGCAACTCGACGAGGCGGACCGGGGGTTCGCGTACGCCCAGGACGCCCCCTTGGACATGCGCATGGACCAGACGACCGGCATCAGCGCGGCCGAGGTCCTCAATACGTACGCACCCGGTGAACTGGTCAGGATCCTGCGGGCGTACGGCGAGGAGAAGCAGGCCAAGCGCATCGTGAGCGCCGTCGTGCGCGAGCGCGAGAAGGAGCCGTTCAGCAACAGCGCGCGGCTCGTCGAGCTCATCCGCGACTCCCTGCCGCAGGCCGCCAAGCGCACCGGAGGCAACCCCGCCAAGCGCACCTTCCAGGCCCTGCGCATCGAGGTCAACGGCGAGCTGAGCGTCCTGGAGCGGGCCGTCCCCGCGGCCGTGAAGGCGCTCGCCGTCGGCGGCAGGATCGCCGTCCTGTCGTACCACTCGCTGGAGGACCGCCTGGTCAAGCAGGTGTTCGCGGCCGGTGCCGCGACGACGGCGCCGCCCGGCCTGCCCGTCGTCCCCGAGCGGTACCAGCCGCGGCTCAAGCTTCTGACGCGCGGTGCCGAACTGCCCACCGAGGAAGAGGTCGCCGAGAACCGCAGGGCGGCACCGGCGCGGCTGCGGGGCGCCCAGCGCGTCCGCGAAGACGTCGAGTGAGCCGTCGGGTGAACCGCCGCCCGCACACCGGCCCCTGAGCATCGTCCGCTGAGCAGAACCCGCTGATCAGAGTCCGCGAGGAGGCTCCATGAGCAAGAAGCCCGAGCTGCGGGGGAGGGCCGCCCGCCTCGCGCGGCTGCTGCCACAGGGGCCGACCCAGGCCGCGCGCACGCCGTTCGTCCTGCTCGTCGTGCTGCTCCTCGGCGGTGGCCTGATCACGCTGCTCATCCTGAACTCCTCCCTGAACGAGGGCTCGTTCCAGCTGAGCGAGCTCAAGAAGGAGACGAAGGAGCTCACCGAGGAGGAGCAGGAGCTCCAGCGCGACGTGGACGGCTATGCCGCACCCGACGCCCTCCAGCGCCGCGCCCGCGAGCTCGGCATGGTCCCCGGCGGCGACCCGGCCTTCCTGAACCCCGACGGCACCGTGCGCGGCGTGCCCGGCGTCGCGGCCCGGCCCTCGTCGCTGCGGCAGCCCGCGCCGCGCCCGCAGGAGGTGGCGTCCCCGGCGCCCGCCGTCTCCGCCGCCGAGCCGCCCCCGGCCGCACCCCGGACCCCCGCTTCGGTGACCTCCGCTTCGGCGACTCCCGCTTCGGCGACCCCCGCCGCCAGGCCGACCGCGCAGCCCGCCCGTACCCCCGCCGCACCGCAGCGCGCCACCGCGCAGCCCATGAAGCCCGGCCCCACGACGACCTCCGGCAGGTGACGTTAAGTGTCCGAAAGGCAACCCCCGCGGCGCCGGGTGCCGGGACCCGCGAGGCCCGCGCGCCCCGCGAGGCCCGGCGCGCCCCGCCGTCCGTCGTCCGGCGGGCGCCCGGCAGGCCGCCGCCCCGCCGCCAAGGGCAAGGCCCGCACCATCCGCCTGGGCAGCCCGCGGCCGCGCCTGCGCATGGTCAGCCTCGGTCTGACCCTGGTGATGCTGGCCTTCGTCGTACGGCTGCTCCAGGTGCAGGCGGTCGACGCGAGCGCGTACGCGGCCAAGGCCGAGAAGAACCGCTACTTCACGCACACCCTGGCCGCCGAGCGCGGGCGCATCACCGACCGCGGCGGCGTCGAACTGGCCGCGAGCGTGGACGCGTACGACATCACGGCCGACCCCACGCTGTTCACGCCGAAGGAGACCAGGACCAAGGACGCGCCCGAGCAGGCGGCCGCGCTCCTCGCGCCGATCCTCGGCAAGGACGCCGCCGAGCTGACGAAGAAGCTCAAGACCCCCGACACCCGCTACGTCCTGCTCGCCCGCCGCCAGACCCCCCAGGTCTGGAAGCAGATCAAGGACCTGCGCGGCGCGCTCGCCGAGAAGGCGGGCACGGACCCGAAGTCCCCGAACGTCCTTGCCGGCGTCCTCGCCGACCCCAGCAGCAAGCGGGTCTACCCGAACGACGACCTGGGCGCCGGGATACTGGGCTGGGTCAACGCCGACGGCAAGGGCGCGGGCGGCCTGGAGCAGCAGCTCGACAAGCAGCTGGCCGGCGAGGACGGCAAGATCCGCTACGCCCAGTCCGGCGGGCGCCGCGTGCCGACCGCAGGCTCCACGGAGACGCCCGCCGTGCCCGGGTCCGACGTCGAGCTCACCATCGACCGCGACATCCAGTGGGCCGCGCAGAACGCCATCAGCGAGCAGGTCAAGAAGTCCAAGGCCGACCGCGGCTACGTGATAGTGCAGGACACGCAGACCGGCGAGATCCTCGCGATGGCCAACGCCCCCGGCTTCGACCCGAACGACCTCTCCCAGGCCAACGGCGCCGCCCTCGGCAACGCCGCGCTCCAGGACGCCTTCGAGCCCGGCTCCACCGCCAAGGTCATGTCGATGGCCGCCGTCCTCGAGGAGAACGCGGCCACGCCCGGCACGCACGTGACGGTGCCCAACCGGCTGCACCGCGGCGACCGTCTCTTCCAGGACGACATCGACCACCCGACCTGGCACCTGACGCTCAACGGCGTGCTCGCCAAGTCCTCCAACATCGGCACGATCCTCGCCACCGGCGAACTGGGCAAGACGCAGAAGGAGGCCAACGAGTCCCTCTACTCGTACCTGCGCAAGTTCGGCATCGGCAAGGAGACCGGGCTCGACTTCCCCGGCGAGACGTCCGGGATCCTCGCGCCCGCCGCCAAGTGGTCGACCTCGCAGCAGTTCACGATCCCGTTCGGCCAGGGCGTCTCGATCAACGCCATGCAGGCGGCCTCGGTCTACTCGACCATCGCCAACGGCGGCGTACGCATCGAGCCCACGCTGGTGCGCGGCACGAAGGGCCCCGACGGCCGCTTCACGCCCGCGCCCAAGCCGAAGAAGACCCGGGTGGTCAGCGACAAGACCGCGAAGACCGTGTCGCAGATGCTCGAATCCGTCGTCGACGACGAAGAGGGCACCGGCACCAAGGCCCGCATCCCGGGCTACCGCGTCGCGGGCAAGACCGGCACGGCCAACCGGGTCGACCCGGTCACCGGCCGCTACAAGGGCTACACCTCGTCCTTCGCCGGCTTCGCGCCCGCCGACAAGCCGCGCGTCACCGTCTACTGCGCCATCCAGAACGCCACCAAGGGCAGCTACTTCGGCGGGCAGATCTGCGGACCCATCTACAAGGAGGTCATGGAGTTCGCCCTCAAGACGCTCCAAGTCCCGCCCACCGGAAGCACCCCGGCCCGCCTTCCGGTGACCTTCAAGCCCTGAGACCCACCAGGAACAGCTCGTGACAACCATCACGCCCGGCACCGGGAACCACCCCTCGCCACACCGCCCGCTTCGCTCTGAGGCGGGTACGCCCGGTACGCTCACCGCCGTGCCACACGCTGATCAGTCCCAAACCACCCAGAAGGGCGTTCCCGTGATCTATCCGGGACCGCCGCGGCCGGACCAGGTCTCCGCGACCTCACTGACGGAGCTCGCGGGCCAGCTGGGCGTCGCCGTCCCGGGCAACGCGGAGATCACGGGCATCACGCACGACTCGCGCGCGGTGCGCCCCGGCGACATCTACGCCGCGCTGCCCGGCGCCCGGCTGCACGGTGCCGACTTCGTCGCGCAGGCCGCCGACCTCGGCGCCGCCGCGGTGCTCACCGACCCGACCGGCGCCGAGCGCGCGGCCGCGACCGGCCTGCCGGTCCTGGTCGTCGACGACCCGCGCGGCCGCATGGGCGAGCTGGCCGCGACGGTCTACGGCCACCCCGGCCGCGACCTCCTCCAGATCGGCATCACCGGCACCTCAGGGAAGACCACGACCGCGTACCTCATCGAGGGCGGTCTCAAGCGCGTCCGCGCGACCGGTCTCATCGGCACGGTCGAGATGCGCATCGGCGACGAGCGCATCAAGTCGGAGCGCACGACCCCCGAAGCCACCGATCTGCAGGCGCTGTTCGCGGTGATGCGCGAGCGCGGCGTCGAGGCGGTCGCGATGGAGGTCTCCAGCCACGCGCTGGTGCTCGGGCGGGTGGACGGCTGCGTCTTCGACGTCGCCGTCTTCAACAACCTCAGCCCGGAGCACATGGAGTTCCACTCCGACATGGAGGACTACTTCCAGGCCAAGGCGCAGCTGTTCACCAAGCAGCGCTCCCGGCTCGGCGTGGTCAACTTCGACGACGAGTACGGGCGTCGGCTCATCACCGAGTCCGAGGTGCCCGTCACGACCTTCTCCGCCGAGGGCCACCCCGACGCCGACTGGCGCGCCGAGGACGTCGAGGTCGGGCCGCTCGACTCGACGTTCGTCGCGGTCGGCCCCGGGGGCGAGCGGATCACCGCCAAGTCGCCGCTCGCGGGTCCCTTCAACGTCGCCAACACCCTCGCCGCGATCGTCTCGCTGGCCGTCGCGGGCATCGACCCGCAGCAGGCCGCCGACGGCGTCGCCGCGGTGCCCGGCGTACCGGGCCGCCTGGAGCGCATCGACGCGGGCCAGCCCTACCTCGCCGTCGTCGACTACGCCCACAAGACCGACGCCGTCGAATCGGTCCTGCGCGCGCTGCGCAAGGTCACCGAGGGCAAGCTGCACATCGTGCTCGGCTGCGGCGGCGACCGCGACAAGACCAAGCGGATGCCGATGGGCGCGGCCGCGGCCCGCCTCGCCGACACCGCCGTACTCACCTCCGACAACCCCCGTGGCGAGGACCCCCTCGCGATCCTCGCCACGATGCTCGCCGGCGCCGCCGACGTGCCGGCCCACGAGCGCGGCGAGGTCGCCGTCTTCGAGGACCGTGCCGCCGCCATCCGCGCGGTCGTCGCCCACGCGGGCCCGGGCGACACCGTCCTGGTCGCGGGCAAGGGCCACGAGCAGGGGCAGGACATCGCCGGGGTGGTGCGTCCCTTCGACGACCGCCAGGTGCTTCGCGAAGCTATCCAGCAAACCCAGGGATGAAGTTGTGATCGCCCTCTCCCTCGCCGAGATCGCCACCGTCGTCGGCGGGCAGACGTACGACATACCGGATCCGGCCGTCCAGGTCACCGGATCCGTCGTCCGGGACTCCCGTGAGGTGGAGCCCGGCAGCCTCTTCGTCGCCTTCGTCGGCGAGCGTGTCGACGGCCACGACTACGCGGCCGACGTGGTCGCCAAGGGCGCGGTCGCCGTGCTCGCGTCGCGGCCCGTCGGGGTGCCCGCCATCGTCGTCGACGACGTGCAGGCGGCGCTCGGCGCCCTTGCGCGCCACGTCGTGGAGCGGCTCGGCGCGACCCTGGTGGCGCTGACCGGCTCCGTCGGCAAGACCAGCTCCAAGGACCTGCTCGCGCAGGTCCTTCGGCGCCACGCGCCCACGGTCTGGACGCCGGGCTCGCTCAACAACGAGATCGGCCTTCCGCTGACCGCGCTCAGCGCCACCGACGAGACGAAGTTCCTCGTACTCGAAATGGGAGCGCGCGGAATCGGCCACATCCGGTACCTCACCGGTCTCACGCCGCCGCGGATCGGCCTCGTCCTGAACGTCGGCACCGCCCACATCGGCGAGTTCGGCGGACGCGAGAAGATCGCGGAAGCGAAGGGCGAGTTGGTGGAGTCGCTGCCCGACGACGGCGCCGCGATCCTCAACGCCGACGACCCGCTCGTACGCGCGATGGCCTCGCGCACGAAGGCACGCGTGCTCCTCTTCGGAGAGGCCGAGGACGCCGACGTACGCGCCGAAAATGTCCGGCTCACAGAGAACGGACAGCCTGCTTTTACGCTGCACACACCCTCCGGGTGCAGCGACGTGACGTTGCGGCTGTACGGTGAGCACCACGTGTCGAACGCGCTTGCCGCGGCCGCCGTCGCCCATGAGCTGGGCATGTCCGTGGACGAGATCGCCCTCGCGCTCTCCGAGGCGGGCACGCTGTCCCGCTGGCGGATGGAGGTCACCGAGCGCCCGGACGGTGTGACGGTCGTCAACGACGCCTACAACGCGAACCCCGAGTCCATGCGAGCGGCGCTGCGCGCGCTCGTGGCCATGGGCAAGGGGCGTCGTACGTGGGCGGTGCTCGGGCACATGGCCGAGCTCGGGGACGAGGGTCTCGCCGAGCACGACGCGGTCGGACGCCTTGCCGTCCGGCTCAACGTGAGCAAGCTCGTGGCAGTCGGGGGCAGGGAAGCGTCCTGGCTCCAACTGGGCGCATACAACGAGGGTTCGTGGGGTGAGGAGTCGGTGCACGTGTCCGACGCACAGGCGGCGATCGACCTGCTGCGCAGCGAGCTGCGCGCGGGAGACGTCGTACTGGTGAAGGCGTCCAGATCGGTCGGTCTCGAGCGGGTCGCCACGGCGCTGCTCGACGACGCCGCGGTGTCTTCTGAGGGGCAGGTCTCCGGCCGATGAGGCAGATCCTCTTCGCGGGCGTGATCGGGCTCTTCCTGACCCTGGTCGGCACCCCGCTGCTGATCAAGCTCCTGGCCCGCAAGGGTTATGGCCAGTTCATCCGGGACGACGGCCCGCGCGAGCACCACAGCAAGCGCGGTACGCCGACCATGGGCGGCATCGCCTTCATCCTGGCCACGCTCATCGCGTACTTCCTCACGAAGATCCTCACCGGCACGGAGACCACGCTCTCCGGTCTCCTGGTGCTCTTCCTGATGGCGGGCATGGGCCTCGTCGGCTTCCTCGACGACTACATCAAGATCGTCAAGCAGCGCTCGCTGGGTCTGCGCGCCAAGGCGAAGATGCTCGGCCAGCTGATCGTCGGCATCGGCTTCGCCGTGATGGCGCTCAACTGGCCGGACAACCGCAACCAGACGCCGGCCTCCACCAAGCTGTCGTTCGTCACGGACTTCGGCTGGTCGATCGGCCCGGTCCTGTTCGTGGTCTGGGCGCTGTTCATGATCCTCGCGATGTCGAACGGCGTGAACCTCACCGACGGCCTGGACGGCCTCGCCACCGGCGCCTCCGTGATGGTCTTCGGCGCGTACACCTTCATCGGTGTCTGGCAGTACCAGGAGTCCTGCGCCAACTCGGCGACGCTGATCAACCCGCAGGCCTGTTACGAGGTCAGGGACCCGCTCGACCTCGCGGTCGTGGCCTCCGCGCTGATGGGCGCCTGTTTCGGCTTCCTGTGGTGGAACACCTCGCCCGCCAAGATCTTCATGGGCGACACCGGTTCGCTCGCCCTCGGCGGCGCGCTCGCCGGCCTCGCGATCTGCTCCCGCACGGAGCTGCTCCTCGCGTTGCTCGGCGGCCTCTTCGTCCTGATCACCATGTCGGTCGTCATCCAGGTCGGCTCGTTCCGCCTCACCGGCAAGCGCGTCTTCCGCATGGCGCCACTGCAGCACCACTTCGAACTCAAGGGGTGGTCCGAGGTCCTTGTGGTGGTCCGCTTCTGGATCATCCAGGGCATGTGCGTGATCGTCGGCCTCGGTCTCTTCTACGCGGGATGGGCAGCCGAAAAGTGACCACAGCGTCCGACTGGCAGGGCAGGAACGTCACCGTCGCCGGTCTCGGCGTGAGCGGCATCAGCGCCGCCCGCGCCCTGGCCGGCCTCGGCGCGTCGGTGACCGTCGTGGACGGCGGCTCCGGCGACGCACACCGGGAGCGCGCCGCCTCTCTGGAGGCCGACGGCATCTCCGTACGTCTGGGAGACGCACAAACGCTTCCCGAGGGCACCGACCTCGTGGTCACCTCGCCCGGCTGGAAGCCGTCGTCGCCGCTCTTCGCAGCGGCCGCCGCCGCGGGCGTGGACGTCGTCGGCGACGTCGAGATCGCCTGGCGGCTGCGCGGCCCGGACGCCGCTCCCTGGCTCGCCGTCACGGGCACCAACGGCAAGACCACGACCACGCAGATGCTCGCCTCGATCCTGACGGCGGAGGGGCTGCGCACGGCTGCCGTCGGCAACATCGGCACCCCGATCGTGGACGTGGTCCTGGAGGGCGACGACGCGTACGACGTGCTGGCCGTCGAGCTCTCCTCGTACCAGCTGCACTGGGCGCCCTCCGTGCGCGCCCACTCCGCGACGGTCCTGAACCTGGCGCCCGACCACCTCGACTGGCACGGCTCCATGGAGGCGTACGCCGCCGACAAGGGCCGCATCTACGAGGGCAACCAGGTCGCCTGCGTCTACAACGTGGCCGACAAGGCGACCGAGGACCTGGTCCGCGAGGCCGACGTCGAAGAGGGCTGCCGCGCCATCGGTTTCACGCTGAACGCGCCCGCGCCCTCGCAACTGGGCGTCGTGGACGGCATCCTGGTCGACCGTGCCTTCGTGCCGGACCGCCAGAAGCAGGCCCAGGAGCTCGCCGAGATCTCCGACGTCCAGCCGCCCGCGCCGCACAACATCGCCAACGCGCTGGCCGCGGCGGCCCTCGCGCGCGCCTTCGGCGTGCGGGCGACGGCCGTGCGCGACGGCCTGCGCGCCTTTTGCCCCGACGCCCACCGCATCGAGCACGTCGCCGACGTGGCCGGTGTCGCGTACGTCGACGACTCCAAGGCCACCAACACCCACGCCGTACAGGCGTCGTTGGCGGCGTACGAGTCGATCGTCTGGATCGCGGGAGGGCTCGCCAAGGGCGCCACCTTCGACGAGCTGGTCACCGGTGCGGCGAAGCGGCTGCGCGGCGCCGTCCTGATCGGCGCCGACCGCGAGCTGATCCGCGAAGCCCTGGCGCGACACGCGCCCGAGGTCCCGGTCGTCGACCTCGACCGCACCGACACTGGTGCGATGTCCGAGGCGGTACGGCGGGCGGCGGAGCTGGCTCAGCCGGGGGACACCGTGCTGATGGCACCGGCCTGTGCGTCGATGGACATGTTCACCAACTACAACAAGCGTGGTGAAGCGTTCGCGGACGCCGTCCGCGAACTCGGCTCCACAAGCGCCTGACCGGGCTTTCTGTCCGGCGGGGCGCCGGGCACACCCTTGGGAGGGGAACGTGGCCAGGTCTTCCGTGCGGGTCGCCAAACGACCGGCTCCGGTACGCGCCAGAGGTGCCTCCCACCCTCCGGGCGAGAGCGGGCCCCGGCGGCTCTACACCAGGGCCCGCCGGGCGTGGGACAGGCCGCTCACCGCGTACTACCTCATCTTTGGCAGCAGCCTGCTGATCACCGTGCTCGGCCTGGTGATGGTCTACTCGGCGTCGATGATCCAGGCGCTGCAGCTGGACCTGCCCGCCTCGTACTTCTTCCGCAAGCAGTTCGTGGCCGCCGTGCTCGGCTCGATCCTGCTGCTCGCCGCCATGCGGATGCCCATCAAGCTGCACCGGGCGCTCGCCTACCCGATGCTCGCGGTGACCGTCTTCCTGATGGTCCTCGTACAGATCCCGGGGATAGGGCGCAGCGTCAACGGCAACCAGAACTGGATCTACCTGGGCGGCCCCTTCCAGCTGCAGCCCAGTGAGTTCGGCAAGCTCGCCCTCGTCCTGTGGGGCGCCGACCTGCTCGCGCGTAAACACGACAAGCGTCTGCTGACCCAGTGGAAACACATGCTGGTGCCGCTCGTCCCGGTCGCCTTCATGCTGCTCGGGCTCATCATGCTCGGCGGCGACATGGGTACGGCGATCATCCTCACGGCGATCCTTTTCGGACTGCTGTGGCTCGCGGGGGCGCCGACCCGGCTCTTCGCCGGCGTGCTCGGCGTCGCGGCCCTGCTCGGTGTGATTCTCATCAAGACCAGCCCCAACCGCATGGCCAGGCTGGCGTGCATCGGCGCCACGGACCCGGGCCCCGGAGACCAGTGCTGGCAGGCCGTGCACGGCATCTATGCCCTGGCCTCCGGCGGATTCTTCGGTTCCGGTCTCGGCGCGAGTGTGGAAAAATGGGGTCAACTGCCTGAACCGCACACCGACTTCATCTTCGCCATCACGGGGGAGGAACTCGGCCTGGCAGGGACACTGTCGGTGCTCGCTCTGTTCGCGGCTCTAGGCTATGCGGGTATCCGCGTGGCCGGACGCACGGAGGACCCCTTCGTGAGGTATGCCGCGGGAGGTGTGACCACCTGGATCACGGCCCAGGCCGTGGTCAACATCGGTGCGGTGCTCGGTCTGCTGCCGATCGCCGGTGTCCCGCTCCCGCTGTTCTCCTACGGGGGTTCGGCCCTGCTGCCGACCATGTTCGCCATCGGACTCCTCATCGCCTTCGCGCGATCGGACCCCGCGGCGAAGGCGGCCCTGGCCATGCGGCAACCTCGGGTGAGATGGAACACGATGCGACGGCGCGTCAAGGCGCGTTCGTCCGGAGAGCGGTGAATTTCGGTGCATGTCGTACTCGCCGGTGGGGGGACCGCCGGCCACATCGAGCCCGCGCTTGCCCTCGCGGACGCCCTGCGCAGGCAGGACCCGACCGTGGGCATCACGGCCCTGGGCACGGAGCGTGGACTCGAGACCCGACTCGTACCCGAGCGGGGCTACGAACTCGCGCTGATCCCGGCCGTACCGCTGCCGCGCAAGCCCACCCCTGAGCTGATCACCGTCCCGGGACGGCTGCGCGGCACCATCAAGGCGGCCGAGCAGATCCTGGAGCGCACGAAGGCGGACTGCGTCGTCGGCTTCGGTGGTTACGTGGCCCTGCCCGGCTACCTCGCGGCCAAGCGGACCGGGACGCCGATCGTCGTGCACGAGGCCAACGCGCGCCCCGGCCTGGCCAACAAGATCGGTTCGCGGTACGCGCACGGGGTGGCCGTCGCCACTCCGGACAGCAAGCTGCGCAACTCCCGCTACATCGGCATTCCGTTGCGCCACACCATCGCCACGCTCGACCGTGCCCGGGTCCGCCCCGAGGCGCGCGCCGCGTTCGGCCTCGACCCGAACCTGCCGACCCTGCTGGTCTCCGGCGGTTCCCAGGGCGCCCGCCGCCTCAACGAGGTCATCCAGCAGGTCGCTCCGGTCCTGCAGCGAGCGGGCATCCAGATCCTGCACGCGGTCGGCCCGAAGAACGAATTGCCGCAGGTGCAGCAGATGCCGGGGATGCCCCCGTACATCCCGGTACCGTACGTGGACCGGATGGACCTCGCGTACGCCGCGGCCGACATGATGCTCTGCCGCGCGGGCGCGATGACCGTCGCCGAACTCTCCGCCGTCGGGCTCCCGGCCGCGTACGTCCCGCTGCCCATCGGCAACGGCGAACAGCGGCTCAACGCCCAGCCGGTGGTCAAGGCGGGCGGCGGACTGCTGGTCGACGACGCGGAACTGACGCCCGAGTGGGTCCAGGGCAACGTCCTGCCCGTGCTCGCCGACCCCCACCGGTTGTACGAGATGTCCCGCGCCGCCTCGGAGTTCGGCCGCAGGGACGCCGACGAGCTGCTCGTCGGCATGGTGTACGAGGCGATTGCGTCACGCCGTAACGCGTGAGAAGGCAGGGGACCGTGGCCGGACCGACCACCGCCGAACGGCAGCAGCAGAAGTCCGGCCCGCCCCGCCCGCAGCGCACCCGCCGCCTCGGGCTGCCCCGTTCGCGCACTCTGATCATCTGTCTGGTCCTCGCGGTGCTGCTCGGCGCGGGCGGCGTCTGGGTGCTCTACGGCTCGCAGTGGCTGCGTCTGGAGCGCGTCACGACGTCCGGCACCCGGGTGCTGACGCCCGAAGAGGTGCGCGAAGCGGCCGACGCCCCCATCGGGGCACCACTGATTTCGGTCGACACTGACGCCCTCGAAGAGCGCCTCCGCTCGAAATTGCCCCGAATTGACTCGATTGACGTCGTGCGGTCCTGGCCGCACGGAATCGGGCTCAAAGTGACGGAACGTGAGCCCGTGCTCCTCATCGAAAAGGGCGGAAAGTTCGTCGAAGTGGACGCCGAGGGAGTGCGATTCGCCACGGTCGAGCGCGCTCCGAAGGGCGTACCGCATCTCGAATTGACGCCGGATCAGGAGAGCGGCGCGGCCAGCCTGCGCCGGTTCGGCACCGACCGACTGCTGCGCGAGGCGGTGCGGGTCGCCGGTGATCTGCCCGAGTCCGTGGCCCACCGGACCAGGAACGTCAAGGTCCGTTCGTACGACTCCATCTCGCTGGAGTTGAGCGACGGACGCACGGTCGCGTGGGGCAGCGGCGAGAAGGGGCGGGCCAAGGCCGATGCCCTCACCGCCCTGATGAAAGCGGCACCCAAGGCGCGGCACTTCGATGTGAGCGTTCCCACCGCCCCTGCGTCAGCGGGGAGTTGACGCATATCGTCGCAGGCCAGCACCCTGGTTCGGCAGCGCTACGGCTGATCACATAGGGTGAAAAGAAAAACGGGAGGTTCGGCGTGTTCGTTGAACGTGCGCCACTTGTCGACTTAGTGTCCTGTTCGGAAGAGTCCAGGGAACAGACACACTGGTAACCCTAAACTTCAGCGTTAGGGTTCGGGTCGGCATTCGGACCGTCCCATTCGGCATCAGTCGTCGCATCGCGTCAGAGCGAAACGGCGACACGTAACTCGAGGCGAGAGGCCTTCGACGTGGCAGCACCGCAGAACTACCTCGCAGTCATCAAAGTCATCGGTGTCGGCGGCGGTGGTGTCAATGCCATCAACCGGATGATCGAGGTCGGTCTCAAGGGCGTCGAGTTCATCGCCATCAACACCGACGCGCAAGCCCTGTTGATGAGCGACGCCGACGTCAAGCTCGACGTCGGCCGTGAACTCACCCGCGGACTCGGCGCCGGCGCCAACCCGGCCGTCGGCCGCAAGGCCGCAGAGGACCACCGCGAGGAGATCGAGGAGGTCCTCAAGGGGGCCGACATGGTCTTCGTCACCGCCGGCGAAGGCGGCGGCACCGGCACCGGCGGCGCACCCGTCGTCGCCAACATCGCTCGCTCGCTCGGCGCCCTCACCATCGGTGTGGTCACGCGGCCGTTCACCTTCGAGGGCCGTCGCCGCGCCAACCAGGCCGAGGACGGCATCGCGGAGCTGCGCGAAGAGGTCGACACCCTCATCGTCATCCCCAACGACCGGCTCCTGTCCATCTCGGACCGCCAGGTCTCCGTCCTCGACGCCTTCAAGTCGGCGGACCAGGTCCTGCTCTCCGGTGTCCAGGGCATCACCGACCTCATCACCACGCCCGGCCTGATCAACCTCGACTTCGCCGACGTCAAGTCGGTCATGTCCGAGGCCGGTTCGGCCCTCATGGGCATCGGCTCGGCCCGCGGCGACGACCGCGCGGTGGCCGCCGCCGAGATGGCGATCTCCTCGCCGCTGCTCGAGGCGTCCATCGACGGCGCCCGCGGTGTGCTGCTCTCCATCTCCGGTGGTTCGGACCTCGGCCTCTTCGAGATCAACGAAGCGGCCCAACTGGTCAGCGAGGCCGCGCACCCCGAGGCCAACATCATCTTCGGCGCGGTCATCGACGACGCGCTCGGCGACGAGGTCAGGGTCACCGTCATCGCGGCGGGCTTCGACGGCGGACAGCCACCGTCCAAGCGGGACAACGTCCTTGGCTCGGCGTCAGGATCGGCCAAGCGCGAGGAGCCCGCGGCGCCCGCGCGCCCTGCCGAATCGTCCCGCCCGGCCTTCGGCGGCCTCGGCAGCGTCACGCCGCGCGAGGAGCCCTCGACGCCGGAGCCCGCCGAGGCGGCCCCGGTGAGCGAGGCCCCGTCCGCGCCCTCGGCGCCGCCGCAGGTTCCGCCGGCCCGTCCGTACCAGGACAGCCAGGCCGAGGAGCTGGACGTGCCGGACTTCTTGAAGTGATAAGCAAGCACAGCACCGTGAGCGGCGCGCACTTCGCCTTCACCGACAGGTGGGGCGGGGTGAGCGCCGTTCCGTACGAAGAGCTCAACCTCGGCGGCGCGGTCGGCGACGACCCGGAGGCCGTGCGGACCAACCGCACGCTGGCCGCCAAGTCCCTCGGCATCGACCCGGTCAGGGTCGTCTGGATGAACCAGGTCCACGGCCGTGATGTGGCCGTGGTCGACGGACCCTGGGGGTCCGACGCCGAGATCCCGGCCGTCGACGCGGTGGTGACCGCCCGCAGGGGCCTCGCCCTCGCAGTCCTCACCGCCGACTGCACGCCCGTCCTGCTCGCCGACCCGGTCGCCAAGGTCGCGGCCGCGGCGCACGCCGGACGCCCCGGGATGGTGGCGGGGGTCGTCCCGGCCGCCGTCGAGGCCATGGTGCAGCTGGGCGCGGACCCGGCCCGCATCATCGCCCGCACCGGGCCCGCCGTCTGCGGGCGTTGCTACGAAGTGCCGCAGGCGATGCGCGCCGATGTGGCCGCCGTCGAGCCGGCGGCGTACGCCGAGACGAGCTGGGGTACGCCCGCGGTCGACGTGACCGCGGGAGTGCACGCCCAGCTCGAGCGGCTCGGCGTGCGCGACCGGGAGCAGTCGCCGGTGTGCACGCTGGAATCCGGTGACCACTTCTCGTACCGCCGCGACCGCACCACCGGTCGTCTCGCGGGCTATGTCTGGCTGGACTGATAGGGCATGACGGAGCGTAAGTCTCAACTCGCCGCAAATCTGGCGCAGGTCGAGGAGCGCATCGCCGCGGCGTGCGCCGCGGCCGGGCGCAAGCGGGAAGAAGTGACCCTGATCGTGGTCACGAAGACCTATCCCGCGAGCGATGTGCGGATCCTGTCGGAGCTCGGTGTGCGTCATGTCGCGGAGAATCGTGACCAGGACGCGGCACCGAAGGCGGCCCAGTGCGCGGACCTTCCCCTTACATGGCACTTCGTTGGTCAGTTGCAGACCAACAAGGTCCGTTCCGTGGTCGGTTATGCCGATCTGGTGCAGTCCGTGGATCGTCCCAAGCTCGTCACGGCTTTGTCGAAGGACGCGGTGCGTGCGGAGCGCGAACTCGGCTGCCTGATCCAGGTCGCGCTCGACGCGGAGGAGAACGGCCGCGGCGAGCGCGGGGGCGTAGGCCCCGGCGGAATCGAAGAGTTGGCCGACCTCGTGGCCGGGGCGCCGGGGTTGCGGCTCGATGGTCTGATGACCGTCGCGCCGCTCACCGGACCGTACGCGGGACGGCAACAGGCGGCGTTCGAGCGGTTGATGGAATTCTCAACCCTCATGCGCGCGGCTCATCCGGCTGCGAACATGGTGTCGGCAGGGATGAGTGCGGACCTCGAACAGGCCGTTGCGGCCGGAGCGACACATGTGCGCGTCGGTACGGCGGTACTCGGAGTCCGACCCGGGCTCGGGTAACGTCGCCAAGAAGTCGGACCACAGCAGAAAATATGGTCATTCTCGCTGTTGGGCGGGGATACCTCGTGGATCGCGGGCAGTTGGTGACGACAGCCGATCCACCACAGAGCGGAGGACTCAGAGCATGGCCGGCGCGATGCGCAAGATGGCGGTCTACCTCGGCCTCGTGGAGGACGATGGGTACGACGGTCCGGGGTTCGACCCCGATGACGAGTTCGAACCCGAGCCGGAGCCCGAGCGCGACCGCAGGCGGCACGAACCGCCGCATCAGTCGCACCAGCCCCATCAGCCTCAACGGGACGAATCGGTACGAGTGGTGCAGCCGCCCGCCCAGCGCGAGCCGGCGGCCCATTCGTCCTCGCTGGCCGCGGAATCCGGACGTCCGGCACGAATCGCCCCCGTGGCATCTATCACACCTGAACGTCAGAGCCTGGAGAAGAACGCACCGGTGATCATGCCCAAGGTCGTGTCCGAGCGGGAGCCCTACCGCATCACCACATTGCACCCCCGGACCTACAACGAGGCCCGTACCATCGGGGAACACTTCCGCGAGGGCACTCCGGTGATCATGAATCTGACCGAGATGGACGACACGGACGCGAAGCGACTTGTCGACTTTGCCGCCGGTCTGGTCTTCGGTCTGCATGGCAGCATTGAGCGCGTGACGCAGAAGGTGTTCCTGTTGTCGCCTGCTAACGTCGATGTAACGGCGGAGGACAAGGCTCGCATCGCAGAGGGCGGGTTCTTCAACCAGAGCTGAGACGCAGTAGACGCAGTAGTTGCTGTAGCCGCAGTATCGGAACGACGAAGTACGAGTAACAGGGGAGAGGGAAGCGCGGAGATGGGCGTTGTTGGACAGGTGCTCTACATCGCGCTGATGTGTTTCCTCATCGTGCTGATCTTCCGGTTGGTCATGGACTACGTCTTCCAGTTCGCCCGCTCATGGCAACCCGGCAAGGCGATGGTGGTGCTTCTGGAGGCCACCTACACTGTCACTGATCCACCGCTCAAGCTTCTGCGGCGGTTCATTCCGCCGCTGCGTCTCGGGGGCGTGGCGCTCGACCTGTCCTTCTTCGTATTGATGATCATCGTCTACATCCTGATCACCATTGTGAGGTCGGTGTTGGTGTGAACGATACGGTCTTGCCGAATGCCGACGACTACGTTGAGGTGAAGAGATGCCGTTGACCCCCGAGGACGTGCGGAACAAGCAGTTCACGACCGTCCGCCTCCGAGAAGGCTATGACGAGGACGAGGTCGATGCCTTCCTCGATGAGGTCGAAGCCGAACTGACCCGCCTGCTCCGCGAGAACGAGGACCTGCGCGCCAAGCTCGCCGCGGCCACCCGTGCCGCCGCGCAGAACCAGCAGCAGGGCGGAATGCGCAAGGGCCCCGACGGGCCGCAGGACCAGCGCGGTCCCGGCGCCCCCGTGCCTGCCGCAATATCGGGCCCGCAGCCGGTCCCGCCGCAGCAGCAGATGGGCGGCCCGATGGGCGGCCCGCCGCAGCTGCCGGGCGGTGCGCCGCAGCTGCCCGCGGGACCCAGTGGGCACGGCCCGCAGGGTGGTCCGCAGGGCCCCGGCCCGATGGGCCAGGGTCCGATGGGTGGCCCCATGGGCGGTCCCATGGGCGGCCACGGTCCGCAGATGCCGCAGCCCGGTCAGGGCCCCGGCGGCGACAGCGCCGCTCGTGTCCTCTCCCTTGCGCAGCAGACCGCCGACCAGGCGATCGCGGAGGCCCGTTCCGAGGCCAACAAGATTGTCGGCGAGGCCCGTTCGCGCGCCGAGGGCCTCGAGCGTGACGCCCGTGCCAAGGCCGACGCCCTGGAGCGGGACGCGCAGGAGAAGCACCGCGTCGCGATGGGCTCCCTGGAGTCCGCTCGCGCCACGCTGGAGCGCAAGGTCGAGGACCTGCGCGGCTTCGAGCGCGAGTACCGCACGCGTCTGAAGTCCTACCTGGAGTCGCAGCTGCGTCAGCTGGAGACCCAGGCCGACGACTCGCTGGCCCCGCCGCGTACCCCGGCCACCGCCTCGCTGCCGCCGTCCCCGGCGCCGTCGATGGCTCCGGCAGGTGCGGGTGCCCCGTCCTACGGCGGCAACCAGTCGATGGGCGGCAACAACCAGCCCGCCGGCGGTCCGTCCTACGGCGGCCAGCAGCAGATGTCCCCGGCGATGACCCAGCCGATGGCGCCGGTGCGGCCGCAGGGTCCCGCGCCGATGCAGCAGGCTCCGTCGCCGATGCGTGGCTTCCTCATCGACGAGGACGACAACTGACGGGCGTGACCACGCCTTAGGCGTCGGCAGCGTTCAGGGCCGGGCCCCCAGAGAGTCTCTGGGGGCCCGGCCCTTTTGCGCGCGGCAGCTGCAGAAACGTTCATCTGTACGTGGGGACGCAACGCCGAAGGCCCGGTCCCGCCAAGATCTTTGGCGGGACCGGGCCTTCGTGCGACTGCTTGCGCCTTACGCCTTGCGGAGGCGGAACTCCAGCTTCAGGGAGTCGTCGGTGAACGGCTGCCCGAAGGTGTCGTCCGCCTCGCCCTGGGCGAAGTCGGTGGCGAGGACCTCGTCCGCGATGAGCTCGGAGTGGTCGGACAGGGCCGTCACGACCGCCGGGTCCGTGGAGGTCCAGTGCAGGGCGATCCGGTCCGCGACGTCCAGGCCGCTGTTCTTGCGGGCCTCCTGGATCAGGCGGATCGCGTCACGGGCCAGGCCCGCGCGGCGCAGCTCCTCGGTGATCTCCAGGTCGAGCGCGACCGTGGCGCCGGACTCGGACGCCACCGACCAGCCCTCGCGCGGGGTCTCGGTGATGATGACCTCGTCCGGGGCCAGCGTCACCTTCTCGCCGTCGACCTCGACGAAGGCCGTGCCCTCGCGCAGGGCCAGGGACAGCGCGGCCGCGTCCGCCTCGGCGACGGCCTTGGCCACCGCCTGGACGCCCTTGCCGAACCGCTTGCCCAGGGCCCGGAAGTTGGCCTTGGCGGTGGTGTCGACCAGGGAGCCGCCGCCCGCTGGACCAGCGGAGGAATCAGAGAGCGAGGCCAGCGAGGAGACGTTGAGCTCCTCGGTGATCTGGGTGTGCAGCTCCGGGTTGAGCGACTCGAAGCCGGTCGCCGCGATCAGCGCGCGGGACAGCGGCTGGCGGGTCTTGACGCCCGACTCCGCGCGCGTGGCACGGCCGAGCTCGACGAGGCGGCGTACGAGCACCATCTGCTTGGACAGCTCCGGGTCGATGGCGGAGAGGTCCGCCTCGGGCCAGGAGGAGAGGTGCACCGACTCCGGGGCGTCCGGGGTGACCGGCACGACCAGGTCCTGCCAGACGCGCTCGGCGATGAACGGCGTCAGCGGGGCCAGCAGCTTCGTGACCGTCTCGACGACCTCGTGCAGGGTGCGCAGGGCCGCCTTGTCGCCCTGCCAGAAGCGGCGACGGGAGCGGCGTACGTACCAGTTGGAGAGGTTGTCGACGAAGACGGACAGGAGCTTGCCGGCCCGCTGGGTGTCGTAGCCCTCCAGGGCCTGGGTGACCTGGTCGGTGAGTGCGTGCAGCTCGCTGAGCAGCCAGCGGTCCAGGAGCGGGCGGTCGGCGGGCGCCGGGTCGGCGTCGCTGGGGGCCCACTTCGACGTACGGGCGTACAGGGCCTGGAAGGCGACCGTGTTCCAGTACGTGAGGAGGGTCTTGCGGACGACTTCCTGGATGGTGCCGTGGCCCACGCGGCGTGCCGCCCACGGGGAGCCGCCGGCCGCCATGAACCAGCGCACGGCGTCGGCGCCGTGGCGGTCCATGAGCGGGATGGGGTCGAGGGTGTTGCCCAGGTGCTTGGACATCTTGCGACCGTCCTCGGCGAGGATGTGGCCGAGGCAGACCACGTTCTCGTAGGACGACTTGTCGAAGACCAGGGTGCCGACGGCCATCAGCGTGTAGAACCAGCCGCGGGTCTGGTCGATGGCCTCCGAGATGAACTGCGCCGGGTAGCGGCTCTCGAAGAGCTCCTTGTTCTTGTACGGGTAGCCCCACTGCGCGAACGGCATCGAGCCCGAGTCGTACCAGGCGTCGATGACCTCGGGCACGCGCACCGCTTCGAGGGAGCAGCCCTCGTGGGTGCAGGTGAAGGTGACGTCGTCGATGAACGGGCGGTGCGGGTCCAGGGCCGACTGGTCGGCGCCGGACAGCTCGGAGAGCTCCGCGCGCGAGCCGACGCAGGTGAGGTGGTTCTCCTCGCAGCGCCAGATGGGCAGCGGAGTGCCCCAGTAGCGGTTGCGGGACAGCGCCCAGTCGACGTTGTTGGTCAGCCAGTCGCCGAAGCGGCCGTGCTTGACCGAGTCCGGGAACCAGTTGGTCTTCTCGTTCTCCTGGAGGAGGCGGTCCTTGATGGCCGTGGTGCGGATGTACCAGGACGGCTGCGCGTAGTAGAGGAGGGCCGTGTGGCAGCGCCAGCAGTGCGGGTAGCTGTGCTCGTACGGGATGTGGCGGAAGAGCAGACCGCGGTCCTTGAGGTCCTCGGTCAGCTGTTCGTCCGCCTTCTTGAAGAAGACACCGCCCACCAGCGGTACGTCCTCTTCGAAGGTGCCGTCGGGACGGACCGGGTTCACGACCGGGAGGCCGTAGGAGCGGCAGACCTTGAGGTCGTCCTCACCGAAGGCGGGGGACTGGTGGACCAGACCGGTGCCGTCCTCCGTGGTGACGTAGTCGGCGTTGACCACGAAGTGGGCCGGAGCCGGGAACTCCACCAGTTCGAAGGGGCGTTGGTAGGTCCAGCGCTCCATGTCGGCGCCGGTGAAGGTCTCGCCGGTCGTCTCCCACTCCTCGCCGAGGGCCTTCTCCACGAGCGGCTGGGCGACGACGAGCTTCTCCTCGCCGTTCGTCGCGACGACGTACGTGACGTCGGGGTGCGCGGCGACGGCCGTGTTGGAGACCAGCGTCCAGGGGGTCGTCGTCCAGACCAGGAGGGCGGCCTCGCCCGCGAGCGGACCGGAGGTGAGGGGGAAACGGACGTACACGGACGGGTCGACGACCGTCTCGTAGCCCTGCGCGAGCTCGTGGTCGGACAGGCCCGTGCCACAGCGCGGGCACCAGGGCGCGACGCGGTGGTCCTGGACGAGGAGGCCCTTCTTGAAGATCTCCTTCAGGGACCACCAGACCGACTCGACGTACTCCGGGTTCATCGTGCGGTACGCGTCGTCGAGGTCGACCCAGTAGCCCATGCGGGTCGTGAGCGCGGCGAAGGCGTCGGTGTGCCGGGTCACGGACTCGCGGCACTTGGCGTTGAAGTCGGCGATGCCGTACGCCTCGATGTCCTTCTTGCCGTTGAACCCGAGTTCCTTCTCGACGGCGAGCTCCACCGGGAGGCCGTGGCAGTCCCAGCCGGCCTTGCGGGCCACGTGGTAGCCGCGCATGGTGCGGAAGCGCGGGAAGACGTCCTTGAAGACGCGGGCCTCGATGTGGTGGGCGCCGGGCATGCCGTTGGCGGTCGGCGGGCCCTCATAGAACACCCATTCGGGGCGACCCTCGGACTGCTCGAGGCTCTTGGCGAAGATCTTCTGCTCGTCCCAGAATTCGAGCACGGCGTGCTCGAGGGCGGGCAGGTCGACCTGGGCGGGCACCTGGCGGTACTGCGGCGGCGTCATCAACGAGCTCCTCCAACGGATGTGCTGCCTTCCGTCGGAGGGACGAGAGCCGATCGCGCCGTGCTGGGGCGCGCTCCCGCGGTACCACCCTCCTTGGCTCTCCGGAACGGGGTCTGTGCCGGTGAGCCCCCTCATTGGGGTCGCGAAACCGGGTCTACTCGCCTGGGCTCGTGGCCTCGGCTTTCTTCCGGCGGCTCCGGGGTGATCTTCACGTCGCGCTGGCCCCCGGGCTCACACCGTCCCCGGGTCGCTCATGGCTGCGTACGCCGCTACTCGTCCCCATCCACGCTTTTCGCTGTGGCCCAGTGTACGGCGCCCGGGGAAGGGCGGCCGACCGGTTTTCCGGCGGCCGTGCGGGGCGTGGGGCCGGGGGCGCGGACTGACCCGAATGGCGACATGGGGTCCGGGCGGATTCGGGCGCGTGTCGGACGGCGGATTACCCGGCAGGGAGTTGGGCACAACGCATGCAGACTCGCCGCGCGGCACCCGCGGGGCGGGCGAATCGGGCGGCGTGCCCCGTTGCCGCGAGCCTGGAGTCGATTTATCGTCCCAGCACGATTCGCGAGCAAGATCACAATATGTGAAGGGGCCGCGGCCATGGTGGCGAAGAAGACCGCCGTACAGCAGTCGGCGTCCGGCAGATCCACAGGCGCGGCCGCGGGGACGGCCAAGGACGTGAACGGCAAGAAGAGCGCGCACGGGGCCAAGGCGTCGTCATCGGGGGAGGTGGAGCCGGGGGCGTCCAAGGCCGCGGCGAAGAAGACCGCGGCCACGAAGAGCACCGCGAAGAAGGCGGTGGCCAAGAAGACGGTGGCCAAGAAGGCCACGGCTGCGAAGGCAGCGGCGACGAAGACGGCGTCTACGGAGGCAGCGTCTACGAAGACGGCGTCTACGGAGGCAGCCTCTACGGAGGGCACCGCGAAGAAGACCGCCGCCAAGAAGGCGGTGGCCAAGAAGACCGTCGCCAAGAAGACGGCGGACAAGGAGGCGGTCGCTCAGGACGCAGGGGCCGACACGGCCTCTGAGAGCGCTGCCAAGAAGGCCGCCCCCGCGAAGAAGGCGGCCGCCAAGAAGAGCACCGCGACAAAGAGCACGGCCAAGAAGAGCACGGCCAAGAAGACGGTCGCGTCCGCGGCCGAGGATGCGGCTGAGGCCGCGGAGACGACGGGAGCCACGACGGTGGTTGCGAAGAAGACTCCGGGCACGGCGACGGCAGCGAAGAAGCCGACGGCGGTGCCCAAGGCGCGTGCCGCCGCGGTGGAGCCCGGCGAGCTCGCGGTACGGCCCGGCGAGGATCCCTGGACTCCGGAGGAGGTCGCGGAGGCCCGTGCGGAGCTCCAGAGCGAGGCGCTGCGGCTGAGCAGCGAGATCGCGTCCTCCGAGGAGTCCCTGGCGGGCCTGATGCGGGACTCCGGTGACGGGGCGGGCGACGACGACGCGGACACCGGCACGAAGAACATCACGCGGGAGCACGAGATGGCGCTCGCCGCCAACGCTCGCGAGATGCTCGTGCAGACCGAGCGCGCCCTCGAGCGCCTCGACGCGGGGACGTACGGACTCTGCGAGAACTGCGGCAATCCCATCGGCAAGGCGCGGATGCAGGCCTTCCCGCGCGCGACGCTGTGCGTGGAGTGCAAGCAGAAGCAGGAACGGCGCTACTGAGCGCGGCCTGGGCGCCTGGGTCCGTACGTGTGTGCCGTACGCTCGTCCCCAGTCAGGTACCTAGGTTGAGGGACTCACGTGGCAGAGGCGGAGCGCATCATCGGTACGCCGGACATCCCTGAGGCGGCTGGGGCCGAGCCGGAGCAGTCCGACTCGGCTCGCGACGAGACGGCGGCGGACGCGTCCGCGTCCGGCGACGCCACGGCGGAGAAGTCCGGCGGCGCGGCGGCGGACAAGTCCGGGGACGCCTCGGCGGAGCAGTCCGCCGAGGCCGGGACCGCGGCCGCCGAGCCTGCCGAGGCCGGGGGCGAGGACGAGGACGGGGAGAAGCCCAAGGGCAAGCGCAAGATCGCCGTGCTGTTCGCGGTGGCCGCCTTCGCGTACGCCCTCGACCTGATCAGCAAGATGATCGTGGTCGCCAAGCTGGAGCACCACGAGCCGATCGACCTCATCGGCGACTGGCTCCGCCTCTCGGCCATCCGGAACGCGGGCGCGGCCTTCGGCTTCGGCGAGGCCTTCACCGTGATCTTCACCTGCATCGCGGCTGCGGTCATCGTGGTGATCGCACGGCTCGCGCGCAAGCTCTACAGCCTGCCCTGGGCCATCGCGCTCGGCATGCTGCTCGGCGGGGCGCTGGGCAACCTCACCGACCGGCTGTTCCGCGCGCCCGGCGTCTTCGAGGGCGCGGTGGTCGACTTCATCGCCCCCAAGGGCTTCGCGGTCTTCAATCTCGCGGACTCGGCGATCGTCTGCGGCGGCATCCTGATCGTGCTGCTGTCCTTCCGCGGCCTGGACCCGGACGGCACCGTCCACAAGGACTGAGGCCTCGGCCGCCGGGGGCCGGGAGCCCTCGGCGGGAGCCTGCGGTGCGGGAGTGTCGGTGGGCTCCTGCATACTCAATGGGTGAGCACGATTCCCGAGATCCGTACCCTGCCCGTGCCGGACGGCCTGGAGGGCGAGCGCGTCGACGCCGCCATCTCGCGCATGTTCGGGTTCTCCCGTACGAAGGCCGCCGAGCTCGCCGCGGCGGGGAAGGTCACGGTCGACGGCTCGGTGGTCGGCAAGTCCGAGCGGGTGCACGGCGGCGCCTGGCTGGAAGTGGAGATGCCGCAGGCGCCCGCTCCGGTGCAGATCGTCGCGGAGCCCGTCGAGGGCATGGAGATCGTGCATGACGACGACGACATCGTCGTGATCGTCAAGCCGGTCGGCGTGGCCGCGCACCCCAGCCCGGGGTGGACCGGGACCACCGTGATCGGCGGCCTCGCGGCTGCCGGGTACCGCATCTCCACCTCCGGCGCCGCCGAGCGCCAGGGCATCGTGCACCGCCTGGACGTCGGCACGTCCGGCCTGATGGTGGTCGCCAAGTCGGAGCGCGCGTACACCTCGCTGAAGCGCCAGTTCAAGGAGCGCACGGTCGACAAGCGCTACAACGCGCTGGTGCAGGGCCACCCCGACCCGATGAGCGGCACCATCGACGCCCCCATCGGCCGCCACCCGAACCACGACTACAAGTGGGCGGTCACGGCCGAGGGCAAGCCCTCCGTGACGCACTACGACCTCATCGAGGCCTTCCGCGCGGCCTCCCTGCTCGACATCAAGCTGGAGACGGGGCGCACGCACCAGATCCGCGTCCACATGTCGGCACATCGACACCCGTGCGTGGGCGACCTGACGTACGGCGCGGACCCGACGCTCGCCAAGCGCCTCGGCCTCACGCGCCAGTGGCTGCACGCCGTCCGGCTCGGCTTCGAGCACCCCGGCGACGGCCAGTGGGTGGAGTTCGAGAGCCAGTACCCCGACGACCTGCAGCAGGCGCTCGACCGGGTGCGGGCGGAGAGCTCGTGACCGGTGTGACGGTCCGGGTCGCCGACGACCCGGACGACCTGGAGGCCTGCTTCGCGGTCCGCAAGGAGGTCTTCGTGGTCGAGCAGCAGGTGCCGGAGGACCTCGAGTACGACACGTACGACGCCGGGGCGGTGCACGTCCTCGCCCTGCGTGAGGACGGCGTTCCGCTGGGCACGGGCAGGCTCCTGACCGGCGCCGCGGCGGCCGCCAAGAACGGCGGGGAGTCCGGCATCGGCGCGCTCGGCCGGCTCGCGGTGACGCGGGCCGCGCGCGGGCTCGGCGTGGGCGCCTCCCTGGTCGGGGCCATCGAGGACGCGGCACGCGCGCGTGGCCTGACGGCGGTGGACCTGCACGCACAGACCCACGCCCTCGGGTTCTACGAGCGCCTCGGGTACGAGGCGTACGGGCCCGAGTTCCCGGACGCGGGGATTCCGCACCGGGCGATGCGGAAGTCGCTGCGCTAGCCGGGCAGCAGGACAGCCGGGCAGCAGGTGGGCTGTCGGGCAGTAGTTGGGCTGCTGGGCAATGAGTGGGTGTTGCGCAGTCGGCTGTTAGGAAACCTTCCAGTCGGTCTTGACGGGGGTCCGCGGGGGGTCTTAGGTTCGCGCCGTCCCCACCCCCCACTCACGGAGCTCGCCATGCGTAGCGCACCGTCCCGGAAGCACCGCAGGAATCGCACTGTCATGGGCATGGCTTCGGCGGTGGTCGCCGTGGGAGTGCTCGGTCTCGCGGGGACCTGGCACGCCTCCGCGGGAGAGACCGCAGCCGTGCTGTGGCAGGCCGACCCCGCGAAGGGCACCTCCGTCTTCGAGGGCACCGAGACCAAGCCCGGCACGATCGGCGTCGTCGACGACCCCAAGGGGCGGTACGGCAGGACGTACGAGCTCCACACCTCGGGTGACAAGGTCTCGCCCGACGAGCGCGTCCGCGTGGAGGTGCGCGGGCACAAGAAGCCCGACGGTTCCCGGCTGCGCTTCGAGGAGGGCGACACCGTCTACGTGGGGTGGCGTTCGATGTGGGAGCCGCTGCCCACGCGTGCCGGCGACTGGGTCGTCCTGTGGCAGCTCAAGGACTACGGCAGCGGGGCGTCGACGCCGCCGCTGTCGATCAGGGCGCGCGGCAACGGCACCGTCGACCTCGAGTACGCCGACCCCGACCTGAAGACCACCCAGCTCTGGAACGCGCCGCTGCGGACCGGGGAGTGGCACGACTTCGTCGTCGGGATCAAGGTGTCCGACGATCCCTCGAAGGGTTCCGTCCAGTTCTGGTACGACGGCCGCCGGCAGGACCTGAAGGGGGCGTCGACCTACAAGGCCGCCACGTTGCGGGCCGACTGGGTCACCGACAAGTGGGGCGTGTACCGCTCCGACGGGGTCAAGGGCGCGGCCACGGCGTATCTGAACGGCGCCAAGGTGGGGCGTGGCTATGAGGATGTCGCCCCCTGAGCCGAATCCGAACGGAGGGCATTGGTCCGGTTCGCGGTGATTGCGTGGCAGGGTTGAGGTCTTGATCGTCCGAGTCTCGACCGTCCGGAGGGCGCACCGTGGATCAACTGGCGCTGGTGCTCATCTTGTTGCTCGGTGCCGTGGTCACCGTGCCCCTGGGGGACCGGCTCGGGCTTCCCGCGCCGGTCCTGATGACGCTGGCGGGGATCGGCATGGCGCTGCTGCCGTTCGTGCCCAATGTCGAGATCCCGCCGGACTACATCCTTCCGCTGGTCCTGCCGCCGCTGCTCTACGCCTCCGTGCAGCGCACCTCCTGGCGGCAGTTCACGGCCAACGTACGACCGATCTTCCTGCTCGCCGTGGCCCTGGTGTTCGTCACGACGGCGGCGGTCGCCGCGGTGGCCAACGCCGTCGTGCCGGGGCTGCCGATCGCGGCGGCCGTGGCGCTGGGAGCGCTCGTCGCGCCGCCCGACCCCGTCGCCGCGACCGCGGTGGCCGGGTCGCTCGGGCTGCCCCGCAGGCTCGTCTCGATCCTGGAGGGCGAGGGGCTCTTCAACGACGTCACGGCGATCGTGCTGTACCACGTGGCGATCGCGGCGGCGATGAGCGGTACCTTCTCGTGGCCGTCCGCCGTGGGCCTGTTGGTGCTGTCGGCCGTGGTCGCCGTCGCCGTCGGCCTCGTGCTCGGCTGGCTCACCAACAAGCTCATGGGGCTGCTCGGCGACGCCACCCTGCAGACCGGCCTGACGCTGCTCGTGCCCTTCGTCAGCTATGTGCTGGCCGAGGAGCTGCTCGGCTCCGGGGTGCTCGCCGTCCTCACCACCGCGCTCTACCTCGCGGAGAACGCCGTGGACGCCGACGACGTGCTCGGGCGGATCACCGGGCAGACCTTCTGGCAGATCGTCGACACCCTGGTCACCGGCATCGCGTTCGGGCTCATCGGTCTCGAACTGCACAACGTCTTCGGCATCGCGAGCGGCCGCGCGTGGGAGATGTTCGGCTGGGGCGCCGCGATCGTCGCGGTCGTCGTCGGCGTACGCCTGCTGTGGCTGCTGCCCGCGACCTGGCTCGCCAAGAGGCTGCACAAGCGGCGTGACGTCGACGAGGAGATCCCGACCAGCTGGCGCGAGACCGTCGTCATGTGGTGGTCGGGGATGCGGGGCGTGGCGTCCGTGGCGCTCGCGCTCGCCATTCCGCTCAAGACGGACGACGGGTCGCCGTTCCCGGCCCGCGAAGAGATCATCTTCATCGCGTTCTGCGTGATCATGGCGACGCTCGTCGCCCAGGGGCTCACCCTGCCCTGGCTGGTCAAGAAGCTCGGGGTGCGCGCCGACGCGGACGCCGAGCGGGAGCTGGAGCGCGAACTCGCGCTGCGCGCCGCCAAGGCCGCCAAGCGCCGCCTCAAGGAGATCGAGGAGGTCGAGGAGCTCCCGGAGGACGTCGCCGAGCGGCTGCAGCGCGGCGCGTTCGACATCGGGGCGAGGATCAGCCCCGACCTGGTCGACGACGAGCGGCGCGAGCGCTACGCCAAGCGCGTCGACCGGCTGAAGGCGGTCCAGCGCATCCAGCGCGAGATGATGTCGGCCGCCCGCCACGAGGTGCTCGCCGCGCGCAGCGAGCCCGGGGCCGATCCGGAGATCGTCGACCGGGTCCTGCACCACCTCGACGTACGCAGTCTGAGGTAGTCGGTGTCGAGGGGGTGGGCGGCGTCGAGGGGCGGGCGGCGTCGAGAGGTACGGGCAGTGTCGAGGGGAACGGGCTCAGCCGCGGCCGGTCCGCGGCACGTCCGGCGAGAACGGCTCGGGCTGCGGGCGGTGGCCGTTGGACATCGGCTCGGCCGCGGCCGTGGTGACCTTCGGCAGCGCGTATCGATGGTGCTCGGCCAGCCAGCGGACCAGCTGCTCGCGCACCGTGACCCGCACCGTCCAGATGTCGTCCGCGTCCTTCGCGGTGACCAGGGCGCGGACCTGGATGGTGGTCGGTGTGGTGTCGGTGACCGCGAGGCCCCAGTCCCTGCCGTCCCACGCGGCGCACTCGCGCAGGATGTCGTGGAGTTTGTCGCGCATCTGCGCGATCGGCGCGGAGTGGTCCAGCTGGAAGAAGACCGTGCCGGTCATCTGGGCGCCGCCCCGCGACCAGTTCTCGAAGGGCTTCGACGTGAAGTACGAGACGGGCATCGTGATCCGGCGCTCGTCCCAGGTGCGGACGGTCAGGAAGGTGAGCGTGATCTCGTCGATGGTGCCCCACTCACCGTCCACCACCACCGTGTCCCCGAGCCGCACCATGTCGCCGAAGGCGATCTGCAGGCCCGCGAAGAGGTTGCCGAGGGTGGACTGGGCGGCGACACCGGCGACGATGCCGAGGATGCCGGCGGAGGCGAGCAGCGAGGCCCCCGCGGCCTGCATCGCGGGGAAGGTCAGGAGCATCGCGGCGACTGCCACCACGCCGACGATCGCGGTGACCACCCGCTGGATGAGTGTCACCTGCGTACGGACCCTGCGGACCCGGGCCGGGTCGCGGTGGGCGGCCGCATAGCGCGCGTACGACGACTCGACGACGGCCGCGGCGATCCGCACGACGAGCCAGGCGGTGGAACCGATGAGGACGAGCGAGAGGGCGCGGCCGATGCCGGCCTGGTGGTCCTCGAATATCTTGGTCTGGCGGTAGGAGCCTCTCAGCAGGGCGGTGCACAGGACGACCTGCAGCGGGATGCGGCTGCGGCGCAGCAGCCCCCACAGCGGGGTCTCGCGGTGCCGTTCGTCGGCCCGGCGCAACAGCACGTCGACCAGCCAGCCGACGACCACCGTGAGCACGACCGAGCCGCCGACCACGATCAACGGACGCAGTACGTTCTCCATGCCTCCGAGGGTAGGGGTCAGGGGACGGATGGCACGATGGCCCCATGAACATCGTGCTTTTCCATTCGACGTACGGTCTGCGGCCCGCGGTGCACGCGGCGGCCGACCGGCTCCGTGCCGCGGGGCACGAGGTGTGGACCCCCGACCTCTTCGAGGGCCGCGTCTTCGACGACGTCGAGGAGGGCAGGGCCTTTCAGAGCGAGCTCGGCAAGGACGAGCTCCTGAAGCGGGCGATCCTCGCCGCCGCCCCCTACTCCGAGCGGGGACTCGTGTACGCCGGCTTCTCGCTCGGTGCCGCGACCGCGCAGACCCTCGCCCTCGGCGACGAGAAGGCGCGCGGCCTGCTGCTCCTGCACGGCACGTCCGACATCGCGGAGAACGCGTCCGTGGACGAGCTGCCGGTGCAACTGCACGTCGCCGAGCCCGACCCGTTCGAGCCCGACGACTGGCTGAGTGCCTGGTACCTCCGGATGGGGCGGGCCGGGGCCGACGTGGAGGTCTATCGCTACGCGGGCGCCGGGCACCTCTACACCGACCCGGACCTCGACGACTACGACGAGGAGGCGGCGGAGGCGACGTGGCGCACGGCGCTCGGCTTCCTGGAGACGCTCTGAGGGCTCCGAGGACTCTGAGGACTCTGGGAGCTTCGAGGGCTCTGAGCGATGTGAGGGCTTGGGCCTCTACGCGCGCGTGCACCTGCCCACCGGGTTGCTCGCGGGCGGTTTGCACTGCAGGGAGTAGTCCGCGCTGTCGCGGCTGAGATAGCGCCCGACGCAGGTGTTTCCGGTGGTCCTGCCGCGCTCGGCGCAGAAGCGCAGGGCCGCGCGGCCGTCCGCGAAGGGCCCGGGGGCGTAGATCACCCAGAAGCCGGGGCGCAGTGAGGCGTAGTCGTCGCTGTGCAGGTACCGGGCCTCCGGCACGTCCTTGCGCACGGCCGCGAGGCGGCGGTCGCGGGTGGCGGTGCCCGAGGTGTCCGGCTCGGAGAAGAGCTGGGCGATCCACGTGCCCGAAGCGGGCGGCTCGGTGGGGGTGGGCGACGTCGGGGACGTGCTCTTGGCGGGTGTCGTCGTGGCGGAGGTCTCGGGGCTCTTCGACGGCTTCTCCGGAGACGTACGACTCGCGGACGCGGGCACGGAATCCGCTTCAGTGCTCCCCTTCTCCCCGCCCTTGCCTTCCGTCCCCGAACCGTCCCGCAGGGCGAACACCAGCGCCGCGCCCGCCACCAGCGCGAGGGCCACGGCCACCGCCGCGGCGACCACGGGCATACGTCTACGGGGCTCGGGAGACGGGGGAGGTGAGGGTGGCGGCGGCCCCACCGTGACCGCCGGGCGCTCCGCGGTCTCGGTCGGCTGCCGGGCGATGCCCTGGGCCACGGCAGCGAGCATCGCGTCGAGCCGGTCGGCGTCCGGGCGCAGCGCCGGGTCCCGCACCAGGAGCGCGGCGAGGACCGGCGCGAGCGGGCCCGAGCGCACCGGAGGCGGCAGCGGGTCGTCGAGGACCGCCGCGAGGGTGGCCAGGGTCGTGGCGCGGCGCAGCGGACTGACGCCTTCCACCGCGACGTACAGGACCAGGCCGAGCGACCACAGGTCGGCCGCGGGGCCCTCTCCGGTGCCGCGGATGCGCTCGGGCGCGATGTACTCCGGCGAGCCGATGAGGTCGCCGGTGGCGGTGAGGCGGGTGGCGCCGCTCAGGGAGGCGATGCCGAAGTCGGTGAGGACCACGGAGGGAGCGTCCTCGGGGCCCCGCAGCAGGACGTTGGCCGGTTTGATGTCGCGGTGCAGGATGCCGGCGGCGTGTGCGACGCGCAGGGCCGAGAGCAGCTCACGGCCGATGCGGGCCGCTTCCTGGGGCGGCAGGGTGCGCTCCTCCAGGAGGTCCTGGAGGGTGCGGCCCGGCAGCAGCTCCATCACCAGCCAGGGGTGGGAGTCCGCGGCCGTGTCGATGATCTGGTGGATCGTCACCACATGGGGGTGGTTGAGCCGGGCAAGGGCGCGGGCCTCGCGCAGCACCCTCTCGCGCAGGACCGCGGAGTCCTCGGCGGCCGGATCGGGGCCGGCCGACCTGACCTCCTTGAGGGCCACTTCGCGGTGGAGCACGGTGTCGCGGGCCCGCCACACCGTGCCCATGCCGCCGCTGCCGAGCCGCTCGAGCAACTCGAAGCGTCCGTCCACCACATCCCCCGGGCCGCTCATGGGACAAGCGTAGAGGGCGGGTGTGACAGTGCGTACGCGCTCGGTCAGCGCACGGGTGCGTGCACCCGCTCGACCTTCTGGGTGCCGCTGAGCGTGCGGTACGAACGGGCCCAGGACGAGGTCGCCTCGGGGTCGGTCCGGTCGGAGACGACGTAGTAGTCCATCTGCGAGCGCTCGGCGGTGACGTCCAGGACGCCGTAGCCGTGCGAGTCCATGTCCAGCCATTTCACATGGCGGTTGGCCGCCTTGATGGCGCCCGCGGCCACGAGGGAGAGCGTGTGCGGGGCGACGTGGAGCATGTCGTCGACGTTGTCGGAGGTCACCGAGGTGACCACGAACTCCGTCGCGGCCGACGCGGACACGGGGTACGTGGCCGCCTTGACCGGCACGTCGTTCGCCCAGGCCATGTGGATGTCGCCGGTCAGGAAGACGGTGTTGCGGATGTTGTTGTCGCGCAGGTGGGATATGAGCTCCTTGCGGTCGTCCGTGTAGCCGTCCCACTGGTCGGCGTTGATGGCCAGGCCCTCCTTGGGCAGGCCGAGCAACTCCGCGAGAGGCTTCAGGAGATGGGCCGGCAGGGAGCCGAAGGCGACCGGCGAGATCATCACCGAGGTGCCGACCAGTTTCCACGCCGCGTCCGAGGAGGCGAGGCCCGACTTCAGCCAGTCGAGCTGGGCGCGGCCCGTGATCGTGCGGTCCGGGTCGTCGACGTCACCGCTGCCGAAGCCGACCTGCTCGGAGCGGAAGGAGCGCAGGTCGAGCAGGTGCAGGTCGGCCAACTTGCCGTAGCGGACGCGGCGGTAGACGGTGCCCTCGGTGGAGGGGCGCACGGGCATCCACTCGAAGTAGGCCTGTTTGGCCGCCGCCACGCGCCGCGACCAGTCGCCCTCGGTCCCGGGGGTGTGGTTCCCCGCGCCGCCCGACCAGGTGTTGTCGGCGAACTCGTGGTCGTCCCAGATCGCGACGACCGGGTGCGTGGCGTGCATGGCCCGCGCGTCGGCGTCGGTCTTGTGGACGCCGTGCCGCTTGCGGTAGTCGGCGAGCGTGAGGATCTCGTGCTTCGGCTCGTGCTCGCGTACGACGTACTTCGCGGCGGGGTACTCGCCGGTCGGGTACTCGTAGATGTAGTCCCCGAGGTGCAGGACCGCGTCGAGTTCGGTGCGGGCAGCGAGATGGCGGTACGCGGAGAAGTAGCCCGACTCCCAGTTGGCGCAGGAGACGACGCCGAAGCGGACGCCGTGCGCGGACGCGTCGTGCGCGGGGGTGGTGCGGGTGCGGCCCACGGGGGAGTGCACCGGGGAGCCGTCCGCGGAGCCGTCTTCCACGGAGAAGCGGAAGTAATAGGTGGTCGCCGGGCGCAAGCCCCTTACGTCGGCCTTGACCGTGTGGTCCGATGCCGCCCGTGCGGTGGTGCTGCCGTGGCCGACGACCCGGGTGAAGCCCTTGTCCTCGGCTATCTCCCAACGCACCTCGGTGTCGGGCCCCTTGCCCGAGCCCGGCACGGCGTCCGGTGTGGGTGTCACGCGGGTCCACAGCAGGACGCCGTCCGGCAGTGGGTCCCCCGAGGCGACTCCGTGGTGGAAGGCTGGTCTCTCCGCGGCGTGTGCCGGGAGCGAAGCGAGCGGGGCGGCGAAGGCGGCGGTGGCGGCCGCGGCCTTGACGACGGTACGGCGGCGCGGGGCGCGGAAGCCGAGCTTCTTGGCGTCGAGCTCCTGGGAGTTGAGCGGCTGGGCATCGAGCGACGACTGAACATCATTTCGACTGGTCACGGGCGATCACCTTACTGAGCGGTAATCGCAAAGAGCGGGCCAACTCCAGGAGTTCGCCCGCTCTTTTGCCACGCGCCTTGTCAGCGCGCGGTGTTGTGCGTCAGTTCAGCCCGTCGTATCCGATACGTCCGGGTCGGCCCGGCTCAGCCCTTGAGGGCCTTGTCGATCGCGGTCTTGTAGTCCTCGACCGTGCTGGGCGCGTTCTTGGAGCCGGGACCGGTCAGCTGCTTGCCGTCCATGACGAAGGAGGGGGTGCCCTCGACGCCGTCCTTGTTCTCGTCGAACGTCTTCGACATCTCCAGGGCCCACCGGTCGTAGGTCCCGCCCTTGACGTCCTTCTTGAAGGACGCGCTCTTCTTCAGCTCGGGCACCTCGTTGGCGGCCTTGAGGAGGTAGGAGTCGTCCTTGAACTTGTCCTCCTGCTCCGAGGGGTGGAACTTGGCGGAGAACAGCACCTTCTTGTACTCGAGGAACGCGTCGTCGCTGACGTTCAGAGCCGCACCCATCGCGCTGAGCGCGTTGCGGGAGCCCTCGCCCGGGATGTTCCGGTCGAGGAAGGTGGCGCCGATGAACTGGACCTTGTACTTGCCGTCCTTCAGGTCCTTCTCGACCGTCGGGCCGACCGTCTGCTCGAAGCTGGCGCAGATCGGGCAGCGCGGGTCCTCGTAGACCTTGAGGGTCTTCTTCGCGGAGTCCTTGCCGATGACGACGGTCGTGCCGTTCTTGCCCGTGGTGTTCGCGGGCTTGACCAGCTTGTCGTCCTTGGCGGCGTCCCAGTAGCCGGGCTTGTTGGACTGCATGACGGCGTAGCCGACGCCGCCGGCTATCGCGAGGACGCCGACGATCGAGACGCCGACGATCGCGGCGCGCTTCCGCTTCTCCCGCTTCCGCTCGGCTTCCTGCTGTGCGCGGATCCGCTCGCGGGCGGCGGACTTGGCGGCCTGGCTGTTGCGCTTGCTCATGATGGTTTCTCCGTGTGGGTGACTGCGTGGGGGGCCGTGCTCAGGCGAAGGCGGCCGAGCACGGCGGTCCACGCCGCCCCACGAAGTGCACGAGCAGTCGCGTGCGCGCCGTCCGCACCCGGCGTGCGGGACGCGGGGCGCGGCGTACGGGCATGCGGGACGTCGTCACGGCGGCGACCGCGATCAGCAGCGGCCGGAACGTGGCGGCGGCGACCGCGCGAAGGAGCTGCCCCAGGGCACGCTCGCCGCGCCGGAGCCAGGCCGCGGCGAACAGGCCCACGCCGACGTGCGCGCCGAGCAGCAGCCAGGCGGCGCCCGGGTCGGCCTCGGCGAGCAGCGCCGCGGCGCCGCCGTGCCCCTCGGCCGTCATCCGGGCCAGTGGGGTCCCGATGGGCGCCCCGCCGCACAGCACGTCGAAGCCGACCGAGCGCAGTGGACCCGCGACCGGGCCGCCCGCCTCGCCGTAACAGACGTGCTGGCCCGCGGTGAACACCGTGTCGGCGGCCAGCTCGAGCGGGATCAGCAGGGCCGCGATCCGGCCGTAGCCCCGCTCGCGTCCCGCCAGGACGTACGCGATGACGAAGACGGCGGCGGCGATCGCCGCGACCGTGGTCAGCGGCAGGGGGACGCGGGACAGCAGCACGTGCGACGCGGCGGAGAGCGTCACGACGATCGCCGTGAACAGCGCCGCGCGCACGGCTCTGAGCTGGGTCCCTGATATGTCCATCGCGGAGGAGTGTGCCATGCGTTCCTGTGGGAGGTCCCAAAAGGGTGCCCAAGAGTTCCACATTGGCCTGTGGATGCCTACAGACCTGGAATCCGGCCGTTGCGGAACAGGTCGACGAAGATCTGGTGGTCCGCACGCGCGCGTGCGCCGTACGCGTGCGCGAAGTCCACGAGCAGGTCCGCGAAGCCGCCCTCGTCGGCCGCGATGGCCGCGTCGATGGCGCGCTCCGTGGAGAACGGCACCAGGTCCGAGTGACCGCTCTCGTCGTCCGCCGCGGCGTGCATCGTGGCCGTGGCGCGGCCCAGGTCGGCGACGACCGAGGAGATCTCCTCCAGGTCGTCGATGTCGGACCAGTCCAGGTCCACCGCGTACGGCGAGACCTCGGCGACCAGCTGGCCGGCGCCGTCCAGCTCGGTCCAGCCGAGCCACGGGTCGGCGTGCGCCTGGAGGGCGCGCTGCGAGATGACCGTGCGGTGCCCCTCGTGCTGGAAGTAGCCGCGGATCGCCGGGTCCGTGATGTGGCGCGAGACGGCCGGGGTCTGGGCCTGCTTGAGGTAGATCACGACGTCGTTCTCCAGGGCGTCGCTGTTGCCCTCGAGGAGGATGTTGTACGAGGGCAGGCCCGCGGAGCCGATGCCGATGCCGCGGCGGCCGACGACGTCCTTCACGCGGTACGAGTCGGGGCGGGTGAGCGAGGACTCCGGGAGCGTCTCCAGATAGCCGTCGAAGGCCGCGAGGACCTTGTAGCGCGTGGCGGCGTCGAGCTCGATGGAGCCGCCGCCCGGCGCGAAGCGGCGCTCGAAGTCGCGGATCTCCGTCATCGAGTCGAGCAGGGAGAAGCGGGTCAGGGAGCGGGCGTCGCGCAGCGCGTCCAGGAGCGGGCCCTGGGCGGTGTCCAGCGTGAAGGGCGGCACCTCGTCGCTCTTGGCGCCCGTCGCCAGGTCGTGGATCCGCTCGCGGTAGGCCGCGGCGTAGATCCGCACGAGGTCGGTGATCTGCTCGTCGCTGAGCGCCTTCGTGTAGCCGATCAGGGCCACGGAAGCGGCGAAGCGCTTGAGGTCCCAGGTGAAGGGGCCGACGTACGCCTCGTCGAAGTCGTTCACGTTGAAGATCAGGCGGCCCTGGGCGTCCATGTACGTGCCGAAGTTCTCGGCGTGCAGGTCGCCGTGGATCCACACGCGGCCGGTGCGGTCGTCCAGGTAAGGGCCGCCGTGCTGCTCGCGCTCCTGGTCGGCGTAGAAGAGGCAGGCCGTGCCGCGGTAGAACGCGAAGGCGGAGGAGGCCATCTTCCGGAACTTCACCCGGAACGCGGCGGGGTCCGCGGCAAGCAGCTCGCCGAACGCGGTGTCGAAGACGGCGAGGATCTGCTCGCCGCGCTGCTCAGCCGTGGGCTGCGGGACCGACATCGCTGGGTGCCTCCTGGTGCAGGGTGGTGCGTGACATGGGGGACGGGCGGGCCGCCACCGTGGGACAGATGTTCCGCCCCTTCCAACGCTCGACCGTACTCCCGAGTGCCCGCCGACTGTCAGTGCTCCGGATTAGACTTCCACGCTGTCCCCCCAGACTGTCCGCAGCCTGTCGCCCAGCGTTCTCCGGAGGCCTTCCGCCGTGACCAAGCCGCCCTTCACGCACCTGCACGTGCACACTCAGTACTCGCTGCTCGACGGTGCCGCCCGGCTGAAGGACATGTTCAACGCGGCGAATGAAATGGGCATGACGCATATCGCGATGTCCGACCACGGCAATCTGCACGGTGCGTACGACTTCTTCCATTCGGCGCAGAAGGCGGGCGTGACGCCGAT
>NZ_JBEZCG010000023.1:0-140405 GCF_040647455.1 Streptomyces sp. NPDC041068
CGCCACACCATGTGGGGCATCATCCGCGAGCTGGTCACGGGCGGTGTCACCGTCTTCCTCACCACCCAGTACCTGGAAGAGGCCGACGAACTCGCCGACCGGATCGCGGTGTTGAACGACGGCAAGATCGCCGCGGAGGGCACGGCCGAGGAGCTCAAGCGGCTGATCCCCGGCGGGCACGTGCGGCTCCGCTTCACCGACCCGGTCGTGTACCGGTCCGCCACCGACGCTCTGCGCGAGGGCGCCCGGGACGACGAGGCCCTGGCCCTGCAGATCCCCAGTGACGGCAGTCAGCGCGAACTGCGCGCCGTCCTCGACCGGTTGGACGCCGCCGGCGTCGAGGCGGACGAGCTGACCGTGCACACCCCCGACCTCGACGACGTGTTCTTCGCCCTCACGGGCTCCAGTCAGTCGAGCCAGTCGAGCCAGGTGGACCGTCCGAACCAGCCGAACCAGCCGAACCAGCCGAAGGAGGCCGTGCGATGAGCTCCCTGTCCCTCGCCGTGCGCGACTCGTCCACCATGCTGCGCCGCAACCTCCTGCACGCCAGGCGCTATCCGTCGCTCACCCTGAACCTGCTGCTCACCCCGATCGTCCTGCTGCTGCTCTTCGTCTACATCTTCGGCGACGCGATGAGCGCGGGCCTCGGCGGCGGCGCCGACCGCTCCGACTACATCGCGTACATCGTTCCGGGCATCCTGCTGATGACCATCGGCGGCACCGTGGTCGGTACGGCCGTGTCCGTCTCGAACGACATGACCGAAGGCATCATCGCCCGCTTCCGCACGATGGCCATCCACCGCGGTTCGGTGCTCATCGGGCACGTCATCGGCAGCGTCCTGCAGTCGATCGCCAGCGTCGTGCTCGTCGGCGCCGTCGCCCTGGCCATCGGATTCAGGGCGACGGACGCCACGCCCCTCGAATGGCTTGCGGCCTTCGGGCTCCTCGCCCTGGTCGCCCTGGCACTCACCTGGGTCTCCGTCGGGATGGGCCTGATCAGCCCGAACGCCGAGGCGGCCAGCAACAACGCACTGCCGCTGATCATCCTGCCGTTCATCTCCAGTGCCTTCGTTCCCCTCGACACCATGCCTGGCTGGTTCCAGCCCATCGCCGAGTACCAGCCCTTCACGCCCGCCATCGAGACCCTGCGCGGCCTGCTGCTCGGCAGCGAGATCGGCAACAACGGATGGCTCGCCCTCGCCTGGTGCCTGGGCCTGACCGTGCTCGGCTACCGCTGGTCGAAGTCGGTCTTCAACCGCGACCCGAAGTAGCCGCCATGACGGCTCGGCCCGCCTGCCGCGGCCCGCCCCGGTCGGCCCCGCACTCAATCGCTGCACTCCTCGAACTGCTTCGCACTATGCCGATTCACACGGTTCACGCCATCGACAACATTCACGCCACCCACGGCACTCACACCAGTCACGCCAGCGACACCCCACCCGACGACCGCAGGAGGACTCATGTCTTACGAACCGGCCGACGCAAACGTCGACACCACCGCTGAAGAGCCGCCCACCCTGCCCACCGACCGACACACCGGCTGCCCCTTCGACCCGCCCGCCGAGCTCACCGCGCTGAGCGACAAGCCGCTGCGCCGCATGCGCTACGCCGACGGACACGTGGGCTGGCTGGTCACCGGACATGCCGCGGGCCGTGCGATCCTGGCCGACCCGCGCATCAGCTCACGCTACGAACTCATGCATCCGCCGATCCCCATGCCGGGCCTGCCGGAGCAGATGCCGCCGGCGCCGATCGGCGACATCATCGGCCTCGACGCCCCCGAACACACCCGCTACCGGCGCCTGCTCACCGGGAAGTTCACGGTGCGTCGTATGCGCCACCTCACGGAGCGCGTCGAGCAGTTCACCGCAGAGTGCCTGGACGATATGGAGCAGAACGGCCCCACGGTCGACCTGGTGGAGGCGTTCGCGCAGCCCGTGCCCGCGCTCATGATCTGCGAGCTGCTCGGCGTGCCGTACGAGGACCGGGAGCGTTTCCAGGGTCACGTGGTGACCATCTTCGACCAGTCGGCGGGAGAGGAGGCGAAGGGCGAGGCCTACATGGCGATACTCCAGTACCTGAACGAGCTCGTGCTCGCCAAGCGCGCCGAGCCCACCGATGACCTGCTGAGCGATCTGACCACCTCCGACCTCACGGACGAGGAACTGGCCGGAATCGGCGGGATGTTGCTCGCCGCGGGTATGGACACCACCGCGAACATGCTCAGCCTGGGCACCTTCGCCCTGCTCAGCAACCCCGACCAACTGGAGGCCCTGCGTGCCGACTCCGCACTGGCCGCGCAGACCGTGGAGGAGCTGCTGCGCTACCTCAGCGTGGCCGACCCGCTGCCGCGATCGGCGCTCGAGGACGTCGAGGTGGAGGGCCAACTCATCAAGGCCGGCGAATCGGTGACCGTTTCCGTGCAGGCCACCAACCGCGACCCGGTCAAGTTCCCCGACCCTGACCGGCTCGACATCCACCGCAAGGCCACCGGGCACATGGCCTTCGGTCACGGCCCCCACCAGTGCCTGGGCCAGCAGCTCGCCCGCGTCGAGATGGCCGTCGCGTTCCCTGCGCTCTTCGCCCGCTTCCCCACCCTGCGGCTCGCGGTGCCGCCCCAAGAGGTGCCGCTGCGCGAGCACGCCAATATCTACGGTGTGGCCAGCCTGCCGGTCACCTGGGACAAGGAGTAGTCGCATGAGCGACCGACGCGAGACGTTGACGCTCAGCGTCGACCCCGACCGCTGTGCGGGCGCCGGAATGTGTGTTCTGACGGCTGCTCAAGTCTTTGACCAGGACGACGAGGAAGGCCTGGTGGTACTCAAGACCCCGAGCCCGGCCCCGGAGCACAGGGCGGCTGCCCGGATGGCGGTCGGCCTCTGCCCTGCCGGAGCCATCGCCCTCAACTCCCCGGATTCCTCGGATTCCCCGGATTCCTCGGATTCCCTGGATTCGTAGGGAGTTTCCCCCTCCTCACCCCGGCTTACGATCACCCCGAAGGGGGTGGTCGTATGGCCGAGGAGAGACGTTCCTGGTCGCGGCTCGGGAGATGGTTCGGGCGGGCGGCGCGGCGTCGGGCACCAGAGGAGCTCGCCGAGGTGGAGGAGCGGATCACCGCGTTCGGGGTCGCGCTCGACGAGCACGACTTCTCGCCAGGGGAGCCGGGCTCCACCGACGCGATGCGCGCCGACCTGGGCCGGGCTCTGGACGCGTACGAGGAGGCCAAGCGGGCCTTCGTCGGGGACCGGAACCGCGAGGAGGCCCTGGACGTGCTGCGGGCCCTGGACGAGGGGCGGCACGCGCTGGCCTGTCTCGACGCCCGTCGGGCGGGGCTGCCGCTGCCCCGTCGGCGGCCGCTGTGCTTCTTCGATCCGCGGCACGGGCGGGGGGTGCGGGAGATGCCGTGGGCGCCGGCGGACGGCGCCGTTCGCGATGTCGCGGTGTGTGCGGCGTGCGGGGTTCGGCTGGAGGGGCGGCGAGGTGAGAGGCGTTCCGTTCCAGGACCCGGGGAATCCGGGACCGGGCTCAGGACACCGGGGTCCGGGCAGGCCACCGCACGTCCCGAGGCGGGCGAGCGCGTGCGCGGGCAGGGCCCTGGATCAGGGCGGGTGCGGCTGCCTGCCGTGGGGCGGCCCGCCGTACTGGTGGTGCGCAGCGGTAGCGCCGAGCAGATGACCGTCGTCCTGCTGCGCGGCAAGCAGCGGAAGGGCTACACGCTGGGTGACGGCTTCGATCCGGTCCACGCCCGGGTGCCGCTGCGTCGCTCGGGCAACCGTGAAGTGGCCCGGTTCGAGGTGGAGTTCAGGGGCGGTGCCCGTGGCGACTGGGAGGCGTGGACAGAACCGGCCGACGCCATACCGGAGTTCACGGACCAGATCCACGGGAGCGGGGGAGACCTCGTACGGTACGAGGGTCCGGGCGGGCCGGCTGTGCTGCGGCACCGCGGACGCGGCGACGTACGGCTGCTGGCCCTGGACGACGACCTCGCCGAGTGGACCGAGGCGACCCGCGGCAAGGGCGACGCGGACCTGCCGCTCAACCTGCCGGGGCCCGGTGTCTACCGGGTTCAGGCCCGGGGGAGTTGGGTCATCGAGGCCGAGGGGGATCGGGGTGTAGGAGCCTAGGCGCTGCGCCGCGTTGGTTCGAGGCGCGGCGGGCGGCGACGAGGGGGCCGAGGTCGAGGATGTCGGCCCAGTCGTAGGCCGAGCCGCCATGGGCAACCCTCCGTCCTTCGCGGAGCAGTTCCGGTCGACTGTGTGGAAGCTCCTGTCGGAAGGGTGGAGGGTTGCCCCGGCGTCAAGGTCAAGCAGGTCTCGGCGGCCCGGGCTTGAACCTCCCGCGACGTGAGGTCCTACGGTCCCGAGTCATGAAGATTGTTGTTCACGACACCGCGTCCGCCATGCTCGATCTCCTGCAGCGGCCCCTGGATCAGCGGCCCGACGCCCTGCGGGACATGCTGAGCCCGCTCAAGAGCACGATGTCCGTCATGGGAGATGTCGACCTCGTCCGGATGTACCAGCAGGGGAGCGGCTTCCGGCTCGACCGCGACGACCCGCGATACGTACCCGCTCTGCACCGGATGCGGGACGCGGGGGTGTGGGAACGGATCGAGGACTCCCTCGCCGCCGCGTGGCAGCGGATGAGCGCTGCGGTGCCCGGCATCCGTCACGCCGAGACCGTGGACGTCGTCCTGGTGCTCGGCGATCCCGACGACGACCACCTGATGGTCCGCAGCGCCGGCTACTTCGGGCTGGGCGGGATTCCGGGCGCGCTCCAGCTGGTGATGTGGCCGACCGAGACCAGCCTGGAGAAGATCGGGCACGTCGCCGCACACGAACTCCACCACAACGTGCGCTACGCGAACGTGGCGTGGAACCCGGCCGCGGTGACGGTCGGTGAACACGTCGTCGCCGAGGGGCTCGCTGAGGCGTTCGTGCGGGAGCTGGCCGGTGAGGATGCCATGGGCCCGTGGTCGACGGCCCTGGTCGGGGCCGAACTCGACCGTGCGTACGAGAAGATCACTCGCGGGATCGACGTGGCCGGGATGGAGAACCTGACCGCATACGTTCTCGGTGACGGGACCGCAGAGCGAATGGGGCAACGGCCCGTGGGGTTGCCGGACTTCGCGGGATACGCGGCGGGACTGCGGATCGTGGACGCTCACACGGCGGCCTCCGGTCTGACCGCCGCTCAGAGCACCGCCCTGCCGGCGCGCGAGATCCTCACCAACGCGGGTGTGCCGACCGGCGCCTGAGCGATCCCGGCCCGTGGCGGCCGGGGAGTGGCGCAGCATCCCGGTTCGGCGTTCCAGGCGCCGTACGTTCTGCCTGGGCAGGGGAGGTTTTCGCGTTCCCGTGTCCCGAGTTGACCGCCGTTCGTGGCGGCTGGGACGGATCATGTCGCAAGCTCGAACCGTCTTTGCGACGACTGATCCTCTCCCTGGCGCATGGCTCGGCACGGCACGGCACGGCCGAAGCCCGACTGCCCGTCCGGGTGGTGACGGACCATCAGGACCGGGCATCCGGGCGGGCCATCAGGATACCCATGGCTTCACGGCTTCACGGCTTCACGGGTGAGATGGCGGGTTCTCACGGTCCGGAGCATCGACACCTCCCACCCGAACGAACCCCCTGGAGTATCCGTGACCTTACGGATGGCGATCACCGCCGAACCGATACCTTCGCATGTGTCCGCGCTGGACTACGTCATCTCCCCGGCCCTTGAGCAGGGCCACCAAGTCGCCCTCCACGCCCCCCTGATGTTCCGTCGCCAGGCCCGGCGGCGCGGGGTGGAGTTCCACCGCGCCGGTACGAACTGGACGTGCGATCTCGGCCTTCAGCAGGCGGCGAGCGAGATCTGGAAGGAGTCCGGAAACGCACCCTTCAACCGGTACGTCTTCGGTCACCTCTGGCCGGAACAGGCCGAGGCGAAGGTCCATGACCTGCTCACCGCGTGGACACGGCAGCGGCCCGATCTGGTCATCGCCGAGTGCAGCGATCTCGGCGCGCACCTCGCCGCCCGGATCCTGGAACTGCCTCTGATCGCAGCGGACAACGGTCTCGGCCCACTGCTCCTGGACCTCTGGGAAACCGACATCGCACCCGCCCTTGTCCCCCTCTACAAGCGGTACGAGCAGGACACACCCGCACTGCCGCCGATGCTCACCCCCGCGCCGGTCCGGTGGTTTTACGAAACGCCTCCGCCCGCGGCGCGCGCGGTCCGACGCACCGTCGCCGACTTCCGGAGCCTGGCCCCCGAGTGGCTGGACCGCTTTCCCTCCTCACGCCCCCTCTTTTATGTGAGCCTCGGCACCTTGACCACCGCGATGTCCGGTCTCCGTACCGTCGTGGAGAGCGCCTACCGGCAGATCATGGCCGCGCTCTCCGGGATCGACTGCTACGCGATCGTGTCCGCGGGCGGCCTCGCGAAGCACCTGCCGAGCGCGGGCTCCCGCGTCGAGATCGTCGAGTACGCCCCACAGCCCGCGCTCCTGCGCCGCGCCGACCTGTTCGTGACACACGGAGGACGGGCCTCCCTTCTCGACGCGGTGCAGGGCGCAACGCCCGTCCTGGGCATGGGGGTTCTCGCCGACCAGCCCGACAACGCCGCCGCGTTCGCGCGGCGCGGCCTGGGCCGTGCGCTGGATCTCACGGCGACGCGCGCCGAGATGGCCGATGCCGTGACCACCGTCCTCGGCAGCGCGCGCTACGGCGCGGCCATGAGCGCCGCCGACGCCGAACTGTCCCAGCTGCCGCCGCTGGACCTCGCGGAACTGCGGGAGAGCCTCTGATGGCTCCCGCTCCCGCACGGCTCCGGCCGCAACGGGCCCGGCACCGCCACGAGTTCACAGACCACGCCCACGGGTGCGCACGAGATCGCCCGCACGGAGAAGCGCGCCGCCTCCCATTTCCCGGTCATATGCAGCTACAGTTCTTTGCCCCCACAGCACCACCAACTCCCCCCACGACTGCATCCCGTACTCACGTACGTCCGTACGTAGTTCCACCGGAAAGGGAACGCCAGCCGTGTCTCAGCACCACCGTCTCAGACCCGCAGCCGTCGCCTCCGCGGCCGCTTTCGTCGTCCTCGCCCTCGGGTTCACCGGCACCGCCCACGCCGCACCCGCCACCGCCCCCAGCTCCGCCGCCCGTACCGGCGACGACCCGGACCAGCCCGACAATCCCCTCTACGACGCCCCCGAGAGCTTCCACGTCGCATCCGGGCGTGAGGCCGTCTCCCTCTCCTGGAGCCGGCTCTCCGCGGCCACGGCCTACGAGGTCTACCGCGCCGAGGCCGAGGGAACCGGCCCGGACGAGGTCGGCCCCTACGCGCTGATCGCCACCGTGGGCACGGACTCCTACGTCGACGACGCCGCCGACCCCGACGTCGAGTACGCCTACAAGGTCCGCGCCCTGGACGACGCCGGTCACGTCTCGCCCTACACCGAAGCCCGCCGCGGCACCCGGGACACCGTCGCGCCCTTCGCGCCGCGGGACCTCACCCGCGCCCGCGAGGACGAGCGCGGTGTGACGCTGACGTGGCGTAGCGGGGACTCGGATGCGGTGAAGTACGTGGTGTACCGCGCCGAGACCCCCAACGCCCACCGCACGAAGATCGGTACGACGACTTCGCTCACCTTCCGCGACACGAAGGGCGATCCGGGTCTCACGTACTCGTACGAGGTGAAGGGAGTCGACGCCGTCGGGAACGAGTCCGGGGCGTCGAACGCGGTGACCGGCACCAAGACCGTCACCCCCAGCACCGCGCCGAAGGCTCCCACGCTCGGTCACGCCGGCCTGGTGGGCAAGCGGCTCACGCTGTCGTGGTGGCAGAGCCCGCACGTGCCGGTCTCCTCCTACACGGTCTACCGTTCCAAGACCTCCCCGGTCGACGTCACCGACCCGGCCAACCGTGTGGCCACCACGACGAAGACCGAGTACACCGGCATGGTGGGTGAGGACGCGGGCGAGCGCGACTACTACTACGCGATCGTCGCCACGACCCAGCACTCCGTCGCTTCGCCCGCCTCCGCATCGGTCAAGCCGACGTACAAGGATCCGCAGCCGCCGCGCGCCACGGAGTTCTACGAGGTCGCGCCGGGCGCGGGCAGTGTCAGGCTCGCGTGGTTCGATGTCCCGTACGGCAGCGACGAGGCGCCTGTGAGCGGCTACCGCGTCTACCGCTCCACCAAGCCGCACATCACCAAGGAAAACGCCGAGTTCAGCCACGACGTGACGACCGGCGCGGAGTACGTGGACCGCGGCCTGACGGGCGGCACGGAGTACTACTACGCCGTCGCCACGCTCAACGAGGACGGCCTGGAGTCCGCCCTCTCGCCCGAGGTGTCGGCCACGCCGTCCGGCTGACGGACAAGGGTCCGGGAGGCTACCGCCGGCCTCCCGGATCCGATCCGTAGGCAATCAGCCAGTCACTGCCGACGTACGGCACGGGCTCGTCCCACGCCGCTGCCCGTGACCTTCACCTTCAGCCCGAACCCGCAGGTAGCAGGCGAAGGTAGCCTGACGTGAAGGATCAAAGGGGTGGGGCAGTGATCAGGCGGTGGCACGCGGCACTAGGCGTGAACGTGCTGCTCGGTATCCCGGCCGTCGTCCCGGTATGGATGCTCTACTACCTCGCCGTCACCTGGGTGCACTCGGCACCGGAAGAGAACGACGGCTTCGGAGTTGTCCTGATCTTGCTCGGCCCCCTCGTCGCTGCCTGCGGATTCCTCTGGTGGGCAGCCAACGTGCCATGCGCGCGGCGCACGCAACTTCACTCAGCCCAGTACTGGGCACTCAGCCTCCTCGGCATGCTCCTTCCCTCTGCTGCGCTCTTCACCAATTCCTCTGTCGGAAGCCGCTGAGGAGCGCTCCTCGTGGCAAGGCCAGTGCTTGGCATGAGCTGGCTGGATCATCTGTCGGACAGGGCCTGCTCCGTGGAAGGGCGGGGTCAGAGCATGCTGAGTTCCTGCATCGCCTCGCGTTCGATGCGCGAGAGCTCGTGGAGGACGGAAGCGGCCTGCGTGAGGGGTTCGGGTTGCTCGGATTCTCCTGCTGCAGTGACGAGCGTGGCCACCTGCGTCCAGAGTGCGGCGGCCTCGGCGTACAGCCTCTGGCCCGTACGCAGGTGACTGCTGTCGACCAGCTGGGCGCACTCGGCGAGAAAGTCCCGGTAGAGATTGCGGAACAGGGCGCCGCCCGTGCCCGCCCTCTCCATCAGGACCGCTGCCCGCGGCAGGTCCTCCCGCGGATTGTCGGTGCGCTGCAGCCACTTCGGGACTTGCCCGGCGGCCTTTTCGATGCCTCCATGGCCCAGATTCGAGATGGGCGGGTTCAGGAACGCCTCGGCGCAGGTCTTGATCGCGGGGATGACCCGGTCCTGTGATGACACCTGACCGCTCGGCGCTGTGATGGTGAAGGAGCGGTGCTTGGCGGTCATCGGGCCCCGCTCGGCCCTGGCCCTGGCCAGGCCGTCGAGGCCGGTGGAGACTGCTCCGCCCTGCGGGGCGGTGTCCACCAGGTAGGCGTCCTGGTCGTCGTACCCGTACATGGCCACGACGTGCCCGCCGAAGTGCACCTTGGTGGTGAAGTAGTCCAGGTGGTAGCTGTCGAGCTGAAGGCCGACGGGCCGACCGGCGTCGATGGGGCCCGCCACGTTCTGCCATGCCTTGCGCGACGACGTGGTCTCTTCGACCAGCAGCTCAAGACCGAGCGTGGCGGCCAGGTTCCTGGTGAGCTCGAAGGGTTTGACCCGGCCTCCGAGGAAGGGAAAGCCCATGCTCTTGCTGTCCCAGTAGATGAAGGACAGCCCGGAGCCGAGCCCGAACAGCATGGGTTCGGAGAGGTCGATCCCCTCATGCCGCAGCAGCACACCCAGCGCAGTCGTCTCGCAGTGCTGCATGCCGCGCACATCGATGTCCTTCACCATGGTCATACGGCTCATTCTCCTCCCTCACCTGTCCCCTTCAAGGACCAGCCGCAGCCAGGCCGAAGCGAGTGCGGCGTGACCGGCAGGGGGCGGGTGGACGCCGTCCTCGGCCCAGTGTTCCGGCTCGGTCGTCGCGGAGAGGTCGGCGAACATGCTGTCGGCGCGAAGCAGATGGGCACCGCACGTGGCGGCGAGGTCCCGCACGGCCTGGATCTTCGGGTCCAGGTCGGCACGCCACTCCTTGCGCACCGCCTCTCCGATGTGTGCGTGACCGCCCCCGGCCTCTCCAGCGTGTGCCAACCCATGTCGTTGACCCCGACGAGGATCGACACGACGTCCGGGCGCGCGTCGAGCACGTCCGCCTGCCAGCGGGGTTCGAGGTCCATCACCTTGTGGCCGGCGATCGCGGAGTTCAGCCAGGTGACGGGGCGGTCGGGGTGCCTGAAGCCCCACTCTCCCGCGATGTGCAGCGGGTAGCCGAAGCCCAGGCCGTCCTCGCTCTCCAGCCGCTGGCTGTCGGTGATCGAGTCACCGGTGAACATCACGGTGGTTCCCGGGCGCAGAGTGATCGTCATGTGTGCTCCTTGATAGGTGATAGGTGATAGGTGATAGGTGAGAGGCGGGAGGCGGGGGATGAGAGGTGGGTTGAGGGGGCGCGGAGGGGCGGGAAGGCCGTGGCTCAGATTCCTGACGGGGTGAACCACCGGTCGGCCGCCTGCTCGAACCCCTGCGGATCGAAGTCCCGATCGCCCGCCCAGGCCACGACACCGTCCGGCCGGACGAGTACGGCACCCAGCCCGAGGTCGTTCCTCGCCGCCCCGGCCACGTGACGCAGGCTGCTCCGCCGACCAACCGCCGCCTCGCGCAGTCGGCAGTCGGCAGTCGGCGCTGAAGTCGAGCGCGACGCCTCGTCCGTCCCGCAACAGCTCGCCGAGGCGACTGCCGCCTTCGAGACGGAAGTCCGGGGCGTTGCGGCCGATCAGCGGCTGCTCGCTGCCGAGGTCGTAGCGGTGCGACGTGCCCGACACCTTCTCGTACACGTGGGTCGTCCCGTCGCGGGTCCCGAGAAGGTCGCGCATCAGCTCTCGGAGCGCCCGGCCGTGGGGGTCCGGCCGCATCACCGCCGCCTGGGCGCGCGTCCAGTCGAGCACCCAGGCACCGATCGGATGCCGCTCCCGGGTGTACGTGTCCAGGAGCCCGTCCGGCGCGTACCCGGCCACGGTCGCCGCGAGCTTCCACCCCAGGTTCACGGCGTCGCCGATGCCGAGGTTGAGTCCCTGTCCGCCGACGGGGGAGTGGATGTGCGCGGCGTCGCCCGCGAGCAGGACGCGCCCGAGCCGGTAGGTCGTCGTCTGCATCGCGCGGTCGGTGAAGCTCGATGCGAGGCGGACGTCGCTCAGTGTCACGTCGGTGCCGGACACCTTACGCAGTACTGCCTGGAGGTGGTCGAGCGTCGGCTGCCGCGAGCGGTCGAAGGCGCCGCGGTCGAAGTCCATCATGCCGATGTGCTCGGTGGACATCCGCAGGTGCATGCCCGTCGGCGTCAGGTGGATCCCGGGGCTCAGCTCGTCGGGTTCGGCGACAGTGGCGGGGCGCGCTCTGTCTCGAACTCGGCGACGCGGCGGGCGCCGAAGAAGCGCTGGGTCGGGCATACGCGGCGGCAGTCGCCAGCGGGGACATGCCGATCGTGGCAACGGTGGCGGTGACAGTGGCCGGCCTGGCCGCGTCGCACGGAGAGTTCCGCGACGTCGCAGTTCTGCTCGGCGCGGCCGCCCGCCTCCGTGGCGCCCACGACCGCACCGATCCGCAGATCCGCACGCTGAGCGGCCGCGGTCGAGCCGCGCTGGGTGACGAGTGCTTCACCGAGGCGTACGAGAGCGGGTGGCGACTGGACCTGGCAGCGGCCTTGACCCGGACCGATCCGGTGCGGCGGTTGCCGACACCTGGGCCTCAGCAGAAAGCGTGATCGGCTGAATACTCTCTGTTCACGGGAGTTGGGCGCTCATAGGCTCTGCGACCTTCGCGTCCTGACGTGCCTGACGTGTTCTGGAGTGTTCTGGGGGTCATATGAGCGGTCTCCGTGCGCTCATCGTCTGCTTTGTGATCGCGTGTGCCGCAGTCGTGCCGTCGGCGGCTTCCGCTTCGGCTGCGTCGCCGACGGCGACCGGCGGCACGACCGCTGCCGGGAAACCGAGTTGGTCGGCGCTGCCGGTGCCGGCGGCGGCCCCGCCGGTGACCGTGTCCGATCTGGCCGCCCGCGGGCCGGGCGAGGCATGGGCGACGGGGTACGAGCACGCCGCCGATGGACTGCGGCCGATGCTGTACCGGTGGGACGGCAAGGCGTGGAGCCGGGACGTCACCTTCCCTGGTGCCGGGGAACCGGGCTGGCTCGGCAAGGTGCAGTTCGTCGGCGACGAGGTGTGGATCTTCCACAACCGAGAGGGGGCGGGGGAGATCCTGCGCCGGTCGGCGGGAGGGTGGAGCACCGTCCCGCTGCCGCAAACCCTGTGGGTGTACCAGGACTTCACCGCGGTGCCGGGGGGCGCGTGGGTGGTCGGTGAGGACGACACCGGACTGAAGGTGCTGCACTACGACGGTTCCGGCTGGACCACACAGTCCACCCCGGACGACGTGCTGTTCCTGATGGGGGTCACCGCGCGTACGGCCACCGAGGCCTGGGCCTGGGCGGACAGAAGGACCGGCGGGACCGCCGTCCTGCGCTGGGACGGCACGTCGTGGCGCGACGCGAAGGTGCTGCTGCCCTCGAACAGCAACGTACACACGATGCTGCTCGAACCGTCCGGCCGGGCCACGATCGGCGGCAGCCAGTACACCGACGGCGTGTCCCGCACCTACCTGATGACCTTCAACGGTCAGACGTGGCACACCACTTACCCACCGCTGGACGACGACACCTACACCGAGGGCATGGCGCGTGGCGCGGACGGCGCGCTGTGGGTGCCGCTGGTCAGCGACCGCGCGTTCCAGTCGAAGTACGCACGGGTGGACGGCCGGCGCACCACCTTCTCGTACGGTCCGGAGCGCACGAACGCGATCGACGTCGACCCACGCGCACTGGCGAGGACAGGTCCCTCGCTGCTGTCCTTCGGGACCGTCGAGATCTACGGCTCGAAACCGAACCTGATGAGCGAGCGGCTGGGAGGATGACCATGGTGCGCCGACTTCTTGTCGCGGCCCTCGCGGCCGCCGTGACCATCGTGACCGTGCTGACCTCGGCCGCGGCGAACACGCGGGTCCAGTCCTGGCAACACGTTCCGGTCCCGGCGCAGGTACGTCCACAGGCCGGGCTCAACGAAGCCGTGGCGTTCGGGCCGGGCCGGGCGTGGGCAGTGGGATCCGACGCCGTCGGCCGCGAGGCGCCGGGCTTTCCGCTGATGCTGCGCTGGGACGGAAGCGCGTGGCAGCGCCAGAGTCTGCTCGGGGTCCGCTGGCAGGGAGAACTGCTGTCCATCGCCGCGACCTCACCGTCCGCGATCTGGGCCGTCGGCCGCGACTCGACGGGCGGCGCGCACCTGCTCCGTTTCGACGGCACCGCCTGGTCCGAGAGCCGTCCGCCGCGCGGAGTCGGCCTGGACAAGGTCGTCACGGGCGGCGACGAGACCTGGCTGATCGGTGCGCGGGACCGCGGGCAGGCCTTGCTGCGCTGGGACGGGCGCCGCTGGCAGGACATGCCGGTGCCGCCGGGAGCCGTGTACGGCCTGCACGTCAAGGCAGCCGACGACGTCTGGGCCGCGGGTGCCGCCGACTCGAGCGCGGCCGTGTCGCACTGGGACGGTCGGGCGTGGCAGCAGTGGAAGGTGGACGGGGTGCCGCGGTCGTCCGTGAGCAGTGTGCTGGCGGTCTCGCCGACCGAGGTGTGGGCAGGCGGTACGGGCGGCTTCATCGGCGGCCCGCCGGGCCGACCGATTCCGCCTCTGCTGGTCCGCTTCGACGGACAGACGTGGAACCGGGTGAGCGTGCCCGCGGACTTCGGCGCGATCAACTCACTGACGCCCGACACAGCAGGCAGCGTGGCCTGGGTCTCGGTGGCCCGCTCCCTGAAGTGGGCCCCACCGGGCACCAGCCCGCCGCTGGTCCCCGGCCCGGACTTCCTCGCCTGGAACGGACGGTCGTTCACGGAGCACGACGAACCGGCGGTGACGGGGGAAGGCGACTCCACGCTGCTGCGCCTTGCGCCGGTGCCGGGCGCGGACACGGTGTGGTCGGTCGGCCGCGCCACCGGCCCGGAGAACACCTTTGCTCCGCGCATCCTGCGGTTCGGCTGAGAGAAAAGAGAGGAGGCACGCATCCTCTGCGTGCCCCCCCCGGGCGGTCAATCTGCCGGTCTATCTGCGTCGCACCGGAAGAATCTGGGCGAAGGCGCGTAAGACCGCCGCGCGTTCCTCCGGGGCGGTGCCTCGGAGTGCGATGGCGAGGGCCGTCAGAAACGTCACGGCGACCACGATGACGACCGCGAGCAGGACCTGGGGTGTTCCGGCGGTGAGTTGAACGAGGATGGTGGTCATGGGATTCCTCCGTCGGCAGGCAGGCCAGAGTTGCTGAGGGCGAGATCCAGAGATCCAGAGATCCAGATCCAGAGATCCAGATCCAGATCCAGAGATCCAGAGATCCGGACAACCGAGTGGCCGACGGAGACGCGACTGGCGTTGAGCAGAGCAGAGCAGAACGGAACGGCAGTGCCAGGCAGTCCGTTCGGTCTCAACGATGAGAAAGGCAGGGCGGCGTCTGCGATGGGCCCGGTCGGTCGGGATTACTTCCCGAGCGAGTAGGCGGCGCGCATGCGCCGAAGGTTCGCAGCCATGTCAACCACTCCCTGCGGTCGAACCCCATGACGGGTCCGGGCGGTACCGTGTCGCACCGCGCACTCACACCATGCCCTGTCTCCCACTCCGGGCGCCAGAGGGTAACTCCCTCTACGTGGTGGGGTGTTGCTCACACGTACCGCGTGCCGCCCTGAGTCGGAGGGCGGGGGCTCAATGAGTAGGTCTGTCCACCTTTCGGGCAGCGTTTCGTGCCCGTTCGGTGATGCGGGACTGCCCGTGGGGCTCTGGAGGCGTGCGGGCCCGACGCGTCAAGGTGGGGTGGTCGGTTCGTCCGGCATCTGAGCGTGACCAGCTCGGAAGGTGAAGGACAAACGAGGAGATAGCTATGAAGTCGTGGCGTACTCGTATCGGTGTCGGTCTCGCTGTCGGTGTGGCGGCGGTCGCCGTTCCCCTGACCAGCACCACCGCCTTCGCCGCCGCTCCTCCCGGTGCCGGCTGGGTTCCTGTGGGCGCCGAGGCCTACCCCTCCAAGGCGGCGTGCGAAGCGTCCGAACTTCCGAACGCTCACGCGAACGGATACAACGAGGTGTGGTGCGACGACAGCGAGCGCATCATGCCCATCTACTACCGCTGACACAGCGGCATGGGAAACCTCAACGGAAAGGTCGCACTGGTCACCGGCAGCAGCCGCGGCATCGGACGAGGCATCGCCGAACGCCTCGCCCGCGACGGCGCTCTGGTCGCCGTGCACTACGGCACCAGCGAGGCGGCGGCCCAGGAGACCGCCGCGGCCATCGGGGAGGCCGGTGGCCGGGCGTTCGTCGTCGGCGCCGAACTGGGCGTTCCCGACGACGTGGACACACTCGTGACCGGGCTGGAGGCCGGACTGCGCGCACACGGGGAATCGGCGATCGACATCCTGATCCACAACGCGGGGCTCAACCTCATGGGGCGACCGATCGAGGTTCTCACCCCCGAGGAATTCGACCGGATGATCGCGGTGAACATCAAGGCGCCGTTCTTCCTCACCCAGCGACTGCTGCCACGACTGCGTGACGGCGGCCGGATCATCAACATCTCTTCCGTCTCCACGCGTACGGCCTCTGCCCACGGCATCGGCTATCCGCTCACCAAGGGCGCACTCGAGGTCTTCAGCCACACCCTCGCCAAGCACCTCGGCCCTCGCGGAATCACCGTCAACTCCGTCTCGGTCGGCTTCACTCACACCGACATGACAGCCGACGTGATGGCCGACCCGGCGAACCTGGAGCGCAACATCAGCCTCACCGCCCTCGGTCGGATCGGCCGGGTCCCGGACATCGCCGACGCGGTCGCCTTCCTGGCCTCCGACGACGCCCGCTGGATCACCGGCACCAAGATCGACGTATCCGGCGGCGTCAATTTGTAGCAACCACAACGGCCAGGTCTCCTTGGCCTCCCCGCTCTTCGGCCCTGGCGTGCTCCCAACTCCCGGCACACGCCGCGAAATCCAGGTGTGAGCGGCCCCGCGCGTCGCCTATCGTGCCGACCATGGACGCGACGCCCGCCTGGCGGCCACTGGCACTGGAAGACGCCCCGGCCCTGGCCGAGTTGTTCGCCGCGGTGGAAGCGGCCGACGGAACCGACGAGCACTATGACGCCGAGGACCTCGCCGAGGAACTGGGCGACCCACACGTGGAGTTGACCCACGATTCGGTGGGAGTGTGGTCCGGCGGCGAGCTGATCGCCTACGCCAAGGTGAAGGGCTTGCCGGACGCGACCGACGTACACCTGGTGTACGTCGAGGGGGCCGTACGTCCCGACGTACGCGGCCGAGGCGTGGGCACCGACTTGGCCGACTGGCTGGTGAACCGGGCGACGCAGCGGCATGGCGAGCAGTTCCCGGACCTGCCGGGCGAGGCGCACATCCAACTGCACGCGCCGAACACCGCCAAACGCGCCCTGTTTCAGAAGGCGGGATTCGAGGCGCGGCGCTGGTTCTTCGACATGCGCCGCCCGCTGGAAGGGGGCTCGCCCGACGGGGGCTCGATCGTGGCGACGACCCCGTCGGACGGGCTGCGCGTCGTCCCCTTCACCGACGCGTACGACGACGCGACCCGGCTGGCGCACAACGAAGCCTTCCGTGACCACTGGGGACACACCCCGACCGCACCGGACCGCTGGCGTCACGGAGCCACCGGCGCCCGGTCGTTCCGGCCCGACGTGTCGTTCCTGGCGCTGGACGGGGAGGAGGTCGCCGGCTACCTCATCAGTCACGAGTACGACGCCGAGACCGCGATGACCGGCATCCGCGAATGCTGGATCGACAGACTCGGCACCCGCCCCGCCTGGCGCGGCACCGGCGTGGCCACCGCACTGCTCACCACCTGCCTGCGGGCCGGTCAGGAGCAGGGATATCGCAGGGCCGGCCTGAACGTGGACAGCGTCAACGCCAACGGCGCCCTGGGCCTGTACGAGCGCTGTGGCTTCCGTACCCGGCACACCTGGATCGGCTACGTGCGGCCGCTGTAGCGGAGGCTGCGCCGTCAGCGGCTGTCGCGTGCCGGCAGGACGAGTGTGGTGACGGCCGTGAGGATGGCGACGCAGAGGGTGCCGACCCCGCTGAAAGCGATGGTCCGCGGAAAGTCCTCGCGAAGCGCCGCGAAGACGGCTGCGGTCAGCGACGCGAGCGTGAACACGCAGAGCAGGGCGGTGGATCCGCGAAAGGCGAGTCTCCCGGCGCGTTGGCGTCGTGCCGCGCTGCGATCACAGCGCGGACAGCAGGCGCTCTGCGGGGAGAAGCCGGTCCGGGCGGAGATACGGACAGCGTCTGTAGCGGATCGAGCGGCCATGCGGGGGACGTTCGCCCCAACTGAGGTCTGCTTAACGGAAGATGTGCCATCGTGAGTCATATCAGTGCCCTTCGTGCAGGGGTGCTGGGCTGCCCGCTGCCGCCTGTCCTGGGAAGTTCCGACGGTGGCGGGCAGCCGGTCTGTTACCGGCTGGCCAAGTGTTCCCGGCTGCTGCCGCGAGCGGGCCGCAGAGAGGGTGACGTCGAGGGTTTGCCTCCGAGATAGCGGTATCGGGCCGTGATGGCGACGGCGGTCAGGGGGATGGCGAGGCCGACCGCGATTCCTCTGGTGGCCCAGACCATCGCGGTGGCGGTGATGCCTCCGGCCCAGAAGACGCTCTCCATCGTCCAGCGCGGGATGCGCTCGCGCAGGCGTGCCGCCTGTTCGCCCCACCAGGTGGTGGGGGCGGGGGCTCGTAGCGGGCGCGGCATGGGGTTTCCGCCGGCCCGTAGTCGCGTGACCTCTTCTCTGATGGCGATGCGGCGTTGGTCGGCGATGCCGGCCTGTTTGAGCATCTGCGTGAGGTCGTCGTTCGACCGTGGGGTACGTCCGCTGGGGCGGGCCCGTTGCTGCCGGTTCTGCAGCGATTCCCTGGTCACTTGATCATCCCCTTCTCATCTCGTAGGCGAGGAACTCGGTCAGTTCCCTGACGTCGACGCCGGCCTTGGTGAGGTCGCGCTTCGCCTTGTACTCGTAGCCCCGGAGCGTCGCCTCTCTTGCCAGGAGGGTGCGGGATGCCTCTCTCCAGCCGAGGCCGAAGACGGCCCGCGCCTGGAAGACCTCTTTGCGTTTCGCCGGGAGCCTGTCGGCCACGTACAACGCTTCGACGAGCGAACCGTGACGAGGCGCGTACTCGGCGTCCACCGCGGCGGCTTGTTCCGCGAACAGGGGCGCCAGGTCTTCGCAGACGACGGGGCAACCCTCGTGCGGGTCGGGCAGGTTCTCGCGGTACCAGGAGGAGAGGTCTATGACTGCCTCGTACAGGTGACGAGGGATGTCGCTCCGGCACTCCTCCCAGGCGGCGAAGACTTCGGCGACGGCCTGGCGGGTGACGGCCTCCATGTCGATGAGCGGGTGCCCGTAGGTGCAGTAGGCCTCGCGCTTCAACCAGTGGAAGTACTGGTCGAGGAGTTCGTCTTGGACCTTCTGGATCCGCGGCGGGAGAGGGTCCCGCCGCTGCCCCACAAGAACGCCCTCGCCGTCGCCCGAGTGTTCAAGGGTCACGGCGCTACCTCCTAGAGCCTCCGGCGGACGCCGGGTGACGCCCTTGTGGCCAAGAACCTATGCCCGGGTCTCCGGAAGTGTTTCTCCGCGGCGAACTGGGCAGGTCACACCCTGAATTGGACCGGTCTGAGGGTCCTGTCCGGTACGCCGCTTGTGCTGCGGGTCGTGGGGCCCGCAGGTTGGTCTCGACCCGACGCGGGAGAGGTTGTGGTCATGACGGCAGATGGCGGGGTCTGGGGGCGGGGCAGTCGTGCGGTGGTCCTGGGCGCGGGGATGGCCGGGATGCTGGCGGCTGGCGTGTTGTCGGGCCGGGTGGACGAGGTGGTGGTCGTCGACCGGGACCGCATGCCGCAAGGTGCCGGGCCACGCCGAGGACTGCCGCAGGCCCGTCACGTGCACATGCTGATGTGCGGCGGCGTGCGCACCATCGAGGCGCTGCTGCCGGGCACGGTCGAGGCGTGGCTGGCAGCGGGCGCGCGGCGGCTGGCGGTGACGGAGGAGATGGTCGTGCTGGGAGCCCAGGGCTGGTTCCCGCGCCGGCCGGGCCCGGACTTCCTCATGTCCTGTACGAGGGACCTGCTCGACGCGGTGGTGCGCGAGCGGGTCCTGGCCCTGCCGCAGGTGGTCCTGCGGGACGGCACCGAGGCAGTGGGGTTGCTCGGTGATCTGCACCGGGTCGCCGGAGTGAGCGTACGAGAGACGGACACGGGCACGGCCGAGGACCTGGAGGCGGACTTGGTCGTCGATGCCTCGGGCCGCGGCTCGCAGTCCGCGCGGCACCTCACCCGCCTGGGGCTGCCCGCCGTGCGGGAGGAGACGGTGGATGCCGGGCAGGTGTACGCCACGCGGCTCTTCCGGCCGCCGCCGGGCACCGAGCACTTTCCCTTCGTGAGCCTCCAGCCCGACGCGCGCTCCGGAAGCCCCGGCCGGATCGGTGTCCTGCAGCCGGTCGAGGACGGCGGGTGGTTGGTCACTGTGGCAGGCACCCGCGGGGCCGAACCCAGCGCGGACCGCGCGGAGTTCGAGCCCTTCGCCCGTACTCTGCGCGACCCGCTCCTGGCCGATCTGATCTCGCGCGCCGAGCCGTTGACCGACGTCCACCGCACCCGCAGTACCGCCAACCGGCGCCGCCGCTTCGAGCGGCTCCCCGCCGCCCCGGAAGGGTTCATCGTCCTGGGCGATGCGCTCGCGACCTTCAACCCCGTGTACGGGCAGGGTTTGTCGGTGGTCGCTCACGGCGCGGCTGCGCTGGACCGGGCGCTGCGCGAGCGGCGGGCCCACGCGGCGGGCTTCGCCCGGCATGTCCAGCGGTCGGTGGCCCGCGCCGCGGGAAGCCCCTGGGACCTGGCCACCGGCGAGGACCTCAACTATCCGGCCACCATCGGCAAGAGCCCGCCACCGGCGGCCCGACTGCTGCGCGGCTACACCCAGCGGATGATGCGGGCGGCGACCGGCAACCAAGCGGTCCTGCGGGCACTGACGGAGGTGATGACCCTGTCCGCGCCCCTGACCCGCCTGGTCAGGCCCGAGGTGCTCCTGGGTGTTGCCCGGGGGCCGGGCCGGGACGCGCCGCGGGGCCCGACGATCACGGCGGAGGAGCTGGCGCTGTGCGGGCTCGGCGGGCGGCCGTGAAGCGGAGGCCGGGGTCTCGCGCCCGTCGGGCCTGAGTACGACGCAGTACGACGCCCCGGACCGGTGTCGCCCCGCGGGCGCACCCGGCGCGCACCCGTGCCGGAGCGGCCGTAGCGTTGCTGTATGTGCTGGAGCGCGACGGCCGACCTCGTGGCGGGCACGGGCATCGCGGCCGTGGGCGTCGCTTCGGTGATCCTGGCGGCCCGGAACCCGCGCGACCTGCCCTTGGCCGCGCTGCCCCTCCTCCTGGGCGCCCACCAGATCATCGAGGCCGCGGTCTGGCGCAACGACGGCGGGACCGGACCCGCCACTTTGGCCTGGGCCGTCATCGCGCTCCCCCTGCTGGCAGCGTGGGTACCGGCGGCCGTGCTGTGCGCCGCGCCGCCGAGCGCCCGGCGTCGCCTGCTCATCCCACTGGCGGTGGGCGTCGCCACGGCGACGGCGCTCGCGTACGCGCTGGCGACCCGCACGGTGACGGCCGAGATCCGCGGGCACACCGTCGGATACGCCGTGGGGCTGCCCCAGCCGGAGCTGATCGTCATCGGCTACCTCATCGCCACGATCGGCTCCCTGCTTGTCTCCGGCGACCGGGGCCTCGTCCTGTTCGGCGCCCTGATCGCCGTCGGGGCCGGGGTGTCCGTCGTGCTGTGGCGGCAGGAGTACGTCTCGACGTGGTGCGCGGTCGCGGCGGTGTGCTCGGTCGTCCTGTTGTTCCGGGTCGGCGGACGTCGCCGCCAACGGACGTACGTAGGGGTCTAGTCGGCGGGTTCCCGGAGCCGCGATGCGGGTGTGGCGAGCCGGTCGAGATGGTGCAGGGAGTCGGCGAGGTGCTCACGCGGCGGCCGGAACCCGCCCGCGCGCCACCGCTGCCCCGGCGGCTGCAGCCTCGTACGCCTCGTCTCTTTGGCTGGATGGAGACTGCTGAAGTCACGCCTCCCCCGGAAGGGTCCGGACCAGCTCTTCCACAGCAGCCGGAACACCACCAAAAATCGGGGGCACTTGTGTCGGTAGGACGTCGCGCATGGGTGATGGCGCTCGCCACGGCGACCGCTTCGTTCGGTCTGCTCGTACCGTCGGCCACGGCCGGCGAGCGGGCCTGGGGTGGTTGCGATCCCGGAGACATCTGCGTCTACAACGGCCTCGACGGGCAGGGGGACGTGTGCGCCTGGGACGGCAACGACATCGACTGGTGGACCGAGGACGGGTCGGGCTCCAGCAAGTGGGTGTGCAAGTGGGCCCAGTCCTGGGATCCGCGGCCGGGGAAGGTCAAGTCGATCTGGAACCGCGGCAATGACGACGGCAGCCCCACGAGCGTCAAGTTCTACTTCAACAACAACTATCGGGACTACTACGCATGCGCGTACGGGGCGAAGAACGGCAAGCCCGGGTTCAAGGGGAACACCGGCCCCGACGCGGGAGTGAAGCTCCAGTCCCACAAGTGGGTTTCGAGCTGCTGAGGCTCTGATGTGCCGTGGCGGCATGCTGCGATCAGCCCGTAGGGTCCCTGAGTCATGAAGGTATTGATCTCAGTGGACATGGAGGGCATCTCGGGGATCGTGCATCCCACCGAGACGAATCCGGACCGCTACGACTACGAGCGCGGTCGCGCGCTGATGACGGCCGAGGCGAACAGCGTGATCGCCGGTGTGCTGGACGCCGAACCCACCGCCGTGGTGTGGGTCGCCGACGCGCATGGACCGTTCCGCAACCTGCTGCCGGAGCAACTCGACCGACGGGCGCGTCTGGTACGGGGCAAGCCGCGCCCTCTGGGCATGCTCGGCGGGCTCGACGAAGGCACCGACGCGGTCCTGCTCGTCGGCTACCACGCCCGCGCAGGCGGCGGCCCGGCCGTGCTGGCACACACCATGAACGACGGCATCCTCGACGTCCGTGTGGCCGGGCGTTCCATGGGCGAGATCGGTCTCAACGCCGCCATGGCCGGGCACCTGGGCGTACCGGTCGTGCTGCTCAGCGGCGACGACAGGGCCTGCGCCGAACTGCGTGACCTGGTGCCCTCCGCGGTCACCGTCGAGGTCAAGCAAGCACTCGGCCAGGGCGCCGCCGTCGCCCTCCACCCCGAGGAAGCGCGGGAGCGGATACGCCGGGCGGCCGCGGAAGCCGTCACCCGGCACGCTCAAGTCCCGCCACTGACCCGGGGCCTTGTCGGATCGCTCGACGTCGAGGTCGACCTGTCCGCGCCGGTCACGGTCGACCTGGCGACACTCGTGCCAGGCGTGTCGCGCGGTGAAGGCGGCCGGACGGTCGCCTTCACCGCCCCCGACTTCGCCGAGGCGTACCGCCTGGTCCTGCTGCTCGCACAGCTGGCGACCATCAAACCCGGTTAGGCCCCGATCCGGCTGGATACGCGGGCTGGATCGGCCTCAACAGGCCTGGCCCTCCCACTGCCTTGCTCCTAGCGTCTTGCGCAGGGGCGTGGTCGTGCGTCGTGCGCTTCGGCGGCAACGGCACGCCCGTCACAGGATGCGACGACCTGGAAAGGGGAGCGCGCATGACGGAGGACGTGAAGGCCCAGAAGTTCAGCACCCTCTTCCGCTGGTTCGACCAGAACGGGGACGACCGGCTCACCCACGACGACGTGCGGGAAATGACCGAGCTGTTCACCGGGTTGGCACGCGAGGACGACAAAGAGAATGCCGCGGCGATGCGGAACGCCTTCGAGACGTGGTGGCAGTTACTGCTTGACCACGGCGACTCCGACGGAAACGGGCGGATCTCCAGGCAGGAGTTCATCGCCGTCATGAAGGCGAATGTCACGGATCCCCGGCACTTCGAGGAAGCGGTGCTGGCGATCGTCGACGGGCTGATGCGGGCGCTGGACACCAACCAGGACGGGGTGCTGAGCCAGTCCGAGTACGTGCGCATGTACGACGCTCTGGGCATTCCCCCGGTGCACTCCGAGGAGGCGTTCCGCCTGCTCGACCGGGACGGAGACGGTTCGCTCAGCCATGCCGAATTCAGGGCCGCCATCACCGAGTTCTACTTGAGCGCCGACCCGAAGGCACCCGGCAACTGGCTGCTCGGCCCGTTCGACCAGCCCCTCTGAGACCGGCCGACGACCAGACCGTCCGTCACCGGCGTGCGCGGTCACAGGCTTCGGTGGAGGCGATGTCGCCGAGGAGGGCGGCCAGTTCGGCGGGTGCGGACAGGAAGGGCGAGTGTCCTGTGCCGATCCGTTCGACGTGCGAGGCGCGTGCGGACATCTGTTCCTGCAGTGCGGGCAGGAGTGCCTGGTCGCCTTCGCAGAGCACGTAGGTGGAGGGCACGTTCCGCCAGGCAGCGTGCGTCACCTGCTGCTGGAACGCCCGCACGCTCTGCTCCAGGAGTTGGCGGACGAGGTGCTCGGCCCGGTCGTCGGGCAGGTCTCCGTACAGTGACGTGCGGGGGTCGTCGAAGACGACGGGAGCGGTGCCGCTGAGATCTTCCTCCGAGGGGGTGGGGAAGCCGTGGATGGTGTTGAGGCTCTCACCCTCCGCCGGCACATAGGCCGCTAGGTAGACGAGGTGGACGACGTTCGTCGCGTCGGTGATTGCCTGGGTGGCCGGGATACCGCCGTAGGAATGGGCGATGACGACCACGGGGCCGTCGATCTTCCGCAGACGCGCGGCTATCTCCTCGGCGTCGTCGTGCATACCGGCAGTGGGGTCGGACTGCGGGCCGACACTGGGCAGGTCGAGCGCGTGGGACTGCCATCCGTCGGAGGCGAGGGCGTCCTGCAGGGCGGCCCAGCACGTGGAGCGGTGCCAGGAGCCGTGGACGAGGAGTAACGACGGGCGGACCGCGGCCGTGGACATGGCGGTGCTCCTGATGATCCGAGGCGAAAGGGAACCGGCGCTGCGACGGCAGCGTACCGGCCGAGCTCTGCCGAGCTGGTGGGCGGGGCTTCCAGGACCGAGACGCGATGGAGGGGCGGCCGCACGGCCTGCCACAGCACGCTCGGCGCTCCCCGCTCCGCACCGGCCGCGGCTCATTCGTCGTCTCCGATCACCTGGTTGAACAGGAGCAGCGAGGCGCCCAGCGCGCCTCCTCCCGCGAGAACGGCTTCGGCCAGTTCCTGGCCGGCCGCAACGGTCAGGGCGCCCACGCCGAGCGCTGTGAGCACCGCGAGCAGGATCACCAGTGCGGCGCGAGGGGTCAGCAGGTGATGGTGGGGCTCGGGGGGAGGGTTCTGGTTCACTTCTCTCCTTTTGCTTGGCTCGGAGCCACGGCAAAGGGCGTTCGTCCCCTGACAGCCACAGCGCCGATGCATCAAGCTGTCAGTAGGACGAAGCTCGCCCGACGTGGCCGAGATCTCCTCCGATCGCTCTTCAACTCTGCGGACGTTTTCCGGGTTGCCTGAAGCCCCGCAAGGCAGGTTGTCAGGCCCCCGCAAGCGAAATATGGGGGTAGTCGATGGACGCGCTGTCACCGCGGGAGCCCGACGAGGACGACGAGGGCGCACAGAAGTTGAAGCCGCTGTCCGACGAGATACAAGGAGCCCAGCGCGAGCTCCTGCTGATCGTGCGCGACCTGTACGAGCGCAGCGGTCTGACCCTGGAAGTGATGGCGCGCACGCTGCGGAAGTCGGGCAGCCACGTGTCGCACATGCTGGCCGGCCGCAGAAGGCTGCAGCGCGAGGCGGTCGAGCAGGTGCGGCAGTACTACGCGGCGAAGGCCGACCGGCCGGGCAGCAGGCTGGAGCCCCTGAGCCAGGAGCGGACGGAGAAGATCGAGGCACTGTGGCAGTCGCTCGAGGGGGAGAAGCGGCTGCTGGTCCGAGCCGGGGAACTGCGGGAGACGAGGAGGCAGCTGCAAGAAGCGGAGGAGCAGGCGGCCAAGGCTCTGGGCCTCGCCCAGAGCAGCGACGAGAGGTTGCAGGACAACATCGTCGAGCTCACCCGGGCCACGATCGGCCTCAAGCAGCTGAGCGAAGAGGTCGAACGAGCCTCCTCCCGCGTGTACGACCTGCAGGAGCGGCTCACCGACAAAGAGCAGTACATCGCCGACCTACGGGACGAGCTGGCCGAAGAACGCGGTGCCTGGGCCGCGGAAGAGGCCAAGACCAGGGCGAAGTTGCGGGAACACCACGAGACCGTCCAACGCCTGCATGCCCAGATCACCGCACTCACCGACCAGGTCGAAACGCTGAAGATGGAGAAGGCGACTGCCGAACGCGTGCTGCGCGCTGCCGAGTTGGAGCACGAGCACCACCAGCAGCAGTGGATGGCAGCGGCCGAAGGGCTCCGCCGGCAGACGGCCCGCGAGAGGGAGGCGCTGGCCCGGCAGGTCGACCAGCACAAGGAGGAACTCGCCTCCGAACGCGACAGGCGCCTGATGGCGGAGGTCGAGATGGCCCGCCTCCAACAACAACTGGCGGAAACCCTGGACCGGATGGAACACGCCGAAAGCACGGTCGCGGCAGGAAGCGGTGAGAGCACCCCCGCCAGTACCACGGCGACCGCTTCGGCCGACCCATCACTGCATGGCTACGAGAGGGAGATCCCGCCGGCTGTCATCGCCCTTGCCGATCAGGTGAAGGCGGCACACGACACAGGGGACACCTCATGGGTCGACCGACTGTTGTCCGTGGGCGGGGATGCGGCGGCGGACGAGATCCCGGTCCTGATCTCCTACCTCCGCCAGGAAGGCATGCTCCAGGAGGCGCACACCCTGCTCGTCGGTGCCGGGCAACGCCGCAGCGCCTCCGAAGTCGCCTCGGTGGTGGACGCCTTCCGTCGCACCAGCGGGATGGCCCGCGTCGACGGTGAAAGCGACGCGCGCGAGGTGATCCGGGCTTGCGCACTCCGCACGACCAGCGACCTGATCAGCGTCCTCAGGCAACTGAGCGGCGCCCGCCGAGACCTCTCGACCGCCGTACTCCAAGCCGCCGCGCAGCACCGCTATCCCGGCACGATCCCCCAACTGATCTCAGAACTGGAACTCGCCGGCAGGCACGAGGACGCCGAGGACATACGACGCTACCGCCACTAGCCCACTCGCCAGCACGCGACCTTTCGAATGAGGGGGAAATCGGCTGACGTGTCCGTCGAACGTGCCGTGATCGCCCAGCTGGGCGGAGCAACAGAGGTCGGCGAGTCGCGTGAAGACGCTGATGCACGGGAACTCCCGGAGGGGCTTGGCGGCCACCTTTGAGCCCTCATCTCCGAGACACGAGACAGAGGATTCCGCGAGCCGCGATGAGTCCTGCGGCATCCGGCGGTCGTACTGTCGAACCCGTCGCCGAGGAGGGCTTCTGATGCGCAAAGTGACGTACTCGATGAGCGTCTCACTGGACGGCTACATCGTCGGACCGGACGGTGGCTTCGACTGGACGGTGCCCGACGACGATGTCTTCCGCTTCTGGATCGACGAGATCCAAGAGGTCGGCGTCCACCTGCTGGGACGACGGCTGTACGAGACGATGCTGTACTGGGAGACCGCCGACCAGGACCCGTCGCTCGACAAGCTGGAGTGGGCCGCGCTCTGGAATCCGCTCCCCAAGGTGGTGTTCTCCACCACGCTGTCGGCGGTGCGGGGCGCTGCCCGCCTGGCCTCCGGCGGCCTGGCGGAGGAGATCGAGCGGTTGCGGGCCGAGCCGGGGGAGGGGGACATCGCGATCGGCGGAGCGACTCTCGCCGCCGAGGCGGCCGCGTCCGGTCTGATCGACGAGTACCAAGTCATGGTCTACCCGGTGCTGGTCGGCGGTGGCATTCCGTTCTTTCCCCGGCACGAGCGCCAGGTGGACCTCGAACTCGTCGAGACCCGCACCTTCAGCTCGAGGGTCGTGTACCTCCGCTACCGCGTGGCGCGTTAGTCGGCTCGTCCGCCGAGTGGCGGCGGTAGCAGGAGAAGGTCACGGCGGTGAGCGCAGAGGGCTCCAGAGGACCAATCCGCCGAACAGGGACGTCAGTTGGTGCGTGGGCGGCACCGCCGGAGCTCGGGTGCGGGTCTGCCGGTGGCGAGTTCGTCCGCGATGAGCCGGCCGGCGGTGGGCGCCAGGGTGACGGCGGAGTGCATGACGGCGACGTAGACGGTTCGGTCCTGTGTCGCGTATCCGATGAGGGGCCCGTGTGCGGGAATGGGGCGGATGCCGGTGCGGTAGCCCAGCAGGCGACACCGGTCGCCGCCGCCATGGAAGGCCGTCCGAAAGCGACGGAGTGCGGCTTGTACGGCCCGCTCAAGGGGTGCCGCGTGGTCTTCTACACGCGGCACCAGCAAGAGGTCGCCGTCCCGGACCTCACGGACCTCGAAATCGGGGCGGGCCACGACGGTCTTGACCAGGCCGGGCGGTGCCGTGATCCGCGCGAGGGTGGCAGGGGAGGCGGCGACGGGCAGCTCGGTCGGCAGCGGCTCGCAGAGCTTGGAGATGCCTGTTCCGGCAGTGAGCACGACAGTTGTGGCGGCGTGGGGGCCGGTCGACGACAGCACCCCCGCAACGCGTTCCCCCGACATGTGCAGCGAGGTAACGGCAGTGTCGTAGTGCACGGTTGCTCCGTGGGCACCGGCTGCGGCGACGAGTGCGTGGGTCAACGCCGTTGCGTCGACACCGGTGTCGCTGGGGATGTGGATCGCCTGGTCCGGAGGGCTTCGGAGGTTGGGTTCCAGGTCGGCGATGTCACGTCGCCCGACGCGGAACTGACCGGGCCCCAGCCGTGACGCCTGAGCCGGAGCTCCTCCCCAACTCAGCGAGCCGGTCCGGCGGATGGAGACGCCGGGCAGCTCCGCCTCCAGGCGTCGGTAGTCCGCCAGGACGTACTCGCGCAGGTCTTGCGCTCCGCCGGGCCAGTCGCGTCCGGACTCACCGACCCACGCGAAGGAGTCTCGGGTGACCCCGGCGGCCGGCGCCGCCCCCTGTTCGAGCAGGGTGACCGGGACACCCCGACACGCCAAGTGGTAGGCCACCGAGGCACCGACGATTCCCGCACCGACAACGACGACGGTCGACATGAGGTCCTTTCGATGGCCGGAGCGAGTCCCGGCCGCCTGTGAGGCAGCCGGTCCCGGCGTGACATTCCTCTGGCTACGGCTGCCCCTCCTTCACGCGCCTCAGGATAAAGGTGAACCATGCCCAGAGAAGGATGAATCCTGCGACGACGAACCAGGCGCGAGGTTTCCCCAAGGACAGAGTCATGATGGTGAAGAGCACGACCCCCAACAGGGCGAAGATGTTCAGGAGCCTGGTGCAGAAGATGAAGAACATGCCGACGCTGATGAATCCGGCAGCGTCGCCCCACATCCCGACCGTGTCCCCACCGGCCGGTTTCGTGAAGGCGCTGACGCCGTCTTCTTGCCCTGCGCGCCGGTGAGGGTCTCAAGGTTGTTGGCCTTGTTGTACGTACTTCACCGTGCCGGAAGGCCGAGGCCGTCGTAGGTGTAGGTGGTCTTGCCCGGCGGGTTCGGCGGGGTGGCCTTGGACAGGCTGCCCTTGGCGTCCGCTCAGGGACCAGCAATGGTCCCTCGCAGACGGCTTCGGCTGGAAAAGGGGTCCTTCGCCGTGGAACCGTCACGTGTCTGCGGCCCTCACCACTTCTTTCGTGGTGAGGGCCGCGTCACGTGCGAGGGTCCGTCAAGAGCGACTCCGCCAACGGCAGTCGGGTCAGCCGCGCGCCGGAGTGAGGATGTCGTCCGAGAAGCGCGGTACCTCGGCGTTCTCCTGCCGGTTGCCGTTCTTCTCGTAGATCCACTTGCCGGCCAGCGCCGGGATCCAGGCCGAGAACTCGCTCTGGGTGAGGTCCGAGGGGACCTTGGCGCCCAGTCGGTTGAGATCGGCCGCGGGCAGTCGCGTGCTCGGATCGATCTGCTCGGAAGGGGAGTTCGCCATCGTGGTGTCCCACACCTGGAGGGCGAAGGTCGTGCAGTTCCTGGCCGGGGTGCCGGCCCAGCCGCCGGTCAGCAAGTAGTTCCAGCTGGGCAGCAGGGTGTACTTCTCGTCGGCCTGCTTGCGCCGCTCGATCTCCCGCTCGAACGCGGCCTGTTGGGGCGCGCTGAGCGTCTTGCAGCGGGCCGCGCGCGGAGCGTACGCGCCCTCACGGTCCTGCTTGCGGCTCGGCCGGTCCCACTCGACCAGGGGCTTGCCGGGCGCGTTGATGTCGTAGCCCGTGTAGTTGATGGACATGCCGTCCACCGCGCTGCCGTCGCCGTTGAGGCCGTCGGGGTCCTGGGGCTGGAAGGAGTACGTGTCGTAGCGCGCGGTCTCACCCGTGGCGAGCTTGCGCTTGAACGCGCCGTGGTCGTTGAAGTGCACGAGCCAGCTGTGGCCGAAGACGTGCTGGCTGACGTTCAGTTCGTACAGCAGCTTGTTCATCTGCTCGGAGTAGGAGAGCTGACCGTACTTGGCCTTGAAGTCCTTGGAGTTCCAGACGTCGTAGGCGCGGGTTCCCACGTCCCAGACGTAGCCGCCGGTGGTCCTTTCGGTGGTCTCGGTGCTGTATATGCACAGGGTGTTGTCCTGCGGGGGTGCGGCCTGTTCGGCCGCGGTGGCGGGGCCGGCGATGAGGCCCGTGACCAGGATCGTCAGGGCGGAGGAGGACGTAAGCAAACTGCGGAAATTCACAGGGAATGTATACATGTCGTGAAGCGTCCGGTGATCATTCCAAGATCACTTTCAAGCCAGCGAGGCTTCGCACCTGCTCAGATCGGGCTCGGCGAGCGGCTTTCCCTCCGGGGTCACGTACGTCACCCAGAGGACCACATCCCGCTTGCCCTCGTTCCGGCCCTCGTGGACGTAACCACTGCCCTCGACGATCGACTGGCCCGCCCTGTACGTGCGCACTCCGCCGGGATGCACCGGTGCATAGTGCGTGAGCCGTCCCGACTTCACCACCCCGATCACCTGGCCGTAGTGACAGTGCCGCCCCGTGCTCGCACCCGGCGGGAGGGTGATCTTCCGGTAGTTGACCTGGGCGGGGCCGCCGACATCGACGCGGACGGAACCCCGCTGCCTGCCCTCGGCGACCTCCTCGATGACCGGAGGCGTCGACTTCCCCTCGGTGGACGAGGCGGGCAGAGCCACCCCCGCCGTCACGACGAACGCCGATGAGACTGCCGCGGTGGCCAGAGCGCGACGGAATGGACGCATGTGTGGCACCTCTCGATGCGGGAGAGGCGGAAGCCGCCGACGGCTTCCGCTCCTGTCGCCTGAGATGGTCGTGCACCGCGGCCGCGACAGTCAGGGCCGAAGGCCTCTTACCGGCCAGTCGGAATCCGGCTGTCCGGGGAGCGATCCGCGCAGAAGACGGCCGGATCGACACCGGCCCTCCGACACTGGAAGATCTTTTCCATGGCCATCGCCCCGGACCCGCACCCGCACCCGCATCCCCGTCCGACCCCGCACCCGCTAGTCGCCCGAGCGCACCGGCTCGCGTCCGACGTGCTCGCGCCCATCGCCGAACGCGTCGACCAGGAAGGCGTTCCGGCGAGCAGCATCGAGGCGATCAAGCGGTCGGGGCTGCTCGGCGTGAGCGCACCGGTGGAGTACGGCGGTTCGGCGGCACCTGCAGCGGTGGCACGTGAGATCGCCGAGATCCTGGCGGGATCCTGTTGCTCGACGTGGTTCGTGCAGACCCAGCACCACACACCGGTCATGACTCTCGCCCAGAGTGAACTGCCCGTACAGGAAAGGCTGTTGGGCCCGCTGGCGCGCGGTGAGCTGCTGTCCGGGGTGGCGTACGCCCACCTGCGTGCGTACCCGCGTGTCCCCGTGCGCGTCACCCGGGACCGCGGCGGCTGGCGCTTCGACGGGCGGGTGCCCTGGTACACGGGCTGGGGGCTCAACGACGTCATGCTGCTGGCCGGGGTGACGGACGCGGACGAGGCGCTCTTCGCCTTCACCGAAGCACGGGCACAGCGGGGACTGCGCCCGTCGGAGCCGATGCGCCTCGCCGCGCTCGGCGCCTCGCGCACCGTGTCGCTGGACCTGGACGGACTCCGGCTGCCCGACGACGCCGTGGCGCTGAGGGCGCCGTACGAGACATGGGCCGCGACCGATCGCCCCAAGAACACCAACGCCTCACCGGCCCTGTTCGGCATCACCGAGTCCGCACTCCGCCTCCTCGATGGCGGCCCGGTCGAGAAGGAGACGGCCCACGCCCTGCGAGCCCGCCTCGACGAGGTCAGACGGCAGGCGTACGCGCTGGCCGACCACCCGGTGCCGTACGAGCGCGTCGAGGAACGGCTGGCGGCCAAGGCGCGCGCGTACGACCTGATGCGGACGGCGACGACGGCGGCCCTGGTGGCCGGCGGCGGCCGCGCCATGTCCCTGGACAGCCGTGCGCAACGGCTGGCTCGCGAGGCGATGTTCCTGCTGGTGCAGGGGCAGACGGCCGAGGTGCGGGACGCACACCTCGGCCATCTGTCGGCGGATGGCTCCTGAAGGAACGTGGCCGCACCGAGCCCGTGGTGGTCACCACCGCTGACGAGAATCCTGAGCGTCACTCGTACGCCGCTCGTGTCACGAGCCCGGCGGCGCGTTCATCAAATTGACTGGCTGCGGTCACCCGGGGGGATGCAAGAGAGGAAAGACGCATGCCAGGCCCGACTCGTTCCGTACTCGCCTCCACTGTTCTCGCGTCCGCGTTGCTGACGGCTCCGGCAACGGCGTTCGCTCAGGCACCGCCGCCGAACACGTCGGCATCCCCGGCGTGCAACATCCCCGACCTCATGCGCGAGGGGAAGGGCGCACAGGAGAAGGCCGAAGCATGGTGCAAGGATGTCCTGTCAGAGGACGTCAAGGAGAAGGTCGTCGCCTGCGCGAAGCGGGAAGTCGACGCAGCGCGGGGGAAGCCCGACTTCGATTACCTGGAAAAGGTGATGGCCAAGTGCGTGGCCGATGCCCTTGCGAAGGATCCCTGCGCATCCGAGAGCAAGGAGAAGAGCGAGCGGTGCGGAAAGAGCTTCCTGGCGGAAAACCCCCGAATCAAGTCCCAGGCCATGTCCTGGATCGGCGAACACTGCCAGGAATTCGTCGGACACATCAAACGGTTCGACTCTCCGTGCGCCTGCGGAAAGGCTCTTGCGGGACAGCTCTAGCGGAGCATTTCAGCGGTTGAGGCAGCCGGGCCGGGGCCGTGCTCGCCCCGGCCCGGCCGCGATCACGCCGAAGTCGCCCTGAGATCGATCACCGTACGCAACTTGCCGCTCCCCGCGGTGCGTTCGAGGTCCTCACCGTCGACGATCTCGACCGCGCACGTCAGCAGCTCCTCCTCGGTGACCGCCGCGCCGAGTTCAGGGATGGCCGACAGGAACGCGGCGCGCGCACGCTCCGGATCCGTGGCGTACGCGCGGTCCAGGCGCACGGTCAGGTCCTCGCGGGCGGCCTTGCTGCTCAGGACCAGCTGCAGCTCGCCGCGGTAGCCCAACTGTTCCTGCGCGCACTCCACAAAGCGGCGGTAGTTGTAGAAGTACGTACCCACGCGCACCACATCGCCGTAGCGGCCCAGGAGTTCGATGCGCGGGGCGTGACTGCCGCACGGGCAGACTCCCTCCACCGCGCGGCCCAGGTCGCCGATCTGGTAGCGATCCAGGCGCTGGCCGGCGCGGGTGCGGCTGGTGAAGACCAGGCGGCCCGGCTGACCCGCCGTCACCGGTCGGTCCTCCTGCGGGTCCAGGATCTCCAGGGTGTGCAGATCCGACAGGACGTGGTGCACCGCGCCCTCGGCGTGCGTGCACTGGTAGCCGAGCGGTCCCAGGTCCGTACTGCCGTAGGAGGCGGAGCGGATGACCTCGACGCCGAAGGTGTCGGTGAGGATCCGGCGCTGCTCGGCGGTGAAGTGCTCGCCGCCGTAGAAGACCTTGCGTATGCCTCCGTAGGAGCGCAGCAGTTCGCTCTGGGAGTGGAAGAGCTGCCACAGGTAGGAGGGCATGCCGAAGACCGCGTCGGCGCGGTGGGTCACCAGGGCCTCGGCGACCGCGGCGTGGTCGCCGCCCGCCGCCAGGGGGATCTGGGTCGCGTTCAGCCGCTCCAGGATGGAGAAGAAGCTGATGAACCCGCCGTACATGCCGCCGCAGTAGAAGAGGTTGGCGGCACGGTCGCGGGCCGGGTCGAAGCCTGCGGCGAGCAGGCCGTGCGCGGCGGCCCGCATCTGGGTGTCGTAGTCGTGGTTGGTGAACAGGGACAGGGCCGGGGCGCCCGTGGTGCCGCCGCTGCGGAAGTGGAGGTGGGCGTGTTCGGGTGCCAGGGTGGCCAACTGCCGCTGCACGTCCGCCTTGTCGAGGAGGGGGCCGGTCGGCGGCGCGGGCGACGGGGTGGCCGCGACGAGGTCGTCCAGACATCCGGTGGTCGCAAAGGCGTCGTCGGCCCGGACGCTGACGCGGCGGCTGTAGCGCTGGAGGGCGTAGACGCCGTCGTGCGGCTCGCCGTCGTAGCCGTCCAGCATGGCGCCGACCGGGGTGACGCGCAGTGCGCCCGCCGTCAGCAGGGCGCGGGAGAGCCGGGCGATGTCGGCGCGGCCGCCGCCGACGGCGACCGTCTGGAGATAGCGGCGCATCGGCCGCAGCGTGGCGGTGATGTCCCGGGCGGGCAGCGGCTTGACCCAGACGCTGCGGTTCAGCGGCGACGCGGTGAGCGCGGGCCGGGTGTCGGCCAGGACCCGCCAGGTGCCGTCCTCGGCGGCGACGACCTTGGTCAGGCCCAGATGCTCTTCGAGGCGGGCGAGGAGTTCGGTGGTCGTGATCTCGGCCTGCTCGGCGGGGCTCAGGTCCGCGACCGTTCCGGCCCCGGTGGCAAGGGCGGTGGCCGAGGCCTTGGCGAGGACCGGCGCGAAGTCCTCGGCGAAGGCGAAGACCTCCTCGGTGTCCTCGGTGTCCAGATAGATCACCTGAGGGCTGGAGCACGCCTGCTGGTCCAGGCGGCAGACGTCCGCGGCCAGGGCCGCCAGGGACGCCGGGTCCTGCCAGGCCTCGCGGGTCAGATAGGCGAAGGAGATCTTGTGCCCCCACTCGACCAACCGGCAGCCCGGCGGCGCGAGTTCGGCGACGGAGGCCGCCGCGTCCTCGCCGCCCCACACGGCGATCGCGTCCGCGGGGGCGCACATCAGCCGCAGCCACTCCTGGCGGGCGGACGGGAACCGCAGGGCGACGACGCGGCGGGCGAGCGTGCCGGTGGGGTCGGCGGCCGCCAGCTCGGCGAGCAGGTGAAGGGCGAGCGGGGAGTCGCTGCTGCTGATCTTGAGTACGTTGACGTTGCCGGTCAGCAGGCCCTCGACGACGCTCAGCGGGGCGACCGCCGCCGCGTTGCCGGGGGCGATGTGTGCCAGCAGACCGACCGGGGCCCACGCCTCGAAGACGGTCTCGCGGGCATCGGGCCGGGTGAGCCGATCGGGTGCCGTGCCGCCCAGCTCGCGCCGGAGCTTGCGTTCCAGGGCGGGCCTGGCGAGTGCGGCGGACAGCTCGGTGAGGATCGCCTGCGCCTCGGCGAAGTCGCCGGTGGACAAGGACAGTTGGGCGGCGAGCCGATCCCGTACAGGATTCCCGGAGTCGCCCAGCGCGGCGCTGAGCGCGGCACACGCGCTCAGGACGGTCTCGGTGGGCAGCGGCTCGGCGAGGGCTCGCTCGACCAGGCCGGGGAGATCCGCGAGACGGGCTGAGGCCTCGGTGTCGTCGATGAACTCGCCCTGCCAGAAATGGAGTTCGCTGGTCACTACGGAGGTCGCTTCCCTGCTGCTCGTCGTCTTGATGGTCGTCACGGTGCTCACGCACGCCCCTTCAACAGCTCGGCCGCGGCCACCGCGCAGCTGCGGTTGCGGCTCACCCCGGCGCGCCCGTGGACGGTGAACCACGGTGTGGGTAGCGGGCATCCGCACTCCTCGGCGGGGTGCAGCGAGGCGAGGTCGCCCATCACGACGCTCTGCGCCGGTACGGAGGTGATGTACGGCGAGACCAGATGCAGGAAGCCGCGCTCCCCGTACCCCAGCGGACGCAGGGTGCGGGTTTCGCGCACCGCGGCCCGCGACCAGACGGGCACGTGCAACCGGTGCTCGGCGCACTCGATGTAGGGCACGCAGTGTTCCACCGAGCCGAAGGTGTCCCGGATCCGCTCCGGTTCGACGCCGAGGAGCTCGGTTACACGCGCGTAGAACTCCGCCTTGCCGATCTGCCGGTCGGCGTGCCCCTTCCAGCCGCCGCCGAGGACCACCAGGGAGCCCGACGGCAGCTCGATCGGCGGCAGCCCCTGAGCGCGCATCCGCTCCAGGGTGAAGTGCAGGAACGCGGGGAAGCCGAGGATGCGGACGGGCAGGCCCTCCTCCGCGTACTGGCGCAGCGCCCTGATGCAGCCGTACACATCGAACTCGTGACCCTCGCCGGTGTGCCGCAGCGCGTGTGTGACGCCCTTGGCCGGGGCGAAGTCGCACAGGTAGTTGTCGGTGAAGGACGTGCCGAGCTTCATGCTCGGGGCCGGTTCGTAGCTGTAGAGCAGGTAGTTGACGGGTTGGTCGGGGGTGATCCAGCCGTAGTGGTCGAAGATCCGGGCCACCATGCGCTGCGCGGAGCGGATGGTCCACTCGTCGAAGAACATCTGTGACTTCTGGCCGGTGGTGCCGGAGGACGTCAGATGCAGGAAGACGTCGTCGCGCGGGACGGAGAGCACCTCGTGGCGCTTGAAGAAGTTGGCATGGATCAGCGGGGTGCGGACGCCCGCGCCCACCGTCGGCGCCGGGACTTCCGGGGCGTCGGCGAGCAGCGAGCGGAAGAACGGCGAGCGGGCCGCGTGGCAGTCGTTCGCCTCGGCCATGGCGGCCGCGAACAGCGCGTCGGTGTCCGGCCCTTGGACGTACGGCTCGGCCAGGTCGCACAACCGCTGGACATGCGCCAGGGCCTGCGGGTCCGGTACCTGGACAGGGGCGAGATAGGGGGTGGTGTCGGTGTTCACAGGGTGACCTCGTGACGGGGCAGATAGGTGGCGGCCCAGGCCGTCAGGTAGGCGCTCACATAGGGCTGGAGCGGCCCGCCGACGGCGAGGGACCGGAAGTCGATCTGGCGGCTCGTGCGGGAGAGCACGACGTAGTCGTGGAAGCGCTCGCCGATGCGGCGCATGGCCGGATAGACGGCGCTGGGGACGAAACCCGCGGCCAGGAAGGCGGTCAGGCTCGCGGTGTCGGACAGCGGAAGGAGCGTCTCGACGTAGTCGGCGCCGGCCCGGGAGACCGTCGCCATCAAGGGCTCCAGGGCCTGCGTGACCGCAGCCGGGTAGGGGTGCACGGCGATCAGCGCACAGCTCCCGGCGACCGGGTCGAGATCCACGTACGCCTCGAACGCGCCGTCCGGCGGCACCAGTACGGCGTTGGGCGCGTGCAGCGGGTAGTAGCGCCCTGCCGGGTCGGGAAAGAGCTCCAGGAAGCGACGGCGTACGAAGCCGGGCGCGCCGACCACTTCCAGGTCTGCGGTCGGCGGAGCGGCCGGGCCCTCGGGACGCGCCGAGCCCAGCGTGTCCGAGGGCAGCACCGTGCCGTAGGGGACGCCGGTGCTGTTCTCGGCGGCGGCGAGCAGCGGGCCGAGCGCGGCGGGCGCCCGGGTGACCTTCTCGCGCCGGGCCAGCACCCCGTCGGCGAAGCGGGCGAACAGGCCGAGGCTCTCGCAGCCCGCCACCTCGGCGGCGTTGGGCAGCAGGCCGAGCGGCCTGAACCCGTTGCGGACCACGACGTGTTGGGGACCTTCGGTGACCATCCGCACGGTGGCGTACACCGAGTCCAGACGGCCGGTGGCGCATGCCGCGGCGCACACCGCGCCGGTGAGGCGTCCGGCAAGGCCGCCGCGGCGGCGGTCCGGGTGGACCGCGAGGCCGACGAGCTTGCCGATGCGGCTGCCCGGGTCGGTCTGGACGACCGCCGAGCCCGCGAGCTCCCCGGTCCCCGCCAGGCGGGCGGTGAGCCAGTGGGTGTGCGGGTCGGTGATCAGCCGGCGCATCACCGCCGGGTCGCTGCCCAGGGGCACCGGGTACCCGTGGCCGTACACGTCGAAGTACAACTGCCGCAGTTCCGCGATGTCCTGGAGTGCCGCGGGGGCGATGGTGACGGTCATCGGGCACCTTCGAGGGAGGCGGTGTCGACGCAGATGTCCTGGGAGCTCTCCGGTGCCGACGCGCAGGGCATCGCAGTCCCGTCCTGCGCGGTCATGCGCCCTCGCCGCCCGAGCAGGAACAGGGCCACCGCGACCGGAGCCAGACCCACGCCCTGGACCAGGCAGAGCCAGCGCGCCCCCAGGTGGTCGCCGAGCACCCCGAAGACCAGCGAGGACAGCGGGAAGGTGGCGCCCAGCAGGGCCTGCATCACCGCGAAGAACCCCGGCTTGTCGGCGGCCGGGACCGACCGCTGGAACAGAGCGACGAAGCGTACGCCGATCACGCCGACGCACCAGCCCGCAAGGGCAAGCGACACCAGGGCCACGGCGAGGCCCGGCACCAGCCCCGGCATCCCCAGCGCGAGCGCCATCAGAGCCAGGCAGGTTCCGCCGGCCGCGGTCGGGGAGCCCGGAAGGCGACCTCCGGTGAAGGAGCCGAGCAGGGTTCCCACGCCCAGAGCCGCCTCCAGCGCGGCGACCGTCGATCCCTGCCCGTGCAGCACCGAGCGGGTGTACAGCGGCATCACGACGAACACGGCCGTGGTGAAGACGTTCGCCGCGGCGAAGCAGAGCAACACCTGCCGGATGAACGGCAGTTCACCCAGGATGTGCCGCAGCGTACGCCGCTGCGGCACATCGCCCGGGGCGTGTGCGGCAAGGGTTTCGGCGGTCCGGGGGAAGCGGGTCAGCGCGACGAGCACGGCCGCGGCGAGGTACGCGCCCGCGCACCCGGCGACGATGCCCGCCAGGTCCCAGGCGTCGACCAGCAGCGGGCCAAGCAGCCCGCCGGCGAGCCCGGCCAGGGACTGCGTGGCGAGTTCGAAGCCGGTCGCGGCCTCGATGTCGGCGTCCTCGACCAGTTCGGGCACCGAGGTGGTCAGGCACGGGTCGAAGAGGGCCTGGCAGCCCGCGAGGAGCAGGGCCGCGCCGTAGACCATGCCGGTGGGCGGCTGCGCCGCGTACGTCCAGGTGGCTGTCGCGGTGGCGACAAGACCCGCCACGGCCGCCGCGCCCGCGAGCACACTGCGGTGCGGACAGCGGGCGACGATCCGCGCGACCAGCGGGACAAGGACCACAGCGGGCAGCGTGGAGACCGCGAGGAAGGCCCCGGAGGCAAGACCCCGGTCGGCGCCCGCGGCCTGGCTGACCAGCCACCACACCACGCCGACCTGGAACATCCGGGACGCCGCCTGGGTGAGGACCTGAGCGGCCCAGACCGCCCCGAAGGCGGGGTTGCGCAGCACCACGGGAAGCTGTCCGCGGGATGCCGGCGCACCGCCGCTGCCGGTTCTGCAGGGCGCGGTCATGACACCATCCGTTCGTCCACGACGCGGATCAGCTTGCCCGAGCGCGAGTTGACGGCCAGCTCGCCGTGGCGCACCCATTCCACCGACAGCGGATGGATGTGCCCGGCGTCGACCGCGTCGCCGAACGACGCCCGGTCGGCCAGGAGTTGCTTGCGGATCGCCTCGGCGAGGTCGTCGCGCCCGGCCGTGTCCCCGTCGCCGGCGAGACGCAGCCGCAGGCCGTCCCGCCCGTCCCAGTGGCGCACCACCAGCTGCACCCCGGTCACCCGTCCCGCGACATCGGCGCCGCGGACGAGGTCCTGCACGTCCTCGGTGTACAGCGAGACGGGCCCGACGCGGACGCCCTCCTGCGAGCGGCCCAGGATGCGGAAGTGCCCGGGGCCGGTGCCGGTCCACTCGGCGCGGTCGCCCGCCGGATAGCGCAGCACGGGCATCAGCCGTCGGCGCAGGTCACTGACCACGACCTTGCCCGGGACCCCCGCTTCGGTGATCGGTTCGCCGCTCTCCTCGTCGAGGATCTCCACGGTGGAGTACGGGGTGAAGGCGCGGTGCACGCGCGAGTCGGGCCCCGGCACGGCGCACCCCAGCAGCCCCGCGTCGACACTGGCGTAACCCACCGAGCGCGGGCGGGCGTTGGGGAACGCCTGGGCGAGCAGCGGCTCCTGGTCCCGGTAGAGGCTTTCCCCGCCGAAGAGGAGCAGCTCCACCCGTGGGAGTTGCCGCCCGGCGGCGACGAGATGGTCGGCCAGGGCGCACAGCGTGGTCGGCGTCCCCGCGACCACCTCCACGTCGAACTGCTCCAGGGTGTGCACCGTCGACTCCAGGGGCGCGGCGCCGCCGATCGGCAGCCGGACGTTGGAGACGGGGGAGCGGTGCAACGAGTCGAGGACGAAGGAGAAGCTGGCGTACAGCTCTCCGGCGTAGAAGAGGTCGGCGACCCGATGCCCGGGGCGCAGCCCGGATTCCAGGAGCCCGGCACCGAAAGCGCCGGTGAACTCCCGCCATTCCTCACGGGTGTAGAAGGAGAACTTCGGCGAGCCGGTCGTGCCGCCGCTCTTGAAGACCACGGCTTCGTCGAGGGGACCGGTCAGAAGTCGATTGTCGCGCGGCGTGTTGGCCCGCCAGAACTCGGCCTGGGGTACGACCGGAAGCTGTGTGAGCTCAGTTACATTCTCCGGAACTCCCGCATAGAGATCGGCGTAGAAAGGCGACTGTCGACGGACGAAACGTATGAGTTCCGTCAATGGTTGAACGGGCATCAATTCCTGCTCTGCGGCATACGAAGGCGGCGAAATCCCTTGGAGGGGAGGTCGCCTGAGTGGGTTGGAGTGGCACCCGCCTGCCGGGCCTGCCTGGGACTCCCGTCCTGGGCGGCTCACCGGAACTACGGAGTGCGACCAAGACATTACCGCACCGCGAATGCCCCGATTTCCCGCCCGTGTAACCGCTTCCCGTCACCGAAACCTTCCGGCCAATGTGCGAAGTCGGCCCTTGGGCTCGGTTGGACGGCTCTTCCCGTGGTCGAGGGCTGACGGCGCGTCACCCGCGAGTGAAAAACTCGGCTGGAAAGTATTTGTCGCGATGCTTGCACGCTGAAACGTGTGCAACTGCCGGAGCGCCCATAGGTATTCGCAGGAGCCGATACTCAATCATTAATTCGAGGCACCGTGATTCAACTCACTGGCCCTCGAGTTCGGGGGAGGGGGCGAGCCGCAAGGTGGCGACCGCACCTCCGTCAGGCGCGTCGGCGAAGGTCAGCCGTGCGCCGAGGACCGAGGCCTGGCCGAGCGCGATGGTCAGCCCGAGCCCGTGACCGCGTCCGCGTTCGGCGGCCTCCGTGCGGAAGCGCTGCGGCCCGTGGGCCAGCAGGTCGGCGGGGAAGCCCGCGCCGTGGTCGCGTACGGCGATCCGGGTGCCGGTGACGGTGACCTGGACGGGAGGCGCGCCGTGCCGGTGCGCGTTGGTGACGAGGTTGGTGACGATGCGCTCCACCCGGCGCGGGTCGGTACGCACGACGTCCGCGCCCTCTACGCGCACCTCGTCGGCGCCGCCGCCCCGTCGGACCACGTCGGCGACCAACTCGCCCAGCGGCACCTCGTCGAGCCGCACCTGCTCGGCACCGGCATCGAGGCGGGAGATCTCCAGGAGATCCTCGGTCAGCCCGCGCAGCGTCCCTACCTCGGTACGCACCAGATCCGCCGCCTCGTCGTCCTCGGGGAGCAGACCGGCGGCGGTGACCAAGCCCATCAGAGGGGTGCGCAGTTCATGGGCCACGTCGGCGGTGAAGCGCCGCTCCGACTCCAGCCTCCGCTGGAGGGCGGCAGCCATGACGTCCATGGCCGCGGACATCTCGGTGATCTCGTCGCGGGCCCGGCCGGGGTGCCCGATGCGCGCGTCGAGGTCGCCGTCCGCGATTCTGCGGGCGGTACGGGCGCCGTGCCGCAGCCGCCGGTTGATCGGCTCGGTGGCGAGCGCGGCGAGGGGCACGACAACGGCGAGGGCGGCGAGCACGGACTTGACGATGCTCCGGTCCAGGAGCTGGAGGCTGCGCACCTCGGCGCTCATGTCCGTGCGTACGGCGAGCACCCGGTCGCCGACGGGCACGGCCGCCCACATCCAGTACCAGTTCGGCGGCTTCTCGTCGTACCAAAGGGCGTACTCGCCGTTTCCGCTCAGGCCTGCCAGATCGCGCGCCAGGGGTTCGGGGACCTCGTCCCGCGTCATGAGGTCGGCGGTCGCGGGCCTTTCGCCGGTGCGGGCGTACTCCTGCTCGGCGACGTGCAGTTGAGTCACGGCCCGGTCGCGTCCCGCCCGTTGCCCGTGTTCTCGCGTCGACTGGTGGACGAGCAGACCGACGACCGCGGCGACCGCGCAGCAGGCGGCCGCCGTCAGGGCGGCGATCTTCCAGCGCAGGGCGCGGGGGTCGAGGAATCCCATGGCTGCCGTTTCAGGACGGGGAGAGTTTGTAGCCGAAGCCGCGGACGGTCTTGATGCGGTCGGCGCCGATCTTCTTGCGCAGCCGCACCACGCACAGGTCGACGACCCGGGTGTCGCCCTCCCAGCCGTAGTCCCAGACGTCGCGCAGCAGGCGACGTCGGTCGAGCACGATGCCCGGGTGCTCGGCGAAGGCCAGGAGCAGGCGCAGCTCGGTGGGCGTGAGGGGGACGGTCGTCACGCCGGCCCGGCTCACATTCAGTCCGCGCAGGTCGATGGCCAGGTCGCCGAAGACGAGCGGGCCGTTGTCGGTATCGGAGCCGGAGCCGGAGCCGGAGCCGGAGCCGGAGTTGGGGCCGGAGCCGGAGCCGGAGTTGGGGCCGGGGGCTGGATCGGGATTGGCGGGGGCCGCTGCCCCCGGGTGGAACGTCGCACGACGCAGCAGCATTCGGATACGGGCGACCATGATGCCGATGTCGACCGGCTTGACCACGTAGTCGTCGGCACCGGCCTCGAGGCCGGACACGACGTCGAGAGCGTCGCCCCGGGCGGACATCATCAGGATCGGAACAAGGCTCTCGTCACGAATGCGTCGGCACAGGCCGATGCCGTCCAGCCCCGGCAGCATGACGTCCAGGATCAGCAGATCGTGCTGCCCCGCCCGGAACGCATCAAGGCCCCCAAGGCCGTCCTCGGCGACCGAGACCTCGTACCCATAGCGTTCGAGAGCCAGTTGGACGGCACGGCGGATGACCGCGTCGTCTTCGACCACGAGCACGCTGACCGGGTTCGGGACGGGAGATTCGGACAAGAACTTGCCTTCCGGGGCTTCGAGCGCTTCCTGAGTCTTTCTACGTCTTCCTGGCGACTGGTGGTCGAATCGTAGCTACGCGGCGGTTCGCCCCCCCGGCAGACCGCGTGTTCCGTAAGGGCGGCGTCACAGGCGCAGGGAGGCCGCGACCGGCAGATGGTCGCTGCCCGTGGCGGGCAGGGTCCATGAGGAAACCGGAGTCACCCCCTTGACCATGATCTGGTCGAGGCGGACCACCGGGAACGAGGCCGGCCACGTGAAGCCGAACCCGGCACCCGCCTCCTGCTGTGCCGAACGCAGCTGGGAGGTCAGAGGGCTCAGCGCCGAGTCGTCGGTCGTCCCATTGAAGTCGCCCACCACGACGACCCGGGCAAGCCGTTCCGCCCGGACGGCATCGGCCAGCTTCGCGGCCGCCTCGTTGCGGCGCTCCGTGGTGAATCCGGAGCTCGGCAGGACACGTACGGAAGCGAGGTGCGCGGCATAGAGGGCAACAGGCCCCTTCGGGGTGTCGACCGTGGCACGCAGGGCCCGTGTCCAGGGCATGATCTCCACCGGCTCCACGGCCTGGAGCGGGTGCTTGCTCCACAGCCCGATGCCACCGCGCACCGCGGAGTACGGGTAGGTGCGCGCCAGTTCGCGCTCGTACGTCACCACGGCGGGACGGGACAGTTCTTCCAGAGCCACGACGTCGGCGCCCGCGGCGGACAGCGCCCGCGCGGTCCCACGCGGGTCGCGGTTCCCCTCGTGCACGTTGTGGCCGACCACGACCAAGTCCCCACCGCCGGACTGCTTGTCGAGGAAGGTGCCCGCGAACAGGGAGCACCAGGTGACAGCGGGGACGAGGACAGCGACGCCCGCGAGGGCGGAGCGGCGCGCCACGGCGGCCGCCGACAGCGCCACCACGCTCAGGCCCGTCCACGGCAGCACCGTCTGCAGCAGACTGCCGAGGTTGCCGAAGCCGTTCGGAACGCGGGTGTTGAGGGCCATGACGAGGGCACAGAGCACGGCGGCAGCGGCGACGAGCCGACCCCGCCGCCACGTGCCTGTACGCCACGTTTCTGTAAGCCATGTGCCCGTACGCCACATTCCTGTACGCCACGTGCCCGTACGCCATGGGCCGACCGGCCTTGAAGCGGGAGGCGAGGAGCCGATGCCGGCGGGAGTGCCCCGGCCGCTGGAAGTGTCCTCGCCGCTGAGAGTGTCCTGGCTCATCGGTGTCCGTCCCGACCGCTGCCGTACGCCGAGAGAGCGGCGGGCAACTTCTGTTGGAGGGCGTCGAGGAGTCGGCCACTGCTCTCCAGGGCCGCCTGATTGCCCTCGGCCGGCGACGTGCCCACGCGCTGGGAAAGGACGACGCCGTACACGACGTGCTGCTTCTTGCCGTCGGGAATCTCGGCCGCCCACATCAGGTTGCCGCCCGCCGGGGTGCTCGATCCGGTCTTCAAGCCGATCACGCCGGGCCGGTCGAGCAGCTGGTTGGTGTTCCGCACCGGCTCGGCCTGACCGGGGAGGCTGGTGCTGCGCAGGGCCACGGTCGCGCGCAGCGCCGGGTCCTTCATGGCCGCGCGGGCCAGCTTGAGCTGGTCGGCGGCGGTGGACCGGGTGGTGGGCTCGATCCCACTGGCACCGGTGTACGTGGTGTCGGCCATGCCGAGCCGTTCGGCCGCGGCGTTCATCTTGACCACGAACTTCTGCTGGCTGCCCGCGTCCCAACGGGCCAGCAGCCGGGCCACGTTGTTCCCGGACGGCAGGAGCATCAGCTCCAACAGTTTCCGCTGGGACAGCCTCTGTCCCTCCCGCACCGGCGCGGTGGACTCGCTCAGCGAGTGGGCCTCGGCCGCGGCTCGTTCGTCGACCTCGATCGAGGGCCCGCCTCCGCCGTCCTCGAGCGGGTGGTCCTTGAGGATCACGTACGCGGTCATCACCTTGGTGAGGCTCGCGATCGGCACCGACTGCCGTGCCCCCTTGGCGCCGAGGCCACCGACCTTCTCCACCGCTATGGCCGTCTGGCCCTCCCGCGGCCACGGCAGATCCAGCCGCTCGACGACAGCCCTCGGCGCGGAGGCCTGCTGCGCAACGACATCGCTCGCCCCATTCCCGCTTCCACCGCCGTCGGAGAGCGCCAGCAGCCCGCCACCGGTGCAGCCGGCGATCAGTACTGCAGCCAAGGCCCACGCCGCACCCCGGCGGGCCCGCGACGGCCCCCCGAGCACGGCGCGGGCAGCACAGTGGACACGTATGAACACGTCGACCGCCTCCCAGAGCCAGATACGCGTACACCGGAGATCGGGTACGTCGACAGCCTCCGGGAGCCCCACTTCCAGGCGGTCAGGGCGAAGCTTCCGCTGCCGTGCGGTTGTGTATCAGCTGCGTATCAGCGCTTCGCCCGAGTCTCGGCAAGTGACCGCCGGTGCGTGACGCTTCGTGGCATCCTCGGCACCACACGTGAGGACCACGGGCGTCCGCGCGGACGTGCCGTGAGGGTCTGCCGGGGGAGCAGGGTGAACGAGATCCGCATGGTGGTGCACGGGGACGCCGTCGCCGAGGAGTCGCTGTGGGACTGGCTGCGCCAGGAGCCCGCACTGCGCGGCCGCGTCCGTCAGGACACGCCCCCACCGCAGGCGGGGACGATGGGCTCGTTGGGCGAACTGGTCGTCGAGAGCGCGGTCACGGGCGCCATCGGCGCGCTCACCGGCCTGCTGGCCCAGTCGATCTCCTTGTGGCTCGGCCAGCGGCACGCACAAGGCAACGCGCACACGACGGTCACGGTGACCACCGCGGACGGCCGCAGCGTGACGGTGACGTCGACGCAGGCCGCGGATGCGGAGCGACTGCTGAGGCTGGCACTCGAAGGGCGGTCGGCGCCGGATGGCCCACCGCCCGCTGCCGCGAGTGACACCCAAGGACGGTAGCCGTGCGCCTGCCCGATCCACAGCGGTCCTACGCGGTCCTCATCGGTACCGGAACGTACCGCTGCGACCGGCTGCCGGATCTGCCCGCGATCGGCAACAACCTCCAGGACCTCGGCGACGTCCTGACCGACCCGGCCCTCGGCGGGCTGCCCGCGGAGCGCTGCCTCGTCGTAGCGGACCCGAGCGATCCGCGCACGCTCTTCCGCACCCTGCGTCGGTACGCCGCTGCCGCCGAAGACACCTTCCTCGTGTACTTCACCGGCCATGGCCTGACCGGGCCCCGCAACGAGCTCTACCTGAGTCTCGCGGAGACCGCCCCGGACGAACTCAAGGTCAGCGCCCTTGCGTTCGACCTGCTGCGCGACGTGCTCGCCGACTGCCCGGCCGCCAACCGCGTCGTCATCCTCGACTGCTGCTTCAGCGGACGTGCCATCCAGGACATGGCAGGCGAGGAGGACACCGTCCTGGGCCAGATCGGCATCGAGGGCACGTACGTCCTGACCTCGGCCCCCGTCAACGCCGTGGCACTCGCCCCCGTCGGCGCCGCCCACACCGCCTTCACCGGCGAACTGCTGCGGCTGCTGCGCACCGGCATCCCCTCCGGGCCGGAATTCCTCACGTACGGAGAGATCTACCGCCACCTCCTGCACACCGCGACGACACGGGGCCTGCCCGTTCCCCGGCAGCGCGGCACGGGGACCGTCGATCTGCTGGCACTGAGCCGGAACCCTGCCCTGAGCGCGGCGACAGCCCGTGCCCGACCGGTCGTACCACCGTCCCGGCCCCGGCCCGAGGCGACCCGGCCGACGACGACCGCGCCGGAGCCGTCCTGGCCGGTCGTGGTAGGCGATGGAGGGATACGAGGAGATGACCCCGTACTCCCGCGAGTGGCGGGGCGGTTGTTCCCGCTGGCCTTGCTCTTCTGCGTGCTCCCGTCACTGGTCGCCTCGGTCTACGACGCCATGATGAATGGCTACGGCCTCGTGACGAGCGTCGAGGCGTGGCAGAGCCACGCGTCTTCTTCCGCGGTCCCCCTCTCCGACCTCTCGGCACCGGCGTTCGACCTGCTGGCCGGTGCGATCACGTGGCGGTTGTGTGTGCTGCGCGGGAAGTTCGCGTGGTCCGGCGCGGCCATGCTCATGGTGTACGGACTCGGCGCGGCCGGAAGGGTCCCGTTCCGCCTCTCCTACGTCAGCAACCGCGAGTTCTCCCTGTGGGACCGGCAGATAGAAATCGCCGGCTACCTCATCCTGGGTATCGCCCTGGCCGCCGCAGCCTTCGCGATCGTCCGGATGAGCCCGTCGGCGCGGCTGCAACGTCCTGTGCGATGGCGGACGCCGACCACTGCGACTGCGACTGCCGCTGCGACTGCCTTGACGCTGGCCGTGGCCGGTTTGTACTCCGCGTCCCTGCTGAACTTCGAGGCGGCAGGGTGGAGCAGGCTGCTGACGTGGGTGGTCACGGGCGTCCTCATGGCCGCGGCACCACTCGCCGCGCTCCTCGTCCGGCCCGTCGAGTTGGCGTGGGGACTGGTGGGTGGCTGGCTGGCCGTGGTGCTGCGCCACCAGATCTCCTTCTGGAGCTTCACTCCCTCCACCGCGCATGCCGAGTACGTCTGGCTGGGGCTGGCCGCGGTGGCGTTGACGATCGTGTTGTGGGCGCACCTGAAGCGGAGCGAGAGGTAGCGGCTGGGCGGCCGCCGGGGCAGGTGCGCGTCGGCCCCTACGGGTCCTGGTCGGGTTCCGTCCGGTCCTCGGCGTGCCCCGAGCTGAGCCTGGCGCTCCAGAACGCCTTGTTCGACGGCGCCCGGCATCAGCCGGAAGAGAGCCGAAACGAGCGCGGGTCGGGGGGTGCCGTTAGGTTCGGTTCATGGCGTATGACGAGGCGTTGGCGGAGCGGGTCCGGGAGCGACTGGAGACGGATGGCGCGGTGGCCGAGAAGAAGATGTTCGGTGCGGTCACGTTCCTGCTGCAGGGCAACACACTGGGCGGTGTGGAGGGCGACGACCTGTTCCTGCGGGTGGCGCAGGAGGACATGGCTGACGCGCTCGCCCGGCCCGGGGCGCGGCCGTATGAGTTCAAGGGGCGGGTGTCGAAGGGCTGGGTGTACGTGGCCGGGGAGGCCCTGGACGACGACGCGCTGGACGAGTGGCTGCGGGTGGCCCTGGACGCGACGGCCGAGCTGCCGCCCAAGTGACCCGGGCGGTGGTCGGTGGGTGGCCCCTCAGCGGTCCTTCGTGGTGGGGGCGCGGGGCTCGTCCGGCTCGCTGGTGGTGAGCGCGCGGGCCACGTCCCGCAGGAGCTGTGCGAACTCCTCCAGGTGCGGGGCGAGTTCGGGGCTGCCTTGGAAGGTGCTGCCGGGGCCGGGGGCGAGATCGAAGAGCTGGAGGGCGATGCGGCGGGGAGCGTCGGCGGCCAGTTCGATGGTGCTGGTGTGCGCGCCGACGCTCCGTACGCGTTCGGGTAGGACCTGGGTCCGGTCGAGGACGGTGGCGGCGTCGGCGGGGACGGTGACGCTCAGCGTGTAGCGGGCGGGGGCGGCGGCGACGCGTGCGGCGAGGAAAGCGATGGGGTCGGTGGCGGGCAGTTCGCGGGAGGTGACGCGGCGGCCGGTGGGGGCGGGGTCGGTGAGCCGGTCCACGCGGAAGGTGCGCCAGTCGGTGTGGCCGGTGTCGTAGGCGATCAGGTACCAGAGGGTGCCCGCGACGACGAGGCTGTGGGGCTCGACGCGGCGCGGTGCCGTCCCGCCGCTCCTGGACGCGTAGGTGAAGGTGACGATCTCGTGGTCGCGGCAGGCCGCGGCCAGGACGGCCAGAGCGGAGGGGTCGGCCCCCGGTCCGCTGTCCCAGGGGACGGGGACGGTGGCGGCATGGATCGCGGCGACCTGGTGGCGCAGCCGGGCGGGCAGTACCTGTTCCAGTTTGGCCAGGGCGCGCACCGCGCTCTCGGAGATGCCGCTCACGCCGCTGGTGGCGGTGCGCAGGGCGGTGGCGATGGCGACGGCTTCCTCGTCGTCGAGCAGCAGCGGCGGCAGGTCGGCCCCGGCGGCCAGGCGGTAGCCGCCGGTGCGGCCGGTGGTGCTCTGGACGGGGTAGCCGAGCTCGCGCAGGCGGTCGATGTCGCGGCGGATGGTGCGCAGGGTGACGCCGAGGCGGTCGGCGAGTTCGCCGCCGGTCCAGGCACGGCGGGTCTGCAGGAGGGACAGCAGGCGCAGCATGCGGGCGGGCAAATCCTGGGTCATGGCTGTGAGACTGCCAGGAAAGGGTGACGCGAGCTGTCCTAAAAGGCTCCTAGCGTGGGATTCATCCCCGGAAGAGACCACTCCTCTTCCTCCCCCTTGGTCATGAGGAGCGTGTTATGGAAGCGCCACCGCTTGATATGGTCTTCGGCTTCGAGATCGACACGAGCGACGCCCAGGCCGTCAAGAACTTCTACGGCCCCTGGCTGGGATGGACCTTCGAGCCGGAGCCCGCCCCCGGCGCCGACGGCGTCGCCCTTATCCGCATCACGGCCCCGGGCACGCATGCCCCGATGGGCCAGATCCGTCAGCGCCCCGCCGGCGCCAAGGAGGCCATCAGTCTCCGTGTCGAGTCCGCCGACGTGGCCGCCGATGCGGCCCGGCTCCAGAAGCTGGGCGCGAAGGTGGTCACCCCGGCGGCCGAGGACGGTGACGGCACGGTCCGCGCCCGGATCACGGACCCGCGCGGCAACCCGCTGACCCTCGTGGCTCCCGCCGGCGGGTGGTGCCCCCAGGCCCCGCGGCCCGGCGCCATGGCCCAGTTCGAGCTGTCCACCACCGACCTGGAAGCGACCCGGGCGTTCTACGGTGCGGCATTCGGCTGGGGCTTCGACTACGACCCCGGCTCGGTCGGCACTGCGTACCACGGCATCCGGACCCGCGGCCCGATCCCCACCGGCGGCGCCTACGACCACAGCGGCCACCCGCAGGCCCCGGAGTTCGCCATCATCTCCATCCTGACCACGGACGTGCCCGCCACGGTCGCGAAGGCCGTCTCGCTGGGCGCGAAGGTGGACGACGAGCCCCGAAGCACCACCTACGGCCTGGTCTTCGCCCGTCTCATCGACCCACGCGGCAACCGCGTCGGCCTGTTCAGCCTGCCCCAGGGCTGAGCGGCTCCGGCTGAACATCCACCACCGACAGCTCAACGCGTCAACGCGCACGACAAGGAGCACGGCCATGAATGCCGAGCAGTTCGTCCAGGAGTGGGCGAGCGCCTACAACGACCAGGACTTCGACCGCTTCGGGGCGCTGTTCACCGACGACGTCGTCTACACCCTCAAAGCCTTCGGGCTCGCCTTCACGGGCCGGGACGCCTGGGTGCACCACGTCCGTGAATACGCGGCCGCCGTGCCGGACCGGAAGCTGACCCTCAGACGGACCGTCGCCGACGGGGACACCATCGCGATCGAGTACGACTTCGCGGGCACCAGCGCCGGAGTCATGGCGAACCTGCCTCCCAAGGGAGAGCCGGTCACGGTCAGCTTCTGCACCATCCTGCAACTGCGCGGTGAACGGGCCGCCTCACAGATCGACTACCTCGGCGGATAGCCACACCCGGCCCCGACAGGACAGCACACCCCCGCCCCCCCACCACCGGAGGAGAAGACCATGGCCGACACACATGCCGACAACAGCGCCCTGAGCGGCAAGCCCCTGTCGCACGCGATCTGGGCCGAGGACGGACGCGAGCTCGCGGAGTTCTACGCCGCCGCCCTCGGCGCGCAGGTCTCCGAGCCGTACCGGGACGAGGACGGCAACCCGGCGGCCTTCCCTGTGTGGGTCGGCGACATGATGTACGTCTTCTGGTCCGCCACGTCGTTCAAGGCCCCGACCTGGCCCCAGGACGAACTCGCCTTCCACATGGACATCGGGTTCGACGACGTCGAGGCGGCGGAGAAGCGACTCCTCGGGCTGGGCGCCACCAAGCCCGCACACCAGCCGGGCGGGGACCACTGGACCGTTCTGCTCGACCCCTCCGGCCAGCCCTTCTGTATCAGCAGCACCCGCTGACAGCCCCAGCCGCTCCGAGCGGCTGCTCTCACCAAGTCTCACCAAGTCTCACCAAGACGGCGGCTCCCGGAGTGCATGCCCGCTCCGACCGGCGGAGAAAAGAACCGCGGGGCGCCCGGCGCATGCCGGTCCCGCGCTCGGCCGGCGCATGTCGACCCCGCGCTCGCACCCTGGTGAAGGCCGCACCCGACCATGGAGGACCCATGCCATTCGCTCCCTGCCTGAGTGTCAAGGACACCGCGGCCAGCATCGCGTTCTACAAGCAGCTCGGCTTCGACGTCGATTCCAGCACCGCCCGCCCCGGCGACGACATCCACATGCTGCTGTACCAGGGCGGATTCTGCGCCATGCTCTACAGCAACGCCGACCTGAAGAACTGGTTGCCCAGCCTGGCCGACACCCCCATCGGCTTCGCCGGCATGTTCTACCTGGGCGTGGACGACTTCGACGGAGCCCACGACCGCATCTCCCGGCACGCCGAGATCGTCAAGGACACCGCCACCGACCACACCGGCCAGCGCCTGTTCTACTTCCGTGACCCGGACGGCTATGTCATCGGCATCAACGACCAAGCCGCCCTCAAGGCCAGCGACCTCGGCAAATACGCCTGACCTGGGCTCCGGACGAGTGCCCGCCGCCCCGTAGCCCCGGTCGTTCAGCACCGCGGCCGCTGGCTGCGAAATCGGCCGTGACCAGGCACCTTCAGGATTCCCTGGTGCGAGGCGTGGCCCGGCGAGGAACCGGCGCGGTGGGCCAGCCGTCCTGGCTTCGCCCGCGGGAGCGCCCGGACGCGCCCCGGCGGGCGGCCTGCCCCGTAGCCACCCCTCGCGCATGAAGGACAGCACCGAATGAATCCCGACGATGTCGCGACATACGCCCTGGGCCTGCCCGAGGTCAGCGAGGAAGAGCCATGGGGCCCGCACCGGCCCGTCTACAAGGCCGGCGGCAAGATCTTCGCCACCCTGGCGGCGGCCAACACCTCCCAGCCCGACCGGCTGAGCGTGAAGTGCGAATCCGCCCTCGCCCTGCACCTCTACGAGCAGTACCCGGCGGTACGGCCCGGGTACGGGTACCAGGGCCCCCGGTGGCACTGGATCACCGTTCACCTGGACGGCACGGTCCCGGACGAGGAAATCGCCGAGATGATCAGCCACTCCTGGCAGTGCGTAGTGGACGGCCTGCCTCGCACCGCGCGCGACCGGCTGCACAGGCTCCACCCCGATCAGCCCCAGCCTCCCGCGCAGGGCCGGTCGGACGGACCGGCATCACCATAACCGTTCGACAGACGCACCCGCTGGCACACGGGTCACACCGCCCAGTGGCACTCAGCAATGGCCGTGCTCATCACCGCCAGCCCCAAATGCCGGAGAATCACCCGTCCCCGACGTGCCGCATCGCGCAGACACGGCGTGTCCGCCTGGCCGAGCCATGACCGCTTCGAGATCGGCTGGTTGCCGGGCAACTCCTTCCGCGTGGGCCGCGGTTCAGCTGGCGGCGGTTTGCTGGGACAGGGCTTCGGTTCCTGCCCGCCGCGTGGTCGGCGGCGCCCCCCCAAATCGGTGGACACATCGCTCCTGAGAGCTTTAGGTTGCCCGAGTCCAAGATCGACGCGTCCAAGCGGGGTGCATTTGATGACGGTTCAATCAGTGGTGGCCGACTGCGGACGGCTGCCCTCCAGGAACACCAGGACCTCATCGAACTAAGGAATCCCTCCTGTGGATCTTCCACGCATTTGGGCCATTCGCGAAAGCAGCCACCGCATCCACAACCCGATCACCGCTGACAAGCTCGCCACGCTGGGCCAAGCGCTCCATCTGGCACCTGGCACGCGGGCGCTCGACCTCGCCAGCGGAACGGGCGAGATGCTGTGCACCTGGGCGCGTGACCACCTCGTCACGGGAACGGGGGTGGACATCAGCACAGTGTTCACCGAGAAGGCCCGCGTCCGGGCTGCTGAACTCGGAGTCGCCGACCAGGTCGACTTCGTTCACGGCGACGCCTCCGGCTACGTCGCGGACGAGCCGGTCGATCTCGCCGCGTGTATCGGCGCCACCTGGATCGGGGGCGGGGTGGCGGGCACCGTCGAACTGCTGGGCCGCAGCCTCCGCCCAGGCGGCCTCATACTGATCGGCGAGCCGTACTGGCGTCAGACACCGCCGACCCAGGACGTCGTCGAAGGCTGCCACGCCGGCAGCAAAGCCGACTTTCGGATGCTGCCGGAGTTGGTCGGGCACTTCGGCGACCTCGGGTACGACGTCGTGGAGATGGTGCTGGCCGATCAGGACAGCTGGGACCGGTATCAGGCGGCGCAGTGGTTCAACCTCCGTTGCTGGCTCGACCAGAACCCCGATGACGAGTTGGCCGCCGATGTACGGGCCGAACTTGCCACCGGGCCCGCCCGCTACGTGCAGTACACCCGTGAGTACCTCGGCTGGGGCGTCTTCGCACTGATGAGCCGCTGACACTCAGGGCAGTGCGGGTCTGGGCGGCATGCCGCCCAGACCCGCACGTTTCAGACCGCGCCCCCATCCCGCTGACTGCTCGCAAGGCTCCCCGATGCCGAGCTGGAGGGCCCACGCGGCTCCATAGTTCCCCGAGGCCGTCTTGGGTCACGAGCGGAGCCAGATGAGGAGTGCGGCGGCGGTGACGGTGCTGAGGAAGACGTATCCGCGCTTGCCGTAGCGGGTGGCGACGGCCCGGAAAAGCTTGATTCAGTTTCAGTTGATCGCCCACTCGTCGTCACCGAGGTCCCCTCCGCTGAGCATGATCAGAGCAACGAGCCGCCGGACGAAGGGCTACGACCTTCAGCGCGCGAAAGCCCCGGTCAGCGGGCAGGCGGAGTGCACCCGCGGCGGCCTCTGGACATCGGCGCCCGGCCGCCATCGGCCCGCGCTGTGACTCGTTGGACGCTCACGCACCCCGACGCCCGGCCCGAAGGCGACCGGCGCCAGCGCAAGATCCCTGTCGGCGTGACCGAGTGTGTGGCGCGCTGGAGAATCGGACTTGGGGCACCTACGCGATTCCACCGTTACTCATCAGTAGCTGACCGTTGATCCACTCTCCCTCCCTGGAGCACAGGAAGTCCACGAGGTGCGCGGTGTCCTGCGGAGTGCCCAACCGGCCGAGCGGGGTGCTGCGGATGCAGTGCTCCCGGACTTCCTCGGGCATCCAACCGGTGTCGACCGGCCCGGGGTTGACCGCGTTGGCGGTCACACCGAGGTGGGCGAGTTCGTGGGCGGCGGCCAGGGTGATGCGGTCCAGGGCTCCCTTGCTCGCCCCGTAGGGCAGGTTACCGACGGTGTGATCACTGGTGAGACTGACGATCCGCCCGGTTCCCCGTTCCGCGGCGAAGCGGCGTCCGAACTCGCGAATGAGCAGCCATGTGGCGCGCGCATTGACGGCGAAGTGCCGGTCGAAACTCTCGACGGTGGTGTCAAGCAGCCCGGAGTCGACAGACTCGCAGTGGCTCATCACCAGCGCGGTGACACTGCCCAGTTGCTGCTCGACCTTTTCGAAAACGCGTACAGGGGTCTCCGGGTCGGCGAGATCCGCCTCGATCGCGATGGTGGATGCACCGTGTTCGCCCAGAGACCGGCTGATCGCTTCTGTCGCGCCGGGCTCCCTGCCCCAGCTCATACGGTCGTCGTAGGAGGCCCAGTAGGTGAAGGCGATGTCCCAGCCCGACGCGGCCAGCCGACGGGCGATACCCGCGCCGATACCGACGGTGCGGCCCACCCCGGTAATCAGGGCGAGCGGGCGCTCTGCCGAAGAGCCTTGTCCGTGGGCCAGTTGGTCATGACTGATGTTCGTCGTCACAGTTCGGAATCGTTCACGAACGACACCGCAGCGTCAATCGCTTTCCTGCGGCGTCGCGGCCGATGAGCAGGGGCGGGCGGCACACGTGCCTCGCCTTGAGGGGCAGGGCCTGCCTTGGCCACCGGCGTTGTTCAAGACTGCAACCAGGGCGGGGGAAGGCGCGGGAACATGGTTGAGAGCGCACCCGCCAGCGCGAGTACTGACCGCGGGGGCGCTCTCAACATCCATTTCCGTACGGTGCCTTGGTTCCGTGCGCTCATCAACAGGAGCAGCGCCAAGCAGAACAACGACCGGCTTGTCACTGCTGTCGCGGGCATCGGAACAGCTCTCGTCCGCGCAGTCGCCTAGGGGGTGTCTGACAATTCCGGTCTGATCAGCGAGATTCGGCTGAGCTGGCAATCCGGAGGTGCGCCGATCGGCTGGGGGGGACTGGGCAGTGGCTACGAACGGCGGGCCAGTAGATGGGTGTCGAGGAAGCCCCGATCAGAGGATGGATCGTGGAGCAGCCGGGCGAAGGGATCGAGCCCAGCATCGCCCAGCAGTTCGGCGAGGCGATCCACCGGCCAGCTGTAGGCGGGCGCCACCTTGTGGTCGAACCGGACCGGTACTTGTCCGTCGGTCCCGAAGAAGGAGACCAGGAGCAGACCGTTCGGTGCCAGGACGCGTACCTGTTCGGCGAGCAGCTCCGGTAGTTCCCCCGGAGGGGTGTGAATCATTGAGTAGTGGGCCAGCACGCCGCCGAGCGCGGCGTCCTCGATCGGCAGGGATTCCATCCGGGCCTCTTGGAAGCGCAGCGCCGGATGGGCCTGCCGGGCGTGGTCGACCATGCCGGGGGCAAGGTCTAGTCCGAAGGCGTCCAGGCCGAGTTCGTGCAGCATGGCTGTCAGATGTCCGGGCCCGCACCCGACGTCCGCTGTCCGCAGGTTGCCCGTCGCGCGCACAAGTTCGGCGAAGGTGCCGATCATGGCCCGGGAGAAAGGCTGTGTTTCCAGCCGGTTTGCGAACAGCGATGCGTACAGCTCGACGACACCGTCGTAGGCCGTCCTGGTCTCGTCCTGATGATTCGCCACGGGCAGGACTCTATAGCCGGTCTGATAATTGATCTTGTGGCAGGTCGAGGTGAGTTGACGGATGCGGCATGGAGGCGGATAGAGCCCCTTTTGCCTCAGGTGGACGGACGGGGCCGTCCGTGGCGTGATCACCGGCAGGTGGTCAACGGGGTGCTGTGGCAGCTGCGGACCGGGGCTCCGTGGCGGGATCTTCCCGACCGGTTCGGGCCGTGGCAGACCGTCTACGAGCGGTTCGCCCGCTGGGAGGCGGACGGCACCTGGGCACGGTTGCTGGAGCACGTTCAGGTCCGCGATGACGCGGTGGGCCGGGTGGAATGGACCGTCTCCGTCGACTCCACCATCAACCGAGCCCACCAGCACGCAGTCGGCGCCCGCAAAAGGGGGATGTGAACGGGGACGAACTGGAAGATCCGGGCCGCTCGCAGGCGCGCCAGGCCCTCGGCCGCTCCCGAGGCGGACTGACCACCAAAGTCCATCTCGCCGTCGATGGCCGGGGCCTGCCCCTGTCGATTGTGCTCACGCCCGGCAACGTCAACGACGCGACGGCGTTCGGCCAGGTCCTCGACGGCATCCGCACCCCGCGCCTCGGCACGGGCCGCCCGCGCACGACACCGGACCGTGTGCTGGGTGACAAGGCGTATTCCAGCAGGGCCATCCGCCATCTGCTGAGGCGCCGGGGCATCGCTGCCACGATCCCCGAGCGCCGCGACCAGGCGGCGAACCGCCACCGACGCGGAGCCCTCGGCGGCCGGCCGCCGACCTTCGACAAGGTCACCTACCGCGACCGCAACGTCGTCGAACGATGCTTCGCCCGCCTCAAGCAGTTCCGCGCGATCGCGACCCGGTTCGACAAGCTCGGCGACCGCTACCGTGCCGGAGTAGTCCTGGCTTCCTTGATCCTCTGGCTCCGCGAGTCCACGGGGTAATCATTTGTCAGACAGGCCCTAGGCCCATCCCGCTCTGGTTCCGGTACTCGCACTCGGCGCCACCGTGTGGATGGTGCTGTACGCATTCCTGAAGCCCTGACCTGCCTGCCCTGACCTGCCCTGGCCTCATCGAACACTGCTCGACTTGTTGGCCACCGAGCCACCAGGACACGATGGCGTGATGGGTTCGATTCTCACCAGCCTTCCAGCAGAGTTCTGGACCGTCCGGTACGACGGCTCACGTTTCCCAGGAGCAGCCTCCGTGGCGGCTCAGCCGGGCCTGACGGACGGTGCCAACTGCCAACTGTTCGCTTACGAGGTCCTCCGGCACTTCGGCCTGGCCCCTCCGACCCTGCGCTCCGCGGAACTCTGGAGCGATACGACGGCCACGGCCCACGTCACGGCGGCGCAGCCGCTCGACCTGCTCCTCTTCAACGCCACTGCCAGTGCGTACGGTGCCCATGTCGCCATCTACGCCGGGGACCACGCAATCCTCCACCTCTGCGCGGAAGTCGGGCACCCGGCGGTGTGGGGCCCGGAGGACTTCGCGGCCCGAGAGCGGTACGGCGTCCGAGTCGGCGCCAAACGGGTAACCAACCACCTCAACGTGGTTCCGGCGTAAGTGTAGGCGTGGGTACAGGCCTTGAGTCCGCGAACTGAGAGTCGGTGCAGGTCGGCGTCCGTGGGTAGCCGCTTTTTGCCTGCTGGCGCCTCTCCTCCCTGGGGGAGAGATTCTCTCTAGAAGGCGTGGAGCGTCGTAGGGTAGCGGAGCGCGGGAAGCCTAGGCCGAGGTGTGCCGTGTTCGTTCGATCTTCCGTGCTTGCCCCCCCCCCCACAGCAACGGTGTCGGCTGTCGGCCGTATATGCCTGGGGTGGCTTCGGGGCCCGCGCTGCGGCTCCTGTGGGGCTACTGGCGGCGCAAGGGGCCACAACATGGTCATGGTCACCACCCACACGCCAATGAAGTGGATGGACCTGGTGCTTGCCGCGATGCAGCTGCCCGTCGGAGTGGTGCGCACGCGCTGACCGTACGGACCATGGAACGGGCCCTCATGCGGAGAGCCGTTTCGACGAGCGGTCGACTGGGGGTGCAGGTCAGACGGCCATGCCGTAGACGATCGTGAACACTGTGCCCAGCGAGCCGATGATGAACACGCCGGTCAGGCCCGCGACGATGAGGCCCTTGCCCTGCTCGGCGCTGAACGTGTCGCGCAGCGCCGTGGCGCCGATGCGTTGCTTGGCCGCGCCCCAGATGGCCAGGGCCAGGCAGAGGAGGATGGCGACGGCCATGACGACCTGGATCATCGTCTTCGCCTCGGTGCCGAGGGCGCCGAAGGGGCCCCAGTCGGGGGCGATGCCGCCGATGATCGTGGTGATGTCGCCCTTCTCGGCTGCCATCAACATGTCGCATCCTCCTCGGAGTTGGTTTGCCCACCGTAGCGGCGCGCTCCCTGCGGTCAGAACCCACGTGAGGTCGGCCACGCATCCGAGCTCAGACGCTTGCCTCGTTGTTTCGCTTGGGGTGATGCGGCGTGGTTGATCGTCAGTTGCTGTGTGGCCGAGGTGTTTTCGGTGTCTGGGCATGGCGGAGTCCCGGCGCGGTGGTCGGGTTCTCCAAGGTCCTTCACGTCGTGGGCGGGCCGGGGCCGGTTGATCAGGCGGCGGGCCGGGGCAGTGCGGCGAGCCGGTGGAATGCCGTGGCCAGTTCGCTTCTCCAGGGCCAGGTTGCCGATATCCGCAAGCGCAGGCGGCGGCCGCCTCGGGTGAGACGGGCGGCGACGTGCAGCAGCCGATAGCGAAGTCTCTTCGGCTCGGCGGTGGCGAGTTCGCCGTCCAGCAGTAGGACGCGTGTCCAGGCGAGCAGGTCGATTGCCGCGAGGCTGAGCTCGAGCCAAACGGTGTTGATAGCGAAGTCGCGGGAGGGGAAGCGGCCGAAGCCGGTGTCCTTGCCCGTGCGAATGTGGTCCTCGACGGTTGCATGCCCGCGGTGGCGGGCCTCCAAGAACTGCGCGGAGCCGCCGCCGGAATAGGAGGTGTCGGTGAGGAGCACCCGATGGCGCAGGCCCTCATCCTGGTCGAACAGGGACAGTTGGGCACCGGGGTGCGGGCGTTCGCGGCGCGCGATGATGCGGGTGCCGGCCGGGTAGCCTTTCAGGTCGACCATGCCGGTCAGCTCGGTGACCTCGGCCCCGTCGCGCAGGGTGCCGTCCTGGTCCAGGGCCGGGTGCCACAACCGGTCGGGGACGGCCTGGATCGCGCGGCGGACCGGCTCGGTGATGGTGTATCCGACCGAGAAGCGCAGGTTGATGCCCTGTTCGCGGCGGTTGCCGAGGTGGGCGAGGAAGGCTTTCGCGGATCCGGCGCTGTCGGCGCGGACGAGGATGTCGGTGCCGTGCCGGTGGGCGTCGGGAATCTGGGCGAGAGCCTGGTCGAGCACCGTGATGTGGTCAGCAGCGGTGTTGGCGCCAGCGTTCCCGGGGCGTAGTCGGCCGGCCAGGGCTTCGCCGGTGTTGGCCAGGAAGCACAGCAGTGGGTGGAAGCCGAAGCCGCCTTTGTATGTGGGGGCGGCCTGGTCCTTCGCGGAGTGGCAGGTGACCAGCGTGGCATCCAGGTCCAGGACCAGACCGGGAAGTTCCTGGCCGCCGGCCCGGGCTGCAGGGATGCCCTCGCTCTGTTCAGCGGCCTGTAGCCAGGCGATTTCCCGGGCCCGCCCGCGAGCCGAGCGCAGAGAAGCCAGTGCCTGCTCGTCGGTGTCGGCGAGTAGCCGCCAGGCCGTTGGCGTCGAGGCGACCGGCCCGAACACCCCTTCCTGGTCCCGTAGTACAGCCAGATCTGTGATGGTCTCGCCGCCGTCGGCGAGCATCACCGCGAGATCGGTGGCGATCCGTCCCGGGTCGTGCCCGGTGCCGCGCGGCCGGAGCCGCCTGAGCGCGGTGGAGTACGCACTCGTCAGGCCGGTGGCATCGGCGAGATCCGCGAGCAGCCGTGCCCCGGCACGCCCGACCACCCCCGAACCATCCGTGCTGACAAGGAGCTTGGGACGCGAGCCGATACCCTGCACGCAGAGAGTGCCTTCCGCTTGGTCTGATCGAACCCCCCGGCAGGGTTCATCGTCCCAGTTCAGAAGACACTCACTCTTGCGTTTCTGCCCCACGCCGATCCTCACCCCAACCGAAGCGCCGAGGCTAGGGTGTGGTCGGGCCACTGAGGTGGCGGATGGTGGGAAATGGGTCAACCCGAGGGGCAGAAGGGGCACTTGATGGGTCAACGTGCGACATCGACGCAGGCCCCGGAGAGACAGGATCCGCGATTTGCAGCTGAGGTAGGTTGACCTTCGATCAAGGGGACGTGGAGAGCGGGGGGAACGCGTGAGGGCACTCGGCAACGGCGATCCGTCGCACATCGGGGCATATCGGCTCCTGGGCCTGCTCGGCGAGGGCGGTATGGGCCGGGTATACCTGGGCCGGTCCGAGGGCGGGCGTACCGTCGCCCTCAAGGTCGTGCAGAGCGAGATCGCCCAAGTACCGGATTTCCGAAGGAGGTTCGCGCGGGAGGTCGCCGCCGCGCGGCGCGTAGCGGGCCCGTGGACCACGGCTGTGCTCGACGCGGACGTCGACGCGGCCGTCCCCTGGGTCGCCACGCAGTACGTACCCGGTCCGGATCTGCACACCGTCGTCTCGCGGGACTTCGGCCCGCTGCCGGAGGGCACCGTAGGCGTCCTCGCCAACCGACTCGCTCTCGCACTCCAGGCGATCCACGGCAACGGGCTGATCCACCGCGACCTCAAACCGACGAACATCCTAGTCACCGTCGACGGGCCGCGCGTCATCGACTTCGGCATCGCACGGGCCCTGGACTCCTTGGAAACGATCGCCCAGGAATCGGCACTGACCCGTACGGGCATGGTCATCGGTTCGCCCGGTTTCATGTCCCCTGAGCAGGCGCGCGGGCGTGATCTCACACCCGCGAGCGATGTGTTCTGCCTGGGATCCGTCCTCGCCTACGCCGCCACCGGGCGGCAGCCCTTCGGCGCCGACGGGAGCGCAGGGCTCGCCGCGCAGTTGTTCCGCGTGGTGGAGGACGAGCCGGACCTTGAGGGAGTTCCAGCGCCCCTCGCCGCTCTCGTTCGCGACTGTCTGGAGAAGGACCCGCAGCGCAGGCCCACACCGGGCGAGATAGCCGAGCGGGCCGCGGACAAATCCACCGAGCCCTGGCTGCCCGGCGAGATTCTGCAGCAACTGGGGCGTCGAGCTGGCGAGTTGCTGGACTACGACCCCGCGGTGGCCGTCCCTGCCGTGCAGGCATTGGCACCCATACACGCGCCGACGTTCCACACCCCCGCACCGCCACCCGCGTTGCCGACCATGCCCGCACAGCCTCCGGGCGCCCCGCTCCCGCCGAACCCCCGACAGCGCCGAACCCGCACGATCATCGCGGGCGCGGTTGCGGCCGCGGTCATCGCCGCCGCCGGCGGCCTGGCGGCGCTCAAGCCCTGGGACAACGGCAACGACAAGAACACCCAGGGCGGAAAAGACAGTTCGCCGGGAACCAGCAACCCCACCCGTGTCGCCATGCCGAGCGACTTCAACGGAACATGGGAGGGCCGGCTCACCGAGCCCCGTGAGCTGTCGAGCAAGCGCCTCGTACGTATCGAGATACAACCCCGCGCGGACAGGTTCTGGATATGGACTGTTGACGCAGAGCGGACTTGCGACGTCGAGGTCACCGCGCTCAAGGTGACGAAAGAGTTCAACGACAAACCCGCTCTGACGCTCAGCGCGCCCAAGCTCAGCAGCGCCTCGCCCGCGTCCGAAAAGGGCGGGTGCACGCGACAGCCGACCGGCAAACTCATCGCCGATGGTGAGGAAACGCTCCGCTGGAAATTCGGCGAATACGAGGTCAGGCTCTACAAGAAGCCGAAGCCAGCGGTCATGCAGCAGGTACCGAGCATCTTCGTGGGCCACCGGAAGATAGAACACGATGACCGCGGCTTCTCACCCGATCGCCGACTCCAGCTCCAGACGGTCACCATCAACGAGGGAACCGTCCTCAACACCAGCACCGTGCGGGTCTCTGTGTTGGCGGGGAAGCCGGGAGCGGCGGGCTGGTGCTACTACCGGGGCCTCGTGTTCTCAGTAAGCGGGGAGAAACAGGACATGCTCTCCACCACAACACTGAAGTCGGAGTCGACCCCTGACGCGACGCCCTGTCCGGCATCCCTGCCGGCTCAGTACTACTTTCCAGGGCCCAAAGGCTCGTACCTGCTGGTCTCGACGATGGGCCAGCAGGGAGTCTCCGGAACCGTCGTGCGCGCCGACCCCTAACCTCAGCTGCACAGCCCCCGCCCCACGTCGTAGCGCCAGTGCCGTCGTCTATCGCCCGGTCGGGCCCGGCTTTGCGATCCGCCTCGACCAGCAGTACTGACCCGTCCTGCGATACCTCCGAACGGCCCCCCATTACCCCGACACGGACAGACGGATACGACCCGCTACGCCTGTTCACCTGACGAGTGCGACTTCCTTAACGGCGACAGGATCCTGGACAAGTCACAGCGTCCCAGGTCAGAGAAGCCCCACGCCTCTCCGGTCACGCCTCCGACTGCCCCGCTCGTGAAAGCGTGAGGCTAGGGGCAACTCGCCTGTGCACGGGTGACATTGCCATATCGGCATCTGCTGCCGTCAGCGCTGTTCGTGGGCGTCGTAGCCCGGGCGTCACGAATGCCGCAGGCGCCGGTGCTCGTCGGCGAAGAACCCTGTCGGAAATGTTGAGTATCGGGGTTCCGGTGCCAGCGGAATCCACTCCGATGTGAGATGTGTGTCACGTGGTCAAAGCAGGTATGGGCGATGGTGCCCGGTAAGCGGATGCGATGGTGAGGTGGTCTCAAGTCGGGTGCAGAATAAGGGTATTGGGCGAGTCTGGGGGCGGAGGTGGCTCATGTGGCATCCCGGAATGATGTATCGGGCTTTTCTCTGATGTGTATGGAATGTTTCACTCCTTTCTCTGGATGGCCGTTCTTCGATTTACGGTGTTGATCAAGGTGGGGGCGGCGTCTACGGTCGTATCGTCTCGACCTGCGAGACACTCGAATTGGGGAGTGGGAGTGAATGCTCCGTTCCTCGGATCTCACCTTCAACACGATTTCTGTGCCCGAGAGTGACCTGAGTCTCTGAAAACTGACCTGTCTCCCTGGTTCTGCCGTGCCGAACGGCACGAGATCGCCCTGCATCATCCCGAGGCGACCACTGCCGTGCCCGTACCGGAGACAGCTTCGCCTCTTCAGATCGCGGGCCTTCTCGAGAGCGCCCTATCAGTGACCCACGCGAGTGACCTACATGAGTGACCTACATGAGTGACCTATTGACCGCCGACGCAGTCTCCAAGACCTACGCTGGCGCGTCCACCCCGGCCCTGACCGACGTCTCGTTCCACATCGGGGAAGGGGAAGTCGTCGCTCTGCTCGGACACAACGGGGCAGGGAAGTCCACCCTGTTCGAGATCGTGTGCGGTCTTCAGCGGGCCGACTCGGGTACGGCGAACCTTTCGGTGGACCCGGCCGAGTTCGGCTGGTGCCCGCAGCGAGAGATCATCGACTGGTCGTTGACCGTCCGTCAGAACGTCGAGATGGGACTGGCGTTCCGCCGCGGGACCGTGCGCGGTGTGCGTGCACTGGCGGAGGAGGTCTGCGAGGTCGTCGGCCTTGAGCGGTTCCTCGACCGGCAGGCCGAGACGCTGTCCGGCGGGGAACTGCGCCGCTGCCAGATCGCCCGCGCCATCGCCGGCCGACCTCGGCTGATGGTCCTCGACGAGCCGACCACCGGCTTGGACCCCGACGCCGTCGCACACGTCTTTGACTTCCTCCGCGACAGCGCCAAGCAGGGTTCCACGGTCCTGGTCAGTACCCACGACACGTCACGCTTCGCCGAACACTGCACACGCGTGCTGGCCCTCAGTGCCGGTCGCCTCCTCGCCGACCAGCCAGTGCGGTCCTTCCTGACCCCCGTCGGCGAGTCCAACGATCTGTGGGACGGCTACCGGCACCTCACCCGGCAGTCCTCCACCACGTCCGAGCTCCCATTGGCAGAGCTCCCGTCGGCCGAGCTTCCATCGGCCGAGTTCCCGTCGACGGAGGTCGCACGCCCATGAGTACCCTGCACAAGCCCCCGCAGGCCCGCCGTTTCGCCCGCCCCCTGATCGCAGTCCGCTTCCACTGGCTCTCCCTGTGGAACTGGCGACAGGTCTACTACGGCCGGATCATCGAGCCGATCGCCTACCTGCTCTTTCTTGCCGCCGGCATCGGCGGAGCGGTTGCCTCCGGGCACAACCAGAGCCTGGGCACGTATCTCGCGTTCGTCGTCCCGGGCATGTTCGCGATGCTCGCGTTCCGCTCCGGCACCGCCGCCATCTCGGATGTCGCCAACGACCGCAAATGGGGTGTGTTCGCTCTCTACAGCCTGCATGGAGGCGGCTCCGCCGGATACCTGTCGAGCATCGTCACGATCCTCGGCACGGTCTTCTTCGCCCAACTCGCGCTGGTCCTCGTCCTCGCCGCCGTACTGGGCGGCCTCTCCGACGTATCCGCGTTGCACCTGACGACCACGGTGCTGACCGCGCTACTCGTCGACGCCGGTTGGATCGCCACCGGAGCAGCCGTCGCCGCCCGCGTGCAGTCGTACGCCGCACGTGACTTCCTCCTGACCATCACCGCACTGCCCGTCGTGCTGGCGGCACCGCTGTTCTACCCCCTGGACTCGGCGCCGGGCTACCTGCGTGCCCTGGCCCACGCCGACCCGCTCACCTACCAGGTCGCCTGGCTGCGCGGCACCTGGTCGGGCGATCCCTCCGGCCTGCTCTGGGCAGCCCTGTGGGCGGCGATCGCGGCGACCGCAGCCGTACCGATGCTGACCCGAGCCGACCGCGTCACCCGGGAAAGGTGATCGACCGACAAGCAAGCTCTCCGTCCTCGACACCGCTCGCCAACCACTCGGCACTCCGCGTCGTTGAAGCGCCCCCCCCCGCGTCGCTGAAGCCTGCCCGTGACCTGCGCCATGGTGAGGGTCGGTCGGTTGACCGATGTGGGGGGTGTGGGGGTGGGGGCAGGGTCGGGGGTGTTGGCGGGCGTGACCGTGTGAGGCGCGTCCGGTGTTGTCGTGTGGGAGGGGTTTGTTGTGGTGGATGGGTTTGCGGATGTGGTGTTCGTGGGTGGCCGGGTGGTCACGGTTGACGCGGAGTTCTCCGTGGCAACCGCGCTGGCGGTGACCGGCGGGTTCATCACCGCGGTGGGCGGTCAGGAGGATGTGGCGCCGCTGGTCGGTCCCGACACCCGGGTGGTGGATTTGGCGGGGGCGACGTTGTTGCCGGGGATCAATGATTCGCATCTGCATGGGTGTGCGTTCGGGATGGCGTCGCCGCCGTTGTCGGTGGACGTGGCGCACCCGGCGGTGTCGTCGATCGTGGAGGTGGCCGCGGCGGTCGAGGAGGCCGTCGGCCGTGCTCCTGCCGGCGGGTGGGTGACGGGGCATGGCTGGGATCCCGGCTTCCTGGCCGAGTGCGTGGCCGATCCGGCCCGGCTGCCCTCGCGCGCTGACCTGGACGCGGTGAGCCCGGACCACCCGGTCGTCCTGTACTCGTTCTCCGGGCACGCCACCTGGGTCAACTCGCGGGCGCTGGAGCTGATCGGGATCAGCCGGGACACCGTGGCCCCGCCAGGCGGGGCGATCGTCACCGATGAGGCGGGGGAGCCGACCGGTCTGCTGTATGAGGGGGCGCAGGCGCTGGTGCAGAACGGGTTGCCGGCGTTGAGTCGGCAGGAGCGCACCGATGCGGTCAAGGCCGCCCTGGCCGCGTTCGGCGAGCTGGGGATCACCAGTTTTACCGAGCCGGGGCTGGGGCCGGGGGGTGACGCCATCATGCGGGGCGCGTTGGGTGCGGAAACCCTGGATGTCTACCGTGAGTTGCAGGCGCGGGGGGAGTTGACGGCCCGCCTGGGCGTGCTGCTGCTGCCCACCGGGATGGCCAGCACCGCGGAGGAGTTCGCCCGTACTCTCACCGCCCTCTCCCACCCGGCCGACCCCACCGTCCAGACCGGCTCGACCGACGTGGCGGGACCGGCCGACCCGGGTGGGGCGGGGCAGACGGGCGGCACTGATCCGCGGTGGTTGGCGGTGCATGGCATCAAGATCTTCGCGGACGGGATCGTGCCGAACAAGACGTCGTGGGTGCATGAGCCGTATGTGGGTGGTGGTTGCGGTTCCCTGTGTGTGGGGGGTGAGAGTGATGCGGAGCGGGTCGCGGAGATCGGCGCGATCATCCGGCACGCCCACGACGCCGGCTACCAGGTGGGCGTGCATGTGACGGGGGACCGGGCGTGTGACACCGTCGCGGACGCCTTCGCCGCCGCTCTGGAGGAGCACCCGCGCCCCGATGCCCGGCATTACGTCATCCATGGTGATCTGCTGACCGCGCACAGCATGAAGGTGCTGGCCGCGTACGGGCTGGGGGCCAACATGAATCCGACGATCAAGTGGACGGTGGCGGACATGGAGGAGGAGTTCGTGGGGGTGGAGCGGGCGGCTTACGCGTGGCCGTATCGGGATGCGTTGGATGCGGGGGTGCGGGTGGCCAGTGGGTCGGATGCGCCGGTGACGTTCCCGGACTGGCGCCAGGGGGTGGCGACGATGGTGTTGCGGGAGTCGAAGGCGGCCGGGCGGGTGAGCGGGCCGAGCCAGCGGATCACCGTGGCGGAGGCGTTGCGGACGTACACGATCGGGGCGGCCTGGCAGGACTTCGCCGAGGACTGGAAGGGCTCGCTGGAGGTGGGCAAGGTAGCCGACCTGTGTGTGGTGCAGGGCGATCTGCTGGGCGCTGATCCGCATGACATTCCGCGGATGCCGGTGGTGATGACGGTGGTGGACGGGCAGGTGGTGCATGACACGCTGGGTGGCTGACCTGCGAGATTGACCCGCCCCGGGCCGGATGATGATCCTTGGGGAGTGACAGCGCAGCAGGGCAGTGGGGATTTGTGGGAGGCGGCCGTCGGAGTGCGGGCGGCCGCCCGGGACGCGGCGGGCGGTACGGGCGGTGCCCAGCGGGTGCTGGCGGCGCTGGGGCGGGTGGTCGAGTTCGACCATGCCTCGCTGGCCCGCTGGGATCCGCAGTCGCAGCGGCACACCACGCTGGCGGGCAGCTATCCGGACGCGGCGACGGCGTATATCGAGGCCTCGCTGCACCGTGATCCGGTCTTTGCGGTGCTGCACGGGCCGTCCCGGGGCGGCCTGTGGCTGACCGATGTCCCCGAGGAACTGCTGTCCGCTTCGCCGGGATTCCGGGACGTGCTGGCGCCGCTGGGCATCGAGGGCGGGGTGGCGCAGTGTCTGTTCGCCGCGGACGGGCGGTATGTGGGGATGCTGAACGTGAGTACGTGCAGGTCGCGGCGTGTGCCGGAGCCGGTGCGGGCCGCGGTCACGCTCCTGACCGAAGCCCTGGCCGCGGCCATCGATCCCGGCGCCGCCGTGCCGGCACGACCGCACACCCCTCCCGGTCCCGGTGCGCCGCCGACCCCTCCCGGTCCCGGCGCGCCGTCGGCTGTTTCCGGCCTGGCTGCGGCCGCTGCCGGGCCCGAGGCACTACCGGTCGTTTCGGGTCTGCCTGCGGCCGCTGCCGGCGGGCCCGCGCGGTCTTCGCAGGGGCGGCGCCCGGACGGCGGGCCGGGAGGTTTGTCGCCTCGGGAGTTGGAGGTGTTGGCGGAGCTGACCGAGGGGCGTACCAATCGGGAGATCGCTCAGCGGCTGTACATCACGCCACGCACGGTGGCCACGCACATCGAACACATCCTGGCCAAGCTGGATCTGCCCAACCGGGCGGCGGCCGCGGCCCGGGCGGTGTCCTGGGGCATCGGCTCCGCCCGCTGACCCGAGCCCCCGCCCCCTCCGCACCCCGCACCCCGGGTTCGCCTGACTCGGGGGTGGTTCCGCGTCGGCCTCCGGGGCTTGCAGGCCCCTTCCTGCTGCTTGCCGTTGCGTCCGTCGGGCCCCGTAATGCCGAAGCCTGTGAATTGCCCGCATGGTGCGTGAAATTTGTGTCCGGTGAGGGAATGGGCCGCAAAGAGGCGAAATGAAGGGGGAATTGGGGGCGGGCCCCCGGGGCGGGATGCGGCAGTTGTGGTCGCGAGCGGGTGCGGTGGTGGTCGGGCGCGGGGCGTGGCGGCCGTTCGGGGTGGTGTTTTCGCAGGCCATCGGTGTGCCGGTGTGCTGTCGGTCTGCTGCCGGTGTGCTGTCCCGGACCTCGGTCCTGCCCGCGCATGTGGTTTCAAGTGCCGTGGTGTGTGGATGTGTTGACGGCGTGTCGGTGTGGTGTGGGGTGGCTGTTTGCCGGGTTTGCCGGGTGGCCTGGCCAAAGGCTGAGGGATGAGACAGGATATCGTTTGCGGCGGTGGTCAACTGTCTTTGGTTTTCGGCCTGTTGGCTCAATTGTGTGCCGTTGGGGATTTGGTGCTAGTGAGGGGAAGTCGGGAAGTGCTCAGGGACGTGCTGGTGGGTTCGGTGAGACAGGTCGGGGCGCCCGAGCGGTCACGATGGGCCCGTCGGTTCACCTCGTCCCTGGCCTCGCGTCCCCGGTCGGCCCCGGCAGGCTTGCGCCAACCCGCGGGACTGCCTGGGTAGTTGGCGCCCGTCCCTGCTCGGTGTTGGCGGGGGTGCGGGACCGTTTCGGCCGTCGTGTCGCTGCGGGCGCCGATTGCTCGAGGACGTGTGTGACTGTGATCGTGACTGGCCCGTCTGGTGGCCGGGCCTGCGGGCGGCGGGCGGGTCAGCTGCGGCCGTGCGTGGGCTGGAGGACTGCTGGTGTGTCCGTGCGGGCCGCAGTGCGCCCAACCGGCCATGCGGGAGGGCGGGTTCCGTCTGCCGCTGCGTACACGCGCGGACGGGCGCGAGGAGGGTCGGCAACCGTCGGGTCTTCTTGCTCCGGGTGCCTTCACCCTTTGGCTCCGGGGGCTTTCCGTACCTGCTCAGCTGTGTCACCTGACCGTCCTTGCCCGGCCTGACACCCTGACCGGCCCAACTCTCCTTGCCCTCTTGCTCCCTTGCCCTTCTTTCCCCTTCTGAGATCTGTAGAGGACGTATGACAGACCTGATACAGGCTGCTTCGGTGGTGCCTTCGGTTGTGGCGTTGGCCGCCGGTGGTGCGGCCTGGCGGTGGTGGGATCTGTACCGGGGCGAGCGCCGGGAGGGGGAGCGGCTGCGCGGGCAGGTCGAGGAGCTCACCCGGTACGGGCGGGCAACCGAGGAGGTGCTGGGGCAGCTGGCCCGGGGGGTGATTCCGGGGCTGGGAGCCGAGGCAGGGCAGCCGGGCACGGGCCGGGGCGTGGACATTGCGCTGCCGCAGGTGCTGGTGGACACGGTGCTGGCGCAGCGGCTGGCGGAGGTTGCCAACTCCGCGGCGCAGACGGTGCGGACGGTCCAGTACGACGCGCAGAGCAGTACGCGTGCCCAGATCGCCGAAGCGCACCAGAGTGCGCAGGGAGAGGCGGAGCGGGCGCGGGAGAGTGCGCAGGAGGCGAGCCGGGCGGCGGTGCGGGCGGTGTCCTCGGCGATGGTGGGGATGGCCTCGAAGCTGAGCGGTCGGGTCAGCCAGGGGGTGCGTCGGCACGAGGGCGATGAGGCCTACGCGACGCTGGTGGGCATCGATCATCCGACCCAGCAGATGCTGCTGGTCGCGCAGAACTATGTGGTGCTGTCCGGCGGCAAGCTCTCGCGCCGCTGGCCGGCCACGCCGCTGACCGATGTGGTGCGGGCCGCGATGGGCAGCATCGAGGAGTACGAGCGGGTCGAGCACCAGGAGCTTCAGGTGTGGGTGACCAGCCGGGCGGTGGGGCCGGTGGTGCATGCGCTGGCGGCGCTGCTGGACAACGCGGTGCGTTACTCGCCGTCCTCGGCCCGGGTGTATGTGGCCTTCCAGGAGGGCCATCACGGGGTCTCGGTCATCGTGGACGACGCCGGCCTGCGGATGAACGATGAGCAGCTGACCTGGGCGCGGGCGATTTTGACGGGGGCGCGACGCGAGGGCGTCAATGAGCTCGGCGCGCATCCGCAGACCGGACTGCGGGCAGCGGCGGCGCTGGCCGCGGACTACGGGTTCCGGATCGATGTGGAGGCGCCGAATCCGTTCGGGGGGACGCGGGTCTATCTGTTCCTGCCCAAGAGCCTGCTGACCGCACCCCCGGCCCCGTCCCCTGTCCCTGCTCCTGTCCCTGCTTCCGGGACCCGGTCCGTGCCCGCGCCTCAGTCCGACTCCGGGGCGGCAGCGGCTTCAGGTGCGGGGGAGGGGCCGGTGCCCGAGCGGCGTACCACTGCCAGCGGACTGACCGTCCGCTCCCGCAAGACCCCTCGCACCGGTCGGCCGACACCGGCCGCACCGTCCGCGGCTTCCGCACCGTCCGGGCCCTTGGAGCCCGCCGCACCCGCGGAGTCCGTGGAGCCCACCGGGTCTCCCGCCGCCGGGTCGGCGGACTCCTCCGCGTCTCCCACGTCCTCTCAGCCCTTTGAGCCCTCTGATTCTGCTGGGGCTGGGGGCGGTCAGGCGGCGCCGGGCCGTCCGGCTGTGGCCGCCGCCTGGGCCACCGGTACGCGGCGTGCGCGTACGCAGGATCCGACCACCACCACTACTTCGCATGAAGGAGCACCACAGTGACCACCGGCAATGAACTCGGCTGGCTGCTGGACCGATCGCTGGGTTCTCTGGAGGGTGTGCGGCATGCGGTGCTGATGAGTTCCGACGGGCTGCTGCATTCGCGTACCTCGGGGATCGGGCAGGACGACGCGGAGAAGTTCGCCGCGATCACCGCGGCGGTACGGGCGGCGGCGCTGGCCTACGACGCGGAGACCGGCGGGGGCGGCACGCGGCAGGCGTTGATCGAGCTGACCAACCACGTGGGGCTCATCACGCAGGCCGGCGGGAACACGATGCTGTCGGTGCAGACCAGCGGCCCGGACGCGGACATCGGCCTGATCACCCATCACATGCTGGAGCTGGCCCAGCGGGTGGGGCACGAGATGAAGGTCGCCTCCCGGCAGCCGGGCGGCGAGGGTGTGCCGGCAGCCGGCGATGGCTTGCCGACGAGGTGAGCGGGCCTCGGCGGGACCCGGACCTGGTGCGGCCCTATGTCCGTACCGAGGGGCGGGTGAGGGCCGATCCGACGGTGCGCCTGGAGACCGTGGTGCTCGCCGCGAGCGGCGAACACCACGGTCTGGGAGCGGATGCGCGGCGGGTGATGGCCCTGTTCTCCCGAGCCCAGGGCGGTGGTCTGGCGGTCGCGGACATCGCGGCCGCCCTGGAGTTCCCGCCCTCCACCGTCCGCATCCTGGTCTCCGCCCTCATCGAGGAGGGCCTGCTGGCCCGCCCGGTCGCCGCCGGGCAGGACCAGCCCCACACCGATCTGCTCCAGGAGGTACTGCGTGGTCTGCGCGCCCTCGTCTGACGGCCTGGTCTATGTGCCGGCCGGTGTGACCCGTTCCGCGAAGATCGTGGTGTCGGGAAGTTTCGGGGTCGGCAAGACGACGTTCGTGGCCAGCGTCTCCCAGGTCCCGCCGCTGCGGATGGAGGAGCGGATCACCCAGGCCAGTGCCGGGGTCGACGACCTGGCGCGCACGCCGCGCAAGACGACCACGACCGTCGGGCTGGACTTCGGCCGCCTGCACCTGAGCGAGGCGCTGGTGCTCTATCTGTTCGGCACGCCCGGCCAGGACCGGTTCCGTCCGCTGTGGGCGGGGCTTACCGAGGGCGCGTTGGGGGCGCTGGTGCTGGTCGACACCCGCAATCTGGAGGCCTGTTTCGACATCCTGGCCCTGCACGAGGAGCAGGGCACGCCCTACGCCGTGGCGGTCAATCTGTTCGACGGCGCTCCCCTCTATCCCCTGGACGAGATCCGCCAGGCCCTGGACCTGGACGCGCACACGCCACTGACGACGTGCGACGCACGCGAAGGCAGTTCCTCGGTCCTGGCCCTGATCACCCTGTGCGAGTACCTGTCTGCCCTGCCAGTCCCGCCCGTCCCGCCAGCCCCGCCCGTACCTGCCTGGGAGCCGCGCCCGTGACCAGCCCGACCCCACCGACCACTTCGCCCGGCTCGACCACTCCGCCTGGCTCGACCACTCCGCCCGGCCCGACCACTTCGCCTGGCACGCCCGCTGCGCCGGCCGTCCCGTCCCGGTCCATCGGCTCGGCCACGCCGGACGTATCGACCGGTCTGGCGAGTCCGACTGGATCTAGCACACCGGTCACCCCGGCGGGTCCGGTCGACCAGACCACCACGTGGGCCGACCCGACAACCTCGGCCGATCCGACGGTCCCGCCGGGCCTGGCCGACGCGTTGGGCCAGCCGACCACCCCGGACACGGTCCCGGCCCCGGACACGGACACGGATGCAGGCGTGGGCACGGACGCAGGCGTGGGCACGGACACACATACGGATATGGATATGGACCCGGGCGCGGAGCCCGGCCCCGGTCCCCGCATCGCCCTGCACGAGGCGGAGTTCGCGGCCGATCCACATAGCGCGTATGCGCGGATGCGGGCCCGGTTCGGGCCGTTCGTGCCGGTGGAGCTGTCTCCGGGGATCCCGGCGACTCTCGTGATCGGCTACGCACAGGCCCGCCGCATCCTCAACGACCCGCTGCGGTTCCCGGCCGATCCGCAGGTGTGGGAGCAGTCGGTGCCCGCTTCCTGCCCGGTGCGGCCGATGATGGAGAGCCGCCCCAACGCGCTGCGTTCGACCGGGGTGGCGCACACCCGCTACCGGTCGGCGAACACCGCGGCGATCGAGGGGGTGGACCAGCATGTGCTGCGAGCGCTGGTTGAGCGCATCGCCGATGAGACCCTGGCCGGCTTCCAGGAGGCCCAAGGCGCGGACCTGTTGACCCAGTACGCCTGGCCGATCGCCTTCCAGGTGCTCAGTGCGCTGCTGGGCTGCCCGGAGGAGACGGGCCGGCGGATCGCCGAGGGCATGGCCAAGATCTTCGAGGGGGTGGACGCGGCCAGCGGCAACCAGATCCTGACCCAGGCGGTGGCCGATCTGGTGGCGTTGCGCCGTGAGCAGCCCGGCGACGACATCACCTCCCGTCTCCTTGCCCACGCCGCGGGCCTGGACGACGTGGAGATGGCCCATCAGCTGGTCACTCTCTACGGCGCCGGCATCGAGCCGTTGACCAACCTCATCGCCAACACCGTCCTGAAGATCCTCACCGACGACCAGTTCTCCGGGGATCTGCACGCGGGCGGCTCCTCGGTCCGTGAGGCCCTGGACACCGTGCTGTACACCGACCCGCCGCTGGCGAACTACTGCATCAGCTACCCGCCGCACCCGGTGGACGTGGACGGCTATCTGCTGCCGGCCCATCAGCCGGTGCTGATCTCGATGACGGCCTGCAACAACGATCCGGCCCTGGGGGAGCAGCGCATCGCCAGCAACCGGGCGCATCTGTCCTGGAGCACCGGCCCGCACGCCTGCCCGGCCCGCCCGCACGCCTATCTGATCGCCGAGACGGCCATCGCCCATCTGCTGGACGCGCTGCCCGAGATGGACCTGGCCGCCGCCCCCGGCGAACTGGTCTGGCGGCCGGGGCCCTTCCACCGGGCGCTGGCCGCCCTGCCCGTCCGCTTCCCCGCCGTTTCCTCTGTCTGAAGGGACCTGCGCCATGACCCCGCCCACATCCCCGACCACCTCCGCATCCGCGCCTGAGCCTGAGCCCGCGTCTGCGCCCGTGTCTGCGCCCACGCCCGCGTCTGCGTCTGCGGGACCGATCGTGCTGGATCCGACCGGGGCGCTGGCCCATGACGAGCACCGCCGACTGCGCGCGCACGGCAGCGCGGTCCAGGTCGACGTCCTGGGCGTGCCCGCCTGGTCGATCTCCGACCCGGTGCTGCTCAAGGAACTGCTGACCAGCGCGCAGGTCTCCAAGGACGCACGCGCCCACTGGCCGGCCTTCCAGGAGACGATCCAGCGCTGGCCGCTGGCACTGTGGGTGGCGGTGGAGAACATGTTCACCGCCTACGGGGCCGATCACCGGCGGCTGCGCCGCATGGTGGCCCCTGCCTTCAGCCACCGCCGCATCACCGCCCTGCAGAAGAACATCGATGCCCTGGTCACCGGTCTCCTCGACGACCTGGACGCCCTGGCTCCGGGGGAGGTGGTGGACCTGCGTGACCGCCTGGCCTACCCGCTGCCGATCGCGGTCATCGGCGACCTGATGGGGGTGCCCGCCGACCAGCGGGAGGCCTTCCGGCACGTGGTGGACGGCGTGTTCGACACCACCTTGACCGCCGCCCAGTCCGAGGCCAACACCGCGGCTCTGTACGAGGCGCTGCACACCCTGATCGCGGCCAAACGCGCCGCGCCGGGCGACGACATGACCTCCCTGCTGATCACCTCGCGCGACGAGGACCAGGACAGCGGCTCCGGCATGTCGGAGGACGAACTGCGCGACACCCTGCTGCTGATGATCAGCGCAGGCTACGAGACCACCGTCAACGTCATCGACCAGGCCGTCACCCAGCTGCTCACCCACCCCGACCAGCTCGCGCTGCTCCGCTCCGGCAAGGCCGACTGGGGCGACGCGGTCGAGGAGACCCTGCGCCTGGAGCCGGCCGTGCGCCACCTGCCGCTGCGCTACGCGGTCACCGATCTCACCCTGCCCGACGGGCAGAAGATCGCCCAGGGCGAGGCGATCCTGGCCTCCTACGCGGCCGCCAACCGCCACCCGGACTGGCACGGGGACAGCGCGGACACCTTCGACCTGACCCGCCCGCTCAAGGAACACCTGGCTTTCGGCCACGGCGTGCACTTCTGCCTGGGCGCCCCGCTGGCCCGCATGGAAGTCATCACCGCCCTGCGCCTGCTCTTCACCCGCTTCCCCGACCTGGAACTGGCCGTCGAGCCCGCCGAGTTGCAGCCATTGGGCTCCCTGATCAGCAACGGCCACCAGACCCTGCCGGTCCGCCTACGGCCCACCGCCTGACCTGCCCCAGCGACCCCTGATCGGTCCACCCCCTCCCCTCCACTCCCTCCCCTCCTCCCCTCTACCGTCGTCCTCACCCCGCCGCCCTCATCGCACGCTCCCGCCCCGGAAGGCAGCAGCAGAGCCCTTCTGGCGGCGGGGCACTCGCCGGGCCGGAAGGGGGGGCGGTGGGGCGGCGCATCCGGGGAGCTGTGCAGGAACCTCGATGCTGCGTGGCGTTTCAAGGACTGGAGAGAAGTTCCCGCGGGCGCCGAGCTGCAGTTCGGCGTGCCCGCGAGCGTCGGGCGCGCCAACGGAACCGTTCTCCTTCATGGTCGCGTGGCGTGAGGCCGCAGAGCCCACGCCCCGTCGCCGCATGCAGCAGTGGCCGCTCACGTAGGGGGGAGCGTCTGCCAGGAGGTGCCTCCAGGAGGTGCCTCCAGGAGTTCTGGTGGAGGCCCCAGCGACGCATCGCGCGCTTGCCCGGCGGAAGGCCACAGGCGCCGGGGAGAACCGCGGAATCCGCGGCACAGGGAAGAGCCGTAATCGAAGGTCGGCAGAAAAAACCCTGAAATGAACTCGGGTCACGGGATATTCATGGCATACGCGTGCACACGAATTTCCGACAGGTAAATCAGCGGTGCCGCGCCCGTGGAAGCGGCGTTCTCGTTGCCGCCGGAGCACTGAAAAGCGTCGCCGATAAACTCCCGCCGCGTCAACCGTGATGCCCGAGGAGGGGAAATCTTACCCGGCCGCACCCGGCCCCGTGTCCGAAAGGGCAATTCCTGCTGCCCCCGGCGCCGCCGGGCCCCTGGAATCCGGGCGCAGGCGGGTCCCGGCGGCATGGGAGGCCGCCGGAACCCGCCGCTTCACCTGGCCTGCGTCAGCAGAGCGCGCAGGTCGTGCAGGTGCGGAAGCAGGACTCCTCGCCGGAGATGGCGCCCGCGGCGCCTTCGGGGGCGATGTCCTGGATGGCGGTCTCGGTGAGGTCGATGTCGAAGAGGTCCTGTGTCATGTTCTCAGGCATGGGAATTCCTTCCTGTGGAACCTGTCGAATCTTCGCCCGGTGGCGACAGGAGCGGAATCTAGGTACGGATAGCGGACAGAGTCAAGGGGTTACGGGAAGGGTTTGTCGGGGTTAGTGTGGCGGCATTCTCCATGGGGGGGGAATCGGGAATTTCCTGATCCGTTTCATGGTGCATCGAGTGAGGGGGTGTGGCGGAGATGGGGCGTGGCCAGAGCACGGAGACGGTGTTTCGCTGCGCGGACGGAGTGCTGCTGAGGACGCCGCTGCTGGCCCGGCCACAGGTCCGTGCGACCTGGCGGGACACGGCCGACGCGGAGCCGGGTGACCTGCGGGCCCACCTGCTGGAGCTGCTCGCCGACGCACGGTTCCGGGAGGCGCTGGAGGTCTCCAGCCCGTCCCTGGCCCGCACCCTGGGCGCCGTCCTGGCGGACGAGCCGGTGGCGGCCTCCGATCTGCGCAAGGCGCACCGGGCGGTGACCCGTTATCTGCTCAGGGCCGCGTCGCGGCCCACTCCCTTCGGGCTGCTGGCGGGCGTGGTGTGGGGCTCGTTCGGCGAGGCCACCAAGGGGGAGCTGACCGGCGCGGGGCACCGGGCGGCCCGGCCCGACGCCGGCTGGCTGGCCGAGCGGATCGCCCAGTGGGAGCGCGACCCGGCCGTGCACCGAGAGCTGAGTGTCCTGGTGAACGGACTGTGTTTCGTGCGCGGCGGCCGCCTGGTCCTGCCGTTCGCCCCGGCCGGCCCGGACCTCGGCCCCGACACCCCCGCCACCCTCGCGAATCCTGCCCCGGGTGCCCCGGGTGCTCCGCCGACCGCTGAAGCAGGCAGCCGTCCCCGGTCCCGCAGCCTGCGCTACACCCCGGTGGTGCGTGCCGTGGTCGAGGCCGCCGCCAGCCCCGTCCGCTGCGGTGATCTGGTGCGGGAGGTCGAAGCGCGGTTCCCCACGGCACCCGAGGGTGCCGTGGCCGCTCTCGTAGCTCAGCTGATCGGCGCGGAGGTGCTGCTGACGGAGCTGCGCCCGCCGCTGGACGCTCCCGATCCGCTGGCCCACCTCCAGGCGCTGCTCCCGGCCGCCACGCCCGCCGCCCGGTGGATCACCGGACTGCGCCAGGCGCTTGACGGCTACCGCCGCACCCCGCTGGGGGAGGGAACAGAGGCCTGGCGCACCGCACTTGAGTACGCGGCCGCAGGCCCCGGCCCGGCCACGGGCAGCGAGGCAGCCGCGGCCCCCGCCACAGCGGCAGGCCCCGTCTCGACCACGGGCCCCTCCACCACAGGACGCCCGGAGGCCCCGGCGCACACTGTCCAGGTGGACCTGCGCCTGGAGGGCACGGTCGTGCTCTCACGTTCGGTGGCCGACGAACTGGAGCACGCCGCCGGTGTCCTGTGGCGCCTGTCGCCCCCGGGGCCGGGTCGGCTGACGGCCTATCACCAGGACTTCGTGGAGCGTTACGGCCTGGGGCGCCATGTGCCCCTCAAGGAGATCCTCGATCCCGACATCGGCCTCGGCGCCCCGGCCGGATACCGGCTGCCGCCCAGCCACCGCCCCGATCCCGGCCCTGCGCCGCTCACACCTGTGCGCCAGCGGCTGCTGCTGCAGCTGGCGGCCGAGGCGCAGGCCCGCGGGGTGCGCGAGGTGGTCCTGGACGACGACTGGCTGCACCGACTGGCAACGGCCGACCAGGACGAACCCACCACCGCCACCGGCACCGCCGTCGGAACCGACGCCGATGCCGTACTCCCGCCCGCCCTCGAACTGGTCGTGCAGATCGCGGCCGAGTCGGCGGCGGCGGTGGACCGGGGCGACTTCACCCTGGTGCTGGGCGGCGCGGCCAGCGCCTCCGGCGGCCTGATGGGTCGCTTCGCCCATCTCTTGCCGCCCGCGCAGGCCGAGGAGATGAGGCACACGGTGTCCGCCGCGCGCCAGACGGTCGCCGGACGGCTACCGGTCCAGGTCCACCACCAGGCCTCGCACCACCGGCACGCCAACGTCGCCCAGGTGCCGACCTGGCTGGAGGGCCGCCTGACCGTCGGCGTCCACCCCGGCCCCGCCCTCCCGAACGTCACCGACCTCACGCTCGACGACATCGCCGTCTGCGCCGACTCCGAGGGCTTCCGGATCGTCTCCGAGACGCTCGGCCGTGAGCTGACCCCCGCCGCGCTGCACGTACTCAACCGTGAACGGACCGCGCCCAACGCGGTGCGTTTCCTCATCGAGGCCGCGGCGTTCGGCCGCCGGCCGTGGCGGCTGTGGGAGTGGGGCGCGGCGGCTGACCTGCCGTTCCTGCCCGCCGTGCGCACCGGCCGCACCGTGCTGAGTCCGGCCCGCTGGCGGCTGGAGGCGACCGGTCTGCCCGTGGAGGAGTGGCGCGCCCTGTGGCGGGTGCCCGACCACGTTCAGCTCACGATCGGCGACCATCGCATACCCCTCAACCTCACCATCCCGGCGCACCGGGAGATCCTGCGCCGCGAGTGCGAGCGCACCGGCGCGGTCGAGGTCCACGACCTGCCCCTGGGTCAGGACAGTGACGGCGGCTGGCTGCACGGCCCCGGCGGCCCCCACGAGGCGGAAGCCGTCGTCACCTTGACACCCCGCCGGCCACAACAGACTCCCAAGATTTCCAAGGCCCCAAGACCCGCAAGATCCTCAAGACACTGGAGCCGCCGGCCCGAGCCTCCCGCGGCGCACTCACTCCGCGCCCGGTGGTGCGGCGCGGCCCAGGCGAGATCCCGCCCGGCGGCCCCTGGCTGTACGCGACGCTGTACACCTCCGCCGAGCGCCAGGACGAACTCCTGACCGGCCCGTTGCGCCGCTTCCTGTCCGCACCGGGCGCCGCCCCGCCCGCCGGACCGGTCGGCGTCACGCGCTGGTTCTTCATCCGGTACGCGGACCCCGACCCGCACCTGCGGCTGCGGCTGCACGGTGATCCGGCGCTGCTCAACGGTGTCGTACTGCCCCAACTTCACGAGCTGGCAGGGCAGTTGACCGCCGACGGGCTGGCCCGGGGGCTGCGCCTGGACAGCTACGCCCCGGAAACCGAGCGCTACGGCGGCCCGGCACTGCTCGGCGCGGCCGAGGAGGTCTTCCACGCCGACAGCCGCCTGGTGCTGGAACGGCTCGCGGCCCCGGCCGGTGACCGGATCATGTCCACCGCCTGCGACGTGGCCGAACTGGTACGCGCCTTCCATCAGGGGTACGGCGGCGACTGGCGGCGCTGGCTCACGACCACTTACCCCAAGCGGGAGCAGCACCACAAGGCATTCGCGGCCCGCAGACGCACTGCCCTGGCCCAGATTGCTGCAGCCAGTCCCGCAGCTGGTCCCGCGGGCGTCCCGTGGGCGGCCCGGCGGCCCCGCACGCTGATCCTCAGCGGCACACAGCACTCAAGCGCTTCGGACGCCTGGTGCGCGCCCAGCAGGAGCGCGGCGCACTCGGCGTCTCCCCGGACGCGGTGCTGGCCTCCCTGGTCCACATGCACTGCAACCGCCGCCTCGGCACCGACCGCAGGGCCGAGGCGCAGACCGTGGCGGTGGCCCGGGGCGCCGTCCAGGCACACCTCGACCGGGAAAGGGCGCAGAAGGCATGACCGCCATGACCGGCGTGGCCGGACACCTCGTCACGCAGCTCACCGAACGCCTGGCCGATCCGGCCGCACTGGCCGCACAGGTCAAGGCGGCCGAAACCCCCGAGACGGCCCAGACCCGATCCCTGTGGCACCCCCAGTCCCTGGCGGACGGACACGCAGGGGTGGCCCTCCTGTTCGCCGCGCTGGCCCACACCGAATCCACCCACACCGAATCCACCCACGCCGGCCCCGCTCGCACCGAACCCGCCTACGCCCAAGCCGCGCACGCTCACCTGTCGGCGGCGGTCACCAAGGTGCGTCGGCCCGCGCGGGAAGGCTTGTACGCGGGGCTGCCCGCCGTCGCCTTCGCCGCCCGCACCGCCATCACCCGACCCGGCGCCTACGCGGCGCTCCTGACCACCCTGGACGCCCAAGTCGCCGCGCTGGCGAACCGCCTGGTCGATGAGGACACTTCCCGCACCACGGCCGGCAGGGCCGGGGCGAGGATGGCCGGATACGACGTCATCGCGGGCCTCTCCGGCCTTGGCCGCCTGCTCCTTGCGGCCGGCCCCGCTCACCGGGCCACCACCGAACGGATCCTGGCCCACCTCGTCGCGCTGACCCGCCCGGTCACCGAACCCGGCGGGCGCAGCGTGCCCGGCTGGTGGACGAGCGACCCGATCCTGCTCAGCGAGCCGGACGGCATCCCCGGCGGGCACTTCAACGCAGGCCTGGCGCACGGCGTCCCCGGCCCGCTGGCGCTGCTGTCCCTGGCTCACCGTGCAGGCGTGCGCGTGCCGGGTCAGGAGCAGGCCATCCGCACCATCGCCCAGTGGCTGCTGGCCCGCCGCAGCCCGGACGGCACCGGTTGGCCCAACATCGTCCCGCTGGAGGCGGAGTTGGCGGCCGATGCCGATGCCGATGCCGATGCCGATGCCGATGCCCGCCCGGCCCTGGCCGAGGCCCGTACCGGCTGGTGCTACGGCACGCCCGGCGTGGCCCGCGCCCTCCAACTGGCCGCACTGGCAATCAAGGAGCCGGATTGGAACCGCCAGGCGCAGGCCGCGATCGCCGCGGTGTGCGAGCGCCCGGACACGGTCCGCGCCACGGGGGACCCCACGCTCTGCCACGGCCTGGCCGGACTCACCACCATCGTGACCCTGATGGCCCGCGAGCCCGGGGGAGCGGAACTGGCCCCCTACGTCCCGGAGTTGACCCGGTCCCTGGCAGCCGCGACCGACCCGGCCCACCCATATCTGTGGCCCGCCGCGGCCCCCGGCAGCCCGGCCCTCGTGCACCGCCCCGGCTTCCTGGACGGAGCGGCAGGCGCCGCGCTGGCCCTGCACTTCGCCACCACCCCCGACGCCCCACTGGGCGAACTGCCCTGGCAGGCCGCCCTCTTGCTGTGCTGAACCGCAGCGGACGCAATCACCCACCTCCCGGCCCCGCACGTCCTTGACCACGGACCACGGGCTGCTGATCAGCCGAGACGGCAGGGACGGCAGGGACGGCAGGGACGGCAGGGACGGCAGGGACAGCCAATGCTTGCTACGGCCGAGCGGATGCGGCAGAGATTCCGGCCGCCCGCAGCTTGCGGGCGAGGAGTTCCATCTCAGGGAGGGTTCCCGAGAACTCACCGGCTGGCACGCGGCCCAGTGCAGCCTTGGCGCCGCCAGGTCGAGGCCGAGTTCGGCACGCAAGACCCGCATGATCGCGATGCTCCGCCCCTGAGGAGACGTCACGTGCAACCGCGCCGGCCCATGCTCGCAGAGCATCCTTTCGCGAAGGTCATCCGGCAGGACGTCGTCGCACACAACCACCGCGAACCCACAACCCGAGCAGGTGACGTCCACGTCCCACCGCAGGGAGTCGCCCACCAGGGCCTGGACCCCGCAGTACTCCAGCCGGGAGCCGTTTGCGGTGGCCCGCCAGCGGGCTGCGTGGAGCGCTTCCGGCACTCCATGCCCCACACTTCGCGCCCCGCACTCCGTGCTCCGTGTGCCATGCCGCTCCGCCCGCCCTGACGCCGCAATCCCCCCCGGGGCTACGGGGGTTCAACCACCAGCCAGCTGGCGGGAGTTGGGTTCGTCATAGGGGGTGGGGCGGTGGAACCCGAGCTGGTCGAGGTCGACGTACGCGGCGTGTGCCCGGCGCGCAGGACCTTCTGGTGCACCTGGAAGCCGACCGCCGACTTGCCCACGCCGGTGGCACCGCACGTCCGGTCCCGTTACGTCCGACGAACCGCTCGCGTAGGTCATCGTGGTCAGCCCGTCACCGCAGTGGCGGCCCCGTTCGTGCGGCGACTGTGCCCCGAGGCCCCAACTGCCGCTCACCGGAGCCCGGAAGGGGAAGTTCACCGTGCATGACGAAGCCGCCCGCGTGGTTCCCCCGTGGCGGACGGCTCGTGACCGGATGTTCAGAGGTCGTAGGTGGCGGCGGCGTAGTTTCACTCGAAGAAGTAGCCGCAGCCTGCGCACCTGAACGACGTCCACCGTAGTCGCATCCCCGGCCCCGGGCACGCGATTTTCGGGGCCGCGCCGTGCCCCGCGGACGACACGGCGCCCCGGCGGCTGCCGCCGGGTGGTGCGGTCGGTGTGGATTGAGGAGGCCATGCCACCGGTTGGGGTCAAGGTCTGCCGGGTTACGGGTCTGTCCCAGCGGCTGCCGAGCGCGGATCAGTCCGGGAACGGCAGCGGAACCACTGTCCCGGCCGGACGCCGGTGCACCCCTGGAGCGGTACGGCACACCCGTTCGAGCCCCGTTTCCCGCGCCGTACGCGGTATTGGAGGGGCGCAGCGGGAGCGCGAGAGGGCGAGAGTCGGTCCGGCCCCAGGCGGAGCGTGTCCGGCGGTGGTGCGCTCGGTGTGTGTAACAGGAGTGTCTTAGCGGGTAGTTGGGCGGAACGGTTCGCCGATCCGGACGCCTCCTGGTGGTCAGAAACGGACGCTCATACCGACGCCGAACCCGGCTCGGTGCAAGCGGCCGACACCTCCCACCGATTCTGAGGAAGAAAACGATGCGCGTTCGCAAGCTCACCTTCGCCGCTCTGGCCGTTGCCGCGGGTCTCTCGATGACGGCCTGCAATGGCGATGACGGCACGGCACAGAGCGACCCGGCCGCGTCCTCCGCGTCTTCCTCGGGCGGCGGTTCGGGCTCGGGCGGTTCGGAGCAGGGCAGCGGGAAGGACTCCGCGGGCAAGAGCTCCGGCGGGGGCGCGGAAGCCGGGTCCGGCTCCGGCACGAACGCCAAGGCCGACAAGTGCCGCACCGACGACCTGGACATCACCGCTCAGGACAGCACCATAGACGGCGACACCGAGGGCACGGTCGCGGTCACGTTCAAGAACGGCGGCGGCAAGGACTGCGCCCTGTCCGGATACGCGGGCGTCGACCTGAAGACCAGCGAGGGCGATCTGTCCGCCACGCGTACGGGTCAGTCAAGCCCGATGGTGCTCAAGGACGGCGAGTCGGTGTCCTTCGGCGTCACCTACCCGGTCAACGACTCGGGCGGCTCCGGCGTCCGCGTCACCAGCCTGGTGGTGACCCCGCCCGGCGAGACGAAGTCGTTCTCCCTGGAGTGGCCGGGCGGCACGCTCCCCGTCACGGACGGCTCCGGCTCCGCGGTGAAGGTCGGCCCGATGGGAAGCGCGGGTCAGGGCGGGGCCAACTGACCCGTACGCTCCGCTGACGGACCGTGAACTCGGCGGCTCCGTGCGGTAATACGGACTGCATGGTTGAGGGGCCGACGCCTGTGCCCGCCCCTCAACCATGCAGTCTTTCTGGTGCGGTAGCCGGTCCTGGAGGGGAAGCACATCTTCCGCGCCGACTGGCTGTGTGCCGCCACGTGGACCAGGTCGCCCGCTCCGGCGACTACGTGCGCACCGCAGTGCCGGGCGAACCGGTGGCTGCCCCGGTACCGCCTGGAGGCGCGGAACGGGCTGATCATGATCTGTGCCGATCCCGAGGCACCCGAACTGGGGCCGCAGCTCAAGGAAAGGAACTGACGGCCCCAAGGTGGCTCTGGAGAACGGCTCGGAGAACTACCACCACAGGGGCAGCCACGCAGGCACCCGCGAGCCGGTACTGCCGGGCAAGGACACGGTCGTCGACGCGTGCGAGGGACGCTGGTTCACCATGTACACCCCTTTCGCCGCGGACGCCGTGCCCCAGACGGGCACAGGTGCGAGGACGGAGGAGGGGGCGGGGGAGGGGGCGACGGCGACGGAAGGCGAGCCCGGGGCGATGGGCACCCTGCTCCCCGGCCTCGGAGAGCGCGAACTGTCCGGGACGACGATCGCGGGCGTCTCCCCCCACCTGCTGATGGCCCTCCTGCCGGACAGCGTGGCGTTCCTGCGGTGGACTCCCACGGTCCCGGCCATCCACGACGCCCACTACACGGTGCTCGTGCCGGCAGAACGAGGACCTGGTGGCCATCCCGGGCGTGCAGCGCGGCCACCGCACGCGCGAGCCGTGGTCGTGCCGGTCGTGGTCGTAGCCGTTCGTGGTCGGTCAGGGAGTGGAGGTCAGGTGGGCCGCCGCCCGCTCGGCCGCGTGGACGACCTTCTCGGGGTCCACGCCCACCAGTTCGCCGCCGGTCTTGCGCAGTCGGCCGTCCACGTACACGTCGGTGATGTTGGGCGGCTGGCCGTTGAGGACGATCTGGCTCGTCCAGTCGAAGCGGGGGGCGAAGTTCAAGGTGCCCGGGTCGAGAACGAGGACGTCGGCGCGTTTGCCGGGGGTCAGCGAGCCCACCTGGTCGGCCATGCCGATGGCCTCGGCGCCGCCCAGCGTGCCCATGCGCAGCACGGCGGGCAGCGTGGGGTGTATCTGCGGGTCCTCGTGCACGGCCCGCTGGAGGCCGACGGCGGCCTTCATGAGGGCGAACATGTCGGAGGTGTCGTTCGTCCCGCCGTCGTGGCCCAGGCCCGCCTTGACCCCGGCCTTGTGCAGTTTCGGCAGAGGCATGACGCCTGAAGCCAGGCGCATGTTGCTCAGCGGACAGTGCGCCACTCGTACGTCGTGGTCACCGAGGAGTGCTATCTCCTCGCGGCTCAGGTGGATGGCGTGGTTCATCAGGAGGCCGGGGCCGAAGGCGCCGATCTCGCGCAGGGCCCGGATCTGTTCGTCGTCGCGGTCGGTGCGGTGCTCCAGCACATGCGAGTTGAGCATCAGCCCCAGGTCCTGGGCCTGCTTCCAGGAAGCACGCAGTGAAGCGATGCCTGCCCTGCGCGCGTGCACCGCGACCTGTGCGGAGGCCAGCGGCAGCGGGTCCAGGAGCCGCTCCTTGACCGTACGGACCTGATCTTCCGCGCCCTCGAAGGAGGCCATGGCGTAGACGAAGCGCAGCCCCGCATCATCCAGGGCCTGCACATAGCGCTCGCTCGTCGCGTACGGGATCGCGTGCACCCAGTCGACCACGGTGGTCACGCCCGCCTGGAGGGCATCGAGCGCGGCCAGGTGCACAAAGGCGTACATGTCCGCGGCATCGATCTTCGGCAGCGTCGGGCGGTTGCACGCCTTCAGCCAGTCGGCCACGTCCTGGTCCGAGCAACCGCCTCGGATGCTGGACTGCCACAGGTGGTTGTGGATGTCCACGAACCCCGGCAGTACGAACTGCCCCGACACGTCCCGCACCCGGGCGCCCCGCGGCGCCTCCAGCCGCTTTCCGACGTCGGCGATCCTGCCGTGCCGCAACAGCACATCGGCGCCTTCGAGCAGGCCCAACTCCCCGTCGCCGATATGGGGATCCATGGTCAGGACGAGCGCGGCGCCCCGGAGCAGGGTGGCCTGTCCGGGCCGCTCGGTCACGGCGGCCGCGGGCCCGGCGGCTGGGGAGACAGCGGCCAGAGACAGACCGCCGGCCCCGGCGAGAAGACTGCGACGATTGAGGCGCAAGGGATTCTGCAGAGTCATTGCGGCGTTATACCGCTGGACACCACGCCGTCGACAGACAAGATCCAGCCCACAGTTCAAAAGCGAAGTTCCGCGATACGGATACCGAAAGCTCGCTGTCATTCACAGTCAAACGACCAAACGGCACAACAACCAAGCGGCACAATGGCACGAACAGTTAAGACGATGTCTTGATTGGTGAACTGGAAGGTTGTGTTGGCCCCTACGGGTCCTGGCCGGGGTCCGTGACCCCAAGGTCGACACGCATGACGTGGCGCATTCTCCACAAGGGATCCCATAGCTTGTCCATGCTGTCCCGGGCGGCTTCCACGTTCCCTTCCCGCTGGGCAGTGCCTCCGTCGAGGCTCATCAGCAGGCCGTAAAGATCGCCGAGATGACGGTTCGCCGTGCTGGCTGCCTCCGCCACGGTGTCGGGCAGCACCATCTGGGCCTCGGCGTGACGCAAGCGGTGTTCGCGGCGGGCCCGGTCCAGATCGGACCGCAGCTCCTCCGTCACCTCACCCTCCTCCAGGGCGTGGAGGACTTTCGTCATCACGTTGGCCAAGTCGCGAGTGCCGGCGCTGAGCGTGGCGTAGCAGACACGCCGCGCCTCAAGCTGAGCCTGGCGTGTGGCGTACTCGCGTTCCTCTTGCTGGAGTTGCCTTGTGTGCTCCAGCTCGCGGGTCCTGGCGCGGTCGGCACCGCGCTGCGTGATCACGGCGGCTGCGAGTGTGCCTCCGATGCCCAAAACCGCGATCACAATCTGGCTGATTGAGCTGTTCAAGCTGCCCCCCCCGACTCCGATCGGCTCGCCGGGACTGTACCCGCCGCTGGACGTGATTCTCGGCGCACGGTGCGCCGATAGCAGATCAGGGCACTGGCGAGGCCGACGAATGCCAGGAAGTGCTCGTCCTTGCGCTCATACCGGCGGTGTACCGTCTGCCAGGAGGCACTGAAGACCGGAGGCAACTGCCGCCAGGTACAGCCAGTGGTCGCCACGAAGACGATCGCGGCAAGAACTGCACGGTCATCGCACCGCCGCCGTCCCCCGCCCTGCGGGCGCTGCGGCACCGACGGCACCACGTCCTGAAACAGCTTCCACAGCCCGTCCGGCACCAGCCGCTCGACTCTTCCCATGCCCTGAACAACGAGCCACTGCCAACTGACACATCGTCTAAGCCTGTTCGAGAGCCCTCCCCGGCGCAGCCTGTGTGTGGCCGACGCGCGCATACGCATCGCCCCGGTGCTTCCGGCACGGCCAATGAGGGCCGGGTTGAGGGCTGTTGCCCGTTTGGTCAGTCGATTCTGCCCCTGCGGACCTGGTGCCGGGTGTTCCCGCCGCGTATCCAGAGAGGGTTGTTGATCTCCCATCAGAAGAGGGCTCTGTGCACGACCAGGAGAAGGCCGGATTCATCAAGGCAGGCCGTGACCGCGTACCGGCCCGCACGCCCGCGTCCACCGCGCCTGCGCGGCCCAGCGGGCTGCTCGGCCTGCACAGGGTCGCGGGCAACGCCGCGGTCGTGCAGATGCTCCGCCAGGCCGACCACCTCTGGGCCCAGGAGCAGGTGCAAGAACAGGTACAAGAACAGGTACAAGAACAGGGACAAGAACAGCACCAGCACTCCGCCCACTGCGGCCACCAGCAGCCCCAACAGCAGCCCCACGTCCAGCGCTTGGTCCATGACGTGCTGCGTACGCCGGGCCGCCCGATGGACGACGCCACCCGCAGCGACATGGAGGCGCGTCTGGGTGCGGACTTCTCCGACGTACGAATCCACACCGATGCCGCGGCAAAGGCGTCCGCGGCCGAGGTCGGCGCCCGCGCCTACACCTCGGGACGGCACGTGGTGATCGGTGAGGGGGGCGGGGACAGGCACACGCTCGCCCACGAACTCACGCACGTGATCCAGCAGCGACAGGGGCCCGTCGCGGGGACGGACAACGGCGCCGGTCTCAAGGTCTCCGACCCGTCGGACCGTTACGAGCGCGAGGCGGAGGCCAACGCGACCCGGGCCCTGAGCGGGACGGCAGAGGTACAACGCAGCGAAGCCGCGGCCACCCCGTCCACAGCGGCAGCGCAGGACGGCGTGGCGGTGCAGCGTGCGCTGGACCCCAACAGTCAGCCGGCGCTCGGTTTCAGGGCGGTCACGGAGCCCGCGCACGGCAATCGGGTGGTGGCCGCCATGATGCGCACCGCCGGCGGTGCGGGCACCCAGCCCTTTGCCGATCCGGCCGGATACGACTACATCCGTGCTCTCGGCCTGACGAACTGGTGGATCCGGTTCCACCTCGTGAACGAGGAAGCCGGCGGGCCGGGGAGCGCCGACAACCTGGTTCCCTCCTCCAAGCGGGACAACTCCCAATACCACGCACAATTCGAAGCACTGCTCAAACAGCATGTCGCCGCGGCGAGCACCGCCAATCAGGCGATCACCGGCCAGCCCCCGCACCAGGTGTTCTACGGCGTCGAGGTGGAATACGCCACCGCACCCACCGGATCCGTGCGCCAGCAGCTGGCCGCCCCGCACTTTCCGACCCGATTGCGGGTCTTCCACTACACGTACGACACCACCCAAGGCGTCTGGGCCGCGCACCACAACGGCACTGCTTTCACGTTCCAGGACCCCCAGCCCACAGACACGGGAGTTGCCGTTCCGGCCGTCAGTCTCACCGCGCAGCATCTGCAGAGTCTGGCTCCCGGACACAACTGGAGCAGCGAAGACCTCGCCTTCATCCGGTCACTGGGCGGCGCCCAGAAGGCGAATTTCGAGTCCTACACCGACAAATACTCGGGTTACGGCCCGGAGGGGTCCGTCTTCATGGCATTCACGGAGATGCCGTTCGTAGCCGATCGCCCCACCCGCTTTCCCCGTTCCGCGCAAGCCGGCGGCGCCGTGCCCGTCGCGGACCGCATCCCCGATAGGCCTCTCAAGCTCCTCAGTAATGCCCTCGCCACCGGCATGATCACCATCTGACGGGAAAAACGGAGCAGTAGAAGGAGCCATACATGTCCACGTTGTGGTGTGTCCGGGTCACCGGACGGTCCGAGCGGCCTCCCGCCCTCACCCTGCAGGTGCGTGCCGTCCACCCGGACGCGGGCGCCCTGCCCACGTCCCTGTCGTTCGCCTACCGGCTCCTTGTCGAGGCCGCCGACGGCATGGCCGCATCTCAGGATCAGGACACGGTTCCGGCCGATGGCCGGGCGGAGGCGGTCATCGAGGCCGTGGTCGTCAGCGACGAGCGCAATTTTCCTTACGACGACGAGGCCGCCAAGCGGTACATCGACGAGGAACTCCGCGGCAGCGGGCTCACGCCCGACGGCACTCCGGACGCGTGGCAGGCCGGCTTCACCGAAAGGTGGCAGGAGCTGTGGCGCGGAGAAGGGCCCGTCGCCCGGGCCTTCGCTCCCACAGCGTCCCTGACACTGCATCTGAAGGACACCTCCTTGCTCCCCCGAATCACCCAGGGAGCGGAATGGAGGACCGCCGCTTACGGATGATGCGAACGGGACCCCAGCACCTGGCTTCTGCCTGCTCCTGTCTGCCCGCGTCACGCGTCCACGCCGTGCAACTCCCCGCATACGCTGCGCCTGCCTTGTCTCCCCGGGGGTGCCGGGAGCCCCAGCCCGGTCCGCGTGCGGGCTCCGGCGCCCGCGTCTTCGTGGCCGGGGCGCGCATGGTGCGCCGGAAGCGCGCACGACTGACTCCTGGATTCATCGACAACGTGCAAGGTGGTCAGCCGGGACCGTCGGCATGCTCGCGACGAGTCATGACGGTACGGAAGGCTCGTACATGTACGGAAGGCTCCTACATGTCACGTCAACCCACAGGCGCAAGTACGGGTAGGCCTCTGCGGAAGGCGGGGGCCCTGTGGCATCGGCTCGGAACACTGCCTTCCCTGTGCAGGCGGGCAACGTGAGTGAATAGAGCGCATGCTCATCGACTTCACGCACGATCACGACGGCGAACGACTCAGCGGTGTGTACGGCGGGGACCCTGCCGGGGGCACCGCCGTGGTGCTGCACGGCGCGGGCACCAGCAGCTCGCAACGACTTCTGCCACTGGTGCGGGAGTTCGTGGCCCAGGGCCACAGAGGCCTCGCTTTCGACTTCTCGGGGCACGGCGAAAGCACAGGGAAGCTGCGCGAGTTGAGTCTGCGGCGACGCTTCGAGCAGGCCGTCTCGGTCATCGACGCATACGCGGGTGCCGACGGGCCGCTGCTCCTGGTGGGGTTCAGCATGAGCGGGCAGACGGTGGCGGACCTCGTACGTCACTACGGAGACCGGGTGGCCGCACTGGGCCTGTGCGCGCCTGCCCTCTACACGGCCCAGGCGTGGGACGTTCCCTTCGGAGACGGGACCGGACGGTTCAGCGAGATCATCCGGCGGCCGGACAGCTGGCGGGAAGCCCCCGCGCTGAAGGCGCTGCGGGCGTACGAGGGACGGGCGGTGCTCGCCGTCCCGGGCACGGACGCTGTGATCCCGCCCGGGGTGACCGAGGCGGTCCAGGACGCGCTCACCGCACGAGCCCAGTACACACGGTTCGCGCTGCCGGACGCGACACACCAGCTGGGACTCTGGTTCCGTGAACAGGACGACGACCGGCGCCGATTCGTCCAGGAGATGCTGACAGGCCTCGACGACGGCGGCTGGTCGGCCACGCGCGCGTGGGTTGCCGACCAGCTCGACCACGCCCGCTCCGTCGTCGACTCCCGCCACCTGCACGGCGGCTGGAGCTCCCAGATGCGCCGGCTCACGCTCGACGACGGCACGGACCTGGTGCAACGCACCTTCGTGAAGCCGTTCTTCCGCCACCACGGTTCCGGGCTCCTGGCTCGCGAGGCGTCCGTCCTGACGCTGCTCGCCGAACAGGACGGCATCCCGGCGCCCGCTCTGGTCGCCGTGGACGCGGCGGCCGAACGCTGCGACCACCCGACCCTGCTGATGTCCGCACTGCCGGGCCGCGTCCGCGTGGACGAGACCGATCTCGACCGGCGCCTCGACCTGCTCGCCGCCCAACTCGTCCGCATCCACGGCGTCGTACCGGACGAAAGGCCGCGCACATACCAGCCGTGGACGTCTCCGGAGCGCGCCCTCACCCCGGACGGCCCGCTGTGGGAGCGGGCCCTCGACGTCATCCGCCGCGACCCGCCGCCGTACGAGGGCTGCTTCCTGCACCGCGACTTCCACCCAGGCAACGTGCTCGTCGCCGAAGCCGGGCCCGAGCTGCGGATCACCGGCGTCGTCGACTGGGTCGAGACCTCATGGGGACCCGCCGACCTCGACGTGGCGCACTGCGCGACAGCGCTCGCGCTGCTGCACGGACCGGAGCACGGGCTGGACTTCCGCGAGCGGTACGAGGCCCATGGCGGCCGCGGCCTCGCCGACGGCCCCGACCACCTGTACTGGCGACTGCTCGACGCCCTGGCCTACTGCCCCGACGCGGCGAAACTGGCCGGACCCTGGCGTGAGCTCGGGCGTGACGACCTGACCGCCGAGGTGCTGGCGGCACGGCTGGAGGCGTACGTGGACGGACTCTTGAAGCAGTACGGCTGATGCTCCGGGCAGGATCAACAGGAGGCCGGGAGGTGCGGCAGGCCCCACCGCTACGCAGCCGATCTGCGTGTGCAGCACACAACGCTGCGCCCCCAGGAACAGGATCACCGGACGGTTGGGACGCGCGGAGTGGAAGCGGGCGGCACCGATGCCCATGCGGCGCTCCCTCGACGCCGGGCCCTTCGTGGACCGGGGCGAGGAGGCCGCAGACGCTGTGTCGGATGTCAGTGGGGTCTGGCAGAGTTCGGCCCATGCTGCAGGTGTGTTTGAACGGGGCCCGTAACCGCGACGAGTGCGACGCTCTTCCGGTGACGGCCAGGGAACTGGCCGTCGAGGCCCGGCGAGCTGTGGCCGCTGGTGCCGAAGACATCCACCTGCACCCCAAGGACGCCGACGGCCACGACTGCCTGGAGCCGGGAATCGTCGGCGAGGCGGTCACCCTGGTGCGCGCCGCCGTGCCCGAGCACGTGCAGGTCGGAGTCACCACGGGTGCCTGGGCGGTCCCCGATCCGCAGCGCCGGGCTGACCTCATCCGCTCCTGGTCGGTGCTGCCCGACCACGCCTCGGTCAACTGGCACGAGACAGGGGCGGAGGCGGTGGCCGCCGTGCTGCTGGACCTGGGCGTCGGCATCGAGGCGGGCATCTACTCCGGAACGGACGCGGCCCGTAGATTCCGCGTCTCGCCCGCGGCGGGCAGGGTCCTACGGGTGCTTGCCGAGGTCACCGACACCGACCCCGGCACGGCCGCGACCACGGCGGTGGACCTGGTGGAGGAACTGGGCGCAGAGCTCAGGGCGCGTGTGTTGCTGCACGGCGAAGAAGGCGGCGCCTGGCCGGTGCTGCAGACCGCTGCGCGGCTCGGCCTGGACACCAGAATCGGCCTCGAAGACGTCCTGGTCCTGCCGGACGGCTCCGCAACCAGCGACAACGCAACCTTGGTCCACGCCGCGCGAAAGCTCCTGCACAGTCCGGGGAGCCGGCACCGCTGACACCTGCACGGCACGCGGCGCACGCAGATCCTGGACCATCACCGCCCGATGACTGTCACCGGGCACACGTCTCCGCCTCCTGCATCAGCAGGGTGCTGACCGGGGGACCGCCTGCCGTCCTGGAGGACCACCGGGTGATCGCCACTGCCTTCGACGCCGCCCCGGTCGACCTCCGCCCGCTGTGGAACCAGGTCCGGGTGTGTGGGTCCCTCCCGTGACGCGAAGCGGTCGTCGGGCGCTTGGGAACCGACCGGACTCAGGGCAGTGGCGTCGATACCGGCGCGAGCGTGGGGCGGGCGCGCATCGTGTCACCTCGCGACCGCTCCGACGGTGATGGCGAGGCCACCAGCTCGCCGGCGCCGATGGACGCTCACGTTCGTGTGGCAGCCCCGCAGTCCGCGTTCCCGGACTCCCGCATGCGCTCGTCCATCGTCGTACTGCGGTCGTACGGATCGACCGCCGGACCCGGGCCCGGGCTCTCGTGCTCGGTGTCGAACACCGGGGTGAAGTGGCCGCCGGTGTAGGCGTCACAACCACCGTTGGTGACATCGAGCTTGTAGGACACCATCGAGAACGTCCCGGGCTTGATGCGCACCTTCGCCGGGTCATCCCAGCTCATCACGATCTCGCGGCGCACGATGGTGCGCGCGACTTCGTCACGTCCCCCATCGGTGCGTGCCACCGGGTAGACGTACGTGACGTCGGTGCTGACCTCGACCGCCCCGCGCTCGCCTTCTCGGAACGTCATCCGGCCCCGTGTCTTGACCACGTCGCCGACCAGGCGCACCTCGTCCTTCTCGAAACGGCTGAACAGCAGCAGCGGATCGTTCTCCTCGCCGGGCTTGCTGAAGGCCGCCGCCAGGTAGCGCTGGACGTCCGGCTGATCCGGGTTGATCAACGCGATCGCCCGCCCGGGAAATCCGCCGCGCAGTACCCCAGGGTCCAGGCTGGACGCGGCAAGGAAGTCCCGGGACTTCTGGAGGACTTGAGTGACCTGTGCCTTGCTCATCCAGCCCGTCGCCCGCGCCGCGGGAACATGAATGCCTGCCGTCCCGTCGCCCCACCGAGCGGCAGGCGCCCCACGGAACGGCTCCTTCAGCGTGGGCTCCTGCGCCGCCACATCAGCCGGCGGCTGCTTCGGCCGCTCCGACTCCGCGGCCAGTGGCGCCTCCTGGCCGCTGCCGAACCATCCCGCCACCCGCTGCGGGGCCACGGCTACGACCGCGCCCAGCAAGGCGACCACCACGACCAGGCCGGCCGCGTACCGGCCCTTGCCGCGCCGCCGTTGGTCCGGCCGATGCGTCCGCCACCCCTCCGGCCGGTCGGGTTCGTCCCGCCACCGCCGCGCCACCATCCGCGCCCGCGCCGACGGCTCCCGGGGCGCTGCTTCGGGCCCGGCCTCCGCCTCCCGCAGAAACTGCGCCCACTCCTCGTCCGATACCGACCCGCCCTTGCCCACGCGGCACATCCCCTGATTCACATGCTTCCGGCCCCTGTCCGGGGCCGGTTGTCATCTATGGAGCCAACCGTCCAGCACCTGGCTCGGACTGAGACGGAACTGCGATTCGGCCGGGCCACCCGATGGGCCGCCCCAGGCCGAAGGCTGTAATCGCGGCCTCGATCATAGGCCGGTCGGCTCCCAGGCTCTCAACCGGTTCACGCTGGTCAGGGGCCCGTCGGGACTCCACTGGCCATCATCAACAGAGCCGGGAAGGGGAAGTTGAGAGTCACGATGGGGAAACGACGTTCGCCGCGGGCGTGTTCGACGCCGCGGCGGGCGTCCGCCTCGTCATCGACGTCCACCCCGTCCAACGCCTGCCGGGTGCGCGTGGGTTCACCAGCCGATGATGGCCTGCATCTCCCGCTGGATGATCTCCTGGAACGGCACGTCGTCGTAGTTGCCGAGGATGACACCGACCCAACCGGTGTCCGGGTAGATGTTCCAACTGGCGAAGCTGCCGGGGTTGACGCCGGCACGCCCGTTCACCCACTGCCCGTTGATCAGACTCACCGGCATCATGTAGGTCGCGAACGACGCGTCGGCGGGGGTGCCCAGGCCTTCCCGCAGGCCGCCCCCCTGCGGGGCAAGAGGGATCTTGGCCCCCATGAACAGCTCCGCGTAGGGCCGGTCCAGCACCGTGCCGTCGCCCAGCGCGTGCGCGAACCGGACCAGGTCCGGCGCGGTGGCGAAGCCACCGTCCCCGGGGAAATCGATGAAGCTGCGGGCCGGGTTCTTGCCCAGTTGGAGCGGGTCCGGGCTGCCCTTGTCCAGATGACGGACGGCGTCCACCCGACCGCCGTCGGCCTGCCGCATGTACGAGTGCGCGATGTGCCGGTCGGTGAGCCACTGCGGCCTGGTGTAGAACGCCGTGCCGGTCATGCCGCAACGCCCGAAGATGTGTTCCTCGACGTAGTCCCAGTACGTCGTGCCGGTCACGGCCTCCACGATCAGCGCGGGGATGGCGACCTCGGCACCGGCATGGTCGGTGGGAGTACCGGGGGCGGCCACCGGCTTCGCCTCCCGGGCCCATCGCTCGTAGAACTCGTGCACCTCCTCCCGACTCTGGAAGATGCGCTGCAGGTCCTCCTCCGGGGTGTTGAGCCCGGAGGTGCCGGAGAGCAGATGGTGAAGGGTCACCCTCTCGGAGATCTCCTTGGCGAAGCCCGTCAGATAGGTGCCCACGGTGTCCGAAAGTCTCACCTTGCCCCGCTGCGCCAGCTGCAAGATGGCCACCGCGCCGAACGGCTTGCCCGCCGAGGAGAGGTTGAACGCGACGCCCTCGTGGTTGCGGATCCCCTTCTCCTTGTCGGCCATGCCGTAGCTGCGCGACAGCACCGTCCGGCCCCGGTGCGACAGCAGCACCACGCCGGAGAACTTGTCCTCGGCGGCCAGCTTCGCCACGTACCGGTCGTAGGCTCCGCCGGGCCGGGTGTCCGGCGGGATGGCGTGGGAATCGGTCGGGCCCGGGGCTGCGTGAGCGGGGCGGGAGTCCACCAGCTGCACACCGGCCGCCGCCACTCCGGCAACCGCCAGCCCGCCCCACCCGAGCAACCGCCGCCGTTCAACGCCACGTACGGAATCAGAGTTCATGATCACGTCCCTCCCCGGTCGACGACCGACCGCTGATACGCGGTGGCCCGTGCCTCCACTGAAGACGGAGGACCGTTGCGGTGACGTATGCGCTTTTCGATACGCGCGCGATATGCCCCGGGCCGTGCTGCGAACGAGGGGCACGAGGGCGCCGAGGCAGATGAGGAGTACGAGGGGGGGCCTCAGCCCGGACGGCATGTCGCCTTCCGCGACGCGGTCACGGGCACGCTCCTGCCGCCGGTGCTCCCGTCCCTGATCAGCGGCACGTAGAGAGCCAGCACTCCCGATGTCGGGCCCGATGTCAGGAGTCCACCCGCTCCTTGAGGCAGACGGTGACGGTGTCTCCTTCTTCTTTGCCGATCGCTTTGCGCACTTCCGCTTTCACCGGCAGTTTGTGCGTGCCGTCTCCCAGAGCCATGAACGAACTTTGGAACGGATGACCGTCGATCGTGCCCCGTACCTTCACCAAGCCGTGGGTGCCGAAGAACGCGGCCGACTCCGGCCACACGACATAGGTCCAGCCACCCTTGTTCAGGCTTTTCTGCAAGGTCGCGGTGAACTGCTTGTCCATCAGGGATACCGCCTGTTCAGTAGCTTTCGATGAGAACGAGGTCGTTGCCGTCCGGGGCGCGCACCACGAACATCGGCGGCACTGCGGGCCCAACCCGCAGGCCCAGGTAAGACGGCAGCGGGCATGGAAACTCATCGCTCGACGCGAAGGCCGACCGGACGGGGCTCATCGACAGGGCCCATCGACAGGGCCGGTCTTGCTGGTGGGTGGGTTGTCTATTGGGGGTTGGGTTGGGTGCTGTCTATCGGCAAGAGGACCTGCGCCGGGACACCGATGCCCTCGGGGAGCTGGGGATCACCGGCGTCCAGGCGCGGGTGACCACCGCCCCCGGCCAGGATCTGGTCGCCACCACAGGCGTCGCCGTGGCGGGCACGAACCGCCCGGTGCCTCGCAACGGCTACCTCCGGATCGCCGGCACCGGCAAGGCCTTCATGGCCGCGGTGATCCTGCAGTTGGTCGACGAGGGCGAGGTGCCGCTGGAGACACGGTGGATCGCTGGCTGCCCGGGGTGATCGACGCCAACGGCAACGACGGCCGGAAGATCACCGTGCGCCAGCTGCTGCAGAACACCAGCGGCCTCCACGACGACCGGCTACGTCGTCCTCGGCATGCTCGTGGAGAAGGCCGCAGGCCGCCCGTGGCAGCAGGAGGTCGAGAGCCGGATCCTGGAATCGCTGGGCATGCGCCACACCTACCTGCCGGGCACCACGCCCGCCCTCCGCGCCCCGCACGCCGCCGGATACCAGGTCTTCGACTCCGGCGAACGAACCGACGTCACCGAACAGATCGTCCCCGACCTCGGCGGCTCTGTCTCCACCACGGCGGACGTCAACCGATGCTTCCGGGGACTGCTGGGCGGAAGGCTACTGTCCGGGGCGCGCATGGCCGAGCAGCAGGACACCGTCCCGATAGCGAAGCAGTTCGATGAGCACCAGCTTCAACGACCACCACCGAACACTGCGCCAGCACAGGGCCGCCAGCGCCCTCGTCGACCGCGCGCTGTGCGAAACCCCCGGCAAGACCGGATGGAGGACGTCCGGCCGTGCCCGATCGGCCCCTCCCATCCCACTGGACATGCTCCGGATCGCAGAGGCGTGACGGTGGGTGAGGGGCTCGAGCCGTGTCCCGGCAGGCTGGCGCGCCAAGCAGCGGAGCACGGTGCATGAGCTGCCGTGAGAGCACATTGAGTCGAGTCTCAACCTCAACTTCAGGGTGAGAGTGAGTGAGCCGGTGCCGACGCAGGAGGCGTTGAGTCTGTTGAGGGGTCCGCATCACTTGACCCGAGAATCGAGACAGGGACGTGACTTCTGTGGGTGACTGCGTGACTGCGTGACTGCGTGGCTGGGAGGCGAGAGGTGTGCCAGGTGCGGCGACGACCTGTGGCGCCTGCGACTCACCCACCTGCAGATCCCCAGGTCTGAGCCTCTCGGAGTACGTCGAAACCGGCGCCGGAGTCCCCACCACGTGCGCGGTCGTTGGCCAGCCGTGACCTTGCGATGTCTGAGTTCCGCCACGCCACCTGAGCTGCACAGCGTAGAGAAGGACCGATCAGGCGGAGTCAACTGCCGACAGGACACCGGCACCGCCTGGACCCATGTGTTCGAGGTCGGTGATGTCGCCGGTCGCCGTCGGCGTGTTCAGGGTCAGTGCCTTCCGCGGCGTGTGCGCGGTCGGCTGCTGCGGTGTGCGCAGCTCGGTGGTGTTGGCCGTGCCGCGATGCTGGGGGCCGACTGCGGCGGTGAGGGTGGCGAGGGCCGGGCGGGAAGGGGTGTCCTGTTCGGCCGCGTACGTGACCAGGCATTGGTCGTCCCCACCGGGCAGGCGCAAAGTTTCGCGGTGCAGGGTCAGCTCACCGGCGGTGGGGTGGCGCAACCGCTCGATGCCGTGGGCGCGTTCGCCCACGTGGTGTTCGGCCCACAGGGTGCGGAAGTCCTCGCTGCGTACCGACAGTTCGCCGAGCAGGTCGCACAGCCGGTCGTCGCAGGCGTGCCGGCCCAGGTCCATGCGCAGGGCGGCGACGGTGGCGCGCGCGGACTCCTCCCATGCCTGGCGGTCGGGGTACAGGCCGCGCACGGCCGGGTCGAGGAAGAGCAGCCAGGCCGCGTTGCGCTGTCCGGGCGGCAGCGCGTCGAAGTCGGTGAACAGCGCCCGGGCCGGCTTGTTGGAGGCCAGGATGTCCAGTCGGCGTCCCAGCACGTACGCGGGTACCTCGTCGAGCGCTGTGAGCAGGACGTGCACGCCCGTCCTGACCGGCTGCGGGTCGGGAGGTGTCGAGGCCGGGTGGCGCAGGGCGCGGGTGAGGTGGCCCAGGTGCGCGCGTTCGGCTTCGTCCAGGCGCAGGGCCCTGGCGACGGCGTCCAGGACGTTGTCGGAGACGTTGCGGGTGCGGCCCTGTTCGAGCCGGATGTAGTAGTCGACGCTGACTCCCGCGAGGTCGGCCAGTTCCTCCCGGCGCAGTCCGGGCACGCGTCGGCGGCCGCCGAAGGGGCGTACGCCGAGATCCTCGGGCCGCAGCCGGGCGCGGCGGGAGCGGAGGAAGGCGGTGAGCTCGGTGCGGAAGTCCATGGATCAAGTGTCCGTCACAGGGTGGTTCTGCCAGACCCAGGGTCGGGCCGGGCCCTGGGTGGGCGCGTGGATCTCCCGCAGAGTCGGTACCGAGGACGCCGCGGGACACCGCGGGTCCCCGCACCACAGTGCAGGGGGCCCGCACCGTCCTGCAGGACTCATACGTACGACACCGAACGACACCGAACGACACCGAACGACACTGAAGGACCTCGCACCGAACGCGGTCCGCACACGCACCTGGGGGAGACCACCATGACCATCACCACCGAGCAGACCGTTTCTTCCGCCCGTCGCCTCACGGGCCGGGTGGCCGTCGTGACCGGTGCCTCCAGCGGTATCGGCGAGGCCACCGCGCGCGAACTGGCCGCGCAGGGTGCGCGCGTGGCGCTGCTGGCCCGGCGCGCAGATCGCCTGGAAGAGCACGTGACCCGGATCGAGGCGGCCGGCGGCACCGCCCTGGCCGTGCCGGCCGACGTGAGCGACCCCGCCTCGCTCACCGCGGCCGCCGCCGACATCCGCGCCCGCCTGGGCCGCGTCGATCTCGTCGTCAACAACGCGGGCTTGGCCCTGCCCGACCTCCTGGACGGGTCGGCGGGCACCAACTGGCAGCGGATGATCGACGTGAACGTCACCGGCGCGTTCGCCGTCGTGGAGACGTTCGTCCCGGACCTGCTCGCGGGAGCGGCCGAGCGGGGCCACGCGGACCTGGTCAACATCTCCTCCGCGGCCGCCGAGTCCGTCCTGCCCGGCTTCGCGGGCTACGCCGCCTCCAAGGCCGCCTTCAGCCACCTCTCCCGCAACCTGCGGGCCCGACTCGGCCCCGCCGACGTCCGCGTGACGAACATCGAACCGGGCACCGTGGACACCGAGTTGCGCGACCACATCGACGACCCGGCCATCAGTGCGGCCGTCCAGGAGGCCGTGGGTGCCATCGGGAACATCCCCTCCGGGGGCGACGTGGCCGATCTCATCGCCTTCGCCGTCGGGCGCCCGCGGCACGTCAACCTGTCCCAGATCTCCGTGCTGCCCACCCGGGAGGTGTAGGCGAGGGCCGTGGACGTCATCTCCTGTGGTGGGTCCGCGGCGGCTCAGGAGGGGCGCGGCGATCACGGCGAAGGCGGGCCGCCAGAGGCCGGACGCCCACTCGCAGCGCGGCCGGACGCCCGATCGCAGCGGCGGTGGAGCCGCCGGCCGAAGCCGACACGCCCCAGCCCTGATCGCGGACACGGCACGGGCCAGGAAGCGGCAGACGGGGCGCCATCTGTCCACACCGACTGCTGCCGGGCGAACTCGCTGAAGGCGGATGCCGGTTGCGGCCCGGCTTACGGGCTGTCCGGCGTTCGGACTGTCGGGCGTATGGACTGTTCGGAGTTCGGAGTTCGGGATGCCTGGGCTTCGGGGTGCCCGGCCGTGGGGGTCACGGCCGGGCACCGGTGCGCCAGGGCGTGCGGGGGTGGCTAGGGCGCGTCAACGATCAGGCGGCCGTCGGTGGGGATGCGCGCGGCGGCGCCATTGGCGTAGAAGGCCTCGACGCGGGCCTGTTCGGTGGCGTCGGGTACTGCGTTCTTGCAGCTGGTGCCGGCGGTGGAGCCCGACATCAGCTGGGAGCAGGGGCCGGGTTTGGTGTCGGGCAGGCCGAGGTTGTGGCCGATCTCATGGGCGGCGATACGGGTCTTGTCGTATCCCTGGGCGACTGCCTGGCTGCCGAGTTCGACGCGGCCGCGGCCGCCCGGCCGGACGGGGCCGATGGTGGCCTGTGGCCAGCCGCTGGTGGCCACGATCTGGATCTCGGCGCGGGTGCCGGGCTGGGCCTTGGCCAGTTTGACGTTGTCCACGTTGGTGTTCCAGGAGGCGACTCCGGCCGCGATGGCCGTCTCCCAGCCCCTGGCTTGGCTGTCGTCGTAGCGGAGTGTCACCACGGCGGACGTGCGCGGGGCCGCGGCCGTGTCCGGAGCGGACACGGCGTTCGCCGCTGGTGCCGTGGTCAGGGCGGCCGCTGTGGCCGTGAGGGCTATGACCAGCCGTCTGAAGGGCAGCATCGTTGTCCTTTCGGGTGTGCAGGGGCTCGGCTCCGTGCGGAGCCGAGAGTGGGGGGTGTGGTGCGGCCGGGCCCCGGTCGGCGGGCGGTCGCGTCTCGCCGCGGGCTGGGGAGGTACCGCACGGCCGCGAGAGGTGCGGCGGCAGCATGACGTGTGGGATGACGTGCGGGGGTGCCGGTCGGATGCTGACTCCGCGTCCGGGCGGGGGAGTTGGCAGGAGCCGAGCTGCTGTGGTGACGGCGAGGGGACCGCGCCGGGTACCGGCACGCGACGCCGCCCAGATCTGCCGTGGGCAAGGCGGACACCCGCAAACGTCCGTCGTCCCGGAGGGCAGAGTGCGCCGTCGGGAGGTCAACTCGGTGCAGGAGGCCGGGCATGGGCCGCTCCATTCCGCTCCGTGCCACACCACCGCTCGCACGTGACGGTACATCGTCAAGTGTGAGCGACGCTGGCCCCAGAACGGTCAAATTTCCGCACGGTACTCAGCCGTGCCGGCAGGGTGAACCGGAGCCCGCACACGAGTGCCTTCCGGTGCCCAACACATCGTGTTCCGGCCCGAGTTCAGAACCTGACTTGGAAGCCCTGGACCGTGCTGTCGCTGTCGCAGGGTGCGACGGCGGAGGCGACCGGCGCGGTCCGTGACCACTGTCCTCAAGTGGAGGCCGCTGCCCGCCTGGTCGGCCAGTGCGCCGAGGCGCTCACCATGCTCAACGGAGAGCACCTCACCGGGTGGATCACCGACGCGGCGACCTCCGGCCTTACCGTCGTCGGCACCTTCGCCGCCGACCTGGGAACCGGCTTCGACGCAGTCGAGGCCGGATTGGCCACCAACTGGAATTCCAGACCGGTGGAAGGGGCAGTCGACCGGATCAAGATGCTCAAGAGGCGGATGTTCGGCCGAGCAGGATTCCTGCTCCTCCGGAAACGCGTCTTCTTCGTGTGGCCCTATGCAGCCGGGGCTGCCTGGCCTCGTGCCAGGTGCCGCTTGGCGTATGACCAGGTCACCGCCGTCATCAGGACCGGGATGGCGATCAACGGGGCGAAGGCGAAGCCCCAGACGGTCTGGGCCGTACCACTTGACATGTATGCCTGACTCTCGACGGTGAAGGCGACGACGAGTTGCCACAGTGCCACCAGGACCAAGACGGCCGAGGCGGTCCAAGCCAGCGCGGCGAGAGTTCGGGGGCGCAGCGGCCGCCACCGGTCGCTGACAAGTAGCAGCGGGAACAGGGCGGCCAGCTCGGCGATGACGGAGAGGCCAACGACGTACGCGATACCCCACCCCGGGATGTCGAAGACGTCGCGCAGGACCTGGTCGCTGTAGCCGACGTAGACACCCGATGCCATGGCGATGCGCCACAGACCGGACGGAACGGCGCAGAGGGCGATGGCGTGGGCGGCGCGGCGGGCCCAGACGGGTGCGGAGTCAGAGGTGGGGAGTGGAGCGGTCGCTGTCGTCATGACATACATGCTGGCCGTGGACATGGCAGCCACACATCGTCCACTACGGCGGACCGTCTCCGCTGTGCGGGGGAGGGCGCACCCCGCTGAGGTACGACCTGAGACGGCGGCGGGCATCCGCACTCGTCGGACCAGACCCATCATGAGAGATGGGGCAGGGGAGACCCGATCGCGGACAGGTGGGCATCACCTTGTGTGTGATGGATGCCGTAAGCGTCGCTGACGTACTTCTGCCGGGTGCGGGGGCGGAGGTCGAGAGGGTGCACTGCTACTACCGGCGGTCTCTCGCAGACCGCCCTGTAGCCGGCGAGCGGGTGACACTAGATCTGCGGGCACGTCGTCTGGTGTGCGGCAACGACCGTTGCGACCGCCGGACGTTCGCCGAACAGGTCCGGCCCTTACCGCCGATACGCACGCCGTACGAACGCTCTCACCATGCTGCTGACAGGCATGGCCCTACCTAGGAAGACGTCCAGGAACGCGGCTGTTGGGGGCGCATGGCCATCACCACGAGCAAGGACTCCCTGCTACGTCTCATGCGTGCACTGCCTGACCCGCCGTCACAGCCGGTTCCGACCCTGGGCGTCGAAGAGTTCGCCCTACGCCGCAGACGTACCTACGCGACGATCCTCGTCGGCATGAACACCCACCGCCCCGCGGACGTCCTCGCAGACCGTACCGCGCACACCTTCGCCGGCTGGCTGCGCGATCACCCCGAAGTGCGGACCATCTGCCGAGACCGCGCCGGCTCTTTCCGAGACGGCGCCCACGCAGGCGCCCCGCAGGCCCGCCAGGTGGCCGAGGCCTGGCACCTGCTGCTGGTACCTGCTGCACAACCTGGCCGAAGCCGTCGAACGCATCGTCGGCTGACACCGCGCCGACCTGCGCGAACCTCTCACGGCCCCAACCGACCAAAACGACGCGTTCGCCCCCCCGGCCATCGCTGACGACGCCCGGGACGCACCCGACATCCACGGACGCACACGTCCCCTCGTCGCCCGCGCCGCCGAGGTGGAAGAACTCCTCGCCGCGGCAACCCAGCGCCCCAGCACGATCGACGACTACCGCATCTCCCTGCACCACCGTTGGATGGAAGACAGCACAGAGGCAATTCCCACAGACGCCCCGCTGCCGCATCTGACCGTCCGACGTGTCACCAACTGGATCATGCGACGGCCTGAACGGCTCACCGACACCGAGCGCAAACGCCTCGACGAGCTATGTGAACGCAGCCCGGCATTGACCACAACCACCGGCTACGCACGGCGCCTGACCCGACGCGACCGAGCAGCTGCCCTCGCAGCCCTGACCACCGCCCTCACCTCCCTCCGGAGCGGTCGAGGGCAACGTCACCCGCATCAAGCTGCTCAAGAGACAGATGTACGGTCGCGCCAACCTTGACCTCCTGCGACGCCGAATCCTCCTCTCGTAGTGATCAACCAGACCCCCAAAACGGCGACAGAGCCACAACTTGGACCAGACCCGAGCCGGATTCTGGCGGCGGTGGCGGACCTCCTGGTCCGCCGGCTTCCACGGGTGGTGGTGACGCTGAGGCGGCGAGACGTGATGGCTGTCTCTAGGGCGACGTAGCGCAGGTTTCGCACCAACTGCTGAACTTGAACTCGTGGTGTCGGGGCGGCGAGGCGGGAGGCGTTCGGTGCTGCTTGGGGAGACCGGCCGACTGCTGCGGATCGACAGGGCGGTGTGGTGGCCGTGAGACTAGGCGGATGACGAAACGATCTTCCGCTTCCAGAAGTGTCCGGGCTGTTCTCTTCGACTCCGGTGGTGTGCTGATGCGTCCGATCGGCGGCCGGTGGAACCCGCGTGCGGACTTCGAGGAGACCGTACTCGCGCACGACCTGTCGATCACGAATGACCGGTTCACTGCGGCGATCGCAGCCGGAGACCGTTTCTTCGCCGCCTTGTCCTCGACCCCCGACTACGACGATTACCACCGCGTGGTGTTACGCAACCTCGGGGTGGAGCCCACCCCGCAGCTCCTGGCGGATCTGAGCCGCGAGGTCCCCGCGGACAGAGTGCTGGAGCTGTACCCGGACGTGATGCAGACCTTGGAAGAGCTGAGCCGACGGCAGGTGCGGATGGCTGTGGTCTCCGACGCCTGGCCCGATCTGCCCCGCCTGCACGCGACACTGGGCATCCACCACTTCTTCGAGGCGTACGCGATCTCCGCCGAACTGGGCTGCAACAAGCCGGATCCGCGCATGTATCACCACGCCAGCACCGCCCTTGGCCTGACGCCCGCGCAATGCCTGTTCATCGACGACGATCCCGACCTGGTCCAAGCCGCCATCGACCTCGGTTATGCGGGGCGTGTGATCTGCCGGGACTCACCGCTGCCAGACGTTTCTCCCGTCCCGTCCATCACCGCCATGACGGAACTGCCGGAGTTTTTCTGACCAGGCTTCGCTCAAAGGTCCGGTCCGTGGTGCGTCCGTCGCCCCTCGCCGCTGAGCATGATCGTCAGGCGTGATGCCGTCCTGGAATGATCCTGGTCCGCTACGCCGGGCTGTTCCCGTTGTTGTTGCGGCAGCTGTTCTACGCTGCGGCTGTTTGTCTTCACGGAGCGGTCATGTGGGCCGCACCTGCCCTTGGCGGTGCTGCCCGGCTCGCGGGTCTGTTGCTGCGGTGCTGCGGTGCTGCGGTGCGATCCAGGGTTTCTCGGAGTTCGGCGGTCCGCGAATGTCGAGAACAGTCCACCGGCTCCGTCCCAGCGACGTCAGCAGCCACCACCGGCCGCACGAAGAAGAAGGAGAAACGAACATGGCGATTCAGCGGATGGACAACGTCGGCATCGTCGTCGAGGACATGGACGCCGCCATCGCGTTCTTCGTGGAACTGGGTATGGAGCTGGAGGGCAGGGCGGAGGTCCGGGGCGCCTTCGCCGATCAGTGCACCGGACTGGACGGCGTCCACTGCGACATCGCGATGCTCCGCACCCCGGACGGCCACAGCCGCCTCGAGCTGTCGAAGTACCGCAGCCCCGCAGCGATCAGCGTCGGCCCGCGCAACCGGCCGCACAACATTGTGGGCACGCACCGCGTCATGTTCGCCGTCGACGACATCGAGGACACCGTGGCCCGCCTGCGCCCTCACGGCGCCGAACTCATCGGGGAGATCGCCCGGTTCGAGGACAGTTATCTGCTCGCCTACGTCCGTGGCCCGGAGGGCATCATCGTCGGCCTGGCCGAGCAACTGCGCTGAGAAGGGGGCGGAACCATCCGGACGAATGAGATCAGCAAGGCGCTGAACTCGCCTGATCAGCCAGGAGCTGCCGGCCCGTGACGTGCCCGCCGGCCTGCGTCGCCAAGGACAAAACCAGCACAACGGACCGAGTGCCCTCACCTGGAACGCGTCGCACATCGTCATGTGGACGATGACCGACGCGCCAAATTCCCGTGGCCATCCTGGAGCGTGCGTCGCAACATCACTCTCAGTACCCCATCCCCTCCGTCGGCGTGCTGGGACATCCATTTCCCCATGGGCGAGTCGGCTCTGCGCTCTTGCCCGTACGTATGGGCTGATGCCCAGTGCGCAAGTACGCTCGGCTGTGGATCTGTCGCACCGCGGCGTGCTTGGAGGGGGACAGCATGCTCGATCAGACACTGGTTGCGCTGGCGTCAGCGGCCGGGGCGGCCGTGGCCTCCGCAGCCGGTACGGATGCATGGCAGGGTTTGCGCCAACGCGTGGCTCGGATCCTCGGACGTGGGAATGGGACATCAGATAGGGCCCTCCTGGAACGAATCGACGGGGCCGTAGTCGAGTTGGAGCGTGCTGAGCCCGAGGAGCGCGAACAAGCTCGTGAAAGGGTGGCGGCTACATGGCAGGCTCACTTTCACGAGCTCCTGCAGGACGCCGACGGCGAGGACCGCGCGGAGTTGGTTCGGTGTCTGAACGAACTGGTCAACTCTAGGCAACAGTCGCTCGGCGGGGTGTATGCCGGTGACGGCGGATTCGCCGTCGAGGGGACAGTCAACATCCGTGCCGATCAAAGATCGGCTGCTGCCGGCGTGATGGGTGATGTGACGATCGGAAACCCTCAGCAGCCGGGCCCGGGGCACGACTGACGCCTCCCGGAGCCATCCCGGCGATTCCCGACTTCGCAACAGGCCCGTCGATCCATGCGCATCACCAGAGCATTGCCGCCCACAACATCAACCGATTCGACTACTACGCAGCGCCGTCGGCACGGATAGCGTGGCCGCATCTCGTCGGCGTGGTTCCACGGCAAGCGGAGTGCTTCCAGCACCGTGACGCTGTGGAGGCGCTGGAGCGTGCGGTAGCCGCTGGTGGCACGGCAGTGCTGTGCCACGTCCTTTCCGGGACGGGCGGTGTCGGCAAGACCCAGCTGGCCGCGCACTGCGCTCGCCGTGCTTGGCGGTACGGGGCCGTGGACCTCATGGCCTGGGTCACGGCGTCGAGCCGTGAGTCAATCGTCAGCGCCTACAGCCAACTTGGGGCAGACGTGGCGGCAGCGGACTCACACGATCCCGAGCAGGCAGCCACTCGTTTCCTGGCGTGGGCCGAGACGACCGATCGTCGATGGCTGATCGTGCTCGATGACCTGACCGACCCCGCTGATCTCCGTGGCCTTTGGCCGCCCGCCAATCCCGATGGCCAGGTGCTGATCACCACCCGTCGCCGCGACGCGGCTCTCCGCGGACGAAGCCGAGCTGGCATCGACGTAGGCCCGTTCACCCCTGCCGAGGCAGCCAGTTACTTATGCTCCCAGCTCGCCGCATTGGGCCGCAGTGACGACCCCGTGCAGATCGCCGGTCTCGCCGCGGACTTGGGCCACCTGCCGCTCGCTCTTGCCCAAGGTGCCGCCTACCTTGTCGATCTCGATCTGGACTGCGCGGCGTACCGTGCGCGGCTTGCCGACCGGTCTCGGAGGCTCGCCGATTTGGTCCCGGACGACAGCGGCCTGCCGGACGATCACCGTGAGGCTTTGCAAGCCACGTGGTCGTTGTCCATCGAACACGCGGATCGACTACGTCCTACCGGATTGGCCCGGCCCATGCTGTACCTCGCCGGCATGCTGGATGCCAACGGAATCCCCCTGGCCGTGCTGACCAGCCCTCCGGTTCTGCGCTATCTCGCCGACCACCGACCCGTGGTGGTGCACGGACCATCCGACTCGGTCAGTGTGGAGGACGCGACCGGGGCGCTGCGGTGCCTGGACCGGCTCAGCCTGCTCGATCACATGACGGACGGTCCTCATCAGCGAGTGCGCGTCCACGGCCTCATTCAGCGCACCACCCGGGACACTCTGTCTTCCTCCGTACAGGACACCCTCGTTGTCACCTGCGCGGAAGCACTCATTTCTGTGTGGCCCATGGCGGAGGGCGACCCGGCCCTCGCGCAGACCCTGCGCGCCAATGCCGAAGCGCTGATCTCTCACGCGGGTACTGCGCTGTGGAGGTCCGGCTGCCACCCGGTGCTCCTTCGCACCGGCGAGAGCCTGGGGCTGACAGGTTTGGTGGGTGAGGCGCGGATCTACTTCCAGGATCTGTACAACGCAGCTCGTCGGCACTTGGGGCACGACCACGCGGACACGTTGACCATCCGGCACTACCTGATCGCCTGGCAGGGCGAGACAGGAGATCTGGCCCGCGCGAAGACAGGCTTTGTCGAGCTGGTGGCTGATCGGATACGCGTGCTGGGTCCGGAGCACCCGGACACTCTGGCCACCCTCGGCGACAAGGCCGCCTTGCAGGGCCAGGCGGGTGACCCCACCGGAGCCTGCGAGGCATCGCTGCGGGTCCTTGGCCCTGGCCACCCCCAGACTCTCACCGCCCGGCTGAACGTGGCCCATTGGACCGGAGCGGCCGGCAATCCTGCCGAAGCCGTGGCAGCGTGCGAGCAGTTGCTCGCCGACACGTCAGGGCTGCTGGGATCCGATCACCTCAAGACCCCGGCCGTCCGCCTTCACCTGGCCATCTGGAGAGGCGAAGCGGGAGATCCGGTCGGCGCTGCCTCAGACTTCGAGCACCTCCTGGCCGATCAGCTGGGAGTGCTGGGAGCCGATCACCCCCACACCCTGAGGACCCGCCACGACCTGGCTCGATGGCGTGGGAAAGCAGGGGACGCCCGGACGGCCGTGTCCGACTTCGAGGAGCTTCTGGTCGATCAACTAAGGGTGTTGGGCCCGGACCACCCAGACACACTGACGACCCGCCATGACCTGGCCTCCTGGCGCGGAGAAAGCGGCGATGCGCACGCCGCGGTCAGCGAACTGGAGCAGTTGTTGCCTGTTCGCCTCGGTGTGCTGGGCCCGGACCACCCAGACACATTGACCACCCGCGCGAATCTCGCCTACTGGCGGGGAAGGAGCGGGGATCCGGAAGGTGCTGTCGTCGCTACGTCAGAACTGCTGGCCGCCCGACTCCGCGTTCTCGGCCCGGACCACCCCGACACACTGACCACTCGCCACAACCTCGCACAGTGGAGAGCCGAGACGGGGGATGCAGCAGGTGCTGTCGTTGCTGAGACAGCTCTGTTGGCTGATCGGTTGCGCGTGCTGGGGCCCGAGCATCCCCACACTTTCTCCGCACGCCATCACCTCGCCCATTGGACCGGCCGGGGCGGCGATCCTGCCGGCGCAGCGGCAGCTCTGGCCCAGTTGCTCGCGGACCAGTTGCGTGTGCTCGGTCCACAGCACCCCGACACCCGGGCCACGGAGGACAGTCTTGCCTTGTGGAGCGCGGAAGTGGACCATCCGCGTCCAACGTAGCCAAGTCCCGTCCGGACTCAACCGGCACCTCGGTATTCCGGAAGCCGGCGCTGCCGGACGAGAGCCACAAGGGCGAGTAATTGTCAAGAGCTGTGGATCGGTGGGCGGAGCGAGGGCGAGGTGCCCTCGTGCTGTCGTGGTTCCATCGATGGTTCGGTGAGTGCCGAACCGTCCGGCCGGTAGCGTGCCGAGTCCTGTGCGGGAGATGCCCGCGCTGGTAAACGCCGGAGGCGACCCGATGTCGGAGACAGATCTGAAGCAGCAGCTCGCCGAGCGATTCCGCGAAGTCAACGGCGACCATCCGATGACCGATACCGATGACGCATACGTCAGCGCGCAGTTCGTTGCCCTGGAGGAACTGTGCGCAATTCATGGCCGCGATGCCGATGCGGTCCGCCGGCTGATGCTGGGGCAGCATCTGCCGCTTCCGGGATATCTGCGCTCCGACGGTGCCGAGATGGTGCCAGCCGACCTGTTCGCTCTCGCCGACGAAGCTGGCGGCGTAGAGCTGCTCGAAGCGTGGTTCACCGCTCACTGGGCCGACCCGATCACCGGGAAGGCGGAGTGGAATGCGTATCTCAGCGGACAGTACGTGTGCCTGCACTCGGTGACCCCGGCCGCCATTCAGCGCAAAGATTACCTGACGACCGCGATCAGCGCCGCAGCGAACGAGCCGGATGCCGGTTCAGCACGGTGGTCTGAGCGGCTGCACGCACTGGTCGACGAACTCGACACGCTGGAACCGGCGTTCACGGCCTACGACCGTCTTCGGTTCGGCGGACCCACGTCCCGGGACACCTGCATCGACGCCCCGCGCGCCCGCTTCCCGCGTCCGTGACCCGGATCCATGGGTGGCGTTCTGCGGATCGGTTGCGATCGCTCATGCCGCGCGGGCTTCGGGACGTTCGACGAGGTGGCCGCGTTCGAAGCGGGCTCCGGCGCGGACGCGGGCGACGAGGTGGGGCGCGTTCACGGCCCGCCACCGGGCCTGGGTGGACTCAACAAGCTTGAAGACCATCGTCAGGGCTGCAGTGCGGGAGCCGGCGCCACGGGTGACCTTGGTCCGCAGCCGGACGGTGGCGAACGTGGACTCGATCGGGTTGGTCGTCCGCAGATGGATCCAGTGTTGGGCGGGGAAGTCATAGAAGGCCAGTAGCTCAGCCTCGTCGTCGGTGATCTTCTTGACGGCCTTGGGGAACTTCGCGCCGTAGAGCTGGGTGAACGTCTTGACCGCCGCCTTGGCGTGGTCGCGGTCTTCGGCGTTGTAGATGTCCTGGATGGCCTTCTTCGCGCCGGGCTGCGCGGACTTCGGCAGGGAGTCGAGGACGTTTGCGGTTTTGTGAACCCAGCACCTCTGCTCGCGGGTTTCGGGAAACACCTCGGCCAGGGCCTTCCAGAAGCCTAGGGCACCGTCGCCGACCGCGAGGACCGGGGCGCGCATGCCCCGGCGGGCGCAGTCGCGCATCAGGTCCGCCCAGGACTCGCCGGATTCGCGGTAGCCGTCCTTGAGGGCGACCAGTTCCTTGGAGCCGTCGGCGCGCACCCCGATGAGCACCAGGACGCAGGCTTTGGCCTCCTCCAGGCGGATGTTGAGGTGGATGCCGTCGGCCCACACGTACACGTAGTCGACCTCGGCGAGGTCGCGGTCCATGAAGGCGGCGTGGTCGGCCTGCCACTGCTGGGTCAGCCGGGTGACCGTCGCCGGGGAGAGACCGGCGGAGGAGCCGAGGAACTGCTCAAGTGCGGGCACGAAGTCGCCGGAGGACAGGCCGTACAGGTAGAGCAGGGGCAGCACCTCGATGATCTTCGGGGACTTGCGGCACCACGGCGGCAGGATCGCGGAGGAGAACCGCTTGCGCTCGCCGGTGGCCTGGTTAACGCGCTTGTCGTTCACCCGCGGCGCCTTCACCTCGACCGCTCCGGCCGCGGTGGTGACCTGCCGGGGCTGGTGGTAGCCGTTGCGGACCACCTGGCGGCGCCCCTTGTCGTCGCGCCCATCGGCCAACTCGGCGATATAAGCGTTGACTTCGGCCTCCAGCACGGCGGCCAGCATCCGCCGTGCGCCTTCCCGGACAATCTCATCAAGCAGCGAACCGCTGCTTGGCGTGGTGCTGTCCTCGTTGACTACCGTAAGCATGGGCGTGCCTTCCCGACCGACGCGGCGACGTCGGCCTTGCCCGATGACCTATCGATCGATCCATCGGGAAGGTACGCCTCCTTCCGTCAGGGCTGATCCACAGGTATTGAGCATTGCTCCACAAGGGCGGCCTCCACGACATCGTCGCGCACCCCTGGATCCCCGACATCCTGCGCAAGCAGAACTCCCGCGGCGCGGACCAGATGGGGGAGGGCCATCCCAGGTGGGTGCGGTTCCTTTCAAGGGATGGCTGAGCTGGGGTAATGCCGGTCGGGGGGTGTACGGAGTGGCCCGTCTCTACCTTGGTGGTGGAGAAGGGGTGCCCGATGGGTTCATTATTCGAGGAGTTGGAGGCCCGGGAGGCTGCCGCCCACGACCGGGTGAAGGAGCTTGAGATCGAGCTGGCCGAGCTGGCCGAGCTGGCCGACAGGCTGGACAACGCCAGGCAGCTTCTGGAGCGGTTGCGGATTGCCCGGGAGACCGTGGCCGAGGTGATGGCCGAGATGTCGGAGGACCCAGCCAAGACGGCGGATGCCGATGATGTTTTGGGGACGCCGCGGTGGGTGAGGAGACGGTGTCTCCGTACTCGGGTGTGGAGCGTCGGGTGGTGGGGGTGTTGACCGTGCCCAACTGGCAGCCGGGCATGGGAGTGGAGAAGCTGCCGCGGGCGTATCGCGACATCATCGAGGTGGTCCAGGATGCTCATGGGCCAGTGCGAGCCAAGCAGGTCGTGCCGAGGATCGGGCTCCCTGCCGAGGTCGGGAAGATCGAGACCGTGCGCGCGAAGCTCAAGCGGCTGGTGGCCAGGGGCTGGCTGGAGGAGGACGATCCGGGGCTGTTCACTGTGGCCCACCACCGGGCAGACGGATCCTTCAACTCCTCGTAGGAGAGGGGCTCTTCTCACTACATTCGAAGGTGCGACCCAATCGATGCAGCCCGAGAAGAGCCCCGGAGATGACACCGTATGACGCGCACGTGAGTGCTGACCCGTTTGCCCGCTCGATCAACGCCTTCGAGTCGCTGACACGCACCTTGTCAGGCCAGATGGCGGCCGTGTGGACCCACGCTGAGCTTGAGGAGCATCTGGACGAGGCGGGACGGATGCTGCTGCGGCAGCTTCCGCAGGACCACTTGGACCTGCGGGCCCGCCGGGAGGAAGAGGCCGTACGGGCCGGCACACATCCGCCGGTCATCGGCCCGGAAGGGCGTCCGCGCCCGTGGCGCGAGACGGGCCATACTCGCTGGCTGGCCTGTTTGTTCGGCCTGGTGCGGGTGGAACGTGTGGCCCATCGCGGTCCTGGCCTGTCCAACGTCCACCCGGCCGATGCGGCGTTGTCGCTGCCCGCGGGTCGGCACTCGATGGGGCTGCGACGGCTCGCAGTCCAGGAGGCGGTACGAGGCTCGTTCGACCAGGTCCAGGAGTCGATCGCGCAACGCTGCGGCAGGGTGCTGGGCAAACGGTGTCTCGAACGGCTCGAGGCCGCAGCCGCGCAGGACATCGACGACTTCTACCGACAGCACGTACCGCTGCCTTCCAGCCGGGACGTCCTGCTGGTTCTTCAGGTCGACGGCAAGGGCGTGGTCATGCGGCCCGAGGCCCTGCGGCCCGCCGCCCAGAAGGCACGACTCGCCTCCGCCCAGGGGCACCGCAGCAGACTGTCACCGGGCGAGAAGCCCAACCGCAAGCGGATGGCCACCGTGGCCTGCGTCTTCGACGCCATTGCGTCGCCCAGACGGCCGCACGATGTGATCCACCCGTCCGGCGGCCGCAGCATGCTGCGTGCACCGCGTCCGGGTCCAACCGCCGAGCGAAAGTGGCGCACTGCCTCCCTCGTTCGCCCTCCCGCAAAGGTCATAGCCGATGTCTTCGAACAGGCCGAAGCCCGCGATCCTGCCCATCATCGTTCCTGGATCGTCCTGGTCGACGGTGCCCGTCATCAACTCGACCTGGTCCAACAGGAAGCCGCCCGCCGCGGTCACGCGATCAACGTGATCCTCGACTTCGTGCACGTCACCGAGTACGTCTGGACCGCCGCGCACGCCTTCCACAAACCCGGCACCACCGAGGCCGACGCCTGGGTCGCACACCATCTGACCACGATCCTCGCCGGCCAAGCCGACCGCGCCGCCAAGGAGATGACCCTCCAGGCTGACCGGGCCGGCCTGACGACTGGCCGACGGGAAGCGGTTGACGCCTGCAGCCGCTACCTGAACGGCCACCCCGACCAACTCCGCTACGACATCGCCCTGACCGCAGGCTGGCCGATCGCCACCGGAGCCGTCGAGGGCGCCTGCCGCCACCTCATCGGCGACCGCCTCGACATCACCGGCGCCCGCTGGGGCTTGCCCGGTGCCGAATCCGTCCTCAAGCTCCGCGCATTGATCGGAAACGGTGACCTCGACGCCTACTGGCGCTATCACCTCGCCCGCGCACACCAACGCCTCCACCCAGCCCCCGACCAGGAAAGAGAAGATGCGAGAGACCGCGCAAGACTACTTATCCGGGGTTCTCAACCTGATCCAGGAGAACGCCCTCAACCGTCGGAAAGTGGACTGGGAACAGTTTCAGCGGGAAGCGTACGAGGCCACCGCGGACGCGACATCCCCATCAGATACCTACGGCCAGATCCGCAAGGCGATCACCGCTCTGGACGACCCCCACACGTTCTTCCTCACACCGGATGATGTGGCCACAGCGTTCAGCGAGGAAGCAATGACTGCGGCCCCCATGCCGAGCGGGCGGCTGGTCGACGGGCACCACCCGCTGGTCGTCGTCCCCGAAGCGACGGGAACCGATGAGGCCGACCGGCGCTACGTGGACACGGGAGCCGCGCGCGTACGAGAGCTGGACGCACGCCGGCCAGATGGCTGGGTCATCGACCTTCGCGGCAACACCGGCGGCAACATGTACCCCATGATGACCGTGCTCGCACCATTGCTCGGGGACGGGCCGCTTGGCTCCTTCGTGGATGGGGACGGGAAGACAACGGGTCGATGGTATCTGCGCGACGGCATCGTCTACCACGACGAGGAAGCGATGTCGCCGGTGCCCAATCCGTACCAGCTCGCAGTCCCGCAAGCACGCGTGGCAGTGCTCATCGACGGCAAAACGATGAGCGCCGCCGAGGCCACACTCATCGCTTTCCTGGGAAAGGACAACGTACGAACCTTCGGAGAGCCGACCGCCGGGCTAGCGACCGGCAACGCCGCAATCGAGCTGAGTGACGGTGTGATGCTCGTGCTCACCGCGGTCCGAGAGGCCGACCGGCTGGGGCGTGTGTACGGCGACGCTCCTATCCGGCCGGACGAGATCGTGCCCGCACGGGATGCGCTCACCCCAGCCGCGACATGGCTCCAGACTTGAACGACGCAGCCCCTCCACCCCGGTGGGCACCAGCTCCCTATTACTCCAGCTCCTCGATCAACGAACACGTCGTCGGCCCTACACCGTCCCGACTCAACAAGTCCCTTCAGAAGAGCCGCACCCATCCCAGGTTGCGTGGCCGTCCTCTTCCACCCGCAGCTGCCCCCTCGGCTCAGGACTGGTCTCAGGTGCGCCAGCCGAGCAGGTGGCGGCCGCCTCACACTCAGCTGTGGCGCCCCGTGCCCACAGGTCGGCACGGGGCACGTCGGCCTCGGTGATCAACAACGTGGCAGACTCTGCTCGCTATCCGCAGACAACAGGGGTCGGTGTCTGTCAGCTCCCGGTCGTCCTTCGGTAGCTGGACCGGTCCCTCGCCAGGCCTTGGGGTCCGGCCACAAGAGCAGAAAGAGAAGACGATGCGTTTTGCCCGCATTCTTTCCATAGCCGCAACGGCGGCAGCCACGACCATGGCCGTCGTGGGCAGCGCCGGGACAGCCAGCGCGGGAACCAACGGCCAGCAGGTGAAGGTCTCCACGTACTACTCGGACCAGATCTCCGTCTGCGGCACCAACCACAAGGGCCACTTCGACTGCACGCCCAGGTTCAAGGTGCCCGGCAAGGAGTACCGAGGGGTTGCCGGTTATTGGTTCAAGGGAGTCGTCGACATACACGGGTACAACTCCAACACCGGCAAGCACCGACTTGCCCACTGCACTGTCCCCGAGCGCCAAGCATCCAACTGGAAGTACTGCGACATGCGCTCGAACAAGAAGCTGTAGCAGCTGAACGAGCCGTTGGGGAGCTGCGTTTGGGTCCGGGACACCTCGCCGGCCGTGCGGCCGCCCTTGTCGCGCCCCTCGGTGCGTGTGCTGCGCGGTGCCGCTGGCAGTGAGGAGCCGTCATCCTCCATGACGGGCCGGGGATGTCGAACCCGGCAGCTTCAAAAAGAAACGGTCGGCCAGCTTCTCGCAGCGGAATGAATCCTCGTGGCTGAAACGCTCCGTGCTGTTCTGCCCCCGGCCCCCGGCCCCCGGTTCGTGTGGAGGCGTGCGCCGGTCGACGACGGCACACACCGATGTCACGCCACGCAGGGGCGGACGATGCCGGTGCCGTGGGGATTGTTTCGTGCACGCGGTGGCTGCGTCCGGTTCCGTTTCCGAGGCCTGCCGGATGCTCACGTGACGCTGACCTGGCGGGTGGCACGCCGGTCTCGCTGCCGAGGAAAGGCGTAGCGGGCCCGCAGCAGTCTGGCTGCGGGCCCGCGTTGGTGTCGGCGGCAGGGCGTTCTGCCCTGGGGCCCGGACGCGCTCACCGACAGCGTCCGGGACGGGCCAGGGCGAGAACCTCTACCTCGCCGGCATCGCCGGTGGGCTTCTTAGTACCAGCGGTACAGGAACCACTTCATCCTGCCGTCGTTGCCACGCTGGTATTGGCACTTGTAGGTGCCACCGAGAGCGTCGCCCTCTGTGAGGCATGCCGCCTTGGTCCAGTAGGCACGGTAGAAGTGCCAGCCTGCCATGATCTCGACGTTCTCGCCGGACGAGACCTTTGCTGCCGACGCCGACGCCGACGCCGACGCCGACGCCGACGCCGACGCCGGCTCGGCCGCCTGGGCCGTCGAAACCGTTCCCCCCAGGGCGAGCGCGCCCCCTAGAGCCGCGCCTACCAGCGCACGTCGCACGCGCATGATGCTCCTCCTCTTGATCTTCGTCACGTTCCGGTACAGCGCCGGACCGCCTGTAGGCGCGGTACCGATCGGGACCGCACCACCCCCGTCGGCGGTGGCGTGTTCGGGCTTGCTCCAGGGATTTCAGTGGCTGTGGCGTTGTCCCGCAGCCCTGTTTCGTGCCGCGGGACAAAAGCTGCAGTGGCCCTGGAGACGTGCGGGTTGGCTGGTGACTGGCTTTCGGGCGCCCATGGCGCCGTGTTGAGGTGGCTCCTCGGGGGATGAACGGGGGAGGTCTGGGTGGGACGTCGTGAGAAGCCGGTGGACCCGGCGGAAGGTCCGGTGCAGCGGTTCGCGTTCGAGCTGCGCAAGTTGCGTCAGGAGGCGGGGGCGCCGACGTATCGGGCGATGGCGCAGAGCGCGGAGTATTCCGTTACGGCCCTGGCCTATGCGGTGGCGGGGGAGAAGCTGCCGTCCCTGCCCGTCGCGCTGGCGTATGCCGGGGCATGCGGAGGGGACCCTGAAGAATGGGAGCGCCGTTGGCGCGAGGCCGCGCAAGAAGAAGCCGCCCTGCCGCCGGAGGGGGACGAGACGGCCGAGCCCCCCTACCGGGGCCTGGCCCGGTACGAACCGGGTGATCGAGCCCTCTTCTTCGGCCGCAGCCAACTGACAAACACGCTCGTGCGCTTGGTCGGTGAGCACCGCTTCACCGCGATCGTGGGCCCGTCGGGCAGCGGCAAGTCCTCCCTGCTGCGCGCCGGCCTCATCCCGGCCCTGCGTCAGGGAACCTCCCCGCAGGCGCCTCTGGCGGGCATCCGGATCCTCACCCCCGGCGCGCACCCGGTCCAGGCTCACGCCTCGGCTCTGCGGCCCAAGGACGGCCAGGGGGACACGCTGGTTGTGGTGGACCAGTTCGAGGAGGTCTTCACGCTCTGCCGCGACCCCGGCGAGCGGGCGCAGTTCATCGAGCAGCTGCTGGCCGCGCAGGACCCGGCCGGCCGGTTACGCGTGGTCCTCGGCGTCCGGGCCGACTTCTACGGACGCTTTCTGGAACACGGACAGCTGGCGGCCGCGGCCCAGGAGGCGAGCCTGCCCGTCGGGCCGATGACACCCGCCGAACTGCGCGAAGCGATCGTCAAACCCGCCGCCGCCCAGGGGCTGATCGTGGAGCGCGCGCTGACCGCCCGCCTCATCGACGAGGTCGCCGACGAACCCGGCGCCCTGCCCCTGCTGTCCCACGCGCTGCTGGAGACCTGGCGCCGCCGCAAGGGCAGGTCCCTGACAGTCCAGGCGTACGAGGCGTCCGGCGGGGTGACCGGCGCGCTCGCCCGTACCGCCGAGGACCTCTACACCCAACTCCCCGCCGACCACGCCGATCTGACCCGCCGCATCCTGCTCCGCCTGATCGCCCCCGGTGACGGCGTCCCCGACACCCGCCGCCCCATCGCGTGCACCGAACTCGGCCCCGGCAACGCGACTGCCACCGACCGAGTGCTCGACCAGCTGGCAGCCGCCCGCCTGATCACGCTGGACCACGACACCGTCGACCTGGCCCACGAGGCAGTCATCACCTCCTGGCCCCGGCTGCACAGCTGGATAGAGGAGGACCGCGAACGCCTGCGCATACACCGACGGCTCACCGAGGCCGCCACCGCGTGGGCCGAACTCGGCCGCGACGCCGGTGCCCTGTACCGCGGCACCCGTCTGTCCCTCGCCGAGGAACACTTCCCCGGCCACCACGAGCTCAGCGAACTGGAAAGCACCTTCCTGACCGCCAGCCTCACCGCCCGGGACCAGGAACGGCGAGCGGCCGCACGCACCACCCGTCGGCTGCGCCGGTTCACCGTGGCCCTGTCGGTGCTCCTTGCCCTCACCGTGACCGCAGGAGTCATCGCCTGGCAGCAGAGCCTCAGAAGCGAACGGGAACGCGACCGGGCCCTGGCCGCGCAGCGGGTGACCCTGTCCCGGCAACTGGCCGCGCAGTCCGGCGCGCTGCACGACAGCGATCCCGATCTGGCCGCGCTGCTGGCAGTCCGGGCCTACCGCACCGACCCCACCCCAGCGGCCACCACCAGTCTCTACGCCGCTGCCGACCTCCCTCTCCGACACCGCTTGACCGGTTACACCAAGCCCGTCGACGCGGTGGCGTTCAGCCCCGATGGGCAGACCCTGGCCACCGGCAGCGACGACAGAACGGTACGGCTGCGCGATGCGGCCACCGGCACGCCACGTACCACCCTCACCGGTCACACCGACGAGGTCGCCACGCTGGCCTTCAGCCCCGACGGGCAGACCTTGGCCACCGGCAGCAAGGACAAGACGCTGCGCCTGTGGGACACGGCCTCGCACAAGACCCGGGCCGTTCTCACCGGCCACACCAAGGGCGTCTACACCGTGGCCTTCAGCCCGGACGGGCGCACCGTGGCCACCGGCAGCATCGACAAGACGGTGCGTCTGTGGGACACGGCCACCGGCAAACCACGCGCCACCCTCACCGGCCACGACGCCGAGGTATCCGCAGTGGCCTTCAGCCCGGACGGCCGGACCCTGGCCACGAGCAGCAAGGACAAAACCGTCCGCCTGTGGGACGTGGCATCACGACGGACCCGCACCACCCTCACCGGCCACACCGACACGGTCGCCGCAGTGGCGTTCAGCCCGGACGGGCGCACCGTGGCCACTGGCAGCCACGACGAGACGGTACGCCTGTGGGACGCGGCCACCGGAAAGACGCGTGACACCCTCACCGGCTACCGAAAAGGCGTCCTCGCGGTCGAGTTCAGCCCTGACGGCCAGACCCTGGCCATCGCCAACTACTCCCACGTACAGCTGCGGGATACGGCCTCGGGCAAGCGACGCGCCACCCTCGCCGGACACGCGGCTCCCATCTTCGGCATGGCGTTCAGTCCCAACGGCCGGACGCTGGCCACCGGCAGCGTGGACAAGACGGTACGGCTGTGGGACGCCACGGTCCGCAAGACCCGGGCCACGCTTGCCGGACACACCGCGGAGGTGGCCACGGTGGCGTTCAGCCCCAACGGCCACACCCTGGCCACCGGCAGCTGGGACAAGACGGTACGGCTCTGGGACGCCGGCACCGGCAAAGCACGAGCCACGCTGACCGGGCACACCGGGCCGGTCTACGCCGTGGCGTTCAGCCCGGACGGGCGGAGCGTGGCCAGTGGCGGCGGCGAGAAGTCGATACGGCTGTGGGACGTGGCATCGGGCACGATGAAGGCCAAGTTCACCGGACACGACGACGTCTATGCAGTGGCCTTCAGCCCCGACGGCCGGACACTGGCCACCGCGGGCAACGACAAGACCGTGCGGCTGTGGGACACCGCGACCCGGCGCTCACACCGCCCCCTCAGACATGACCGTCCAGTCGCCACGGTGGCGTTCGGCCCGGACGGCCGGACGCTGGCCACCGGCACCACCGACGGAACGGTGCGGCTGTGGAACACGAGTACGGGCAAACGGCGCAGCACTCTAACCGGCCACGGCAACACGGTCGCCGCGGTGGCCTTCCAACCCGGCAGCCGGAACCTGGCCAGCGGCAGCTGGGACAAGACGGCGCGCCTGTGGGACACCGCCACAGGCAAGACCCGCACCGCCTTCACCGGGCACACCGATGACATACAGGCACTCGCGTTCAGCCCGAACGGCCAGACCCTGGCCACCGGCGGCACCGACCAGACGGTGCGGCTGTGGGACGCGGCCACCGGCAAGACACGCACCACCCTCACCGGCCACGCAAACACCGTCGCTGCGGTGGCGTTCAGCCCCAACGGCCGGACCCTGGCCACCGGCAGTTACGACAAGACCGTACGGCTGTGGGATGTCGATTTGCCGACGCCGTCCGAATCCATCCGCACGATCTGCCGAGCCGTCCACCGAGACCTCACCCGGCTGGAACGCTCGACCTACCTGCCCGACCAGCCACACCATCCCGTATGCGCGCCATGAGCCGCTGCTCGACACATGTCGGCCAGGGATGAGGTTTTGTGGCGCGTGGCCAGGCGTGCCCGCGCGACTCACGCTCCCCCAACGCGGTTGAGCAGATAGGCACCGCCGCCCGTCAACAGCCGAGGCCGCACCAACAGACCGCCCCGCACAGACAAGGAGGGCTGGGCGGGCACAGAGCCTTTGAGGCGATGCCCGACTCGGGGCGGTGACCGGCTGCGCCCTGTGGTTGTTCGCTCGGGAGTTGGTGGGCAGGTTCCACCGCTTCTCGTAGTGCCGTGGGCAGGGTTGGGTGACGAAGCCCTGGCACGTGAGGCGGCCGGTGGCGGCTGCGGATGTTGTACATGCGTACGCGTCACGTGCTGACACCAGAAGGGGCGGGGCTGCTGTGCGTCAGGTCCTGGAGGCGTGTTCCAGGGCGGCCCATGCCACGTCGTCGACAGCGAGCCACGGCGCGGTCGAAACGGCTGTGGGCGTCACCCCGGTGAAGGTCATGACGTCCCGATGCAGGTGGGACTGGTCGGTGTAGCCGCTCTCCGCCGCCACCGAACCGGGGCTGTGTCCCTCGGCGAGACGGTGGGCCGCGCGGTCGAAGCGGATCAGCCGGGCGGCGCGTTTGGGAGTGAGGCCGATCTGGGATCGGAAACGTGCCCAGAGCCGCTTACGGCTCCAGCCGACCTCCGCGGCCAGCGGCTCGACGCGGACCTGCCCCCGGCCGAGGACCATCTGCCGCCAGGCGTAGGCGACTTCCGGGTCGACCGCTCGGCCTGCCTCGTATCTTCGGGCGAGCGCGGCCTCGGCGATGGCGAACCGCTCTTCCCAAGACGCGACAGCACGCAGTTGCTCCAGGGTTCGGGTGGCGCCCCGGCCCCAGAGCGCGTCGAGGGCGATGATCTCTCCGCCCGGCTCCAGGGACGTACCCAGTACCGCGTGCGCGATCACTGGTGACAGTCGTATCTGCAAGCAGTCGATGTTCTGGCCGCGTACGCGTACGGCGCCGGGCGCGAGCCCCAAGACGACGCCGCCGCCCTGCTGCCGACCTCGGACATTGTCGACGATCAGGCCGTTGCCCAAGTCGATGGCCAGAGTGACGGCCGGATACGGGATCACAGGGAGGTCGAGAGGGCCGGTGGCGCGATCGCGGAATCCGGCCTGGGAGATCCCCGGCAGCCGGCCGGGCCGCGCCGGAGTGGCGATGTCCCACCTGGTGGCAGGCGCACGAGCCGCCTCGGCTGATCCCATGGTTCGATCCTACGGGCCAACTCCCGCAGTTTCACGACGCGTCGGAACCGCCGTCGCGTCGGAACATTTTTCCAAGACCCGTCACTGGAGCGCGGCAACACTGGCATCCCGCTACCGCAACGGAAGGGACTGCTTGTGACGCGCTTCTCGATCGACCCGTTCACCTCGGCCGTCGAACTCGCCGCGGCCATACGCCGCAAGGAGGTGAGCCCGGTCGAGGTGGCCGACGGCTACCTGCGACGAATGGACGAACTCGACCCCCGGCTCAACGCCTTCTGCCACCGGGCCGACCACGACGTCCGCAAAGCCGCGGCCTCGGCAGCCGACGCGGTGGTGCGTGCCGCATCGCCCGAGGACCTGCCGCCGTTCCACGGTGTCCCGCTTCCCGTCAAGGACTACCTGGACGTGGCCGGTTGGCCCACGACCTACGGGAGCGCCGGCGCCGATCCGGCACCGGCCACCGCATCGGCCCCTGTGGTACGCCGGTTCACCGACGCGGGGTTCGTCCTGCTCGGCAAGACCACCCTCTCCGAGTTCGGCTCCCTGCCGTTCACCGAGAGCGAGGCCCTTGGCATCTCCCGCAACCCGTGGGACCCGGACCGCTCGCCGGGCGGTTCGTCGAGCGGCGCGGGCGCCGCCGTCGCGTCCGGGATGGCGCCGATCGCGCACGCGGCCGACGGCGGCGGCTCGATCCGCATACCGGCGTCGTGCAACGGTCTCGTCGGGCTCAAACCCACCCGCGGTCTGGTGACCGACGCCACTATCGCCTGTGAGGGCATGGCCACCGACGGCGTGCTCACCCGCACGGTGGCCGACTCGGCTGCCGCCCTGGACGTACTCGCCCGCCACGATCCCTCCGCGTGGTGGTCACCCCCGACCCCGCAGCGCCCCTTCGCGGACGCGCTCACGACAGCCCCGCCGACGGAGCTGCGGATCGGGGTGCTCGTCGACCCACCGATCGCCGGGATGAGCATGGACCCGGCGTGCCTGGCGGCGGTCGACACGACGCTGCGGGCTCTCGAAGCCGCGGGCCACCACGTGGTGGACGCACCCCTGCCGCTGCCGCAGACAGACGAGTTGATCACGGCGTTCACGACGATCTGGAACGTCGCCGCCGCAGGCATGCCGCTCGCCGACCAGGACCGCGTCGAACCGCACAACCGGGCCCAGCGCGAGGCGGCGTGGGCCGTCGACTCCTGGGCCTATGCGCAGGCCCTGCAGCGCACCCAGCGCCTGTCGCGGCGCATCGTCGAAGCATTCGTCGGCAGTTTCGACCTCCTCGTCACACCCACCATGGCGTGCCTGCCCCCGTCCATCGGCTTCTGGCGCACAGGCAGCGGGGACGACCCGATGACACCCCTACGCAACAGCTATCCGCTGGCCGTGTTCACCTCACTGTTCAACGTGACCGGCCAACCGGCGATCTCGCTGCCCGTCCACCACGACGACGTCACCGGTCTGCCCGTCGGCGTCCAACTCGTCGCCGCGCCATGGCGGGAAGACCTGCTGCTGCAGGTGGCGCGCACGCTCGAACTCGCGCTGCCCTGGGCAGACCGCCGACCGGCCGTCAGCTGACGCTCCGCGCAGAGCTCGACAGGGGCACGCCCTCACCCGGGCTGATGCTGCGCCGCAAGAGGCAGACGCCAGCCGCACGACTCAAACGCCTAACGCCTAACGCCTAACGCCTAACGCCTAAGGCTTAACGCCTATGGAACAAATTCACCGCAGAAGGGAAGTCCCGGCATGACCGTCACTCCGATCGATCTCTACGCTTCTTTTGTCCACCTCCGGCCAGGAGGCCAAGTACGCGCTGAGCAGCCGGTCTTCGACCCCGAGCGGGACGGCTGGCAGGTGATGACCTTCCATGTGGAGACCGATGCCGACGTCCACGGCGACCACTGGGAAGTCCACACCGCCGCGGAAGAAGTCGTCTCCTGTCTCACGGGTGGGATACGCGTCTGCTTGCGCCCGCAGCAGCCGGGAGACGAAGAGGAGCAGATCAAGCTGACCGCCGGCACAGCAGCTGTCGTGCCGCGCGGGCGGTGGCACCGCATCGCCCTGGATGCCCCGAGCGACATCATGTCCATCACCATGCCACGGGGCAGCCGCCTGGAGAAGCGGACCGAGGCCTGAGGAATCCGACGGATTGGAGCCATCAGCGGGCCCGGGCACGAACGATACGGCCCGGGCTCGAGGGGACATGATGCGGTGCCGCGGGCGGCGAAGTCGGGGAAGTTGGCGAAGGAGGCGAAGGCGGCGTCGGTCGGTTCGGTCACCGCTGCGCGGGAGTTGTCGGCGGTATGGAAGTGTCGACGGATGTGCCGCGGTGTGGTCCTGGTCTCGTTGTGCTCTTGGGAGCCCCTGCCTCCTTCGTCAAGCGGGGCGTGGGGCGTGGGGTTCGACGGCGGCCCCTGCGCCAGGCAGTGTTCCGCCACACGCAGCGCCGATCATTCCCACCGAGGCGGTATCCAAGGCGGTTGCTTCCCCGTCGCGGGACGGTTCCAAGGCTGCTGGCGTGCCAACGGCCATCTGTGGTGAGGGGCGTCAGGTGTCGCCGTGCCCTGCACGGTGAACCTGTTCAACGATGCGTCTCTCCATCTCCTTGGCTGCAAGGTCCTCGATGTGGGCGTACAAAGACCCGAAGGGGACACCGAGGAACCGCCACATGGGAAACAGGGCCACTGTCGCAGCGCCGGCAGTCACAAAGGCGGCCACGTACTCCGCTTGCTCTGGCGATGCCGGGTGCTTCGGATCTCCCAGCCACAACAAGCACATGCCGATGGCCACTGCTTGAAGAACCATCACGGTGCCCCACCACATGCCGGCGGTCCAGGACGCGATGCTTCTCAACATTCCCGATGACCATCGGGGGAGGAGCCGTGCCGTACTGGAGAAAAGCTCGATGCGCTCCTCGCGCGAGAGCTGAGAGGCCTCCTTCATCCTCTCGGCGCGGTCGAGCACCTCCAGGTGCAACTGAAGCCACTGTTGAACCGCGCGTCCGTAGGCGGCCACTTCAATGGTCGCGGCGATAAGAACACCCGCCGCGACGGACGCGGCAGTCGTCACAAAGCCCTCTGTCATCTGCACCCCACCAGATTGCCGCCGCCCGAGAGGGCAGGTGGCTCGGTTGCAGAAAACCTGCGTGAGCAACAGACCGATGCCGCGGGAGGCGGTGCAGGTCTGTGTGATCCCGGGGTGCCGCACCTCGGCGTACGAACGCTGCATCGTCCCGCGCGCATTACCGTCCGGAAAGATGGCTCGGCGGCTTGTTGGCATCGGCCGACGGGGCTCCGTACGCGCACCACTGCGGGGCGGCCTAGGACTTCCGAGGAGCCGAGCAGAGATGTCCAGGCCTGGCGTGGATGGCAGTGTTCCTGCGGGCGACGGACCTCTGGTCGGCTGATGTAGCCCGGACCGGAGGTTTCGGCCAGGGCCGAAAGAGGTGACCCAAGGGCTCCTGGACGGCTGACCATCACCTCAATTGCGACAGGAGAACGGGGAATTCGATGATCAAGGCGATGGTTATGCGTGCTGCGGCGGTCGTGCTCCTTGCTGGGGGCGGAGTCGGTATCGCTGCCGGCATAGCGACGGCGGAGAACGGCGGCAGCCCAGGAGGGGGAGTCGCACCAGTCGTGGAGCAGGGGGCGGAGGCCATGGGCGACGGCAGCCGCGCTCCTGGCGGCGGCATCGCACCGATGGGTGACAACGCCGGCTCGCCGGGTGGAGGTCTGGCTCCGATGGGCGATGGCCACGGCTCGCCTGGTGGCGGCTTCTCCGCCCTGGGAGACGACCACGGCTCGCCCGGTGGCACGGTCATCACGCCTGCCTACGACGACGCCATCATCAATGACGCCACTGCCGGCAGCGACGACGACAGCCTCCAGGACGTCGCGCCGGCCGAGAACGCCGGCTCGCCGGGCTGACCAGAACGGCGCAGCCACCAAGCCCGGGATTCCACCGACGCTCCGCTGCCGGTGGAATCCCGGGAAGGGCACTGTGATCGACACGATCGCTGTCACCGTCCACAGCGGACCGTGACAGGACGGAATCCGGCTCAGTTGTGGTCAGCCACGATCTCACCGCAGGACCGGGCACTACCCACCAGGCACACGAAGATGCGGACGTCCGCCACGTTGTTGCCTTCTCCATAGGCGCCGATCCGGTGGAACGTGTCGGTCTTCGGCACCCACTGGGTGCCGTTCCACTTGTTGTACTTGGTGTAGAGCGAGACACCCTTGCCGTCCTTGCAGTGGTCGAAGACGTCGAAGTCCCACCACGTGTCGTAGTACGTCTTTCCCTTGGCCTGGCCATCCGCGATGTAGTGGTACAGGCCCTTGGCCGAACCGCAGTAATCCTGCGTGATGGCGAGGAACTTGCCGCCGCCGGCATGCGCGGAGCCCGTCAGCCCCACGACCAGCGCCGCCCCGGCCGCGGTGACGCCCAGACAGCGAACCGTGTTCCTCAGCCTTGCCCCTGACTTCATGATTCCCCCTCGGGCCCCGCCAGCGCCCACTGTCATGGGCTGTCCCTGATCGCGGTCATCGGCCCTGTGATGCATACGGTCCTTGTGTGCCGACTGCACGTCATCCCACGGAGGGTTGAACTCGGGTAAACCCTCGCGGTAGTACACGCGGAGCTGTGCTGAGGAACGTGACCTGGACAGCGCACTGACTTCTGCGGTGTGACGAGGGCCGACAGCAGTGGTGCCGCCGGTCCTCGTACACATGGGCGTCTGCGGGAATCTCGGGAATCCCTAGAACCCCAGGAGGCCGCTGATCGGGGAGATCAGGTCGTGGCCGGCCTGTGAGAGCTTCGTGGCGACCCGGGAGCCGCCGAGAGCGCCGATCCACTTGGACTGACCGAAGGTGATGGCACTCAGGGCGGCGCTGGCGAGGGAGGACTTGAACTTGCCGCTTCCGAAGCCGTAGCCGATTCCGGTGAACAGGACATTGAGCCCGGCGAAGGCCAGCGAGAGCTTGCTGAGGCCGAGAGCGGCGCCTTCCAGGAACGGCACAGCAGGGGCGGTGATGACGAAGAAGCCCGCACCCAGGCCTGCGAGGCCGACGGCTGCGGCGGCGAACCCGGTGCCGATGCTGGCCCAGTTGGTGGCGTTCGCCATCCAACGCGCGCCCTCCTGCCACCAGGGGAGGCCGCCTTTGACGTTGTCGTGGTCGGGTGAGTCGGCCGGGTTCATCCCGGCCTGCTTGGCCCGGCGTGCTTCCTCGGCGGCCCTTCTCGCCGCCGCCGCGATCTCGGCCTTCCGCTTGGCGATGACGATCTGCTGCGCTTGGCTCGCGGCCGTTGCCGCCGTCCTCGCGTCCTTGCCCGCCTGGATGGCAGAGGCACGGGCGGAAGACGCCGACGCCTGGGCCGAGTTGGCCGAGGCCACCGCGCGACGGGCGGCGTCCACCGCGCGATTGGCGGAGTAGTTCGCCGAGCGCGCGGCCGTGCGGGCGGTGGCGGCCGCCTTCTTGGCCTGGTCGGCAGAGGCCTGCGCGGCCTTGGCCGACTTCTCCGCGGTGTCGGCGTTCGCATCTGCCTGCTTGGCGTAACCGGCGGCCTGCTCGGCCGACTTCTTCGCCTTGTCCGCCCACTGCAGGGCCTCCGTCGCGGCGTTACGGGCCTTCGCCGCCGCCTCCTGCGCACGCGCCGCGTCTTCCTGCGCTCTGTGCGCGATCTTCGCGGCAGCGGCGATGGCGCCTTGCATGGCGGCGATATGGGTGGCGGAGTCGTGATCGAGCTGCGCGGTCTTGTACTGCACAGAGGCGAGGAAGTTGCGGCGCATCCACGCCGGGCCCTCCATCGCCGCCTGGGCGTGGGCCTTGGTGTACGGGCCGGCTGTGCCGATGACGGCGGCCGTGGCCACTGCGTCGTCCTCCTGCTGCACCGCGCCGTAGGTGTCGGTGAGAAACTCGTACAGGGCCTTGCCGGTACCGGCGTCGAGCGCGTCGTTCGCCGCCTTCTTCACCGCGCTGCCAGGGTTGTCGGCCAGGAGGCGGCTGACCACGACACGGTTGTCCGTGGCCGCGGTTTCAACGGCGCCGGATCCGAGGAACTTGGTGGCAGCGTCCGGATCGTCGCTCTCCAGCGCCTTGGTGACGGCATCGGCCACGTCCGGGGGACAGGTCTGGGCGAGGTAGAGGGCGGTCTCCCGGTCGTCCTGCCGCTGTGCGATCTGCCGGTCGGTGTCGACCCAGGCGTGGATGTCGGCGTCCGCGCCGCACAGAGCGAACCGAGCAGCCTCGCGCGACCAGGTGCCACGGGAGTCCATGAAGACCAGGGCCGCCTTGCGTCCGAGGGTGGCCGACAGCCCCATGTCGCCGGATTTCAGGGCGGATTCGGCCCGGGTGATGAGGTCCTGAGTGGCCTTCTCCAGCTTCTCGGCCTGCGTACGTCGGTCGACCAGTTCTGCCCTGTCCACCTCCTCGAGCTGCGCGAGCAGCCGAGTCTCCTCGATCGCCTCCTTCATGTCCTCGTCCAGACGCTGCCATTCGGCTTCTCGCGCCTGCTTCTCCACCTCGACCGCCTGCTTGACTGCGTCGGTGGCGGTGTTCGCCGCCTTGGTGGCCTCGTTGGCGAACTCCGTGGACTTCTTCGCGTACTCGACGGCCTGGCCCGCGTATTTGGCGGCCCACTCCGCGGCCTCCGCGGACTTCTCGGCGTGGTCGGCGGCGCTGTTCGCCGCGTCCCGTGCCGTGCGGGCGGCCTTGGCCGCTGTGTTCGCCAACGCCTGTGCCGTTCCGGCGGCGTTGGTGGCGATCGCGGCGTTGGTGTTGGCTATCTGCGCCTGTCGCTTGGCCTCGGCCGCCTCGGCCTGTGCCTTGCCCGCGGCGGACGCGGCCGCGGCGGAGGCGTTCGCGGCAGCGGCGGCGTTGCGGGCCGCCGATGCGGCGGCGGATCCGGCGTTCGTGGCCTGGGCCGCGGCCGTGGCGGCGTGGCCGGCAGCGTTCGATGCGCTGCGGGCTCGGGCCGCGGCGTTGCGGGCGGCGACGGCGGCATCCTTGGCGGCGGACGCCTTGGAGGCGTCCTTCGAGGCGGCGATGGCGGCACCGTACGCCCTGGCTGCGGCGGATCCGGCGGCCGCTGCGGCCTGACTCGCCGCGCTCGCGGCGTAGGCGGCGCGACGGGAGGCTTGGACGGCGGCGTGGGAGGCGCGGATGGCGACGCGGGCCGAATCGGCCGCGCCCTTCGCGGCCTCGGCCGCTTTGCGGGCGGCCCTGCCGGACTTGCGTACGTCGTCCTGGGCCGCCTGGGCCTCGGCGGCGGCCTTCTCCGCCGCTTCCTTGGCCTTCGCGGCGGACTCCAGAGCGCGGGCCGCTGCCTCCTCGGCCTGCTTGGTCTTCGCGTCGGCCTTCTTGCCCTCGCGTTCGACGACGGCGACGAGTTCCTCGATCTTCGTGGATTCCTGGTCGCGGGCCCGGGCGATGTGCTGGCCGGTATCGAGGAACCATTCGATGTCCTCGCCGCTGCCGGAAAGGGCTCGGGACGCGTACTTCTGCACCTCCGGCCCCGCACTCACCATGAGCTTGGAGGCCTGGACCCGCATGTCTTCCGTGCGTGCGACGTACTGGCCTTCGGTGAGGAACTGCTCCAACGCTGCCCGGGTGCCCGCGTCCAGGGCGGCGCTGCCGTCGCGGTTCACGGCCTTGTCACCCGTGGCCATCACCGCCGCGGTGGCCACGCGCAGATCTTCCGTGATCGCCGCCTCGAAGCCGTCCGTGAGGAAGTCGGCGATCGCGGCGTCGCCGCTGTCGATCGCCGCGGCCGCAGCCCCGTCAAGGACATCCTGGCCACCGCTGACAGGGCGGCGGTACGGCTGTGGGATGTGACCGAGGGGAAGCTCCGGCGGACCCTTTCCTTCCCCAACGAGTCCGTGCGCGCGATGGCGTTCAGCCCGGACGGGAGCACTCTGACGGCCGTCTCCAGCGCAGGGACCGTGAAGCGGTGGGACGCCGCGACGGGCCAGGCCCGCCGCACCAGCCGCATCGGGATCGTGTCCGCAGCAGCGCTCAGCCCGGACGGCCACACCCTGGCCACCGTTAGCAGCGGAGACGAGGACACCGAGACGGTTCGGCTGTGGGAAGTACCTGGTGGAAAGCCCCGGCACACCCTCACTGGTCTCATGGGCTCTGTTCACGCGGTGGCATTGAGCAAGGATGGCCGCACCCTGGCCACCGGTGACGCCGCAGGAGTAATGCGGTTGTGGGACACCGCGACCGGACAGGCCCGCCGTACCCTCACCAGCCACAGCGGGCCCGTGTTCGCAGTAGCGCTCAGCCCGGACGGCCGCACCCAGGCCACCGGCGGTCTCGAAACGGTGCAGCTGTGGGAAGGCGAACTGCCCACCCCAGCCCAATCCATCCGCAAGATCTGCCGCGCTGTACAGCGAAGCTTCACCTCGCAGGAACGCTCGCTGTACCTGCCCGACCTGCCGGCCCACCCTCTATGCCGGTCATGACCTCTGAGCGACATGATCGGCCTTGCACCGCATACCGGCATCGGCCCAGGACTTCAGCCAGGGAAACAGATCAAGAACCCGGTGGCAGCGGTGAAGACTGGCTGCCGCGCTGCGCCACTGCCCGACAAGCGAGCCACGCACCTGCCGGGCCTCTCGCCGTGCACGCCAGCGGTCCTCGTCCTCCTCGGCTTCGGGGTTATCGTCGGATGACTGAGTGGATCCAGGTGAGTTGTTGGGAGACTTCCCCGGCCTCGGCGCTTTTCTCCCGGTCGGAGCCGTTGAAGACGCCGATGAGGGTTTCGGTGCCGCGCGGGCCGGTGGTCATCACGGGGCCTCCGGAGTCGCCTCCGGCGGGGATTCCGGAGACCTTCTTCATGCAGAAGTCGGGGCCGCCGGGTGCGGTGTGTCCTGCGCACAGGGGGTCGTTGGGGCGTACGACCTTCAGGTCCGACTGCTTGAGGACGGGGGACTGGCAGGCGCTCTCGTCGTTGGTGCAGGTGGCGCCCCACCCGTACTGCCGTACGGTCTGGCCGCGGTGGACGCCGGCGGTGGACAGGCGCGCGGTGGGGACGTTCATCGGTGTGACCTTGATGAGCATCATGTCGGCGTGTGCGCTGCCCACGCGTTTGCGGGGGATGGGGCGGACCGTGGTGCCTCTGCGCATGTCGAGGTTGCCCACCCGGAAGGAGATCCGTTGGTCGGCGACCGGTTGTGCCTGCTCGTAGAAGCAGTGGGAGGCGGTGAGGATCCACTGGCGGGCGACCGCTGTCCCGGTGCATGCGGGTTTGCCGTCGACGAGCATGCGTACCGCCCACGGGCCGTAGGTGCTTTTTGACCCGCCGATGACGGCGGAGGCCGGAGCGGACGACATCACCGGACCCAGGACCAGCGCCAGGGCGGTCAGCAGCAGGACGCGAAAGCGACGCACCATGCAGAACAACTCCTCTGATAGGGGTACAGCCGTACAGGTAGTGAGAGACCCTGCTGGGCAGAAACGTTCCGATCGGTGCGTGGATGAACGTCCTGACATCAGTGTTGTCTGTGGCGGGTTGGCGGGTTGGCGGGTTGGCGGGGTGGTGGGGTGGGGGAGACGAGGGTCGGTGCTGCGCGGTGCTTTTCCCCACCTGTGGGAGCGGTGGGAGCGAAGGGCGGTGGGCCGTGGGACGGGGACGGGGACGGTGATTGCAGCCGGCGTTCGCTGTGCGGGATTGTTCGTGACGTTCCGGTGAGCTGGCCCATCGCCCGGAATCGCGCGTCTTGAGTGCGCTGGCCGCATGGTTGCCGGGCTGGAGAGGCACGCGGTCTGGAATGTGGCAGTGAGGCGGCCGTTGGCACCGGCGGTCGGTTGGCACTGGCGGTCGTTGGTGGGGGTGGCCCCATCGGGAGTGGGGGGACTGCTGCAGTGAGTGGGGGTAGCTGTTCCGCTTAACGTCTGACGGTATGAGACATCTACAGGGCAGTGCGACGAGTTCCTTCTGTGGCAGGCCTCAACCGGCCCGTTGCGCAGCAGCGTTGGCCGTCGTGGCGGACGGGGTGGCGATTTTCGTACTCACGGGGAACGCGGCGCATGGGGCAGGCACTGCCGGGCGCGACGCCCAGCGCGTCGAGGAGACTCTGTGATCACCGCCAGCTCGGCTGTGCGCCGCATCTCGGCCGTGGGCCTGGCCCTCGCCGCCTGCCTCGGCGCGGCCCCCGCCGCGACCGCCACGGCAGCCCTCACCGTGTCGACGTCCGGGGCCGGGCTCGATCGTTACCTCGACCGTTACTACGACCAGCGCCTGGGCTGGGGCAGCTGCGCCAGGGGCCGGGAGGACAGCATGGGCCGCGGCCTGGACAGGGCCGGTGTGCAGTGCGCGGACGTCACCGTGCCGCTCGACTACTCCGAGCCCCGGGGCCGTACGATCACCGTCGCGATATCCCGGCTCAAGGCCACCGACACCCGCCACCGCATCGGCTCGATCCTGCTCAACAACGGCGGCCCCGGCAACGGCGCCGTCCAGTCCCCGCCGGAGTTCCACGCGTGGATGAAGAAGACGGGTCCGCGGTACGACATCGTCGGCTTCGACCCGCGCTTCGTCGGCCGCAGCACCCCGCTGGACTGCGGCTGGAACGTCGGCACGAATCTCTTCTCGGCGGGTCTGGGCCGGGCGAGCTTCGAGCGTCAGGTCGGCCTCCACAAGGACCTGGCCGCCAGGTGCCGCGCCACCAACGCCGATGTGCTGCCGCACGTGAGCACCCGCAACACGGCCCGCGACATGGACGTCATCCGCGGCGCGCTCGGCGAGAGGAAGATCTCCTACTTCGGCTATTCGTACGGCACTTACCTCGGCACCGTCTACACCCAGATGTTCCCCGGCCGCACCGACCGCATGGTCCTCGACGGTGCCATCGACCCGCGCAAGTTCGGTCCCCGGCTGCTGAAGGAGGCCGTCGGCGAGAACGAGCGGGCGCTCGCCGACTGGGCCACCTGGGCCGCCGCCCGGAACGACACCTACCACCTCGGCCGCACCCGCGCCCAGGTCCTCGCCACCATCGACCGGATCATCAAGAGGTCCGCGCGCGGCCCGCTGGCCGTCGGCACCGCCCCGGACGCCTTCCGGCTCGACGACACCCAGGTCCCGTTCGTCCTCCTCGCCGGGCTCGACAGCGACACCGGCACCTCCCGGGCGTTTCTCGGTGAGCAGGTGTCCGTGCTGAACAGGGCCGCGTCCGGGCGGCCGACCACGCTCTCGCCGCAGTTCGCCGGGCTCCTGCGGCTCGCGACGACCGGCGAGCAGTCGAACATGGGCAGTTCGCAGACCGCGGTCATCTGCGGGGACAGGGCGGCCCCGCGCGACCCGGAGGTCTACTGGCGGGACATCCGGCGCGGCCGCGCCACGTACCCGCGCTTCGGTGCGATGAACAACAACATCGGCCCGTGCGCCTTCTGGGACCGGCCCCGTGAGAGGCCCACCGAGGTGAAGCACGACGCCAAGGCGCTGATCGTGTCCGCCACCGGCGACCCGCGCACCGCGCACAAGGGCGCCGTCGCCCTGCACGGCCTGCTGCCGAGCTCCAAGCTGATCACTGTCAAGGGCGCCAACCGGCACGCGATCTACGGTCTCTACGAGAATGCCTGCGTCGACAACGGGGTCAACCGCTACCTGGCCACCGGCGAACTGCCCATCCACGACCAGACCTGCTCCAGGCAGGCCGGCTAGTGCTGTGACTGCCCTGGTTCGTCTGGTTCACCGGGTTCGCCGGGTTCTTCGGGTGGCAGTTCTGTGAGCGCGTCCGCCTCAGCGGGTGCGGGTGCGGTCTTGCACCACCCCGGCGAGAACCGGTGCGGTCACGGGACCAGCAGGTTGTGGGCCCGCGGCCGTGGTCTCGAAGCCGCTTGCAGGCACGGCCGGCGCCGTCCGGCGGCGGCCCTGAGCCTGCGGACGGGCGGGGCCACCGTCGTGGGCTGAGCGCGCGAACGAATACGGCGAGGGCCCGGACCCCACGCATGGCCTGGGCCCTCGCCGTTCCTTCTGCCGGGGGGCTGCCTGTCGGAACCCGTCTCGGATCCTGCCGTTCAGCGGCGCATCGAACGGGCATCATCCCAGGGTGACGTCGTCGGTATCCGAGTCGTGGACCCGTATAGAGGCTTGGCTCGCCCGGCGCACGCCCCGTACGGCTGCTGCTCTTGGCCCACCGGCGGAGCGCTCGGCGATTGCCGTGGCCGAAAAGGCCATCGGGCAGCCGTTCCCCGAGCCCTTGGTGGAGTCCTTGCTGCGGCACAACGGCATGGGCCACTACGACCTGCTGCCACCGTTCTGGTCGTTGCTCGAGGTGCGGAGCATCACCAGGGCCTGGCAGACACGCATGAGGATCTACGGAGATGAGCCGGCGGGAGCAGAGGAAGGCGACCCGGACGGGGAGTACGGGCCGTGGTGGCATGCGCAGTGGATCCCCTTCGCCTTTGACGGTGCGGGGGATTACCTCATCGTGGACCAGCGCCCCTGTCGTCGCCGCGGGAGGATCGGCGATGCCGATCATGAGACGGGGTGCTCCTTTTCGCACCACCCCATGTGGGCGTCGCTGCCGGCTCTCCTGGACGCGACAGCCACGGCTCTGGAGACCGGCGAGGCGGTGGACGGTTACCGGCCTGTCGCCGTCGACGGGGATGAACTGGACTGGGACTTCTGATGCTCAGGCCGCTGCGACGGCCCGAGGGACGCGGGGCTTTTGCGGTCTCGGAGGCGACCGTCCGGTGGGCGGGGTACAGCCGCTTCGCGGCCGGGGAGGTCGGGTTGGTGGCGTTCAGGCTGTGCGGCAGGGCCTGGCCGAGGGCCGTCCGCGGACCTGGCTGACGGGCAGTCAGCCTGCAGGGCGGCGGCACGCCTGTCTGTTCTGCCCGGGCTGATCAGGTGAAGTGGAGCGGCACGGGCGGAGCATTCATCGCCGGGGAGTGCTGCCCGAGCCAGACTGCGGACCTGCCCCCCCTTTCCTTGCGATGTGAGGTACCCCAGACATGCGACGGACCTTTCTGGCTGCTGTGACCGTGGCCGCCACCCTGTGCGGCCTGCCCGCCGCCCAGGCCGCTGCCGCCTCCCCTCAGCGGGCGGCGACCGTGCAGGCCGGACAAGAGGAGCACTGCGGCGAACAGCAGAGGTTCTCTGGGGCCGGTAACGGCGCCAAGGTCAAACTGTGCCCGAAGGTTGACGAGGCCCAGCAGTTGATGAACATCGCCACGGGATCCACCTGCTTCCACCCCGGCAAGGTGTGGAACCACTGCACCGTCACAGGCTCATGGAAGATGTACCGTGGCGATCAGCAAATCGCCGAGGGAACGGTGAACAGCTGGATCCCCTATGTCGGACCCGGCACATACACCGTGGTCGCCGACGTATCGGCGTTCGCCCACGACGAGGAACTCGCCAACTTCAGCGGAACCCGCATCCCCGGCCGCCTGACGCACACCTTCACCCTGGCCTCCCCGAAAAAGGACGTGCCGTTCACGGTCGAGGCGACACCAGGCCACCGCGACCGAGACAGCGAGACTGCCCTCACGTTCGACGTGACCAGCAAGGGCGAAGTCGACGGCAGGTTCTCGGTCGGCAGCAAGGACATCTCATCGACGACCCCGGGCTGCGAAACGAAGAAGCGGAAGCGGGTGATCAGGGATGAGCGGGGGGAGGAGCACGTCCTGTACGTGCATACCTTCATCGTGTGCAAGATCGCCAAGGGCACGACGAAGACGGTCGAGGTGACCGCCGCTCCCCGGAAGGGCGGGGGATCGTGCAACGTCACCTATCGCCTCACGTGGCCTGGCGCCGAGCGTGGCATCGAGGAAACCATTCGCTGCTCCTAGACCGCAACACCACCCGGCCTGCGGGCCGGGGAACCGACGGCATGCGGTTCACGAGGTGGCGGAATGCGCGAAGTGGGTCAGCGGGCGAGGCGACCGGCGCGTGTTCGGTTGTCCCGTGTGACCGAACCTTGAGCGCCTGCCATCGAGCTTGACCAACCTGATCGCCTCACGGGACCAGGCTCAGGGGCATGGCCACGGACAGAAGGCTCACCCCGACCAGGATGAAGCCGATCCCGAGACGGAGCCGACGGAACTTCAGACCGACCAGGCGAGACAAGAACGCAACCCCTCCGCCCGCAAGTCTGTGCGCATCTGCGTCAGCAGCACGTCCGGCTCCATGGCTGCCCAGCGGGACCAGCTTTCGGAGGCCACGGTGTTGACGTGGGACGGGCGGACTGCGAACAAGCAAGATCACAACCGCGACCGCTGGGAAAACTGCGCCCATTGCTCCCACGGCCAGCGCGGCGGTTGACCGGTGACTGGGAGTCCTTGTTACGGCGAAGCCCAGGCTCACGCTCGTCAATGCGAGGACGATGCTTGCGTTGGCGTCAGCCCGGACCAGCTCTCACGAGCGAGCGTTCCGAGCGCGTCGTTCAGGTTGTCCGACGTGCGGTCAGAGCGAATATCCGGCGACTGCGCCATGAGATCTGCACCCGCACCGCAGAAGACGCAGGCGGGGCACTGCCGGTTCGCGCCGCATGGGGCCAGGCGGGCACCGCGCAGAGTTCGATGACAGGTGCTCAACCTTCGGTGACACAGGACATCGGTGTCCTGTGCCGTCAGAGGTTGAGCATGTGCCACTGAACCTTGCGCGAGAGCTTCCAGATCCTAAATGCTTTGGGACGAGATGGGCGTCATGCTGCCCTCACTGGTCTTTGGCCGTTATCCGGCGCCTGAGCAGGCGGTTTGATGGCCCTCCTGGTTCTGCGCCTGCGTCGGCTGGCGCGACGGCGATGGCCGAGTCCGGCGGGCCCGGCGCGGCGGTCGCGGCGGTCGGAGCCGTGGCCGCCGGCGACGGGCACCTCCGACTGCCTACCGCACGCCGTGAGCATGGCGACTGTGCTCGGCCCGTTCGTGAGCGCGTTTGCCGCAGAACTCGGGGGAACTCCTCGGAGCGAAGGCAGCCGTGAGGAGGCCGCTTCCGTGGCGACGGAGCCGGCATCGAGACGAGCTGGTCTCAACTTGCCGGGTTCTCGCACCATCACCCTGGAAGTGGACTCGGCGATGGGCGATGACGCACAGCGTGCGCTTATCGAGTTGGACGTGCGTCGTCCAGAGCTATGGGGGCACCGTCCTCGTCGGGACCATACAGCGGAGGCACGGCTTCCCATCCCGAGTAGCCCCGGTGGAGAGACTGCCGATGGGGATCCGGACTCGCGCTGAGGGATAGATCGCTGCCACCGATCGATTCACTCAAGGTTCCCTAGCCACACGGGAGAATGTCACCTATGGCATCTTTCTTCCGTTGTCCGTCGGTGCCGCGGCGCCGTGTCTCTAGGGCGGTCGCGCTGGTCAGCGCGGCGGCCACCGCCGGCGTGATAGCGGCGTGCGCGCCCGACACCCCTCCGGCCGCCGGGCCTGCCGCGTGGGGCATCTCGTACGAGGCGCCGAAGCGGGGGAGTGGTGCGGAGGCGGAGTTCCTGCGCAAGCGACGCGTCCTGGAAGAGGTGCGCAGTTCGTTGGCCCAACAATACCGGCTGCCCGACGGCGTGACGATGACAGCCAAGTCCTGCAAGGATCCCGAGGCCGAGTACGACCCGGAGACGGGGCGGATCGTCGTCTGCTACGAGTTCGTCGGCGAGACACGCGACTTGCTCTGGGGTGCGGATCGGTCGGATCTCGACGAGCGGGTCGAGGGCGCGCTGCGCGAGACGCTGTACCACGAGGGCGCGCACGCGCTGATCGACCAGTGGGAACTGCCCTTCGCCGGGCGGGAGGAAGACGTAGCCGATCAGTTCGCCGCGTACCAGCTCATACGGCAGGGCGCGCGCGGGCAGCGGCAGCTCGCCGCCGTGGCCGACACCTACCGGCTGTACGCCGAGGACAGCGACCTGGAGGACATCGACTTCTCCGATGAGCATTCCCCCGACGCGGCCCGCGCGGCCAACTACCGGTGCTGGCTGTACGGGGCCCGCCCCGAGACCCATGAGCGCCTCGTCGACGGCACCGTCCTCACCCAGGACCGGAGCGAGGGGTGCGAGGAGGAATGGGAGGCCCTCAGGCGTGGTTGGGAGCACCTGCTGAAGCCACACCGGGAGGGGAACGGAACGCCGTGAACGGGGCGGGCCGGTTCAGCTGTCGGCCCGGCCCCAGCCGCCCCGGTCTCAGCCGGCGCGGCGGCGGTGGCGCCACACCGCGGTGACGGCGCCGGCCACGGCAACTCCGCCGCTCCCCGCGGCGATCCACGGAGCGGCACCGATGCCGGACGTCTCCTGCGGCGCGGCGGACTCGGCGGTGGACCCGTCCTGTGACGGTGAAGGCGCGGTCGACCACTCCCGCCTTGAGCCGGCCCCGGATCAGATCCCTGGCGGGGAACTGACCGATGGAGGACATCAGGCGGTCGTGGTCGATGCAGTCGAACGCTGCCGACAGAGGCGACCGTTCTTGTCCCAGCGCGCCTTGCAGGTGAGGCTGGCGCGCATGCATGTGATGAGCCGGGCCGGGATCGTTGATATCGAGCACTCCCACTTCTATGTGGGTGAGATACGTGATGCAGGGTTCGATCCAGTTGATGCCGAGGCGGACTTCCAGACGGATGACCCGGTCATCGCCGTCCCGGGCCGCGGTGTAGTGATCTCAAGGGTCCAGGCTCATTGCGCGCCGGTGGTACTGGTAATGGGCGCAGCCCTTGTGGTGCGAGGAGGTGCTTTCACGCCCGATCTGCCGCCGCGCCGGCGGATCGACTCAGGGGCGCTTCCAGAGCCAAACCGTCGGGACCTACGTCCAGCGCATGCCGATGGCGGAGAGCTGTTCGATCCGTTCTGGCGTCAGCGTCGCGGCTCTGGATCTCTGATTCCCGACCCATGCCCCGAGCTTGATCTCTCGTTCCTCCCGGTACCTGTCGCTCTCGCCGTCGCGATTGTCGTCCCCGCTGTCGACGGCTATGCGTTCGACGTGTTTCCTCGGCACGCGCAGGTGTCCCTCGCGTTTGTGGAACTGTTTGGCGGCCTGGTAGTTGAGCGCCCATTTGTCGGCTTGTGTACGGCGTGGGGGCGGCTTTTCGTCCTCGGCCGCGGGTGTGATGCCGAGGACCTGCTCACACATCCACTGCTGCACGGTCGTGAGCTTGTCCCAGCTGAGGCGCTGCGCCCGCACCCACCGTCCGAGGTCCTCGCCGCGGTGTACGACGACGCCCGGCTCGACGGGTAGCTCGCCGCCGATCTCTTCGAGGTGGAGGCGGGTGAGGTGGAAGGCCCTCTGCCATTCCACCGGCCAGGCCGGGCACCAGGAGGGGTCGATGTCCTCGAGCTGTTCGCGCCGCTCCGGGGACAGAGCGCCAGCCCACGACTGGACCGGCAGTCCCTCGGCCTGGCGCTGCTCGAGGTCCTGGGCGCGCCGGGCGGCGGCCCGCGCGTTCTTCAGAAAGATGCCCACCCGGTACCCCTGGTGCGTGGCATCGAGAGGGGCCAGGAGGTGGCCGTGTTCGGTGGCCCACCCGCGCGCGGCGGACAGGCCTTCCTCCCATGCGACGTCGAAGTGGGACCAGATCATGCCGAGCTTCTCCAGCTGGGCGATGCGGTCCTCGTCCATGTCGCCGCGGGCGTAGAACCGCCTTGCGTCGGCGGTCCACTGCCCGAGCGGGAACCCGGCGAGCGAGGCCGGCCACCCGGTGGCTTCCGCCTCCTGGTCGTCGACGGCGGGTACGCGGAACGTGAACGGCACGCGGAGGTCACCGTGCTCGCGGGCGTAGATGACGGCGGCCTCCACGCCGCGCCGCCAGTGTTCGTGTTCGGGGTTGAGGACGCGCAGGTTGATGAATGCGGCGAGGGCGGCCGGGTCGCGGGGCGTGGAGAACTTCAGCAGGGCCTTGGCTGGGGCACTGACGTCCCCGGAGCCCTCGCCGCTCCCGCCCCTGCTCTTCCCGCTGCCGTCCTTGCTGACGGGCTTGTAGCGGCTCGGTGCCTGCTGCTCCGTGAGGCTCTCCACGATCCTGGCGTCGTGCGCCCGCAGCGCCTCCAGAAGCTTGGCCAGCCCGCCGAAAGCCCGGGAGGTGAGCATGTTGTCCGCCGTCTCGCCCGGCCCGAGCAGCACCGGCACCACGAGCGAGGCCATCTTGCCCTCGCCGGGTTGCATCCGCAGTGCGCGGCCGACGGCCTGGACGAGGTCGGGCATGGAGCCGCGCACATCCGCGAAGTACACGGAGTCGCACCTAGCCGTGTCAACACCTTCCCCGAGGACCTTCACGGACCCGAGGTAACTCTTCTCCACGACGGTGCCGTCCGTGGCGATCCTGTCGGCGAATTCCCCGAGAACCCGCCGCCGGTGGCCCGGCTTGTGCTCGCCGCACAGCCAGTTGGCCCAGATCGTCTTCGGGTACAGCTCGGGTTCGGAGTCGTGCAGCTGCGCCGCGACGTGGGGGAGGCCGGTGGCGAACGCTTCGGCTTCCTTGACGACGTGGTGGAAGACCAGCGTGCGCTGGAAGTTCTCCTCCGAGGACGCCTTGAGCAGCGCGGTCTGCAGAGCGGCAAGCCGTGCCCCGCGGACCTTGTCCGAATGCCCCTCAGCGCCCAGAAGTTGTGCGGCCTGGAGCTGGGTGTCGGCGATGTCCACGCACACCACCTGGTATGGCGCGCAGATCCCTCGGTCGATCGCCTCCGAGAGCGTCAGCGTGTAGCAGCGGGCACCGAACGGCCCGTCCGGATCGTCCTCCATAGAAGCCACCAGCTCACCCGGCACGCCCTGCTCCTGCGGCTGGTCTTCGTCCAGCTGCCACAGCCGCGGCGTGGCGGTCATGTACAGCCGTCGCAGGGCTGGGATGCGGGTGTTGTCGTGGACGACCGCCCATGGCTTGCCCAGCCGCCCCGAGGTCCGGTGCGCCTCGTCGACGACGATCAGGTCCCAGCCGGGGAGGCCTGTCTTGTGCGCGCGTTCCAGTGTGCCGAGTCCGAGGGAGGCGTAGGTGGCGAACACGGTGATCTTGTTGAACGGCCGCACCCAGTCGACCAGTTCCTTTACGTCCGTGGTGTTGGGGAAGGGCACTTCCTCGCCCTGCAGGGACGAGACCCCGACCATCGGGCCGCGGCGGCCTCCCTCGCGCCATGCGGCTTCGGTCTGGGCAAGCAGGTCCAGGGAGGGGACGAGTACCAGCACGCGGCCCGCACGCAGCTCTTCTGCGCTCCGGGTGGCGACGAGGGTCTTTCCCGATCCGGTGGCCATGATGACCTGAGTCCGGAACCCCTGCGGAGGAACCATCGTTGTTCCAGACAGATCGAGTGCCCGCAGCACCGTGTCCATGGCTTCTCGTTGGTGGGGGCGGAGTTCCTTCACTGCTATTCCGATCTTCTTTGTCCCGCGGACCGTGCGTGAGGCCAACTGCTGTGAACGGACCCGGAACCAGACCAACAGCATCGGACCATTTCGGGAGTAACGATCACCAGCGCTGCCCGGATGCCTGGAGGTACTGGAATCTGATTCCAGAGTCTATCCCCTCTACAAAATGAAGCACAGAATCCAGGAATCTGCAGGGTGTCGAGCCCGTGCGCGCCATCCGGCCGTGAGTGCATGAGTAGCTGTACTCAGGTGTGCAGATCCTCCCCGCGCCACACTGTCCCCGTCATGACAGGCGAATGGGAGGGACAGAACATGAGAAGAGCAACCATGGCATTAACGATGGCTGCATTGGCGGTAGTTGGGATCGCTGGGGGAGGATCCATGCCCGCCGCGGCCACGGGAGGACTTCTTCCGCACCCTGGGCCTGACGGTCTGGTGTGGGTGGAGGAGAGTACCGGGGACGGGGGAGTCGTATCCGGGGGAGCCTGGAAGGGATTGCCGACCGTGCTCACGGTGGCCTGCGAGGGAGGCGGCAGCACAGCGGTGACGATGGAGTCCCAGCAGGTCCAGGTCGCCGAGTTCACGGTGGATTGCCCGGCCGGTGAAACAGGCACGAAGTCAGTAACGCTAGCTCCGGGGATAGTCGAGGGTTCCTTCACAGTGGGCATCGACACCTCGACCGAGAGCACCCGCTGGGCCCTGGCAGCGACTCAACCCGAGGACACCACCCCCTAACCGGCCGGGCCGCAGGCCCGAGGGCGGGCCGCGCGGAGCGTGGCACGCCTGGTGACGCGGAGCGTCACCGTGGCTGGAGCGCAGCGCAAGCCACCGGACGGCCGAAGGCCGGCCGCGCCTCGCAACGCGAGGCGCTCGCACTGCAGTTGGTGGTACGCGCGCAGCGCGTACCACCCAGGGGGGGTCGTAGCGAAACGCTTGCGGTCCGCGGGGGGGGGGGCGGCCGGGGGGGGGAGGGCCCCCGAACGGTAGAGGAGACCTCTTTAATACA
>NZ_JBEZCG010000024.1:0-135351 GCF_040647455.1 Streptomyces sp. NPDC041068
CGCGCCGTCCTCGACCGGTTGGACGCCGCCGGCGTCGAGGCGGACGAGCTGACCGTGCACACCCCCGACCTCGACGACGTGTTCTTCGCCCTCACCAGCGGTACCGACAAGGCCAAGGAGGCCGTCCGATGAGCGTTCACCCGGCTCCCGCCCACCCGTCCCGGATCTCTCTCGCCCTGCGCGACTCGTCCACTATGCTGCGCCGCAACCTCCTGCACGCCAGGCGCTATCCGTCGCTCACCCTGAACCTGCTGCTCACGCCGATCATGCTGCTCCTGCTCTTCGTCTACATCTTCGGCGACGTGATGAGCGTGGGCATCGGCGGCGCGGACCGCTCCGACTACATCGCCTACATCGTCCCGGGCATCCTGATGATGACCATCGGCGGCACGGTGATCGGGGCCGCGGTGTCCGTCGCCACCGACATGAACGAAGGCATCATCGCCCGCTTCCGCACGATGGCCATCCACCGCGGCTCGGTGCTCGTCGGGCACGTCATCGGCAGCGTGCTGCAGTGCGTCGCCGGCGTCGTGCTCGTCGGCGCCGTCGCCCTGGCCATCGGGTTCAGGGCGACGGACGCCACCGCCCTGGAGTGGCTGGCCGCGTTCGGACTGCTCGTGCTCTTCTCCCTGGCGCTCACCTGGATCGCCGTCGGGATGGGCATGGCGAGCCCGAACGCCGAGGCCGCCGCGAACAGCGCGCAGCCGCTGATCCTCCTGCCGCTCGTCTCCAGCGCCTTCATCCCGGCCGACACGATGCCGGGCTGGTTCCGGCCGATCGCCGAGTACCAGCCGTTCACCCCGGCCATCGAGACCCTGCGCGGCCTGCTGCTCGGCAGCGAGATCGGCAACAACGGATGGCTCGCCCTGGCCTGGTGCGTCGGGCTCGCGGTCCTCGGCTACTTCTGGTCGGCCGCGAAGTTCAACAGCGACGCGAAGTAACCACCGGCATGACAGCGGGCAGCCTCCCGCACCTCGTCCCACCAGAGCCACCAGAGCCACTGGCCCCAACCGCACCACCAGCCCCACCCGAAGGCGGCGTACCCCGACCCCCACGTCGGAGTACGCCGCCTGGTTCATGTGCGGGACCTGGGCACGGGCCCTGAAGCCCTCGCCCCCGCTCTCGCCCCCGCCCGCGTCACACCGCGTGCAGCGCCAAGGTCGGCGAGAGCCGCGCCGCCCGCACCGCCGGGTAGAGACCGGCCACCGTGCCGATCGCCAGCGTCGCGCCGAAGCCGCCCGCCATGGCCCAGGGCGGCACCACCCACGGCAGCCCGCCCGACGCGGCGTACGCGGCCGTCGCCGCCGCGCCGAGCGCGACGCCCGCGAGCCCGCCGAGGCCCGAGAGCATCAGGGACTCCGTCACGAACTGCACGCGGATCTGCCCCCGGGTCGCGCCGAGCGAGCGCCGCAGACCGATCTCGTACCGCCGTTCGAGGACCGAGATGATCATGGTGTTGGCGACGCCGACCCCGCCCACGAGCAGTGCGATCCCGCCGAGGCCGAGGAGCAGCGTGGAGAACGCGCCCTCCGTCGCCGCCTTCGCCTGGAGCGCCGACGACGGGTCGGTGACCTGGACGTTGCGCGGGGTCTCCGGGTCGATCGACGCGGCGAGCAGCTTGCGGACGTCGTTCACGGAGGCGTCGGTGGAGCGCTCGTACACCGATGTCGGATGGCCGTCGAAGCCGAGCAGCTTCTTCGAGGCGTCCCAGCCGGTCAGCGCCGACCGCTCGATGTCGGGCGCGAGCGGCAGGGCGTCGAGGATGCCGATGACCGTGAAGTACCGGTCGTCGATCCAGACCTGCTGCCCCGGCGACGTGATGCCGAGCCGCTCGGCCGCGACGTGCCCGAGGACCACCGAGGGGTAGCGGCCGTTCGCCGCGTTGAACCAGCTGCCGTGCGCCATCCTGCCGCGCAGCACCTTCAACAGGCCCTCGGTGGAGGCCTTCACGGAGATGCCGCCGGTCTCGTCCTCGGGGATCTTGTCGCTGCGCCGCACGGAGCGGTCGAGGTCGCCGGTCGCGCCGACGTCCTCGACGCCGTCCATCCGCTCGACCCGTCCCACGGCGTCGCGCGGCAGGGAGATCTTCTCTCCGGAGAACATCGCCTCGCCCGGCGCGGCCACCAGCATGTTCGTTCCCAACGCATCGAGTTCGCGCATGAGTTGGGCTTTGCTTGAGGACGAGATGCCCACCACCGCGACCATGGTCGCGATGCCGATGGCGATGCCGAGCGCGGACAGGACGACCCGCACGGGGCGGCTGCGCAGACCGGCCGAGCCGACGTGCAGGACATCGCGGGGACCGAGCCGCGCGGCCTTCAACTTCGCGCGCTTCGTAGGCTTCGTACGTTTCCCGGGCATCAGGCCGCGACCTCCGCGAGCCGCGTGTCCGCGACGACCTGCCCGTCCCTGATCCGCACCTGCCGCGGCAACCGCTCGGCGATCTCCGTGTCATGGGTGATGACGGCGATGGTCGCGCCCTCCGCGTTGAGGTCGTGCAGCAGGGTCATGACGGCCTCGCCGGACTCGGAGTCGAGCGCACCGGTGGGCTCGTCGGCGAGGAGCAGGTCGGGTTCGCCGACGACCGCGCGGGCGATGGCGACGCGCTGCTTCTGGCCGCCGGACAGCTCGTGCGGGCGGTGCTTCATGCGGTCGGCGAGGCCGACGCGCTCCAGGGCGTACGCGGCCCTGCGGCGGCGCTCCGCGCGGGAGAGCCCTGAGTAGAGCAGCCCCTCGGCGACGTTGTCGCGGGCGCTGATGCCGGGGACGAGGTGGAACGCCTGGAAGACGAAGCCGATGTGCCGGGCGCGCAGCGCGGAGAGGCTGCGGTCGGCGAGGGCCGCGACGTCGTGCCCGGCGATGGCGACGGTGCCCGCGGTGGGGCGGTCGAGGGTGCCGACGATGTGCAGGAGGGTGGACTTGCCGGACCCCGAAGGGCCGACGATGGCGAGGAGTTCACCGGCGTCGACGGTCAGGTCGACCCCGCGCAGGGCGGCGACACCGCCGGGGTACTCCTTGGTGACACCCGCCAACTCGACGACGGCGGTGGGAGATTGGTCCTCACTCATACCTTCGGCACCCCCACCTTCATGCCCTCCCGCAGCCCGCCGCCCGTGACCTCGACGCGGCCCTGGCCGAACATGCCGAGCTCGACCTTCACCTCGCGGGTGCGGCCGCCCTCGACGACCTGGACACCGAAACCGCCGCCGGGCAGCGCGAGGAGCGCGTTGACGGGTACGGAGAGGACGTCCTTTCGGGTCTCACCGGTGAGGTTCACGGTGACCGGCGACTGATCGAAGCCCTCGACCTTGCCGGGGGCGTCGAAGGTGACGGTGACGGGGATCTTGGGGGTCTTGTCGGAGGGGTCGTCGCCGGGCTTGGCGGTCCTGCCGACGGCCGCGACCTTGCCGTCGACCGTCGTGCCGTCGGGGAGCGTGACGGTGACCTTGGTGCCCTTCTTCGCCAATTTGCCCTCAGCGACGTCGAGTTGGACACGGACGACCCGCTCGGAGCCGGTCGTCGAGAGCACCGGCTTGCCCGGGGCGACCTGGTCGCCGACCGTCGACTCGCCGGATTTCACACGGACCGCGGCCGGCTGGAAGGAGATCTGGTCGGGCCCGACGCGGCCGGTCTGCTTGCGGTCGTGGGCCTTCTGCCACCGCTTGACGGCGGCGGCCGTGCCGTCGGTGTACGTGTCGTCGACGGCGAGCCCGGCGCCGTAGCCGAGCGCGACGAGGTTCTCCTCCAACTGCCGTACGTCGTTGCCCTTGTCGCCCGGCTTCAGCGTGCGGTACATCGGCTCGGTGCCGTACATGAGGCGGACCGGGGCGCCGTTCACCTCGTACAGGCGCCCGTCCCTCTCGATGGTGGAGCCGGATTCGGCGCACCACGTGAGCGTGCCCGCCGCGCCCGCGTTGACCTTGCGCTCCTTGGCGTAGCCGAGGGTGCCGTCGACCTGCGTACTGCTGCTGAGGTCGCCGCGCTCGACGGGCGAGGTGGCGGGCGGCAGGCCCGCGTCCTGGTGGGCGGAGTCCTTCGTGCCGCCGCCCGCGTCGGCGAGGGCGGTGACGGCTATGCCGCCGCCGGTGATCGCGAGCAGGGCCACGACGGTGGCGACGACAGCGGTGCGGCGCCTCATTCGACGATGCCCTTGCACGCCTTGGCGGCCTTCTCCATCTTCTTGGCCTCAGCCCCCTTCGGCATCGGCATGGCCTCGACCGAGCCGCCGCCGCCGAACTTTGGGTCGGGCATGTTGTAGCCGTTCTTGCGCATGCACTGGGCGTACTTGAGCATCTTGTCCTTGTCGGCCTGAGAGATGCCGCCGCCCTTGGAGCCGCCGCCCATGCCGCACTCCTTCATGGCCTTCTCCATCTTCTCCTTGCTCATGTCGCCACCGATGGTGATGCCCGCGGCGTCCTGGCCGGACTTGGGCTCGGCCACGTCCAGGCCGTGCTTGCGCAGACATTCGCGCTGCTTGAAGCCCTTGTCGGCCTCGGCGCCCTTGCCGCCGTCGGCGCTGTTCGACTTGTCGCTCTCGCCGGAACCACCGGAGCAGGCTCCTGCGAACAGGGCGAGGGCGGCGAATCCTGACGCGAGAGCCGCTGAGCGCTTGCGAGTCCTCATGGCGTGGCTTCCCTTCACATGGGGCGGGCTGACGGCCACAGGCTGGCGGGAAGCGGGATTTCGTTTCTCTCAACGGAGACGCTTACATCGGCGAAAGGTCACTCTCCGGTACACAGGGCGGCATGCGCGTACTGCTGGTGGAGGACGAGGAATTCCTGGCCGAGATGATCGCCGACGGGCTGCGGCGCGACGCGCTGGCCGTCGACGTCGCGGCCGACGGCCTGACCGCGCTGCGCAAACTCCAGCTCGGGGAGTACGACGTCATGGTCCTCGACCGCGATCTGCCGGGCCTGCACGGCGACGAGGTGTGCCGCCGCGTCGTCGAGCAGCGCCTGCTGACCCGCGTCCTGATGCTGACGGCGGCGAGCACGGTGCGTGACCGCGTCGCGGGTCTCGGCCTCGGCGCGGACGACTATCTGACCAAGCCGTTCGCGTACGACGAGCTGCTCGCCCGCGTCCTCGCGCTGGGACGCCGCGCGCACCCCGCGCTGCCCCCGGTCATCGAGCGCGCGGGCCTCGTCCTGGACACCGCGCGCCGCCAGGCCAGCCGGGACGGCCGCCATCTGGCGCTGTCCCGCAAGGAGTTCGCGGTCCTGGAGGCGCTCCTTCGGGCGGACGGCGCGGTGGTCAGCGGCGAGGACCTGATCGAGCAGGTCTGGGAGGAGGACACCAGTTACCGCACGAACGCGGTCCGCGTCACCCTCTCCAAGCTGCGCGCGAAGCTGGGCGAGCCGCAGGTGGTGGAGACGGTGCCGGGGGCCGGGTACCGGATCGTCGGGCGCTCGCTGTGAAGGCGGGGATGAGCGGCGAGCGGGCCAGGCTCACCACCCTGTACGGCGGCCTCCTCGTCCTCGCGGGGGCGCTCCTGACCGGGGTCGTGTACCTGCTGGTGCAGCAGGGCCTGTACTCCTCCATCAGTACGGCGGTGACCACGGCCGTGCCCCGGGGGCCCGTGCCGCCGTGGCGAACGGTGCCGGGGGTGCCGGTGCCCGCCGCCTCGCTGACGCCCTCCGACGCGGCATCGGCCCGCCCCACGTCCCAGGAGATGGAGACGATCAAGGGGCTCGCCGTCACGAAGATCAGCGACCTCGCGGGAGAGGCCGCCCTGAACCGCCTCCTGACCGTCTCCGCGATCGTGTTCGCCGCGTACGCCGTCCTGTCGATCGCCCTGGCCTGGTGGATGGCGGGGCGTGTGCTCCGCCCGGTCTCCGTGATCACCGGGACGGCGCGGCGGCTCTCCGGGGCCAATCTGCACGAGCGGATCGCGCTCGACGCCCCGCCGGGCGAGCTGAAGGAGCTCGCCGACACCTTCGACGAGATGCTGGACCGGATAGAGCAACTGGTGGGCGCGCAGCAGCGGTTCGCGGCCAACGCGGCGCACGAGCTGCGCACCCCGCTGGCCGTGCAGCGGGCGGCCGCCGAGATCGGTCTCGCCGGTGAGCCGGACCCCGAGCGCGTGGCGAGGATCCGTACGAAGCTGATCGCGGTCGCGGACGACAGCGAGCACCTCATCGAGGGGCTGCTGCTGCTCGCCGCGTCCGAGCAGGGCCTCGACCGGCGCGAGCCCGTCGCGGTGGACGTCCTCGCGCACGCCGTCGCGGACGGCCTCGCCGAGGAGGCCGCCGGGCACGACGTCACGGTGTCCGTGCATGCCGAGCCGCTGACGGTGGAGGGCGACGGCGTGCTCCTGGACCGCCTCGTGCACAACCTGGTGGCGAACGCGGTGCGCTACAACCGGCCCGGCGGACGGGTCGACGTGACGACCTCGGCCGCCGGGATCGAGGTCACCAACACCGGCCCCGAGATCCCCGCCGACACGGTCCCGCTCCTCTTCGAACCGTTCCGCCGCCTGAACGAACGCACCCACGCGCGCGGGGAGGGCGCGGGCCTGGGCCTGTCGATCGTGGCGGCCATCGCGCGGGCCCACGGCGCGGACGTCTGCGCGGAGGCGAACAGCGACGGCGGCGGACTCACCGTCCGCGTGAGGTTCGACCCCGCGTGAGGTTCGACCCCGCGTGAGGTTCGACCCCGCGTGAGGTTCGGGCGCGATCAGTGCCGGTAGAAGATCCGGTCCCCGTACTCCTGGAACACCCGCCCGTTCCAGTCGTGTCCCCCGTCCACGTTCCCCGAGCGGAGCAGCGGCGGCTGGACGCCACGGGCCGCGAGGTCCTCGACGGCGGCGGCCGTCATGGCCTGCATGAGGGCGTTGGTGACGACGCTGGAGGCCGGGCCGAAGGGCGCCTCGACCCCGTCGAGGGACAGCTCCGCGTCACCGACGCCGATCTTGGAGTCGACCACCACGTCGCAGTGGTCCTTGAGGAAGGTCCCCGAGACGTGCCGCGACTTCGTCTCCGTCGCATACGCCACCGAGGTCACGCCGATGACCTTCAGGCCCAGGGCGCGGGCGTTCATGGCCATCTCCACCGGCAGCGAGTTCCGCCCGGAGAGCGAGATGATCACGAGTACGTCGCCGGGGCGGGCCGGCGAGGAGTCGAGGACGGCGCCCGCGAGCCCGTCGACCCGCTCCAGGGCGGAGCCGAGCGTGGCGGGCATCACGTCCACACCGACCACGCCGGGGACGGCCAGGAGGTTGATCAGGGCGAGGCCGCCCGCGCGGTAGACGACGTCCTGCGCGGCGAGCGAGGAGTGCCCGGCGCCGAAGGCGAAGAGGCGGCCGCCGGACGCGACCGCGTCGGCGAGCAGCCCGCCCGCCGCCGCGACGTTGCCGGACTCCTCGTCGCGGACCCTCTGGAGCAGACCGATCGCGGCGTCGAAATACTGACCCACCAGCTTGCTCTCACCGCTCTGGTTGCTCTCGCTCATCGAGCTCATTCGCATCACGTTGCGGTCTGGACCAGTGCCCTGTCAACACCGCCACAGGCCGGTACTGGGCGGGAATTCCACCGGCGCGGCACGGTTGTCGGTGGTATGCGTCAGAATTGAGGGCAGGGCCAGCGCACGAGCGAATTCTGAGGGGCACCCATGTCGGGGCTGATTGACACCACTGAGATGTATTTGCGCACCATCCTCGAGCTGGAGGAGGAAGGTGTGGTCCCCATGCGCGCCCGGATCGCCGAGCGGCTCGACCAGAGCGGACCGACGGTGAGCCAGACCGTGGCGCGCATGGAGCGCGACGGCCTGGTGGCGGTCGCCAGCGACCGCCACCTGGAGCTCACCGAGGAGGGCCGCCGTCTGGCCACCCGCGTGATGCGCAAGCACCGCCTGGCGGAGTGCCTGCTCGTCGACGTGATCGGGCTCGAGTGGGAGCAGGTGCACGCCGAGGCGTGCCGCTGGGAGCACGTGATGAGCGAGGCCGTGGAGCGTCGCGTCCTGGAGCTCCTGCGCCACCCCACCGAGTCTCCGTACGGCAACCCGATCCCGGGCCTGGAGGAGCTGGGTGAGAAGGACGGCGCGGACCCGTTCCTGGACGAGGGCATGGTCTCCCTGACCGAGCTCGACCCGGGCGCCGAGGGCAAGACGGTCGTCGTGCGCCGCATCGGGGAGCCGATCCAGACGGACGCCCAGTTGATGTACACGCTGCGGCGGGCCGGCGTGCAGCCGGGCTCCGTGGTGAGTGTGACGGAGTCGGCGGGCGGCGTGCTCGTGGGCAGCAGCGGCGAGGCCGCCGAGCTCACGGCGGAGGTCGCGTCGCACGTCTTCGTCGCCAAGCGCTGAGAAGACGCGCGATTCTTGGTCAACTTCCGCTTCCCTGGCGGAAGTTGACCAGATATTCAGTGTGCGGAATCGCAGCGGCGGAGCGTTTTGCGTGCGAGGCTGTCGCGAGAGGCATATGACCTGAGGGCTCTTGACCGTGTCGGCACCGGGTCTGGCCGCACGGCCGGAGAGGGGGCAGGAGGATGCGCCCGACTGGTGAGCGCGAACGTCCCGGCGGACGCCTGCGCGCGCCCCGCGAACAGGTCCGCGGCGCACCCCGCGAGCAGGCCGGCGGCGGGGCCCGTGGGCAGGCCGGAGAAAGTGAGGGCCCCGGCGCCCAAGAGCGCCGGGGCCTGTCCTCCCCTGTGCTGACCTGGAGCCCCGAGCTCTCAAGGTCATTCCCCTCGGACCGGTTTCCCCGAGCGGCCCGCCTCCCGATGAAGATCTCCCCTCGGCTGCGCCGGTCAATCCTTGAGCATGGTCACCCGAACGAGGGGTGCTATCGGCGATCCGGCCGCTTTCGAAGGCGATCCGGCCGCTCTCGAAAGGGAGTTCGATAGCGTGCGGGGGTGTGGGGCAGGACGAGTCGTGGATCCCGAGCTGAATCCAGGGGGGTGCCAGGAATCATGGTGCGGCGCATCGATGTGACGGGCGCGGGTGGCGTACGCCTCGCCGCCTGGGAGTACGCCGACCCTCCCAAGCTCAGGGAGGCCGAGAGGTCACCGGGCGGGGTGCTGTTACTGCACGGCCTGATGGGCCGCGCATCGCACTGGGCGGGCACCGCCCGCTGGCTCTCCGAGCGGCATCGCGCGGTCGCCCTCGACCAGCGGGGCCACGGCAGGAGCGAGAAACCCCCCGAAGGCCCCTACACCCGCGAGGCCTACGTGGACGACGCCGAGGCCGCCCTCGTCCAGCTCGACCTCGCGCCCGCCGTCCTCATCGGCCACTCCATGGGCGCGCTCACCGCCTGGCAGCTCGCCGCGCGCCGCCCCGACCTCGTCCGGGGCCTGATCATCTGCGACATGCGGGCCTCCGCGCTCGGCGCAGCCTCGCAGCGCGAGTGGGAGGACTGGTTCAAGTCCTGGCCGGTGCCGTTCGCGACCCTCGCCGACGTACGCAAGTGGTTCGGCGAGGACGACCCCTGGGTGGAGCGCCCCAACCCCGCGCGCGGCGCGTTCTTCGCCGAGGTGATGGCCGAGAGCCCGGACGGCTGGCGGCCCGTCTTCGACCGCGCCCAGATGCTCAGGTCCCGTGAGACCTGGGTGCACGACGCGCACTGGGAGGAGCTGGTCCAGGTCCGCTGCCCCGCGCTCGTCGTGCGCGGGCAGGACGGCGAGCTGGGCCGGGCCGAGTCCCAGGAGATGGTCCGGGTGCTGCCCCGCGGGGAGTACGCGGAGGTGGCCGACGCCGGCCACCTCGTCCACTACGACCAGCCGAGCGCTTGGCGCGCCGCGATCGAACCGTTCCTGGACGGGGTCCTGACGGGGTGACGGGGTCCTGACGGGTTAGGGGTCCCGACGGGGTAGGGGGTGCCGTCTGCCGTGGCCTTTGGCCTGCTCGTCCTCAATCGCCGGACAGGCTCACATTTCCCGCCATCGCCCGACAGTGCGGGTGATCACGGGCTCAAGCGCTCGATCCGCCAGCCCCCCTGCCCGCCGTCCGCTCGCACATACCTCAACCGGTCGTGCAGGCGGTTCGTCCTGCCCTGCCAGAACTCCACCGAATCCGGCCGCACCCGGAAGCCGCCCCAGTGCGGCGGCACCGGCACCTGCTCGCCCTCCGGGTAGCGGGCCTCCAACTCGGCGTACGCACGGTCCAGTTCGCCGCGCGACGCCAGTACGGACGACTGGGCGCTGGCCCAGGCGCCCAGGCGGGAGCCGTGCGGGCGAGTGCGGAAGTAGGCGACGGTCTCCTCGCGCCCGACGCGCGCCGCCGTGCCGGAGACGATCACCTGGCGGGCCATGGGGTGCCAGGGGAAGAGCAGCGAGACATACGGGTTGGCGAACAGCTCACGGGCCTTGCGGGACTCGTAGTTGGTGAAGAAGACGAAGCCCCGCTCGTCGAAGCCCTTCAGGAGCACCGTGCGGGAGCTGGGCCGCCCCTCGGTGTCGGCTGTGGACACCACCATGGCGTTCGGCTCGTGGACGGCCTCCCGGTCGCGTGCCGCCTCCTTGAACCAGAGCGCGAACTGGTCCATGGGCCCCGCGGCGAGCTCGGTCTCGTCGAGCCCCGCCGTGACGTACTGCTCTCGCATGGCGGCCGGCTCCGGCAGGGAGTCCGGAAGGGGTTCGTGGCGGGGCGCACTGGAGTCGGTCACGCGGTCATCTTGCCGTATACGAAGGGTCGTCCGACGGGGTGTACGTCACCTCTCCGAGGTGACGTGTGGCACTGAGTGCCGCATTCCATCGCCAAAGGTGGCACCAAGGGATATCGTCCTGCTGCCGCATCGGTTGGGTGACCACCAGCCTCACGGGGCATCACCGGGATGAACGATCCGGACCGCGAGTCACCGGGTTCGCCGGACATTTGGCGTACTCGACCGTGGAACCGGACCGTAACCGCCCATTTTTGACACATGGTCATGAGCTGATCGCAACCCCATCTCTCGAAACCATCATGTCGAACCCATCACGAGGAGCCGCCTGATGTCCGACTTCGTACCTGGACTTGAAGGAGTCGTCGCGTTCGAGACGGAGATCGCCGAACCGGACAAGGAAGGCGGCGCGCTCCGTTACCGCGGCGTCGACATCGAGGACCTGGTCGGCCACGTCTCCTTCGGGAACGTGTGGGGCCTGCTCGTCGACGGCGCCTTCAATCCCGGTCTGCCGCCCGCCGAGCCCTTCCCGATCCCGGTGCACTCCGGCGACATCCGCGTCGACGTCCAGTCCGCGCTCGCGATGCTCGCGCCCGTCTGGGGCCTGCGGCCGCTGCTCGACATCAGCGAGGAGCAGGCCCGCGAGGACCTGGCGCGCGCCGCCGTCATGGCCCTTTCCTACGTCGCCCAGTCGGCCCGCGGGCAGGGCCTGCCGATGGTGCCGCAGCGGGAGATCGACAAGGCCGAGACGGTCGTCGAGCGGTTCATGAAGCGGTGGCGCGGGGAGCCCGACCCCAAGCACGTCCAGGCCGTCGACGCGTACTGGACGTCGGCCGCCGAGCACGGCATGAACGCCTCCACGTTCACGGCGCGGGTCATCGCGTCGACGGGCGCGGACGTCGCGGCGGCGCTCTCGGGTGCCGTGGGTGCCATGTCCGGTCCTCTCCACGGCGGTGCGCCCTCCCGGGTCCTCGGGATGATCGAGGAGATCGAGCGCACCGGGGACGCGGTCACGTACGTGAAGCAGGCCCTGGACAGGGGCGAGCGGCTGATGGGCTTCGGCCACCGGGTGTACCGGGCGGAGGACCCACGGGCGCGGGTGCTGCGGCGTACGGCGCGGGAGCTGGGCGCACCGCGCTTCGAGGTGGCCGAAGCCTTGGAGAAGGCGGCGCTCGACGAGCTGCACGCGCGCCGTCCCGACCGGGTTCTCGCCACGAACGTGGAGTTCTGGGCGGCGATCGTGCTCGACTTCGCCGAGGTCCCTGCGCACATGTTCACGTCGATGTTCACGTGCGCGAGGACCGCGGGATGGTCGGCGCACATCCTTGAGCAGAAGCGGACGGGGCGGCTCGTGCGGCCCTCGGCCCGCTACATCGGGCCCGGCAGCCGCTCCCCGCAGGCGATCGAGGGGTACGACGAGATCACCCGCTGAGCCCTGCCTCCGGCGGTTCTTTTCCCCCGACCCCACCCCTTCCCGAAAGTCGCGGCTCCGCCGCCCGGGGCTCGGTCGATCGCGCTCCGCGCTCGTCCTCAAACGCCGGACGGGCTGAAAAATCCAGCCCGTCCGGCGCTCTTGTCTTTCAGCCCCTCCGGCGTTTGAGGAGCGGGGTCTGGGGCGGAGCCCCAGTTTCGGGAAGGGGCGGGGTCGGGGAAGGTTCAGGCCTGCAGCGCGCCCTCCACCAGCACCGTCCACTGCGCAACAACCCTCTCCCGCCTCGCCCCGTCATCCGTCAGCAGGTTCGCCAGGCCCAGCCCCCGCGCCATGTCCAGCAAGCCCTGAATCGTCTCGCGGACCCCTGGACGCGACTCGTCCGCGTCCAGGAGTTCCACCGCGATGCGATGCGTCTCGCGGCCCACGCGGGATTCCAGTTCCGTCACCCGCGAACCCAGCGCGGGCTCGTTCGACGCCGCCACCCACAGGTGCAGCGCCGCACGGAACAGCGGGCCCGTGTAGAGGTCGACGAGGGCCGCGACCACCGAGGCCCTGTCCTGCGCAGGCAGCGAGCGCAACGCCGTGGAGCGCTGTTCGGCGACGTACTCCACGGCGGCCGTGAAGAGGTCCTCCCGGGTGGGGAAGTGGTGCTGCGCCGCGCCCCGCGACACACCCGCCCGCTCGGCGACCACCGAGACCGTCGAGCCCGCCCAGCCGTGCTCGGCGAGGCAGGACACCGCGGCCTCCAGGAGCTTCTGGCGCGTGGCACGGCTGCGGTCCTGCTTGGGCGCGCGGTCGGCGGCGGTCACAGCACCCATGGGCGCTCCCGTCGTTCGAGGAACGCCGCCATTCCCTCGCGCGCCTCGGCGGAGCCGAAGAGCCGCGCGGACAGGGAGATCAGGGCGTCCGAGTGGTCGTCGAATGCGTCGAGCACCCTAGCCGTGAGCAGCTTCTTCGTCTCGGCCAGGGCCTGCGGCGCCGCCGCACGGAGCCCGTCCAGGATCGGTTCGAGCGCGGCGTCGACGTCGGCCGCGTACGCCGTGACCAGACCGATCCGCGCCGCCTCCGCCCCCTCGAAGCGCTCCCCTGTGAGGTAGTAGCGGGACGCCGCGCTCGGGTCGAGGCGGGGCAGGAGCGGCATGGAGATCACCGCCGGGGCGACGCCGATGTGCACCTCCGTGAAGGAGAAGGACGCGGCGGGGCCCGCCACCGCCATGTCGCAAGCGCCGAGCAGGCCGAGGCCGCCCGCCCGCACATGCCCGTCCACCCGCGCGACCACGGGCTTGGGGAGGGTCACGAGTTGACGCAACAGCCGCACGAAATCCCGCGGATCCGGGGGCGCCTTCAGGTCCGCGCCCGCGCAGAACGTCGTCCCGGTGTGCGTGAGGAGGACGGCCCGGGTGTCGGGGTCCTTGCCGAGGTCGTCGAGCGCCTCGGCGAGGGCGCCCACCAGGTCAGCCGAGATCGCGTTCCGCCGCTCGGGGTCGGCCAGCGTGACGGTGGTGATGCCGCGCGCGGGAGAGGAGACGGAGAGAGTCATGCGGGGCTCCTCAGTAGGACTTGGGCAGGCCCAGCGTCTGGTGCGAGACGTAGTTGAGGATCATCTCCCGGCTCACCGGGGCGATCCGCGCCACCCGCGACGCCACGATCAGCGAGGCGAGGCCGAACTCCGTGGTCAGGCCGTTGCCGCCGAGGGTGTGCACGGACTGGTCGACGGCCTTCACACAGGCGTCGGCGGCGGCGAGCTTGGCCATGTTGGCGGCCTCGCCCGCGCCCACGTCGTCGCCCTCGTCGTAGAGCCGGGCGGCCTTCTGCATCATCAGGCGGGCCAGTTCGAGCTCGACGTGCGACTGGGCCAGCGGATGCGCGATGGCCTGGTGGGCGCCGATCGGGGACTTCCACACGCTGCGTTCCTTGGCGTACTCGACGGCGCAGGAGAGCGCGTACCTGCCCATGCCGATCGCGAACGCGGCCGTCATGATGCGCTCGGGGTTGAGGCCCGCGAAGAGCTGGAGCAGACCCGCGTCCTCGTCGCCGACGAGCGCCTCGGCAGGCAGCCGTACGTCGTCGAGTACGAGCTCGAACTGCTTCTCCGCGGCGCGGAGTTCCATGGGGATCTGCCGCCGCTCGAAGCCGGGGGCGTCGCGCGGGACGATGAACAGGCACGGCTTGAGGTTGCCGGTGCGCGCGTCGGACGTGCGGCCCACGATGAGTGTGGCGTCGGCGATGTCGACGCCGGAGATGAAGACCTTGCGGCCGGTGAGCAGCCAGTCCCCGGAGTCCGGGTCGCGGCGTGCGGTGGTGGTGATGCGGTGGGAGTTGGAGCCCGCGTCCGGCTCGGTGATGCCGAAGGCCATGGTGCGGGAGCCGTCGGCGAGACCCGGCAGCCACTGCCGCTTCTGCTCGTCGGTGCCGAAGCGTGCGATGACCGTGCCGCAGATCGCGGGCGAGACGACCATCATCAGGAGGGGGCAGCCCGCCGCACCCAACTCCTCCAGGACGATGGAGAGTTCGGCTATGCCGCCGCCTCCCCCGCCGTACTCCTCGGGCAGGTTCACGCCCAGGTAGCCGAGTTTCGCGGCGTCCGCCCACAGCTCGTCGGGGTGGCCGCCGCTCTCGGCGACGCGGGCGAGGTAGTCGCGGCCGTACCGCTTGCCGAGTGCGGCGACGGCGGCGCGCAGTGCCTGGTGCTCTTCGGTTTCGAGGACGGTGCTGCGAGCGGTGCTGCGTACGGTGCTCATGCGGGCTGTTCCTCCTGTGCGACCTGTACGGAGTCCTGGGCGACGTCGACGACCGCGAGCAGCGCACCGACCTCGACCTGGCGGCCCGGCACGGCGTGCAGGGCGGTGAGCGTGCCGGAGGCGGGAGCACAGATGCGGTGCTCCATCTTCATGGCCTCCAGCCAGACCAGGGGCTGCCCGGCGGTGACCGGCGCCCCCTCGGTGAGCCCCTCGGCGACGCGCACGACGGTGCCGGGCATCGGGGCGAGCAGCGAGCCGGGGTCCTGGCGGGTGGTGGGCTCGGGGAGCAGGGGCAGCGGGGTGAGCGCGGTGTCCGACCCGGAGGTCGTGACGTGCACGCGGTCGTCGCCGTACCGCGTGACCGTGAACTTCCGCTGGACTCCGTCGACTTCCAGTACGACGAGACCCGGCCCCGCGCTGATCACGCCGACGCCCTCGGCGCTCAGGCCGTCCCGCCCGTGGTCGTAGCGGACCTCGTGCTCGGTGCCGTCGGGCTCGCTGCGGTAGCGCTTGAGGTGGGCCTGCGAGCGCAGGTTGCGCCAGCCGCCGAACCGGGAGCGACCCTGCGCGTCGGCGAGCGCGGCGGCCAGCGGGGCGAGCGGGTCGGGGGCGGAGGCCGCGAGGTCAGGGGCGTGCCGGTCGTAGAAACCCGTGTCCATGCGGGCGCCAGTGAACTCCGGGTGGCGCAGGGAGCGTACGAGCAGCTCGCGGTTGGTGACCGGGCCGTGGACCGCGGCGCGCTCCAGGGCGCCCGCGAGCTTGCGCAGGGCCTCGGCGCGGGTGGGCGCGTGCGCGACGACCTTGGCGAGCATCGCGTCGTAGTGCACGCCGATGGTGTCGCCCGCCGCGTAGCCGCTGTCGAGGCGCACGCTGCCAGGTACGTCGATGCGGTGCAGGGTGCCGGTCTGCGGGGCCCAGTCGGCCGCCGGGTCCTCGGCGTACAGGCGGGCCTCGACGGCGTGCCCGCAGGCAGCCGGCGGCTCGCCCTCCAGCGCCTCGCCCTCGGCGACACGGATCTGCAGGGCCACGAGGTCGAGGCCGAAGACCGCCTCGGTGACGGGGTGTTCGACCTGGAGGCGGGTATTCATCTCCAGGAAGTGCGCGCGCCCTTCGGCGACCAGGAACTCGACGGTGCCCGCGCCGCGGTAGTCGGTGACGCGGGCGGCCCGCACCGCCTGCGCGTGCAGTTCGGCCACGAGGTCCGGGGGGAGCCCCGGCGCCGGGGACTCCTCGATGACCTTCTGGTGGCGGCGCTGGAGGGTGCAGTCGCGGGTGCCGAGCGGCCACACGGTGCCGTGCGCGTCGGCCATGATCTGCACCTCGACGTGGCGCCCGCCCTCGACGAACGGCTCGACGAACACCTCGCCGTCACCGAAGGCACTGGCGGCCTCGGCCCGCGCCGCCGCCAACTCGTCCTCCAGGACGGCCAGTTCCCGTACGACACGCATGCCGCGTCCGCCGCCGCCCGCCGCCGCCTTCACCAGGACGGGCAGGTCGGCCTCGGTGACCTCGCCGAGCGACTCGATGCCCATCAGCTCCTTGGCGCGCGTCTTGGACGCCATCGCCTCGATCGCCTCGGGCGGCGGGCCGATCCAGCCGAGGCCCGCGTCCAGGACGGCGCGCGCGAAGCCCGCGTTCTCGGAGAGGAAGCCGTAGCCGGGGTGGATCGCGTCGGCGCCCGCGGCCTGCGCGGCCTTCACGACGAGGTCGCCGCGCAGATACGTCTCGGAGGGCGCCGAGCCGGGCAGCCGTACCGCCGTGTCGGCCTCGCGCACGTGCAGGGCGTTCGCGTCGGCGTCGGAGTACACGGCGACGGTGGCGATGCCGAGCTCGCGGCAGGTGCGGAAGACCCGGCAGGCGATCTCGCCCCGGTTGGCCACCAACAGGGAAGTAATCATGGAGAGTTCCTCAGCACAGTGGTCATGGCGGTCATATGGCGGTCACGGGGGTCACATCCGGAAGACGCCGAAGCCGCCGCGCGCGCCCTGGTAGGGGGCCGTGTGGATCGCGGACAGGCACAGGCCGAGGACGGTGCGGGTGTCGCGCGGGTCGATGACGCCGTCGTCGTAGAGCCGCCCCGACAGGAACATCGGCAGGGACTCGGACTCAATCTGCTGCTCCACCATGGCGCGAAGACCGGCGTCCGCCTCGTCGTCGTACGGCTGGCCCTTGGCCTGCGCGGAGGCGCGCGCCACGATCGACAGGACACCCGCGAGCTGCTGCGAACCCATGACCGCGGACTTGGCGCTCGGCCAGGCGAAGAGGAAGCGGGGGTCGTAGGCGCGCCCGCACATGCCGTAGTGCCCGGCGCCGTACGAGGCGCCCATGAGTACGGACAGGTGCGGAACCTTCGAGTTCGACACCGCATTGATCATCATCGCGCCGTGCTTGATGATGCCGCCCTGCTCGTACTCCTTGCCGACCATGTAGCCGGTGGTGTTGTGCAGGAAGAGGAGAGGGATGTCGCGCTGGTTCGCCAACTGGATGAACTGCGCGGCCTTTTGGGACTCCTCGCTGAAGAGCACGCCCTGGGCGTTGGCGAGGATGCCGACGGGATAGCCGTGCAGGGCGGCCCAGCCGGTGACCAGTGAACTCCCGTACAGCGGCTTGAACTCGTCGAAGTCGGAGCCGTCGACGATGCGGGCGATCACCTCGCGCGGGTCGAACGGCTTCTTCAGGTCGCCGGGGACGATGCCGAGCAGCTCGTCCTCGTCGTACTTGGGCGGCACGACCGACAGCGGGTCCGGATCGGCGTACTCCTTGCGCCAGTTGAGGCGGGAGACGACGCGGCGGGCCTGGCGGAGCGCGTCGTGCTCGTCCTCGGCGAGGTAGTCGGCGAGGCCGGAGGTGCGGGCGTGCATCTCGGCGCCGCCCAGCGACTCGTCGTCGCTCTCCTCGCCGGTCGCCATCTTCACCAGGGGCGGCCCGCCGAGGAAGACCTTCGCGCGCTCCTTGACCATGATCACGTGGTCGCTCATGCCGGGCACGTAGGCGCCGCCGGCGGTCGAGTTCCCGAAGACCACCGCGACCGTCGGAATCCCCGCGGCCGAGGACTGCGTGAGGTGCTTGAACAGGGCGCCGCCCGGGATGAAGATCTCCTTCTGCGAGGGCAGGTCGGCGCCGCCGGACTCCACGAGGTGGATCGAGGGAAGCCGGTTCGCGTGCCCGATCTCGTGCGCGCGGAAGGCCTTCTTCAGCGTCCAGGGGTTGGAGGCGCCGCCGCGCACCGTCGGGTCGTTGGCGGTGATCAGGCACTCCACGCCCTCGACGACGCCGATGCCGGTGACCATGGAGGCGCCGACGGGATAGTCGCTGCCCCAGGCGGCCAGCGGCGACAGCTCCAGGAAGGGCGTGTCCGGGTCCAGGAGCAGCTCGATGCGTTCGCGGGCGAGCAGCTTCCCGCGCTTGCGGTGCCGTTGGACGTACTTCTCACCGCCGCCTTCGAGGGCCTTGGCCTGCTCGGCGTCGAGCTCGGCGAGCTTGGCCAGCATGGCCTCGCGGTGCTCGGCGTACTCGGCGCTCTCCGGGTCGAGCGCGGAGGCGAGGACGGTCACAGCAGTACCTCCGGTATGTCCAGGTGGCGGGCGCGCAGCCACTCACCGAGGCCCTTGGCCTGCGGGTCGAAGCGGGCCTGTGCGGCCACGCCCTCGCCGAGCAGCCCCTCGACGACGAAGTTCAGGGCGCGCAGATTCGGCAGGTCATGACGTACGACGTTCAACTCGGCGGTCTCAGGAAGCAGTTCACGCAGGCGCTCGACGGTCAGCTCATGGGCGAGCCACCGCCAGGCGTCGTCGGTGCGCACCCATACGCCGATGTTCGCGTCGCCGCCCTTGTCCCCGCTGCGGGCTCCGGCGACGAGGCCGAGGGGGGCGCGGCGGGTGGGGCCGGGCGGCAGGGGCGCGGGCAGCGGCGGGGCTGCCAGGTCTTCGAGTACGCGGGTGTCGGCGCCGGAGGGGACGGGGCGCCGCTCCCCGTCGGGCAGCACGGCCACGTGCGCGACGTCCGCCCGGTCCACGCAGGCGGCTTCGAAGACCCCGTACGGCGCGCCCTTGCCGGGCGGTGCCGTCACGTGGAAGCCGGGACAACTGCCGAGGGCGAGCTCGATCGCGGCGCCGCTCAGGGCGCGGCCGACCGCGTCGGCGTCGGCATCGCGCACGACGAGGCGGAGCAGGGCGCTGGCGGTCTCCTCGGTGGCGGCGTCCGCGTGGTCGGTGCGGGCGAGATCCCAACGCACCTCGGCGGGGCGTGACTTGGCGCGGTCGAGGGCGTCCTCCAGCTGGGCGCGGACGAGGGCGGCCTTGGCGTCGATGTCGAGGCCGGTGAGCACGAAGACGACTTCGTTGCGGAAGCCGCCGAGGCGGACCCGGCCCACCTTGAGCGCCGGGGGCGGTGCCTCACCGCGCACACCGTCGATCCGTACGCGGTCGGGTCCCTCCTGGGTGAGGGCGACCGTGTCGAGCCGGGCGGTCACGTCGGGGCCCGCGTACCGGGCGCCCTGCGTCTCGTAGAGGAGCTGCGCGGTGACCGTGCCGACGTCGACGAGGCCGCCGGTGCCGGGGTGTTTGGTGATGACTGCGGACCCGTCGTGATGGATCTCGGCGAGCGGAAACCCGGGCCGACGCAGGGCAGTCGAGAAGTCGCCGCGCTCGGCAAAGAAGGCGTAGTTCCCACCGGTCGCCTGGGTGCCGCACTCCAGGACGTGCCCGGCGACGACGGCGCCCGCGAGCCTGTCGTACGCCTGGGGGCCCCACCCGAAGTGGGCGGCGGCGGGCCCGGTGACCAGGGCGGCGTCGGTCACGCGCCCGGTCACGACGACGTCGGCCCCCGCCTCCAGGCATGCGGCGATGCCGGCGCCGCCGAGGTAGGCGTTGGCGGTGAGGGCGCCGGGGAAGCGGCTGCCGAGGTCGTCGCCCTCGACGTGCGCGACCCGCACACCGAGCCCGAGCCGCCCCGCCAACTCCCTCACGGCGTCGGCGAGTCCGGCGGGGTTGAGCCCGCCCGCGTTGGCGACGATGCGCACGCCGCGTTCCTGGGCGGTCCCGAGGCACTCCTCCAACTGCCGCAGAAAGGTCTTGGCGTACCCGCGCGCGGGGTCCTTGAGGCGGTCGCGGCCGAGGATGAGCATGGTGAGCTCGGCGAGGTAGTCCCCGGTGAGAACGTCGAGGGGGCCGCCGGTGAGCATCTCGCGCATGGCGTCGAAGCGGTCCCCGTAGAAACCGGAGGCGTTGCCGATGCGCAGGGGCGACGGCGTCACCGGCCGCCTCCCTCGGGGGCGCGCCCCGCGCCCGGCGGGCCCGCGAAGGCCTGGGCGATGTCCAGCCAGCGGTCGGCGTCGGGGCCCTCGGCGCGCACCGCGAGGTCGGCGCGGTGGGCGCGGCGCGTGACGAGCAGGCAGAAGTCGAGGCCGGGCCCGGTCACGCGCTGGGCGGCGTCCTCGGGTCCGTACGCCCAGACCTCCCCCGTCACGGGCGAGGTGAGCTCGACGCGGAACTCCTCGTCGGGCGCGCCCAACCCCCGCACGGCGAAGGCGAAGTCACGCGCCCGCACCCCGATCCGCGCCACGTGCCGCAGCCGGTCGGTGGGGGCCCGTGTCACGCCGAGCGCGTCCGCCACGTCCTGGCCGTGCGCCCAGGTCTCCATGAGCCGCGCGGTCGCCATGGAGGGCACGGCCATGGGCGGCCCGTACCAGGGCAGGCGGGTGCCCGCGGGGGCCTCGGCCAGGGTCTGCCAGAGCTGTGCGCGCCCGTCCCGCCAGCGGGCGAGCAGCTCGGCGGGCGGCAGCGCGGCACCGTCCTCCGCGCCCTCGTCCACGAACGTGTCGGGGGCCGCGGCCGCCTTCTCGACCTCGACGGCGAAGGCCGCCGGGTCGGTGGCCGCGAGCAGCGCGGCCCGGTCGGTCCAGGCGAGATGGGCGATCTGGTGGGCGATCGTCCAGCCCGGCGCGGGCGTCGCGAGGGACCACCGCTCCCGGCTCAACTCCCCTACGAGACGGTCGAGTTCCTCGCTCTCGCTGCGCAGGTCGTCGAGCACGGACAGGGCATCGGACACGGAACGCTCCCCTCGGGGCAGGGCGGTGTGCCTGGGAGCATGGCAGCGCGCACAGAAACAAGCAAGCGTGCTTGCATTACTTTTCGCCGCCTGCGCGCGGGGCTTCGGGGCCTACCCGGCAGCCGACCCCGCGCCCGGCTCGCCGCCCGGCTCGCCGCCCGGCTTCGCGCCCGTGTCCGCGGCCTTCGCCTTCCCCCGCCCCACCTGCGTCCGCACCGCGCCCATGCTCGCCGCGATGACCAGGGCGATGGCCAAGGCCTCTGCCGCGGACAGGGCCTGGCTGAGGACGAGGAAGCCCGCGATGGACGCGATGGCCGGTTCCAGGCTCATCAGGATGGCGAAGGTGTGCGCCGGCAGCCGCCGCAGCGCGAGGAGTTCGAGGGTGTACGGGAGCACGGACGACATCACCGCCACGGCCGCGCCCAGCGCCACCGTGCCCGGCTGGACCAGCTTCGAGCCGGCGTCGACGATCCCGAGCGGCAGGAAGAGCACCGCGGCGACCACCATCGCGAGGGCCAGCCCGTCGGCCTGCGGGAAGCGCCGCCCGGTGCGGGCGCTGAAGACGATGTACGCCGCCCACATCGCACCGGCGCCGAGGGCGTAGGCGATGCCGACCGGGTCGAGGCCGTCGAGGCCGCCCCCGCCGCCGAGCAGGAAGACGCCGCCGAGCGCGAGCGCCGCCCAGATCACGTTCACCGCGCGGCGGGACGCGATGACGGAGAGCGCGAGCGGGCCGAGGACTTCGAGGGTGACGGCCGGACCCATGGGGATGCGGTCCAGGGACTGGTAGAACAGCCCGTTCATCCCGGCCATGGCCACACCGAAGGCGACGACCGTGCCCCAGTCGGCACGCGAATGCCCCCGCACCTTCGGCCGGCACACGACGCACAGCACGAGCGCGGCGAAGAAGAGCCGCAGCGCCACGATGCCGACCGGGCCGACCCGCGGCATCACGGTCACCGCGACCGCACCGCCGAACTGTACGGAGATCCCGCCCGCGAGGACGAGCCCGACGGGACCGAGGGCGCCGATGCGACCACGCAGACCACGCAGGCCATGCAGACCATGCAGGCCACGGAGTCCACCGACAGCCGCGGCCCCCTCCGAAGCCGCCTCGGCGGCAGGCGTGAGGGCCGCCTCCGGAGCCGCCGTCGATGTGGCCTGATCGCTGCGCGTGACATTCACGGACGAGCCTTCCCTGGTGCGTTTCCCGACTGCCCGGAGTCCAGCGTCCTGGACTTCACCGTCCAAGGTAGTGCACCAGGACAGGATTGTGGACCCTCTTTGGTCCTGTCCTCGGTCACGAACCATCGCCCAGCGGCGCGCTACCTCACGCGGCCGTACATGTTCGGGTTGTACGAGCTGAAGGACGAGATCCGGACACTCCTGCCGGGCCGCGGGGCCTCCAGGTACTGGCTGCCGCCCAGGTAGATCGCCACGTGGTGGATGCCGGACGAGCTGCCGTTGCTGCTCCAGAACACCAGGTCACCGCGGCGCAGCTGGCCGCGTGAGATCGGCTGCGTGGCGCGGTACTGCGCGTCGGCGACGCGCGGCAGGCCGATGCCCGCCTGCCGGTACGCCGCCATCACCAGGCCCGAGCAGTCCCAGCCGTGCGGTCCGTTGCCGCCCCACACATAGGGGTCGCCGAGGTGCGCCATCGCGTACTGGATGGCGGCCTCGGTGCCGTGCCTGCGGGGCATGCCGGAACCCGCCCCCGTGCCCGAACCCGTCCCCGACCCCGTGCCGGAGCGGCCCGCATACCGCTCGTACTTGTCCTTGTGGCTGGTCCAGTACCAGTGCCCCGCCTTCTGGTACCAGTACACGCGGTCGGTGGCGTCCCAGCCCCCACGGCCGCGGAAGGTGGGCTCACCGGACGGGGCCCGGCGTCCGGTGGCGGCCGCGGCCTTCCCCGGCGAGGTCGCGGCCCCCTTCCCGGACCGCGCCACGTACTTGTCGTGGTGCGACGTCCACCGCCACCAGCCGGTGGCGTCCTTGTACCAGTACTTGGAGCCGTCCCAGCCCGCACGGCTCGGCGCGGGCTCGGCCGACGCGGTCCCGGCCGCCGTGCCCACCAGCACGGCCGCGCCGACGGCGGCGACCACGGCACCGCGCACGGTGCCGCACCGCCGCCGCTCCCCGTCGGCCGCGGCCAGAGCCGCCGCGCAGTGTCCGCAGGCGCAATCGGCGGGTATCTCTTCGGTGAATCGGGGTGTCTGCACGTGGGGACCTCTCGTTCCGTACGGCTCAGTGGGTGTCCACGGCGTTCCCCCGCGCCGTGTAGAAGGCCACCGTCAAGTCCTTGACCAGGGCCTTCCGTTCGTAGTCGTCGAGTGTGACGAGCCCTCGTTCGGTGAGCCTGCGGACGGTGTCGTCCACGGCGTCGAGCACCGACGTCAGCACGCTGTCCCGGTGCTTGGCGTCGATGGCGGCGATCTGGCGGCGCTGCATCGCGGCCGCCACCTCCGGCGCGTACTCCACGCGCGTGGGCCTCGCCGAGAAGACCTCGACGCCGACGGCCCTGCACTCCGCGGCGAGCGTCCTGGTCAGGGCGTCGCCCACGGCCTCGGCGTCCCGCAGGGTCGGGGCGTCGTCGGCGGGCTCGCGGAAGGAGTCGGCGGGCAGCCGCGAGACCACGCGCGCGGTCACCGCCTCCACCTGCTCCCTCAGATACGCGATGTGGTCGTCGACCGTGAACAGCGCGCGTGCCGCGTCCTTGACCTGCCACACCACCAGGACGACCACCCGCAGCTCGACGCCCTGCGCGTCGACGACGGACATCGGTTCGCTGCGCCAGTGCCGCAGCCGCACGTCCACGCGCCTGCGCAGCATCAACGGGCTGATCCATACGAGGCCGGTGCGCCGCACACTGCCCCGGTACCGCCCGAACAGCGACAGGGTCCACGCGCTGCCGACCCGCCCGCGGGTGAGCCCGCCGAGCGCGAAGAGGGTGACGACCCCGCAGCCGCCGACGGCCGCCCACCGCCAGGCGTCGAGCCCGTGGTCAGGCCGCTCGGGCAGGCGCAGGAACTCCGTGATCCGCTCGGGCAGCAGGCCGCCGGACCAGACGAGGCAGGCGGCGCCCGCGAGGGAGAGCAGCGCCACGAGCAGGGCCCACCAGCCGGAGCACGCGGGGCCGCGCCGCTCGACGAGGTCGCGGTCGGGTCGGGGCGGGGAGAGCGGTTGCCGCCTGCCCTCGACGGACGCCGCCGCTTCCCGCGGCTTCTCGGCGCGGTTCTGCGGCACCTCGGCTCGCTCCGGCCGCTTCGGCGCTCCCGGCCGCTTCAGTGCCCCCGGCCGCTTCAGCCCTCCCGAAGGCTCCGCCGACTCCGACGGCTCCGACGGCTCCGGCAGTTCCGCCGTGTCGCCCCGGAACAGCAGGTCCATCGGTATGGAGTCGTGGCGGTTGCGTACGACGAGTTCGCGGATCGCGCCGCCGTCACCCGACTTGACCGGCTTCCCGAGCCCTTCGGGCTCCTGCGGCGCTGCGGGTTCCTTCGGCTCTTCCGGCACGGGCACAACCAGACTTCTCGCGGGCGTACGTCAACTGACGCCTCGACAGATGATCATGAACCATCCCGATCCTGCCGGAACCGGACAGCGGAACCCACCCGCAAAGGTCCCTTCCGGACGGGACTTTCGTCCCGCTCCGGGCAACGGAACGGGCCGCCCGCACCCCGGGGCCAGGGGTGCGAGCGGCCCGAATCCGCTGGCTAGCGGCCGACCTTCGCGCCCTGCAGGGCGTTGGTCTTGCTGGCGAGGTCGTTCTTCGTGGCCAGCTTGTCCGCGGCCTTCGCGACCGCGTCGGCGATCACCTTGATGTTGATGTCCTTGAGCGGGTTCTTGACCTCGTTCTTGGACACGGTGTTCGAGTCCACAAGCTGGTTGTCCTCGCTCGGCGACGGAGCGGCGAGGGCGGGCGAGGCAACCCCGAGCGCCAGCGCGACTCCGACGACACCCGCAGCAGCCTTGGCCATCTTCATGCTTGGTCAGTCCTTCCGACAGCGTGCTCCGCAGGGTGCGACGGTCACGCCCCGGAGTGCCGCTCCGGCACTCGCATCACGCTGTCGACATCCGCAACGGCCCAGCTCGGCAGAGGTGTTGGGGCTTCACCTCTTCGGCCCAGGAAGCTCCTCCGCAAGGACCTCTGCCAGGTGCCTTCCCCGCACCCCCGCCAACTGCCCCAACTGGGTGCGGCAGGAGAACCCGTCGGCGAGGACCACGGCGCCCTCCGCGGCGTCGCGCACCGCGGGCAGCAGCTGCTCCTCGGCGCAGGCGGCCGACACGTCGTAGTGGCCCTGCTCGAAGCCGAAGTTGCCGGCGAGCCCGCAGCAGCCGCCGCTCAACTCGCCGCCGAGTCCGGCGCTCTCGCGCAGCCGCCGCTCCGCCGCGTCGCCGAGAACCGCGTGCTGGTGGCAGTGGGTCTGGCCGACCGCGGGCCGGTCGACGCGCGGCGGCCGCCACTGCGGGGCCAGCTCCTCCAGGGCCTGGGCGAAGGTGCGGACGGCCGCGGCGAGGCGGTGGGCACGCGGGTCGTCGCCGAGCAGCTCGACGAGGTCGGTCTTGAGCGCGGCGGCGCAGCTCGGCTCCAGGACGACGACCGGCACCCCGGCGTCCAGGAGCGGCCCCAGACGGTCCAGGGTGGCGCGCAGGACGGCGCGGGCGCGGTCGAGCTGGCCCGTGGAGACGTACGTCAGGCCGCAGCACACGCCTCGCGGCGGCAGCCCGACCGTGAGCCCCGCGTCCTCCAGGACCCGCACCGCGGCCCGCCCCACCGACGGCGAGAGGTGGTCGGTGAAGGTGTCGGGCCAGAGCGCGACGTCGGGGCGGGCGCCGGTCCGCGGCCTGCCGCGCCACCACTGCCGCAGCGTCCGCGGCGCGACCTCCGGGACCGCACGCTCCGGCGCGATCCCGCCGAGCCGCTTGCCGAGCGCCGCCAACGGGCCCACGCGGGCAAGAGTGTTGACGAGCCGGGCCGTGCGGGTCGCCGCGACGGCCCGCAGCCAGCGCGGCAGCCACCCCATCGTGTAGTGGGCGGCGGGCCTGCGGCGTCCCTCGTAGTGGTGGTGGAGGAACTCCGCTTTGTACGTGGCCATGTCGACGCCGACCGGGCAGTCCGAGCGGCAGCCCTTGCAGGACAGGCAGAGGTCGAGGGCGTCCTTGACCTCCGTCGAGCGCCAGCCGTCGGTCACGACCTCGCCCGCGAGCATCTCGTGCAGGAGCCGGGCGCGGCCGCGCGTGGAGTGCTCCTCCTCACCCGTGACGCGGTAGGAGGGGCACATCACCCCGGTGGGTGAAGTCGTCGTCGATGTGCGGCACTTGGCGACCCCGACGCAGCGCCTGACCGCCGCCGAGAAGTCACCGCCGTCGTGCGGGTAGCCGAAGGCGACGTCCACCGGCTCGCGCGGCAGCGGGTCGAAGCGCAGGTCGGCGTCGAGGGGCGCGGGGCGCACCAGCATGCCCGGGTTGAGCAGGCCCGCCGGGTCCCAGACGTCCTTCACGCGCTCGAAGAGGCGGACGAGCTCGGGTCCGTACATCTTCGGCAGGAGCTCGGCGCGGGCCTGTCCGTCGCCGTGCTCGCCGGAGAGCGATCCGCCGTGCGCGACCACGAGTTCGGCGATGTCCTCGGAGAACCTGCGGAAGCCGGCGACGCCTTCGCGGCTGAGCAGGTCGAAGTCGATGCGTACGTGGATGCAGCCGTCCCCGAAGTGTCCGTACGGGGTGCCGCGCAGGCCGTGTTCGCCGAGCAGCTTCCTGAAGTCCCGCAGGTAGTCCCCGAGTCGGGCGGGCGGCACCGCGCAGTCCTCCCAGCCGGGCCAGGCCTCTCCCCCAAGCCCTCGGCTTCGCTCGGACAGGGAGGTGCCTCCCTCGTCGGGCATGCGGGTGGCGGTGCCGCTCGCGTCCTCGCGCACCCGCCACAGGGCCCGCTGTCCCGCCGGGTCGTCGACGACCACCGCGTCCGTCACGTCGGCCGCCCGCACGATCGCCTCGGCACGCGCGCGGGCCTCGGCCGGGCTCGCGCCGCCGGTCTCCACGAAGAGCCAGGCGCCGCCCCTGGGCAGCCCTCCGGCGTCACGCACCAGGTCGGCGGCCATGCCCTCGACCGTCAGCGGGCCGTGCGGAAGGAGGCCCGCGGCGGCCTGCGCGGCGGCGCTCTCATCCACGTACCCGAGGACGGCGAGCGCCCGTGCGCGGGGCGCCTCCACCAGTCGTACGGTCGCTTCGGTGACGACGCCGAGCGTGCCCTCCGAGCCGCAGAAGGCGCGGGCCAGGTCGACGCCGCGCTCCGGGAGCAGCGCGTCCAGGGCGTAGCCGGAGATGCGGCGCGGCAGGTCGGGGTAGCCGGTGCGCAGGAGCGCCAAGTGTCCGTCCACCAGCGGGCGCAGTCCTTCGGGGGCGCCGTCCCAGCCCCGGCCGATGCGGAGGGTGTCGCCCCGGCCGCCGACGACCGACAGATGACGGATGTTGTCCGCCGTCGTCCCCCACGCCACCGAGTGCGAGCCGCACGAGTTGTTGCCGATCATGCCGCCGAGCGTGCAGCGGCTGTGGGTGGAGGGGTCGGGGCCGAAGGTGAGGCCGTGCGGGGCCGCGGCGGAGCGCAGGTCGTCCAGGACGACGCCCGGCTGGACGACGGCCGTGCGCTCCTCGGGGTCCAGGGAGACGATCCGGCGCATGTGCCGGGTGAAGTCGAGGACGACGCCGATTCCCGTGGCCTGCCCGGCGATCGAGGTGCCCGCGCCGCGTGCCACGACGGGCACGCCACGCTCCCGGCAGACCGCGAGCGCCGACGCCACGTCGTCGGCGTCGCGCGGGGCGAGCACCACGTCGGGCACGCGGCGGTAGTTGGAGGCGTCCATCGTGTGCAGGGCCCGCGCGGTGACGGAGGGATCCACCTCACCGCGCACGGCGGCGCGCAGGTCGCGTACGAGGCCGCCGGAGTCGCCGTCGAGATCGCTCATACCGTCCAGCATGCATCCGCAGAGGCCCCTCCGGACCACCCCGCCCCACCCGTATTTTCACGATCCGGACGGAATGATTCCCACCTCGGTCGACAACTCTCCTATAGTGACCACGCATTGAGCAGAGAGTGTCGCTTCCGATCGAGGACCCCGATTGATGACCGCGCCAACCCCCCTAGCGCGCACCGGGACGAGTGGGGCCTCCCCTGCTCAAGCGGAGTCGAGAGCTTGGGAAAACCCCCCGCTGCGCCCGACCGCGCTCGTCCTGCTGGCCTGCGCCCTGGTCACCGCGGCGCTCACCGGAGCAGCCGTGGCCCTCGCGCCCGCCTCCGTGCGCGCCCCCTTGGCGTGGGGGTGCGGGGCCGCGTCCCTCGCGCTCAGCGCCGCCGTGGCGCTGGCCTTCCACACCCTGCGCGCCAACTCCCTGTTGCGCGAGCACGTGACGGACGCACGGCAGGACGCCGACAGGATCGCGCGGGAGCAGGCCGCACGCGCCGAGGAGTTCACCCGCGAGCGGACCGCCCTCACCGAGTACTTCGCCCGTGAGCGGACCGAGCTGACCGTGCGGGCCCGCACCGCCGAGTCCGAGCGCGCCGCCGCCCTCGCCGCGTGCGCCAACGCGGCGGGCCGCATGCAGGCCCTGGCCACCGGCATGCTCGCCGACCTGCGCGAGATGGAGGGCAGGCACGCGGACGAGGACGTCCTGACCGACCTCCTCCACCTGGACCACAGGACCGCGCAGGCGGGCCGCATCGCCGACTCCGTCGCGGTGCTCACCGGCGCACGCTCGGGCCGCCGTTGGGCCCGGCCCATCGTCATGGAGTCGATCCTGCGCGGCGCGATGGGCCGCATCGGCGGCTACCAGCGCGTGCGCGTCCACTCGGCCAGCGAGGTCGCCGTCGCGGGACACGCCGCCGAGGGCGTCATGCACGCCCTGGCCGAACTCCTCGACAACGCCGCGAACTTCTCGCCGCCCACCTCCGAGGTGCACGTCTACATCGAGGAGGTCGCGGCCGGCGTCATCATCTCCGTCGAGGACAGCGGCCTGGTGATGGGCCCCGTGCAGCAGCGCCGCGCCGAGCACGCCGTGTCCGGTGAGACCAAGGGCCTCGGCGGCCTCTCCGGCACCCGGCTCGGCCTCGCGGTGGTCGGCAGGCTGGCCCGCAAGCACGGCCTGACGGTGTCGTTCCGCCCCTCGGCACGGGGCGGCACGGGCGTGCTCCTGCTGATACCGCAGGAGCTGATCTCCCGCCCCTCGGAGACGGCTCCGCCCCAGGCGCAGGCCTTGCCGCAGCCCCAGGCACGGGCCCTGCCGCAACCCCGGACCACGCCCCCGGCCTCGACCCCGGCCCCACTCCCGGGCCCGGCCGATCTCGCGTCCGCCACCGGCACCCCGCACTCCACCCCGGACTCCACGGAGTCCCCCGCCCCGGCCCCGGCCCGACCCGCGGCCCCCGCCGACTCCGCGGCCCCCGGTGAACCCCCGCCGCCCGGAAGCTTCCCGGCCGCCGCGGCTCCGGAGAACACCCCGGACGCGGGCACCTCCCCGGCCACACCCGGGACCGTCATCCCCGAGGCCCCTCTCGACCGCGTCGACCGCGACCCCGTGCCCACGCACGAATCCCCGGCCGGCACCCCCGATGCCGCCACCCACGACGCCGCCGAGTCCGCGCCCCTCCCCAAGCGACCCCGCGGCCGCACCCTCGCCGCCGCCGAGCGTGCCCGCGCGGACAGCGACACGGGCGAGACCCGGATCCGTCCCCGCGCCGCCGCCGACACCGCGGCCCGCTTCAGCAGCTTCCGCCAGGCCGTCCGCGCCACGCCCCCGGCCTCCTCCGGCCCCGAGGCCACGGACGTCCCCGCAACTCCCCCGCACCCGGAAGGCGACACCCCCCGATGACCACCGGCACCACCCCCGGCAGCACCACCGACGACAAGCTCACCTGGCTCCTCGAAGGGCTCCTTGAGCGCACCCCCGGCGCCCGCCACGCCCTCGTGCTCTCCCGGGACGGCCTCAAGCTCTGCCGCACCCCGGAGCTCTCCGTCGACCAGGCCGACCAGCTCGCCGCGATAGCCGCCGGCATCCAGTCCCTGTCGCACGGCGCGTCCGCCGAGTTCGGCGACGGCAGCGGCGGGGTCCGCTCGGCGATGGCCGAGTTCTACGGCGGCATCCTCTTCATCGTCGAGGCGGGCGAGGGCGCGCACCTCGCGGTCATCGCCGCCGAGGACGCCGACGCGGGCCACGTCGGACACACCATGAGCGAGCTGGTCGAACAGCTCGGCGAGCACCTGCGCGCCGCGCCCCGCACGGACGGCGCCCGCACCCTGCCCGCCTCATGAGCCGCCCCGGCCGGGACGACTCCCCGGACCGCCTCTACACCCTCACCGGGGGACGCAGCCGGTCCGCGCCCGACACCCCGTTCGACCTGGTGACCCTCGTCGTCGCCGAGTCCGGCCCGGTCCCCGGCATGCAGTCCGAGCACGCCGCGATCCTGCGCCTGTGCCATCTGCCGACCGCCGTGGTGGAGATCGCCGCCGAGCTCGGCCTGCCGGTGAGCATCACGCGCATCCTGCTCTCCGACCTGCTCGACGCGGGCCGGATCAGCGCACGGCACCCGCGCGCGGCCGCCGACCGCAGCCTTCCCGACCCCGACATCCTGGAGCAGGTGCTCGTTGGACTCCGCAATCTCTGAACGTACGCAGGTATCCGACCGTACACAGGTATCCGACCGGACGCAGACAGCCGAACCTGCCTCCGGGCGCCGGGAGTTGACCGCCACCGCCGACAACGGACTGAAGATCGTCGTGGTCGGCGGCTTCGGTGTCGGCAAGACCACGCTGGTCCGCTCCGTCAGCGAGATCCGTCCCCTCAACACCGAGGAGACGATGACGCAGGCCGGCGCGGGCATCGACGAGACCGGCGGCCTCGAAGGCCTGCGCGGCAAGACCTCCACGACCGTCGCCTTCGACTTCGGCCGCATCTCGCTCGACGCCCACAACGTCCTCTACCTCTTCGGCGCCCCCGGCCAGGAGCGCTTCTGGTTCCTGTGGGACCGCCTCTTCTCCGGCACGCTCGGCGCGGTCGTCCTCGTCGACACCCGCCGCCTGGAGGACTCCTGGTACGCGATCGACCGCCTGGAGCACCACGGCACGCCGTTCATCGTGGCCCGCAACGACTTCGGCGGCCCCGCGCACACCCCCGAGCAGCTGCGCGAGGCGCTCGACCTCGACCCCGGGGTACCGCTCCTCGACTGCGACGCGCGCTCCCGCGAGTCCAGCAAGAACGTACTGATCACGCTCGTGGAACACCTCAAGTCGCTGTACGCAGAGCGGCGAGACGCCCCACAGGAGACCGCCAAGTGACCTGCCCCGTAACCGGTGCCGGCGCCGCCGCGCCCGGTCCCGTCCCGCTGTCCGGGCCGCGGTTCGCCACCGAACCCACCCGTCTTTACCGGGAGATGCGGCGCGACCACGGCCCCGTCGCGCCCGTGCTGCTCGACGGCGACATCCCTGCCTGGCTGGTGCTCGGCTACCGCGAACTGCACCAGGTCACCGGCGACCCCGTCCTGTTCAGCCGCGACTCCGAGCTGTGGAACCAGTGGCCGAACATCCCCGCCGACTGGCCGCTGCTCCCGATGATCGGCCACAAGCAGCCGTCGATCCTCTACACCGTCGGCGAGCGCCACGTCGAGCGCGCCGCGATGATCGCCCACGCCCTGGAGGCCGTCGACCCCTTCGAACTCAAGGCACACGCCGAGCGGTTCGCGGACGAGCTGATCGACCGGTTCTGCGGCAAGGGCACCACGGAGATCATCGCCGAGTACGCGATGCTTCTGCCGGTGCGCGTCCTGGCCCGCATCTACGGCTTCTCCGACGAGCGGGGCCCCGGCCTCGTCACCGCCATGAACGACATGATCGACGGGCGCGAGCGGGCGCTCGCGGGCCAGCAGCACCTCGCCTCTTCGATGTTCGCGCTGATCGCCGACAAGCACGAGAAGCCGGGCCAGGACGTCGCCTCGTACATGATCGAGGCCCAACTCCCCGAGGGCGGCACGGGCTTCACCGACGAGGAGATCGCCCAGGACCTGATGGTCATGATGGCCGCGGGCCACCAGCCGACCGCCGACTGGATCGGCAACTCGCTGCGCCTGATGCTCACCGACGACCGCTTCGCCGCCTCCCTCTTCGGCGGCAGGCACAGCGTCGCCGAGGCCATGAACGAGGTCCTGTGGGAGGACACCCCCACGCAGAACGTCGCGGGCCGCTGGGCATCGCGCGACACCCAGCTGGGCGGGCGGCGCGTCAACTCCGGCGATCTGCTCCTGCTCGGCCTCGGCGCCGCCAACGCCGACCCGCAGGTCCGCACCGACGGCTCCGCCCTGACCGGCGGCAACAGCGCCCACTTCTCCTTCGGCCACGGCGAGCACCGCTGCCCCTTCCCGGCCCAGGAAGTCGCCGAGGTCATCGCGCGGACCGGCATCGAGGTACTCCTTGACCGCCTGCCCGACCTCGACCTCGCGGTGCCCGCCGAGGCCCTGACCCGCCGCCCCTCGCCCTGGCTGCGCGGCCTGACCGACCTGCCGGTGACGTTCACCCCGACCCCGACCTCAGCGCTAGGAGACCTCAGATGAACGGCAGTTCCGACCGCATCGCCCTGGACCCGTTCGTCACCGACCTGGACGGCGAGAGCGCTCGGCTGCGCGCGGCGGGCCCGCTCGCCGAGGCGGAGCTGCCCGGCGGCGTCCCGGTCTGGGCGGTCACGCACCACGCCGAGGCCCGCCAACTCCTCACCGACAAGCGCCTGGTGAAGGACATCGAGGCCTGGGGCGCCTGGCGGCGCGGCGAGATCCCCGCCGACTGGCCGCTGATCGGCCTCGCCAACCCCGGCCGCTCGATGCTGACGGTCGACGGCGAGGAGCACCGCAGGCTGCGCTCGCTGGTCGCGCAGGCGCTCACCCCGCGCCGCGTGGAGCGCATGCGGGAGCGGGTCGCGGAGCTGACGAAGACCCTGCTCGACAAGGTCCCCACCGACTCAGAAGTGGTCGATCTGAAGGCTGAGTTCGCCTACCCGCTGCCCATGCACGTGATCAGCGATCTGATGGGCATCGACGAGGCCGACCACCCCCGTCTGAAGTTCCTCTTCGACAAGTTCTTCTCCACCCAGACGCCGGCCGACGAGGTCGTGGCGACCCTCGGCGAGCTCGCCGAGATGATGGGCAAGGTCGTCGCGGCCCGCCGCGCGGAGCCGGGCGACGACCTGACCAGCGCACTGATCCAGGCCTCCGAGAACGGCGACCACCTCACCGACGCGGAGATCCTCTCCACGCTTCAGCTGATGGTCGCGGCAGGCCACGAGACGACGATCTCCCTGATCGTCAACGCCGTCGTGAACCTCTCGGCCCACCCCGACCAGCTCGCGCTCGTCCGTTCCGGCACGGTCGGCTGGGACGCGGTGGTGGAGGAGACCCTGCGCCACTCGACCCCGAGCACGCACGTCCTGATCCGCTTCGCCACGGAGGACGTCCCGGTCGGCGACAAGGTGATCCCCAAGGGGGACGCGCTGATCGTGTCGTACGGCGCGATAGGCCGCGACGAACAGGCCCACGGCCCGACCGCGGGCGACTTCGACATCACCCGCACGTCCCCCACCCGCCACATCTCCTTCGGCCACGGCCCGCACGTGTGCCCCGGGGCGGCCCTCTCCCGCCTGGAGGCGGGCGTGGCGCTCCCGGCCCTGTACGAGCGCTTCCCGGACCTGACCTTGGCGGTCCCCCGCTCCGAACTCCGCAACAAGCCGGTGGTGACGCAGAACGATCTGTACGAGCTGCCCGTGAGGCTCCTGAAGTAGCTCATACCTGTCGCAACCCGGCCTCGCCCGGCTCCAATCCAGCCCTGCCCGACCCCAATCCAGCCCCTCCGGCGTTTGAGGAGCGGGGTCAGGGGCAGCGCCCCGCGACGTCCACGCCAAGTGACAAAGCGATCTCAGCCGCCGGACACCCCAAGAACCCCCGCGCCCTGAGCCGCTAGGCTCCCCCCGTGGCTGAGATCCAGATTCCCGCTGACATCAAGCCCGCCGACGGACGTTTCGGCGCGGGCCCCTCCAAGGTGCGGACGGAGGCGCTGGACGCCCTTGCCGCCACCGGTACCTCCCTGCTCGGCACGTCCCACCGCCAGGCCCCGGTCAAGAACCTGGTCGGCCGGGTGCGCGAGGGCGTGCAGAGCCTCTTCTCCCTCCCCGAGGGCTACGAGGTGATCCTCGGCAACGGCGGATCCACCGCCTTCTGGGACGTGGCGACGCACGGCCTGATCGAGGGCAAGTCGCAGCACCTCAGCTTCGGCGAGTTCTCCTCCAAGTTCGCGAAGGCCGCCAAGCTCGCCCCGTGGCTGGCCGAGCCGACCGTGATCACGAGCGACCCCGGCACACACCCGGACCCCAAGGCGGAGGCGGGCGTCGACGTCTACGCCCTCACGCACAACGAGACCTCCACCGGTGTCGCGGCGCCGATCAAGCGCGTCGAGGGCGCGGACTCCGGGGCCCTCGTCCTGGTGGACGCCACCTCCGGCGCGGGCGGCCTCCCGGTCGACGTCGCCGAGTCGGACGTCTACTACTTCGCCCCGCAGAAGTCCTTCGCCGCGGACGGCGGCCTGTGGATCGGCCTGTTCTCCCCGGCCGCGATCGAGCGCGCCGAGCGCGTCCACGCGTCCGGCCGCCACGTCCCGGAGTTCTTCTCGCTGCCGACCGCGATCGACAACTCCCGCAAGAACCAGACGTACAACACCCCGGCACTCGCCACGCTCTTCCTGCTCGCCGAGCAGCTGGACTGGATGAACGGCCAGGGCGGCCTGGAGTTCACCACCGGCCGCACCGCCGCCTCGTCCCGCACGCTGTACGGCTGGGCCGAGGAGTCGAAGTACGCGACGCCGTTCGTCACGGACCCGGCCAAGCGCTCGCAGGTCATCGGCACGATCGACTTCGCGGACGAGATCGACGCCGCGGCGGTGGCGAAGGCCCTGCGGGCCAACGGCATCGTGGACACCGAGCCGTACCGCAAGCTGGGCCGCAACCAGTTGCGCATCGCGATGTTCCCTGCGGTCGATCCGGCGGATGTCGAGGCGCTCACGAAGTGCATCGATTACGTCATCGAGAAGCTGTAGGGCTCCGCTGAGACCGGTCCGTATCCGCGGGTCCGATGTGGCTGATCGCGCAGTTCCCCGCGCCCCTTTCGGGGCACGGGGAGCTTCGACTCTCAACGACTCAGCTGCTTGAACTTCCGTACAGCGAGCGGCAGGAAGAGCAGCGAGATCGCCACGGGCCACACCACGGACATCAGCAGGGCGTTCTGCTCGACCCAACTGTCGCCGCCCGCGCCGGGGTTGCCGAACAGCTCGCGCACAGCCGTGCCGGTGGAGGACACCGGGTTCCACGCGGCGATCGGCGCGAGCCAGTCCGGCATCAGGGACGGCGCCACGAAGATGCTGGAGATCATCGTGAGCGGGAAGGCGACGGCGTAGAGCCCGCCGGCGGCCTCCGGTGACGGCACGACGAGCCCGAGGAAGACGCCCACCCAGATCAGGCTGAACCGCAGGAACAGCAGCAGCGCGAAGGCGGCGAGGGTGTCCGGGAGCCCCGCGCTGGAGCGCCAGCCGATCGCGAGGGCGGTCAGCGCGAGGATGGCCAGCTCGGCGCAGGCCACGATGAGGTCGGCGAGCCCGCGCCCCGACGCCACCGCGGAGGGCGCCATCGGCATCGAGCGGAAGCGGTCGATGACGCCCTTCGTCGAGTCCGTGACGACGCCCATCGCGGTGTTCATGAACCCGAAGGCCATGGTCATCACGAACATGCCGGGCATCAGAAACTGCTTGTAGTCGCCGTCGTCCCCGCCGCCGGGCACCTTCATCGCCTCGCCGAAGACGAAGCCGTACAGCAGCACGCTGATGATCGGGAAGCCGAGCTGCCAGGCGATGGTGACGGGCTGGCGCAGGTAGTGGGTCAGATAGCGGCGGGTGACGTTCCAGGAGTCGGAGAGGGCCCAGAAGAGCCGTCCGCGCGAGGGGTCGGCGGTGAGGGCGACGCTCATGCGGCCACCTCCAGCTTCCGGTCGTGGTCGCTGTCGGACGTCTGTCCCGTCAGCCGCAGGAACACGTCGTCCAGGCTCGGCCTGCGCAGGCCGATGTCCTCGACGGGGACGCCCGCGTCCTGGAGGGTCCGCGCGACGTCGGTGAGGGCGCCGACCCGGTCGGTCACGGCGGCCTGCACGCGCCGCTCCACGTCGACGACGAGCGGTTCGCCCGCGCAGACCCGGGCGACGGCCTCGGTCGCGGCGGGCAGGTCTGCCGCGTCACGGACCACGACGTCGAGGTGGCTGCCGCCCACCGTGTTCTTCAGGCCGTCGGGGGTGTCGTCGGCGATGGCCCTGCCCCGGTCGATGACGGTGATGCGGGAGGCGAGGCGGTCGGCCTCCTCCAGATACTGGGTGGTGAGCAGCACGGTCGTGCCGCGCGCGACCAAGTCCCGCACGGTGTCCCAGACTTCGAGGCGGCTGCGCGGGTCGAGCCCGGTGGTCGGCTCGTCCAGGAAGAGCACCGCGGGCGCGAGGATCATCGAGGCGGCGAGGTCGAGGCGGCGCCGCATGCCGCCGCTGTACTGACCCGCGCCCTTCTCCGCCGCGTCCTGAAGGTGGAACTGCTCCAGGAGCTCCTGGGCGCGCAGGGCCGCGCGCTTGGCGCCGAGGTGGAAGAGGCGGCCGAACATCTCCAGGTTCTGCCGCCCGGTGAGGACCTCGTCGACCGCCGCGTACTGCCCGGTGAGGCCGATGCGGCCGCGGACGAGGCCGGGCTCGCGCACCACGTCGGCGCCGGCCACCTCGGCGCGGCCGCCGTCGAGTCGTACGAGGGTGGAGAGGATCCGCACGGCGGTGGTCTTGCCCGCGCCGTTGGGCCCGAGCAGTCCGTGCACCACGCCCTGCTCCACCTGCAGGTCGAAGCCGCTCAGGGCGTACTTCTCCCCGTATCGCTTCTCGAGCCCCTCGGCCCGTACCGCGAAGCCGTTCCCGTTCATGGCCTGCCCCTCTCCCCACTATCTGGGTACGCCGTACTCAATAGAGAGTACACCGTACCCAGTTCCACGAGTACGGTGTACCCAATTTCTGGGCCGCCGCATAAAGTGAGAGCCATGACGAGCACGAACGACGGCGACGGAGAACAGCGCACCGGCAGCGAGGTCGCCCGGAGCCTCGAACTGCTCTGGGGCGAGGGCGAACGCCCGACGCGCGGGCCCAAACCGGGGCTCACGCTGGACCGGATCGTCACCGAGGCGGTGCGCCTCGCGGACGCCGAGGGCCTCTCGGCGGTCTCGATGCGCCGCCTCTCCACGGAGCTCGGCACCGGCACGATGTCCCTGTACCGCTACGTCCCCGGCAAGGGCGACCTGCTCGACCTGATGCTGGACCGCGTCTACACCCCGCCCGAGGACGAGGAGCCCTGGACCGGCACGTGGCGTGAGGGCGTCGAGGCGTACGCCCGCGAGACCCTCGCCGACTACCGCAGCCACCCCTGGCTGCTCCACGTCAACCAGGCCCGCCCGGTCCTCGGCCCCGGCGCCGTCGGCGGCCTGAACCGCACGCTGTCCCGGATCAAGCCGATGGGCCTGACCGACCCCGAGCTGATCGGCGTGATCGTCATGGTCGAGGGGTACGTCACCGGGGTCGCCCGGACCCAGGTGCACGAGGCGGAGGCGGTGAAGAAGAGCGGCCTGACGGACGAGGCGTTCTGGGAGGCGCAGGGCCCGACCCTCGAAAGGATCATGAACAGCGGCCGCTACCCGGTCCTCGCGAACCTCACCGAGGACTCGTTCGGCTCCGACTTCGACCACTTCGAGTTCGGCCTGCAGCGCCTCCTCGACGGCCTCGACGTCCTGGTCGCCCAACGCGCGCGGAACGGATGACAGAACCGGGACGGACGACAGAACCGGCGATCAGTGCCTTGATGGACAGATGACGTCGACTCCTCCAGGCGCGAGCCCGGCGCTCGCCCCGTTCGTCAAGCAGTACGTCGTCCTGCTCACCAGCCACAAGAAGGACGGCACGGGCGTCGGTACCCCCGTCAACCTCGTCGTCGAGGGCGACCACGCCTACTTCCGCACCTTCGGCCGGGCCTGGAAGGCCAAGCGCCTGCGGCGCAAGCACCCGGTGCTGCACGGGGTGGTGGTGCCGCTGGCGCACAGGGTGCGGAGGGACAGGACGCTGCACTACCAGGTGCGGGCGCTCGGCGAGTGACCCGCACCGGCACTACTTCTTGCGCAGCAGCCGCTTCAGACCGAAGAACGCCAGCAGGACCGCGGCGAGCGCGATGGCGCCGGTCTTGAAGTCGCCGTCGACGCCTGCGCCTCCGTCGCCGCCGCCCGAACTCCCTTCGCCCGAGCCGGAGTCGGAGCCGCCGCCCCTGCCGCTCACCTCCACGGACGTGACCTTGCTCTGCGCGCCCTCGGTGCCGTACATCAGCGTCGTGCCGTCCGTCGTGTACGTGACGGACTCGCCCTGCCGCTGGAACGGCACGCTCAGGCGCTCCTCCCGCTCCGGCGCCTTGCCCGCGCCCTTCCAGGCGAAGGAGGCACCGCCGAAGTACTCGCGCAGGGCGAGCTGTCGGCCGTCGGGCGAGAACGCGCCGTCGGTCACCCACATGTCGGTGTCGGCGATCTTCTTGAAGACGTTGGTGCGGGACGCGGACATCTCGGCGGGCCCTTCATAGAGGCTGCCGCCCTGCTCCTTCTTGTCGGCGATGTAGATCCGGCCCGTCTTGGGATGCACCATCAGCGCCTCGGCGTCGCGCGCCCCGTCGGCGTACTTCACGACGTACTGCGTGGCACGGATCGTCTGGTCCTTCAGCTCCTTCGGCTCGGGCAGCTTGTAGATCCAGACGTTGGACCAGGTGCCGCCCATGTTGTCGCCGATGTCACCGACGTAGAGGTTGCCGTCACTGCCGACGGAGATGGCCTCCACGTCACGCGGCGAACCGACCCCGGTCATGGTGACCGTGGCGACCGTCTCCCCTGTCTTGGAGTCGACGGCGTAGAGGAAGGCGCCCTTGTCCTGGTCGTTGTGCGTCCAGTAGACGCCGGGGTGGGCGCGGGACGCGGCGAGGCCGCTGGACTCGACGATCCGCGGGTCCTTGATGGTGAACGAGTCGTGGCCGTCGGCGAAGGCGGGCGCGGCGGACGCGCCCGCGGCGACGAGCAGCACAGCACCGGCAATCGCACCAGCACGGATACCGGCACCGGCGAGAACAGACCGAACACGACCAGACGGAACACCCCGAAGCGAACGCATGCGCCCAAGCGTGCCATCCCCCGGGGCGGCCGTGCGGCGTGCTCGGTCTCACATCGCAGGTGGAGCCCCTGATCCGCCATGATGAGCGGATGCTCAGGTTCATGTTCGTCGGCGACTCGATGACGATCGGAAGCGCCGGGGAACGCACCTGGCGCCACCGCATGTGGCAGCACCTGCGGAGTGCGTACGGGGACGACGGCTTCGCGGTGGTGGGCCCGCGCACCGCCCTCTACGACAAGGCGGCGGGCGCCCCCGTCTCCCACGACTACGCGGACGCCTCCCCGGACTTCCCGCGCCGGCACCTCGCGGGCTGGGGCGAGGGCTGGCTGCACATGGCCCCGCAGATCGCGGGGGCGCTGGCCGACGACCCGGCGGACGTCCTGCTCATCTCCCTCGGCCTGATCGACCTCGGCTTCTACACGAACGCGGAGCAGACAGCGGAGAACGTGCACGCCTTCGTCGCCCGGGCCCGCGAGGCGAACCCACGAATCCGGATGGTCCTGCTCCCCGTGATCCCGAACATCCGCGCCGAGTCGGACGCGCCGTTCGCCGAGGAGGTGGACCGCTTCAACGAGCTGCTCGCGAAGGCGGTCGCGAACCTGGACACGGGCGCGTCCCCGCTCCTCCTGGCCTCGCGCCCGCCGTCGTACGACATCCATGTCGACACGTACGACGGCACGCATCCGAACGAGAGCGGCGAGGCCAAGCTGGCGGGCGCGTTCGCGGAGGCGATGGCGCAGGGGTGGGGCATCGGCGGCCCGTACACGGCAGCGACGGCAACGCCCCTGTCTACGCAGCCCACCGGCTGACCGCGAACCCCCCTCCCTCCCGCCGCACTTCGACCGCTCCCGCCGCCCCGCCGAAGTGCGCGGGCACGACCAGCTCCCGCTCATCCGCGGCCCGCCCGAGGACCTTGATCCGGGTCTCGGCGGCCTGCTCCGGGTCCTCGCAGAAGCAGCTGCTGCAGCCGGGCGCGGCGAGTTGCGCGGGGACGTGGAGCAGATCCCCGACGAAGACGGCCCTGTCGCCCCCGGACTCGACCCGCAGCACGGAAGACCCCGGAGTGTGGCCGGGCGCGGCTTCGAGGGTGAGGTGCGCGTCGATGCGGTGGGTGCCCTCCCAGTACACGGCCTGCCCGGCCCGCTCGACGGGCGCGATGCTGTCGGCGAAGACGGCCCGGTGGTCCTCGCGCACGGCGTCGCCGCGCTCGGGACCGAAGTAGGCACGGTCGGCGGCGGGGATGAGGTAGGTGGCACGAGGGAAAGTGGGCACCCAACTTCCCCCCTCCTCCCGGGTGTTCCACCCCACATGATCACCATGAATGTGAGTGTTGACGACGACGTCCACGTCCTCGGGCCGCACCCCGGCCGCGGCGAGCCGCGCGAGGAAGTCGGTGTCGAGGCCCTCGAAGTGCGGCGAGCCGGGCCGCCGCCGCCCGTTGCCCACGCCGGTGTCGACGAGGACGACCCGCCCTTCGCTCCGCAGCACCCAGGTCTGCACGGCGGCGACGTCACCCTCGTGGCCGCGCCACACCTCCTCCGGGATGCCGGGAACGATGGAACGGGCGTCGAGGGAGAGGTCCGGCACCTCCACGACGCGACGGGCGTCGACGTCGCCCAACGTGATGTGCGTGTCCTTGTGTTGTACGTCCATGAGTCGACCGTAAGGAGACCGATGTGAGCCCCTCAATGCCGGACCGCCTCATCTGAATACGCATACGTCTCACACCACGCGTACGCTCGCTCTCCATGGACGTCGTCAGCGATGCGATCTCCGCCGTACGGATCGGGCGGCCGACCACGAACCGGATCAAGGTATCCGGCACGTGGTGTACCCGGCTTTCCTCGTACGACGGAATGGGCTTCCACGTGGTCCTGGAGGGCAGTTGCTGGCTGCTGCCGGAGGGCGGCGCACCGTTCACGCTGACGGCGGGCGACGCGGTGCTGCTGCCGAGGGGAACGGGACATGTGCTGGCGGACTCCCCTGCCGACGAGTACGCGGTTGCCGGGGCGGTGCGGTTCGAGGACTGGCAGGGGACGGAATGCGTCCAACAGTCGTCCCCATCAGCGGAGTTGCTGTGCGGCAAGTACCGCCTGGACGGCAACGGCCAGCCGCACCCCTTGCTGGCCGAACTCCCGGAGGTGGTACACCTGCCGCGCAGACCTCAGAGCCACCCGGAACTGCAGGCGGCCATTGATCTGCTGGGCAGGGAGGCGGGGTCGTCGCTCCCCGGCGCGGACGTGGCCGTCCCGGGCCTCCTGGACCTGCTCCTGGTCTACATGGTGCGCGCCTGGACGACGGACCCCGAGTCAGCGGCACGCTGGCCGGCGGCGCTCACGGACCCGGTGGTGGCGGAGGCGCTGCGCCTGATTCACGCCTCCCCGGAACTCCCTTGGAGCAACGAGGAGTTGGCGACGCGCACAGGCGTCTCCCGCGCCACGCTGGCCCGCCGCTTCACCCCGCTGGTGGGCAGCGCCCCGATGGCGTACCTGACGTGGTGGCGAATGTCCCGAGCGGCGACGCTCCTACGGGACACGAAGGCCCCGCTGGACACGGTGGCCCGCCGGGTCGGCTACAGCTCCCCGTACGCCCTCTCGCACGCGTTCAGCCGGACCTTCGGCACGACACCAGGTCGGTACCGGACGCACAGCGCGACGCTCACCCGCGCGTCATAGGAAACGGCCTTCCCCTGGGTCCGCTTCCTCTCCGAAGCGGACGCCCACGCCTTCGCCGTCGAACTGGTCGACGCGATGCGCACCACCGACTCGATCGCCGACAGCACGGCCGTGGCCCAACTCATCACCGCCTGGCAGCACACAGCGGAGATCCACGCCGACTCGGACCTGCTGGCCGCACTGACCCGCGACCACGACGCGGACTACGGCCTGGCGCCGGACCCCATGAACGCAGCATGACGGCGGGCCGGAGCGACTGGGCCGCGCCGCCCGCACCGGATCGGTGAACGGGCTAACGTGAACAGGCATGGGGAAGAACCGAGTTGACGGGGGCCGCCAGGGCAGCGTCGTCCAGGCCGAGTCGATCCAGCAGGTCACGATCGCGCCGTCGGCCGACGAGCAACTGCCCCGGTATCTCCGCACCCCCGACCGCTGGCCGTGCATCGCCGACTGGGACGCGCTGACCGCCGGCGCGCATCGGGCGCGGCCCGGCGAGGACGGGAGCAAGCTGCCGCCGTACGTCGCGCGGGACGTGGACGGGGAGTTGCGCGGGCGGATCGCACAGGGCGGCCTGGTCGTCGTGGTGGGCGACTCCACTGCGGGCAAGACACGGGCTTCGTACGAGGCGGTGCGGGCGGTGTTCCCGGAGCGCCGAGTGCTTGCACCTCCGGCCGGGGAGAGCTTGGAGCAGGCGCCTGATGCAGTGGCGCGGGCCGAGCTGTCGTGCGTGGTGTGGCTGGACGATCTTGAGCGGTACCTGGGGCCGAAGGGGCTTGAGCCCGAGGTGCTGGACGAGTTCGTCGGCCTGGGCGTTCCGGTGGTGGCGACGATGCGGCTCAAGCCGTTCGAGACGTTCGGCGCCGAGCGGGAGGATGGCATCGGGGCACGAGTGCTGCGGTGTGCCGAGATCGTGGACCTGAACCGCTTGTGGAGCGAGGACGAGTTGTCACGGGCCGGGAAGTGCGATGACTCCCGGATCGTGAACGCGGTTGCCCACCATGGGGCTTACGGGGTGGCCGAGTACATGGCAGCTGGGCCCGTGCTGCTTCGGGAGTGGCGGCACGCGTGGTGGGCGCACGGGCATCCGCGAGGGGCGGCGCTGGTTTCGACGGCGGTGGACCTCACGCGATCAGGGCTACGGGGCCCCTACTCGCGCGCGATGCTCGCCGAACTGCACGGCGGCTACCTGGATGCTGCGGGCGGGCAGGCGTTGCGCCCGGAGTCTCTTGAGGAGGCGTTCGCGTGGGCGTCGCGAGTGCGGCTCGGGGTGACGAGTCTGCTGGTGCCGGTGGAGGAGGAGCGGTGGGCGGCCTTCGACTACCTGGTCGATGGCACGGAGGCAGCCGTCCCTGACTGGCTCTGGGACGCCGCGCTCGGCAAGGCCGCTGACGCGGATGGCCGCTTCCCTATCGGAGTTAACGCATACCGGGCCAACAAGCCCCACATCACCGAGGCCGCTTGGCGCCCCCTTGCCGACGACGGAGACGCTGCCGCCTCGAACAACCTCGCCGTCCTCCTGGCAGCCGACGGGCGCACCGAAGAAGCCGAACAGCTCTACCGCCACGCCCACACCAACGGCAACCTGAAGGCCACGTACAACCTCGCCATCCTCCTGATCCTCCTGGAAGAGGACGGCCGCACCGAAGAAGCCGCAGCCCTCCGCCGTCAGATCGCGGACAGCGAGCCGGACTGAGCTGTCAGGCGCCCGCGTTGGCCATGCGGTCGCGCCAGGGCAGTGGCCGTGCGCGGCGGGCGTCTCCGGCACCAGAGACGGCCGCCCCCTGGACCCGACACCGCCCACACCGCGTCTCCTCCCCCACCGGCCGGAAGACGTGCTCATCCCCCGGCCCCGCGCACGTCACCAAGCGGGCCCTCACCACGCCCGACGGATCGGGCCCCGCCCGATCCGGCAGCTTCTGCACCAGCCGATGCCGCACGAACCCCACCGCCGACCGCACCCCGTCCACCGGCAGCCCCGTCGTCAGCGCCCGGCGCAGGTCGCCCGCCGAGACCCCCCCTCCGCAGCCACTCCGCCGCCGAGCCCGCCAGAGCCCTCGCCTCTCGTACGCCGAGCAGCAGGCCCCTGTCCACGTGCCTCAGCGAGAGCAACACCCTCTCCGCCTCCGCCAGTTCACCGTCGGCGACAGGCTCCGGCTCTTCGGGTGGGGGTGGGGAAGATTCTTCTCCTGTTGTTCTTCCGGGTAAGAGCCACCGGGTTCCCGCGTCCCCGGCCCACCGACCGTCGGCGCCTGCGCACTCGGCGGCGGTGGTGGCGGCCCGCCTCCGGCCCGGACCCACCCCGCCTCCTCACCCGTCAGGGTGACGTTCGCCAGGAGTTGCTCCGTGAGCCATCGGCCCCGCTCCCCCTGCCACCGCCACGCGTGCAAGTAGCCGTAATCGGCAAGGAGTTGCTTCGCCCGCTGGTAGGCGCGACCCTTGATGCCGAGCCGCGCCGCGTGTTCGCCGAGCGATCCGGCGGAGGCGTCCGCCTCCGAGAGCCCCTGCACGTACAGGAGCAGAACCTTCGCGTCGCTGTTCAGGCACTGATGCCGTACGACGTCATGCGAAGCCTTCGTGTAGCGCCGCGTGGGCGCGATAGCATGCCGAAGCATCCCGGTGGACCTCTGATCCATTCGGTGGTGAAGGTCCTCGGGCGGTGTTGCTAGCACCTCCGGGGACCGCTCCACACCCAGACGGGCACAGAGCGTGATTGCGCGGTCACCGTACCGCACATCTGGCCGTCTCATGCAACAACTCCACCTCCACGAACGGCACTTCAGCCGTGGGGTGCGACCTCCAGTCCAGCGGCCACGTATAGCCGTCCAGCGCGGGCACGCCGACGTACGCGAGGCCGCCGGCGCCCCGGCTCAGCGCCCGCGCGCCGATCGGCCAGGTGTACGACTCCGCCGTCTGCGGGGGCAGAAGGAAGTAGAAGTAACGCCCACCCGTCGCCTCGCGGATGATCGGGCCCGCGCGGAATTCCGTGAACTGCATGAGGCCGTACGCGATTTGCTCACCCAGCGCGCCGCCGATCCGTACCGCGTCGAAGTGGATTCCCGCGTGGCGCAGGGCGTGGCCCGTCGCCGGGATCCAGTCGTGGACCCTGAGTGATGAGGTTTCCGAGTTCATGCAGCGAATGCTGTCGGGCGCTCACATACTGTGACCAGGGCTGGGCTTTGGCCGTGCGGCATTGTGCACTTGGGGAGGTGGCTGTGCACTCCGGTGAGCAGAACTCAGGAAACCTGGAGATGTTCGGCTCGTTGTTGCGCTTCTTCCGCGAACGGGCCGGGATGACACAGGAGAAGCTGGGCGGATACGTCGGGTACTCCAAGTCCCAAGTGGCAATGGTGGAGCGGGGCGAGCGGCCTCCAAAGGGCAAGCTCGTCGAGATCGCGGACGAGGCGCTCGGTGCACAAGGTGCACTTCTTGCAGCAGGCAGGAAGCTGCGGGCCAACCGCTTCCCGTCATGGTTCGAGGATTACGCCGAGCTTGAGGCGAAGGCTGTCGCCATCTACATGTACGCGAACCACGTGATCCCCGGGATGCTCCAGACCGAGTCGTATGCGCGGGCGATCTTCAACTGCCATTGCCCGCCCTCGGAGGACGAGGAGGTCGAGGCCCGCGTGGCAGCCCGGCTCGATCGGCAGCAAGTACTACACCGCAAGCCCGCACCGCTCGTCGGCTTCGTACTGGAGGAGCACACACTCACTCGCCCGCTCGGCGGCCGCCAGGTACTCAAGGAGCAGTTGGGGCATGTACTCGACGTCGGGGGACGGCGGAATGTCGAGATCCAGGTGATGCCGCACAACCGCAATACCCACGCCGGGCTGAACGGCCCGATGATCCTGCTGGAGACGGCCGAGCGTGACCGCGTCGCATACGTCGAGGGACCGAGCGGAGGCTACTTCGTACGTCAACACCCGGACCTGGGAGACCTGTTCGCGAGGTATGGCATTCTGCGAGCTCAGGCTCTCAACCCCGAAGAGTCCGCGAAATGGATCGAACAGGTGGCGCAGGCGCAATGAACACCGAGCTGATGTGGTTCAAGTCCAGCTACAGCGGCGACCAGGGCGGCGAATGCCTAGAGGTAGCCCTCACCTGGACCAAGTCCAGCTACAGCAGCGGACAAGGCGGTGAATGCCTGGAGATAGCCCCCTCCCCCACCACCATCCACATCCGCGACTCAAAGCTGAACCCCACCGGCCCCACCCTCCAGGTCACCCCAGCCACCTGGACCGCCTTCCTCCAACATCCGCACACTTTGGTCGCCGCCCCCTAGCCAGAAGACGGACGCCCGCCCACCCCCCGCCTCCCTACCGTCCAGACATGACGGTCGAGACCACAGGCACCACGGCACACGAGACGGCGACGCCTCTACGTACAGGCGAACGCGCCCTCGCCCCGGACCTCGCCCGAGGGCTGATGCTCCTGCTCATCGTGCTGTCCAACACCGCCTTCCACCTCTGGAAGGCGGAGCGCGGGCCCTCCGGGTGGCAGCCCGTGGACGGCGGGGTGCTCGACCACGCCGTTCAGTTCACGATGATCACCACCCTCGACATGCGGGTGTACCCCCTCTTCGCCTTCCTCTTCGGGTACGGCATGACACAGCTGTACCTGCGCCAGACCTCCGCGGGGACCGCACCGCGCGACGCCGCGAAGATCCTCCGCAAGCGCAGCCTCCTGCTGATCGTCATCGGCCTCGCGCACGCCACCCTCCTCATGGCGGGCGACATCATCGGCTACTACGGACTGCTGAGCCTCGCCCTCGGCCTGCTCTTCCTGCGCCGCGGTGACCGCGCGCTGAAGTGGTGGATCGGGATCGGCGCCGCACTGCTGCTCTTCGGCGCGCTTGAGCCCATCGTGTCGGCCTGGATGCGGGGCGAGTTGGGGACACTCGGCGACGCGGGCGCCGAACCCGGCTCGGCCGCCTACGCCGCGGACGACCCGAGCTGGGTCAGCGCCGCCGGGACCCGCCTGGAAAGCGGCCTCTTCGTCACCTTCGCCGCCGCGCCGCTCTCCCTCGTCGGCGGCGGATTCACCGTGTTCCTGCTCGGCTTCTGGGCCGCGAGGAACCGGATCCTCGAAGAACCCGGACGCCACCTCCCCCTCCTGCGCCGCACGGCAGTGCTCGGCATCGCGATCGGCTGGCTCGGGGCCCTGCCCGCGGCCCTCGCGCACATCGGCGCACTCGACGTACCGGACGACGCGCAGAGCGAGTCGGGGGCCCTGAGCCTGCTGCGCGACGTCACGGGGAACGCCGCCGGACTCGGGTACGTCGCCACCCTCGCCCTCTTCGCCCACTGGTGGACGCGGCGCCCGGCGAGGCACGGCGCACGGGCTGCCGTCGCGGTCACCGCCGTCTCCGCCGTCGGCAAGCGCTCCCTGTCCTGCTACCTCACGCACTCCCTCCTCTTCGCTCCTCTCCTCGCCGCCTGGGGACTCGGCCTCGGCGCGCACCTGACCAGCGCGACGGTGGCGCTGGTCGCCACAGGGGTGTGGCTGGTGACGGTGGCGGGGGCGTACGCGCTGGAACGGGCGGGGCGCCGGGGCCCGATGGAGACGGTCCTGCGGCGCCTGATGTACCGGACGTGACCTCCCCGGGCCCGCCCCCCCCCGGCTTTCCCACGGCCCGGCCGCCGCGGCAGGATCAAGCCATGGACTACCAGCAACGTCGGCTCCAGCGAGTCATATGGACCCACACCGGCTTCGCCATCCTCGGCATCGCGATCGGGGCGGGCATCAGCTACCCGCTCGGCCTCGGCGACACCGCCCGCTCCATCACGGTGGCCGTCTGCGCCGTCCTCGGGGTGGTCGGCGCGGTGGCGTACCTGGCGCGGACGGCGGACTGACCCGCCTACGCGTACGCCTACGCCGCCCGCGTAAGGCGGTTCGCCAGCGTCGACATCGTGTACGTACCGATGCCCAGGACGACTTCGAGGGCGTTGCGCTCGGTGTAGCCGTGCGCGAAGAACTCCTTCAGGGCGGCGTCGTCGACCCCGCCCGCCGTGGCGAGGACGCTGAGCGTGAACTGCCGTACCGCTTCAAGGCGTTCGTCGTCCAGCGGCCGCTGTTCCCGCAGAGCCGCGATCACCCCCGTCTCCGCGCCCAGCTTCCGCAGCTTGCCCGTGTGCATCGTGACGCAGATGTGGCAGTCGTTGCGCACGGCGACCGTCATGATGACGACCTCCCGGGCGACGGGGTCGAGGGTCGCGCGCTCGAAGGACGCGCTCAACTCAAGAAAACCATTGAGGAGTTCGGGCGACTCCGCGAGGCGGGCGACCGCGTCCGGCACCTTCCCGAAGGCGGCGGCGGTGTTCTCCATGGCCTGACGCGAGGCAGGCGGTGCGGTTTCCAGCGTGTGCTCGGCAAACATCACGTACCCCTTGAAGGCCTCTAAGGTGGACAACATGGTTGACGAAAAGAAGGTAAACCAGGTTGTCGATACTGGCAAGGAGGAAGGCGAGAGGAAGGACACGGGGAACCCCGAAGGGAACGGCCGGGGCTACGAGCTCCCCCTCCTCCTCTTCGCCGGCTTCCGCACCCTCATCGACCGCCTGCACGCCGAACTCGCCCACCAGGGCCACCCCGACGTCCGCCCCGCCCACGGCTTCGCGATGCAGGCCATCGGGGCCGAAGGCGCCACCGCCAGCGACATCGGGCGCCGCCTCGGCGTCTCCAAGCAGGCCGCGGGCAAGACCGTCGACCGCCTCATCGCCCTCGGCTACGCACACCGCACGGACGACCCGGCCGACGCCCGCCGCAAGCTGATCCGCCTCACCCCGCACGGCATCGACGCGCTGCGCCGGTCGGCGGCGATCTTCGAGGAGCTGCGGGCGGAGTGGGCCGAGGCCATCGGCGTACGACGCCTCGGCGCCCTGGAGGACGACCTGCGCACCGTCGTCCCACCGGAGGCGTTCCGGCTCGACGCGGCGGGGTGGCTGGGCGGCGCGTGACCGGACGCGACCTCGCCTCCGTGCGTATCGCTGCGCTGCGCGGCTGCACCTGATCGAGGGGCAGCCGGGGAGGAGCGCCACGATATCGACCTGGCCGGCACCGTCGTCGACCTGGCCCTCAAAGCCGACGAATTCCCCCGCGACTGACCCGGGCCGCCCCAACTCCCCTTGCCTATAGCCCACTCCAAGGCATTGGCTGGGCCCCCATGAGGTACACACAACTCGGCCGCACGGGACTCAAGGTCAGCCGGCTCACGCTCGGGACCATGAACTTCGGGCCGCAGACCAACGACGCCGACAGCCACACGATCATGGACGCTGCGCTCGGCGCGGGCGTCAACTACTTCGACACCGCCAACGTCTACGGCCAGACCGTCGGCAAGGGCCGCACGGAAGAGATCATCGGCACCTGGTTCGCCCAGGGCGGCGGACGGCGCGACAAGGTCGTCCTCGCCACCAAGGTGTACGGGAACATGACCCCGGACGGCGAGCCGACCTGGCCCAACCACGACCGGCTCTCCGCGCTCAACATCCGCAGGGAGGTCGAGGCCAGCCTCAGGCGGCTGCAGACCGACCACATCGACATCTACCAGTTCCACCACATCGACCGGCAGACGCCGTTCGAGGAGATCTGGCAGGCCATCGACACCCTCGTCGCACAGGGCAAGATCCTCTACGCCGGATCGTCCAACTTCCCCGGCTACAAGATCGCCCAGGCCAACGAGACCGCCCGGCGCCTCGGCAGCTACGGCCTCGTGAGCGAGCAGTGCCTCTACAACCTCGCCGTGCGCGACGCCGAGATGGAGGTCATCCCGGCCGCACAGGACTACGGCGTCGGCGTCATCCCGTGGTCCCCACTGCACGGCGGCCTGCTCGGCGGCGTCCTGAAGAAGGAGGGCGAGGGCTCACGCCGCACCGGCGGTCGCGCCGCGGCCGAGCTCGCCAAGCCGGAGGTCCGCGCGCGGGTCCAGGCGTACGAGGATCTGCTCGACAAGCACGGCCTGGAGCCCGGCGAGGTCGCGCTCGCCTGGCTGCTGACCCGGCCCGGCGTCACCTCACCGATCGTCGGCCCGCGCACCGCGGACCAGCTGACCTCGGCGCTGCGCGCCGTCGAGCTCGACCTCTCCCAGGAGCTCCTCGCCTCGCTGGACGAGATCTTCCCGGGACCCGGCCCTTCGCCGGAGTCGTTCGCCTGGTAGCCGTCACCGGCACGGCAGTACGCGGGACGGCCCGCGTTCGACTAACCGAACGCGGCCGCCACCGCCACCACGACGAACATCAGCACGAGCACACCGGCCATGATCCGGTTCCTGGTTTTCGGGTCCACGTAGTCGAGGTTAACCGGCGCCGCCCGGCGCCCCCGCGCCGCCTCCCAGGGCCCACCGCCCGACGACCTCATAGCGCGGCCGCTCCCCCGGCACCCCGCTCCTGGGCAGATTGCTGCGTACGAGAGCCAGCTCCCCCACCGTCCACACCGCGCCCTCGAAGGGCCGAAGGGCATCGACGTACGGCCCGAGATCCGTCTCGCCACGGCCGCGCGCCAGCGTCAGGTGGGGGCGGTAGTGCCGGTGCCGCTCCTCCATCGCGATACCCGCCTTGCGCGCCGCCGCGTCCGCCCGCGCGGCAAGCAGGCGCAGCGCGGCCACGTCGCCCGCGGCGCCCGCCCACAGCGCCCGCCCCCCGAAGTGCCCGCCGCCGCGCAGAGCGAGCGGGAAGGGGGACGTCCGGTGCGCCGCCCGCTCCAGGCGTACGGAGAGGTCCGGCACCGTCTCGTCGGCCACCTCCGCCATGAAGGCGAGCGTGAAGTGCCAGCCGTCACGCCCGGTCCAGCGCAGCTCGTCCGCGCCGGGCAGGGCCTTCAACTCGGCTGCGGCCGCGGCCAGTTCGCGGCTCGCGGAGTCGGGCGGGAGAACCGCGGCGAAGAGTCTCATGACGGAAAGTCTCCCTGGACCGGACGCGAACGACTCACCTAGCCTCCCCTCATGGATCACACGGGTCACATAGATCACATGGGTCACATGGATCATGCAGGTCACACAGACCACACGGAACACATAGAGCACACAGGGCACATCAGCATCAGAGAAGGCGGCGCAGACGACATTCCCGCGATCCTCGGCCTGTTCGACGGCGCGGTCGCCTGGCTCGTGTCGCGGGGCCGCACAGGACAGTGGGGCACCAAGCCCTGGTCCACCAACCCGAACGCCGTGGCGATGGTCGAGAAGTACGTGACCACGGGCGCCCCCTGGATCGCCGAGATCGACGGCACCGTGGCGGGCACGCTGACCCTCACCGACGCACCCGGGTCATACGTCGCCCCGGCCCAGGAACCCGAGCGGTACGTGCATCTGCTGGCCTCGGACCGGCGGTTCGCCGGACGCGGGGTGGGTGCCGCCCTGCTCGCGCACGCGGTGGCGGAGACCCGCAGGCAGGGCGTCCGGCTGCTCAGGGTCGACTGCTACGCGGGCGACGACCGGGCACTCGTCGCCTACTACGAACGCAACGGCTTCACCGCCACCGAGGCCTTCACGGGCCCCGACGGCAGGTGGCCGGGCCAGATCCTGGCCCGGCACCTGTGACCGGCACCGCACGACCGAGAGGCGCCGCACGGCCAAGAGACACCGCACGGCCAGGAGGCGCCGCACGGCCAGGAGGCGCCGCACGGCATCACGCCGCGGTCGCCAGCTCCCGCTCCCTCGGCACGAACTGCACGTGCTGCCGGCCGCGGCGCAGGTCCACCTTGAGCCGCAGGTTCGCGGCGCGCCCCAGCATCAAGCCGACGCCCACCGCGGCGAGCGCGCAGACGAGACCGCCGACGGCCATGCTGACCCGGACGCCGTAGGCATCGGCGAGCCAGCCGAAGAGCGGCCCGCCGAGCGGCGTACCGCCGGTGAAGACCATCATGAACAGCGACATGACACGGCCCCGCATCTCCGGGTCCGTGGCCATCTGGACCGAGGAGTTGGCGGTGACGTTCACCGTCAGGCCGAGGATGCCGATCGGGACGATCAGCGCGACGAACAGCCACAGGTCGGGCGCGAAGGCCGCGACGATCTGCAGCACGCCGAAGGCGACGGCCGCCCCGGCGAGCAGCCGCAGCCGCGAGGTGCCGCGCCGTGCGGCGAGCAGCGCGCCGGCCAGCGAGCCGATCGCCATCAGGGTGTTGAAGAGCCCGTACATCCCCACGCCGCCGTGGAAGATGTCGTCCGCGAAGGCGCTCAGCCAGATCGGGAAGTTGAAGCCGAACGTGCCGATGAAGCCGACGAGGACGATCGGCCAGATCAGCTCGGGGTTCTTCGACACGTAGTTCAGGCCCTCCCGCAGCTGCCCCTTGCCACGCGACCCCCGCGCGGTGTGGTGCAGCTCGCCGGTGCGCATCAGCATCAGGCCGGTGAGCGGTGCGAGGAAGGACAGGCCGTTGGCGAGGAACGCCCAGCCGGGTCCGACGGCGGCGGTCAGCGCGCTCGCCACCGCGGGGCCGATGAGCCGCGCGGACTGGAAGTTCGCGGAGTTCAGCGAGACGGCGTTGCGGACCTGGTCGGGCCCCACCATCTCGGACACGAAGGACTGCCGCGTCGGGTTGTCGACGACGGTGACGAGGCCGGTGAAGAAGGCCGCGAAGTAGACGTGCCAGACCTGGACGTGGCCGCTGAGCGTGAGCGCGGCGAGGAAGAGCCCGCTGAGGCTCATCGCGCCCTGGGTGAGGAAGAGCAGATTGCGCTTGGCGAACCGGTCGGCGATCACGCCGCCGTACAGGCCGAAGAGCAGCATCGGCAGGAACTGCATGGCCGTGGTGATACCGACGGCCGCGGAGGATCCGGTCAGGCTCAGCACCAGCCAGTCCTGGGTGATGCGGGCCATCCAGGTGCCGGTGTTGGAGACGACGGCGCCGGTCGCGAAGAGCCGGTAATTGCGGATCTTCAGCGAGCTGAACATCGAAGTCTTGCGGGGGCGGACAGGGTTGTCGAGGGCGGTTGGTGCGGGGGCGGAGTCTGCTCCGGATCCCGTACTCAAAGTGGGTTCGCCTCCTTGGGCATACGTACGTCTCCCGCGGGCGGGGCGGGAGTGCCCGCGGGGTGCCGCGGGACTACAGGTGCGCGAGCTTCTCCAGGACGGGTGCGGCCGCGCGCAGCCGCTCCCACTCGTCCTCGTCGAGGTGCTCGACCAGACCGGCCAGCCAGGCGTTCCGCTTGCGGCGGCTCTCCTCGAGCATGGCCTCGGCGGTCTCGGTCTGGGTCACCACCTTCTGGCGGCGGTCCTCGGGGTGCGGCTCGAGCCGGACCAACCCCTTGGCCTCGAGCAGGGCGACGATGCGGGTCATCGACGGCGGCTGCACATGCTCCTTGCGGGCGAGCTCGCCCGGAGTGGCACTGCCGCAGCGGGCAAGGGTGCCGAGCACCGACATCTCGGTGGGGCTCAGCGACTCGTCGACGCGCTGGTGCTTGAGTCGACGGGACAGGCGCATCACAGCGGAGCGCAAGGCGTTCACGGCGACGGCGTCGTCACCATGGGAGAGGTCCGGCATGTTTGTTAGCGTAACTCATTACCCTCGCTAAAGACCACTCGGTTTCCCGTGGCTTGGATACCGAACCCTTTCGTCACCCATATGAGTGAGTCGACTTCGGAAAGCGACGCATCCGCCCTCGGGGCCCGTGGACCCTGTCTCGCATGGGATCGACAGTGCTCAGCCTGCGGATAGACGGTGAGCTGCTCGACCGGCTCCGACAGCACGCGGCCAAAAGAGGAATGAGCGTCCAGGACTATGTGGTCCGGACGCTCATTCGGGATGACTTCGACGAACGATTCAAGACGTCCGTCGAGGAGACAGAGAAGTTCTACGGGGTCGCGTAGACGCCGCGCCCCTTCGGCTTCGGGCGCTTACGTCAGGTTCAGCGCCGGCATCAGGTAGTAGAAGGCGAACACCGCCGACACCACGTACATCGCCACCGGCACCTCGCGACCGCGGCCCGCGGCGAGACGCAGCACAGTGAAGGCGATGAAGCCCATGCCGATGCCGTTCGTGATCGAGTACGTGAACGGCATCATCAGCATCGTCACGAACGCGGGGATCGCGATCGTGTAGTCGCTCCAGTCGATCGCCCGGATGGAACCGGACAGGATCAGGAAGCCCACCGCGAGCAGCGCGGGCGTGGCCGCCTGGGACGGGACCATCGTGGCGAGCGGCGTGAGGAACAGCGCCACGGCGAAGAGCCCGCCCGTGACGACGTTCGCGAAGCCCGTGCGGGCCCCTTCGCCGACGCCCGCCGTGGACTCCACGAAGCAGGTGGTGGCCGAGGCGGACGAGGCGCCGCCCGCGGCGACCGCGATGCCGTCGACGAAGAGGACCTTGTTGATGCCGGGCATGTTGCCGTTGGCATCGGTCAGCTCGGCCTCGTCGCCGATGCCCATGATCGTGCCCATCGCGTCGAAGAAGCACGAGAGCAGCACGGTGAAGACGAAGAGGATGCCGGTCAGGACGCCGACCTTCTCGAAGCCGCCGAAGATGCTGATCTCGCCGACGAGCCCGAAGTCCGGGGTGGAGACCGGGTTGCCGGGCCACTCCGGGCTGGTCAGACCCCAGGAGGGGATGTCCGCGACGGAGTTGATGATCATCGCGACGATCGTCATGACGACGATGCTGATGAGGATGGCGCCGGGCACCTTGCGCACCATGAGGGCCAGGGTGAGCAGCACGCCGAGCACGAAGACGAGGACGGGCCAGCCGTTGAGGTGCCCGTCGCCGCCGAGCTGCAGCGGGACGGTGGTGTGCGCGGCGTCCGGGATGCGCGAGACGAAGCCGGAGTCGACGAGGCCGATCAGCATGATGAAGAGGCCGATGCCGATCGCGATGCCCTTGCGCAGCCCGAGCGGCACGGCGCTCATCACGCGTTCGCGCAGGCCGGTCGCGACCAGCAGCATCACGACGAAGCCCGCGAGGACGACCATGCCCATCGCGTCGGGCCACGACATGCGGGGCGCGAGCTGGAGGGCGACCACGGTGTTCACGCCGAGGCCCGCGGCGAGCGCGATCGGGACGTTGCCGATGACGCCCATGAGGAGCGTGGTGAAGGCCGCCGTCAGCACGGTCGCGGTGACCAGCTGCTTGTTGTCGAGCTGGTGCCCGTACATGTCCTTCGCGCTGCCCAGGATGATCGGGTTCAGCACGATGATGTAGGCCATCGCGAAGAAGGTGGCGAAGCCGCCGCGCACCTCGCGGGCGAGCGTGGACCCCCGCTCGGAGATCTTGAAGTACGCGTCGAGCCCGTTCTTCGGGGGCTGCGGCGGCTCTTTGCTGGCGTCGACCGGGGCAGTGGCCGAGGAAGGCATGCGGGACCTCGTGAACTCAGGGAAGGGAAAGATCGTTAAGCATTTACTTCCGGTCGATTTGGAACTTCGTACGAAAGCAACCGGCCATTAACGAGCCGTTTCAGTATGAATACATGAGGCGGAAATCGCTATCTCCGCGCGTAGACCCTTGAGGCACAAGGGGTGTAAGGGGCGCCGCCCACGCCTCGTAAGCTGTACGCATGGCGAAGTGGACCCCTAAGCACGAGGCGCCGGAGCCCCTGGAGGGCCCCGTGGTCGCCACCATCACGGGCGGCACGATCCTCTGGTTCGTCCTCTTCCTGGCCCAGCTCCCGTTTTACGGCTGGTTCGACGACCGCGACGCGACCTGGTGGATCTGGACCTGCCTGGCCGGCGGCGGACTCGGCCTCATCGGCGTCTGGTACGTACGGGGGCGCGACGCCGCGATCAAGAGGGCGAAGGTCACTTCGGAAGGCGCGCGGCCCCAGTAGTCCGTACAACCACGGGACGGGACGGGTCCTACCGTGGTCGGATCTTTGGGGCATTCAAGGGGTGAAGCCCCAAGACCACGCTTACCGTCGAATGCATGACGCATATCGACGCGGGCGCCGAACTCGACCCGGTCCACCCGGTGCCACCCCCGACGCGGGCCACCGGCCTGACCACCGCGGAGGTCGCCGAGCGGGTCGCTCGCGGCGAGATCAACGACGTACCCGTACGCAGCTCGCGCTCCCTGAGCGAGATCGTCAGGGCGAACGTCTTCACCCGCTTCAACGCGATCATCGGCGTGCTCTGGGTGATCATGCTGTTCGTCGCGCCGATCCAGGACAGCCTCTTCGGCTTCGTGATCGTCGCCAACACCGGCATCGGCATCATCCAGGAGTGGCGCGCCAAGAAGACCCTGGACGGACTCGCCGTCATCGGCGAGGCCAAGCCGACCGTGCGGCGCGACGGCAGGGCCACCGAGGTCTCCACCTCCGAGATCGTCCTCGGCGACGTCATCGAACTCGGCCCCGGCGACAAGATCGTGGTCGACGGCGAGGCCGTGGAGACCGACAGCCTCGAAGTCGACGAGTCACTCCTGACCGGTGAGGCCGACCCGGTCATCAAGAAGCCCGGCGACAAGATGATGTCCGGCTCGTTCGTGGTCGCGGGCGGCGGCGCGTTCACCGCCACCAAGGTCGGCCGCGAGGCGTACGCCGCACAGCTCGCCGAGGAGGCCAGCCGCTTCACGCTCGTCCACTCCGAGCTGCGCTCCGGCATCTCCACGATCCTCAAGTACGTGACGTGGCTGATGGTGCCGACCTCCATCGGCCTGGTGATCTCCCAGCTCGTCGTCAAGGACGACAACGTCAAGGAGTCCATCGCCTACACGGTCGGCGGAATCGTCCCGATGATCCCCGAGGGGCTCGTGCTCCTGACCTCCGTGGCCTTCGCGATCGGTGTGATCAGGCTCGGCCGCCGGCAGTGCCTCGTGCAGGAACTCCCGGCGATCGAGGGCCTGGCCCGCGTCGACACGGTCTGCCTCGACAAGACCGGCACCCTCACCGAGGGCGGCATGGACGTCACCGAGCTGCGCCCCCTCAACGGCAGCGACGAGGCATACGTACGCACGGTCCTCGGCGCCCTCGGCGAATCCGACCCGCGGCCCAACGCCTCGCTCCAGGCGATCATCGACGCCTACCCCGACAGCGAGGACTGGCGCTGCACGGAGTCCCTGCCCTTCTCCTCGGCCCGCAAGTACAGCGGCGCCTCCTTCAGCGAGGGCGACGGCACCACGTCGACCTGGCTGCTCGGCGCGCCCGACGTGCTGCTTCCCGAGGGCGACCCCTCCCTCGCCGAGATCGAGGAGCTCAACCACCAGGGCCTGCGCGTCCTGCTGCTCGCCCGCGCGGCAGGCGACCTCGACGACCCGGACGTGGCCGCGGGGGCGCGCGCCACCGCCCTGGTCGTCCTGGAGCAGCGCCTTCGCCCCGACGCCGCCGACACCCTGCGCTACTTCGAGGAGCAGGACGTCGCCGCCAAGGTCATCTCCGGTGACAACGCCGTCTCGGTGGGCGCCGTCGCGGGCAAGCTCGGGCTGCCCGGCGCGGAGAACACCGTCGACGCGCGCAGGCTCCCCACCGACAAGGAGGAGATGGCGAAGACGCTGGACGACCACACCGTCTTCGGCCGGGTCACCCCGCAGCAGAAGCGGGACATGGTGGGCGCCCTCCAGTCGCACGGCCACACGGTCGCGATGACGGGCGACGGCGTGAACGACGTGCTGGCCCTGAAGGACGCCGACATCGGTGTGAGCATGGGCTCGGGTTCGGAGGCGACCCGCGCCGTGGCCCAGATCGTGCTCCTCAACAACAGCTTCGCGACGCTGCCCTCGGTCGTCGCGGAGGGCCGCCGCGTCATCGGCAACATCACGCGCGTCGCCACGCTGTTCCTGGTGAAGACCGTCTACTCGGTGATCATCGCCCTGCTGGTGGTCTGTTCACAGGTCGAGTACCTCTTCCTGCCGCGCCACCTGACGCTGCTCTCCACCCTCACCATCGGCGTCCCCGCGTTCTTCCTGGCCCTCGCGCCCAACAAGGAGCGGGCCAAGCCCCACTTCGTACGAAGGGTCATGCGGTACGCCATCCCGGGCGGCGTCATCGCGGGCCTCGCGACCTTCGCGACGTACCTCCTGGCCCGGCACCACTACGAGGGCGCGGGCGCGCGGGAAGCCGAGACCAGCGCGGCGACCCTGGCGCTGTTCCTGATCGCCATGTGGGTGCTCGCCATCATCGCCCGCCCCTACACGTGGTGGCGGATCTGCCTGATCGGCGCGATGGGTCTCGGCTTCCTGCTCGTCCTGACCGTGCCCTGGCTCCAGGACTTCTTCCAGCTGAAGCTGGTGGGCACGACGATGCCGTGGGCGGCGGTCGCGATCGCGGCGGTGGCCTCACTGCTCATCGAGGTCGTCTACCGCTGGGTGGACCGCCGCTTTCCCGCCTGACGGCAGGGGCGGCTGCTGCTACTGGACGTCCACGAAGTCGCTCGTCGAGGTGACGGCCGGGGTCGTGGACGTACCGGCGAAGACGTAGCGGTAGTAGCCGTCGGCGGAGGCCGTCACCGTGGTCTTCAGGTTGCCCTTGGTGTCGGACTTGACCGTCTTGAGGGTCGTGTAGCTGCTGGTGCCCTTCTTCTTGTACTGCAGCTTCACGTCCTGCTTGGTGTAGCCCGCGTACTTCGAGGTGTCCCAGTTGGCGCGGGTCAGGGCGCCGGTGACGGTGAGGGTCTTGCCCTTCTTGACGGGCTCCGGGGAGGCGTTGGTGGTCAGCTTGGCGGCACGCTTGACGGAGTGGGACTGGAAGTTCTCCACGAAGAACTCGTTGTCCTGGCCGTCCACCGCGCCCACGGCGACCTTCCACTTGCCCGCGAGGACATTGCCGTAGATGTTGTCCTTCGGGTTGGCGATGATCTCGATCGTGCAGGTCGAGGTGGTCTCGTCGGCCTTGACACAGTCGGCGTCCTGGACGCCGTCCGGCGGGGTGATCGCACCGTCGATCTTCGTCTCGAAGTCGCTGCCGTGCCACAGGAAACCGATGGAGTCCTTGATGCCGTCGGGGTCGGTCAGGGTGACCGCGACCTTGACGAACTTCGTCTTCGTGGTGCCGACCACGATGTCCTTGCCGCCGTTGACGACGACCTTCGTGACCTTGGTGTCGGAAGCGCCCGCGGCGGACGGGGCGTTCGCGACGAACGGGGACAGGTTCGGAGCGCTCGGCTCGTCGGCCGCGGTGGCGGCGGGAACAGCGAGGGCCGAAAGGGCCAGGGCGCCGGAAACGGCGGCCACAGTGGCACGGATACGCATGTTGTTTCCCCTGTTGCAAAGGGAGCTCGCGGTGCATTGCGACTGCCGTCACGCGAGTCCCGAATGATCTAGGAGTCTGTTGACTCGGAAGATCAGACCCTCGACAGGGGCGGCTGGTTGTACAGCGGGCAAACATTTTGTGACCGAGTAATGGAATGTCAGATTCCACCCCATTCGAGCAGTCCGAAAAGGGGCGGAACCTGACATTCAATTCAGCGGACCTCAGTCGAACCAGCGGTCCCGCGCCAACTCATCGGTCCGCGAAGGATCTTCGAGCAGCGCCGCCACCTCGAAGCGGCGCGGCCACTGACCCGCCGCCCAGGCGAGCCCCGCCGCGACACCCTCCAGCGTCGCCGCGTGCACCGTGCCGTCCGGGGTGCGCCGCCAGTCCAGCTCCACGCCGCCCGCGACCAGTTCCTCGTGCTCGACGTACGTCTCCGGGGTCGCCGCCCCGAGCAGGATCCGCACCGCCTGAGGCACCGCGTGCTCGACGCCCTCGCCCGCCGGTTCGACGGCCGCCGTCTCGCTCAGGCGCCGCACCTGGAACAGCTCCGCCAGGTCCCCGGCCTTGCGGGGCGCCACGGGCAGCAGCGCCACACCGCCGGCCAGCGGCAGCAGGTCGGGGGCGTCGGCGACCACCGCGTCCGCCGCGTCGACCACCACGACCTCGCCGTCCACCACCGCGCGCAGCTCGTCGGGGAGCGTCACCTGCTGCGGGTCGAGATCCGCCAGGGCGCCGTACAGGGCGTGCAGTTGAGCGGCGGAAACGGTCCGCTCCGGGTCCGCGAGGCGGTCGAGCAGCTCGGCGGCGCCGCCCGGCTCCTCAAGCAGGGCGGCGACGGAGGTCCGTACGCCGAGGGCCCGCAGCACCTGCTCGTCGCCGAAGCCGGACGCGTCCGCGGCGTCGTACAGGCCCACGAGGAGCGGATCGCCGCCCTCCGCGCGCAGCCCTGCGGGGCGGCGGCCGCCGAGCACCGGATTGCCGCGCAGCCACCACGCCGTGTACGAGCGGACGGTCTCCGTCGTGCCGTCCGGAAGCAGCACCCGCAGCGGCTGCGTCAGCGCGTCGCGCAGCGGCGGACGCGAGAGCATCGCAAGGGCCTGCGGCCAGCGGTCCTCGTCGACCAGATCGAGATCCCGCACGGCGACGATCTCCGTGGCCACCGGCGGCACCGGGGCGTCGGGCAGCCGGTCGAGCACGTCCTCGCACCACACGTCCACGGCATCCAGGAGACCCGCGTCGTCCGGCTCGGCGAAGTCGCCCTCACGGGGCTCCAGTTCATCGGGGTCGAGGACGACATCGGTGGCGTGTACGAGGGCGAAGGTGGCGAGCACACCACACGCCGCCAGCGGCTGCTCGCCCCAGCGGTCGGCCAACTCCTGGTCGGCGAGGGCGAGTTCGTCGTCCCCCATGACCTCGGCGAAGGCGCCACCCGGCAGCACGAGCTCACCCGCGGGGGCGAGCTCGCCGTCCTCGTCGGGCAGGGCGAGGGCGCCCAGCCACGGCTCGTCGCCCGGCGCGAGGTTCGCGTCCCGTACGAGGCCGAGCACGACCTCCGCCAACTCCTCGGCGTCCAGCGCCTCTTCGTCCCAGGTGTCGTCGTCCAGGGAGGCCGCCACGGCGGCGCGCACCTGCGGCGTGGTGAGCACGGCGCGGGGCGTCGCGGGCAGCGCGCCGAGCTTCTCCAGGAGGGGGTGGGCGGCGTCCGGGTGGGCGACCTTCAGACCCAGGCGGGCGAGGGAGGCAGGGTCGCGCTCGTCGCCGGACGCGGGGAGCAGCACCTGCCGCGGCCCGATCGTCGTACGCCGGTCGGCCAGCGGCACCGGAAGCCCGGAGAGCCGGTCGGGGTCGACCCCGGCCAGGGTGTCGTACAGCCGCCGCCACCAGTCCGGCTCCTTCTCCAGACCGGCGAGGCGGTCGATCGCCTCGGTCAGCGGGACGCGGGCGACGCCGAGGGTGCGCAGCTCGGCGCGGCGCTCGAGGCCCGCGGGCAGCAGGCTCGGGAGCACCTCGGCGAGGACCCGGACGGTGTCGGCCCCCGCGCCCTCCACGACCTCCGCGTCACGGGGCCGCAGGACTTCAGGGAGCTCCTCCTCGTCGCCTTCCGCCCGGGGCAGGGCGGGGGGCAAAAAGGCGGTGCGCGGCAGCCGCTCCAGGATGCCGTGGCGCAGCGCGCCGTCGACCTCGCTCTTGCCGAGCGGACCGGGCACGAGACCGATGATCTCCTCCGTCACCGGCCGCCAGTCGGCGAGGAGTTCGACGTACGCGTCGGCCGCGCGCTCCACCAGGAAGTCGGCGAGGGGCCCTGCGGCGACGTGCCGCCGGGCGGTGTCCAGCGGGAACGACGCGATGAGCAACGCCGGTACGCCCAGCGGCTCGTCGCTCGGCGTCGGCGCGTGCACGACGGGGGTGGTGCGGGGGCGCTCCGGGGTTCCGTCGGGCCCCGCGGGTACGGCCCAGGTGACGGACCAGTGCGGGCGCAACCGCTCCTCGACGGGCCGGTCCTTCAACAGGGCGGCGTCGAGGGGGCCTTGCCGACTGGCGGTACGCCAACGGGTCGTACCGTCACGGCTGTCCTCGACGACGGTGTACGGGGCTTCGGAGCGGCGCCGCAGGGTGCGGGTGGCGCCGTCGGGGGTGTGGATGCTGACTTCCTCCAGCCCGGGCAGGGCGAGGAGCAGAGCATCGTCGACACCGTCGAGGAGGCGGGCCACCAGGTCCTCGGCGGCGGCGTCGCGCAGGGGCAGGATGACGACGGTGTCGTAGCCGTCCGGGGCGGTGCCCTCGGCGGCCATCGGGAGGCGGAGCAGCGGTACGTGGCCGTCCCTGCGCCGCACCTCGTCGCCGAGGCCGGGGCTGAACCGGGCGGTCTCCGCGGTGAGTTCGCGTGCCTCGGACAGGGACCAGCGGACGCCGCCGGTGCGGCCGACGACGGCGGGCTCGTCGGTGACGGCGAGCACGGCGGCGAACCCGACGCCGAAGCGGCCGACGCTCGTGCTCGCGCTCGTCTCGTGTCCCTCCCGCTTCGCGGAGGCTCGGAGGGTGGAGAGGGACTCGACGCCGGCGGCGTCGAGGGGGGCGCCGCGGTTGGCGGCGGCGAGGACTCCGTCGCGCAGGGTCAGGGCGAGGCGTCCGGGGACGCCCGCGCGGGCGGCGGCGTCGGAGGCGTTCTGGGCGAGCTCGACGACGAGGCGGTCGCGGTAGCCGCCGAGGGCGAGGTCCTCCTCGGCGTTGGCGTCCTCACGGAAGCGGGCCGGGGCGGCGGCCCAGGCGTCGAGGACTCCGCGGCGGAGGCGGGCGGTGCCGAAGGGGTCGGTGCCCTCGGCCGCCGGCCGCACGGTCTTGCTCACGGTGGTCTGCTCTCCTCTGCGATGGCGCTGCGCTGGCTTGGGCGGTGGCTCTTGGCTCTGCGGCGGAACGCTACCGCTTCCCGCGGGGGTCCCAGCGGGCGTGGCTTCCGCTCGGCGGCGGGGGTGGGTGGGCTTGCACCCGGGTGCGTCCCTCACCAAAGCTTCGCCACTCCGGGGCGGGGGGGTGGGCTTGCGCCCGGGTACGTCCCTCCACCGAAGCTTCGCCACTCCGGGGCCGGGGTGGGCTTGCACCCGGGTACGTCCCTCCACCGAAGCTTCGCCGCGTACGTGCACGCCTGGAACATCCCTCGCCGAAGCTTCGCCGCCCCGCGGCAGGTTTCCCGCCCACCCACCCGTTTGCCCTGCATCAAAAGGGCGGGCGGGTGGGGACAACGCCGCGAAGCGGCGACGCGGGAGCTGTCCGATGCCGGAGGAGCCCACGCTCCAGGAGCAACCGATGACACCGGGTACGCCCCACAACGCCCCAGCCGAGAGAAACCGCCCCACACCACCGCCCGCAAACACGGCCCCGCCCCGCAACAGGGACCGCTCAGCCTCCGGGCCTAGGAATGGCCGAGGTCCTCGCTCGGCCCCTCCGCGCTCACCGAGCCGGAGTCCGCCGCCGGGCGAAGCGGCAGGACGTCCACCTTCGTCTCGTCGAGAACCGGCGGCGCCGGCCGCGGCGGCTTCGGCATGACCGCTGCCTCCGAGTGCCCACCGCACCCGTACGACAACGAGACGACACGACCGTCCGCAGGGCCGAACTCATTGGCGCAGACCCCGAACGCCTGCCCGAGCGACCCGCCGATCGGCAACAGGAACCCACAGCTCGCGCACCCCGCAGGGGCCGCTTGCGCCATCGGGGTCTTCGCGCCGTACGCCTCGTCCCAGCGATCGGCGGCGACATGCAGGCCGTAGCGGGACAGGACCCTCGCCCGCCGCATGCCCAGCTCGTCGGCGACCGCCGCGATCGAGCCGCGCGCGGGCGCGACCGGCAGATCGGCCGGCGGCCCCGCCGTGACCTCGGCGTCCTCCGCCTCGACGAGATCCGCCAGTTCCTGAGAAGCCACGGCCTGCGACACCACGGAGTTCGGCGGCGGCTCCTCCTCGCCGGAGAAACCGGGCTCCAGACGCAGATCCTCCGCGTCCGTCGGCAGCAGGTCGCCGGGGCCCATGTCACCCGGCCGCAGCCGCTCGCTCCACGGCACCCACTCGGGGGCGAGGAGCGCGTCGGGGCCAGGAAGCAGCACCGTCTCGTCGAGCGTGACGACCTTCGCCCGCGAGGCACGGGCGACCGTCACCGCCCAGCGCCAGCCGCGGTAGCCGAACTCCTTGCACTCGAAGAGGTGCGTGACCACACGGTCGCCCTCCACGACGACCTCGACGTGCTCACCGACCACACCGGGCGCGGCGGCCTCCTCGGCCGCAGCACGCGCCAACCCCACCGCCTCGGCGCACAGGCGGTCGGGGGTACGCGGGGTGCGCGGGGTACGGCTTCGCGTTGTCGCTGCGCTCACAAGTATCGCTTCTCTCCTACGCCGTCTCACGAGTGCGCCACCCTTACGCGGGGGTACGGACGGAGCGGACCAGTGGGCCGCGTCAACGTCCGCGCCCGACGTCCTCGGGCGCACCTACGTCATCCATTCTGCGGGATGACCGAGAGGCGCGCGGCCAAGAACAACCGCCGCAGGCGCGCTACGCACGCTACCTTCTCCCGGCCCGTGGGCCTACACCGACGTACGCGACGACCTCCCGCGCCGCTCCCCCGAACCGCCCGCGAACCCACCCACGCCCCGCCTCCGAACCGCCCGCGAACCCGCCCACGAGCCGTCCGCGGAGCAGCCGCGGCACGGCTCACAGCCCGTATCCGCACTAGTCGACCCCCCGAGGGGGCACTATGACGAGGTGGCCCCCACCAGGTCGACGTCCGTAGCAACCGTCTCGCCGGGCCCGGCGAGACGGACCGCGCGTGCGCTGGGCCGGGCCCTGCACTTCCCCTTCACCGGCACGGCCAGGGGAATCCGCAAGGCGACCCACGCCCACGGCGCGGGCGAATCGGGGCTCGGCAAGCTGATCGAGCTGCACGCGGTGAACGGCGCGGGGGACGTCATGATCACCGTCGCGCTCGCCTCCACCGTCTTCTTCTCCGTGCCCACCGACGAGGCCCGCGGCCGCGTCGCCCTCTACCTCGCCATCACGATGGCGCCGTTCACGCTCCTCGCCCCCGTCATCGGCCCGCTCCTGGACCGGCTCCCGCACGGCCGCCGCGCCGCGATGGCCGGCGCGATGCTGGCCCGTGCCCTGCTCGCGCTCGTCCTTTCGGGCGCGGTCGCCACCGGCAGCGTCGAGCTCTACCCCGCGGCGCTCGGCGTCCTCGTCGCCTCCAAGGCGTACGGCGTGGTCAGAAGCGCCGTCGTGCCACGCCTCCTGCCGCCCCGCTTCTCCCTCGTGAAGGCCAATTCGCGGGTCACGCTCGGCGGCCTGCTCGCCACCGCCGTCGCCGCCCCCGTCGGAGCCGGACTGCAGACCATCGGGCCGCGCTGGCCGCTGTTCGGCGCCTTCGTGATCTTCGTGTCCGGGATGTTCCTTTCGTTCTCGCTGCCACGCAAGGTCGACTCGGCCAAGGGCGAGGCGAAGGCGCTGCTCGCCGCCGACGAGGAGCACCTGCATCTGCACGCCCGCACCGAGGCCGCCGCCGACACCACCCGCAAACGCCGCCTCGGACTGCGTACGGTCGGCCCCGCCGTCACCCACGCGCTGGCCGCGAACGCCTCGCTGCGCTGTCTCTCCGGCTTCCTCATCTTCTTCCTGGCGTTCCTGCTGCGCGAGCATCCGCTCACCGGGCAGAGCGCGGCGGTCTCCCTCGGCATCGTCGGCGTCGCGGCCGGCGCGGGCAACGCGCTCGGCACGGCCGTCGGCGCCTGGCTGAAGTCACGGGCACCGGAGGTCATCATCGTGACCGTCGTCGCGGTGGTCCTGGGCGTGGCGATCACGGCCGCGGTGTTCTTCGGAGCGGTGGCCGTCGCCGTCCTCGGCGCGTGCGCGGGCTTCGCGCAGGCCCTGTCGAAGCTGTCCCTGGACGCGCTGATCCAGCGGGACGTCCCCGAACAGGTCCGCACCTCCGCCTTCGCCCGTTCCGAGACGCTGCTCCAGGTGGCCTGGGTGTTCGGCGGCGCCATCGGCATCGCCCTGCCGCTGATCGGGACGCTCGGCCTGTCGGTGGCCGCGGGGATCGTCGCGGTCGGCTGGCTTTCGACCGTACGAGGGCTTCTCGCGACGGCCCGGCAGGGCGCCGACCGCCGCCCCCGGGTGGCGTGAGCGGCACGCCCGCGACCCCCACGTAACCCGACCCCTCGACGCGCCCGATAGCCTTCGGCCATGACCTCCCTGCTCCGCGGCGGAGCCGCGAATGTGAACAGCGCGGCACGTCGCCGCCGCACCGTGGCCGCCCTTGGCGCCGTCTCCGCCGGACTCCTCGTCCTCTCGGCCTGTGACAAGCCGACGCCGCTGGCCACCGTGACGGTCGGCAGCAAGTCGGTGAACACGGAAGCCTCCTGCTACAACGACGGCAAGGAGCTCAAGGACTCCCAGCTGAAGTCCTGCCTGATGGACAAGGACGTCAAGTCCATCAAGGTCGATCCCGACGAGAAGGTCCGCTTCGGCGTCGACCCGGAGATCGCCGAGAAGGGCTGGACGCTGCTGATGAACGGTCAGCCGCTCACCGAGGCCAGCAAGAAGACGTACGTGGTCATCCCGGGCAGCGTCTTCTTCAACCAGCAGTACGGCGGTGGCGGCAGCAAGTCGACCGTCAGCCTCCTCGAGGGCGGCAAGGGCGGCACGCAGAAGGCGACCGGCCTGTGGTCGTTCAAGTTCGAGAAGGACTCCGACTCCTGACCGTGACCTCACCGTCCGGTCCGCGCGTCCTCGTCGCCACCGCCGTCCCAGCCGAGCTGGAGGCGGTGGCACGGGGGCTGCCCGCGGGCAGCGGCGTCGACGTGGTCACCGTCGGAGTGGGCCCCGCCGCCGCGGCGGCCGCGACCGCCCTGCACCTGGGCGTCGCCGCACAGCACGACCAGGCGTACGACCTCGTGATCTCCGCGGGCATCGGCGGCGGCTTCGCGCCCGACGCGCCCCTCGGCTCGGTCGTCGTCGCCGACGAGATCACCGTCGCCGACCTGGGCGCCGAGACCCCCGAGGGCTTCGCGCCCGTCACCGAGCTCGGCTTCGGCGCCGTCACCCACCGTCCGCCGCTTTCCCTCGTACGGGACGTGGCCGGTGCCTGCGGTGCCGCGAGGGGCACCGTCCTCACCGTCTCCACCGTGACCGGCTCCGCCGAGCGCGCCGCCGAGCTGCGGCTGCGTCATCCGCGCGCCCTGGCCGAGGCGATGGAGGGCTTCGGTGTCGCCGAGGCGGCCGCCCTGCACGGCCTGCCCGTCCTGGAGGTCCGCGCGGTCTCCAACGCCGTCGGCCCGCGCGACCGCGCCGCCTGGCGGATCGGCGACGCGCTGACCGCGCTGAGCGACGCGTTCGGGAAGTTCGCGCCGGTACTGAGGAGTTGGAACACACATGACTGAGCCCCAGGCCACGGCCCTCGACCGCGCGCTGCGCATCGCGTACTCGCCCTGCCCCAACGACACGTTCGTCTTCGACGCCTGGGCGCACGGCCGGGTGCCGGGCGCCCCCGAACTGGACGTCACGTTCGCGGACATCGACATCACCAACGGCATCGCGGAGCGCGCCGCGTCCTCCGCGCAGGCGTCCGACCTGGACGTCCTGAAGGTGTCGTACGCCGTACTCCCCTACGTCCTCGACGCGTACGCGCTGCTGCCCTGCGGCGGCGCGCTCGGCCGCGGCTGCGGGCCGCTCGTCCTGACGCGTGAGGCAGGAGTCGACCTCACCGGCAAGACGGTCGCCGTGCCCAGCGAGAAGTCGACGGCGTATCTGCTCTTCCGCCTCTGGGCCGCGGACACGCTCACCGGCGGTGGCGTCGGCGAGATCGTGGTGCTGCCCTTCGACCAGATCATGCCCGCGGTGCGCGACGGCAAGGTCGACGCGGGCCTGGTCATCCACGAGGCGCGCTTCACGTACCAGAACTACGGCCTGCACCGTCTCGCCGACATGGGCGAGCACTGGGAGGCCACGACGGGGCTGCCGATCCCACTGGGCGCGATCATCGCCAAGCGGTCGCTCGGCGATGATCTGCTGCGCTCCCTCGCGGACGCCGCCCGCGCCTCGGTCCGCATGGCCTGGGACGACCCGGAGGCCTCGCGCCCGTACGTCCTGGAGCACGCCCAGGAGATGGACCCGGCGGTCGCGGACCAGCACATCGGGCTCTACGTGAACGAGTTCACGGCGGACTTGGGCGAGGACGGCTACGCGGCCGTACGCGGACTGCTGACGCGGGCGGCGGCGGAGGGGCTCGTCCCCGCCCTGGCGCCGGACGCGCTGGCGTTCCCCTGAGGACCGGGGTCCGGGGTCCGGGGCGGAGCCCCGCGCGTCAGACGTCCAGTTGATCCGCTACCGCTCGCAAGAGCCCCGCGATCTTCGCGCCCGAGGCCTTGTCGGGGTAGCGGCCCTTCTCCAGCATCGGCGTGATGTTCTCGAGCAGCGTCGTCAAGTCCTGGACGATCGATGCCAGTTCGTCCGGCTTGCGGCGCTGCGCGGCCGCCACCGACGGGGTCGGGTCGAGGATCGTCACCGACAGGGCCTGGTCGCCGCGCTGCCCCGCGACCACACCGAATTCCACACGCTGGCCCGGCTTGAGTGTGTCGACGCCGGCGGGCAGTACGGAGGAGTGCACGAAGACGTCGCCGCCGTCGTCGCGGGAGAGAAAGCCGAAGCCCTTCTCGCTGTTGAACCACTTGACCTTGCCGGTAGGCACGTGAAGTCCTCGTCCTCGTACTCGTCGTACTCGTCTATGCCGCATCCGCCCGTCCGGTAGGACGGGCAAAACGGCTCTGGATAGCACTACAGCGGGTCGCCCGACCCGCCGGCACCAAGACTATTGGTCCGTGGGCCGGTGACAAGACGTCCCCGGATTCTTCCTACGCGCTGGGAACTACCCTGGTCGGGTGCGTGACAAAACCCAAGCGAATTCCGCCGGTCCGGGCGATGGCATGGTCCGGACCGGAGCAATCGTCTTCTTCGTCGGAGCCGTGGCCACACTGGTCACCGTGGCCCCGCTGTTCCTGGGCACCGATCCCTTTCCGTCCATCGCGTACGCGGTGTGCATGCTGATGGGCGTCGGGTTCCTCATCGCCGCGGCCGGAGTGCTGCGCGGCATCGCCGTGCAGCGCCGCCAGGCCAAGGCCAACGCTACCTAGCGGCGCCCTGCGCGACGTACGCATCCAGCCAGGCGGGGAACTCCGTCAGATCGCCGAGGACCACGTCCGCGCCCGCCGCGCGCAGTTCCGCTGCGTCGCACGGCCCGGTGGCGACCGCCACGGAGAGCGCGCCCGCCGTACGTGCGCCGCGTACATCACCGGTGTGGTCCCCGACGTACGCCGCCGCGTCGTGCTCGCGCAGCGCCTCGGCCTTCGCCTCCGCCCACAGCCAGCCGATGACCGCGTCGGCCTCGATGCCGAGGTGCGACAGATGCAGCTTCGCGTTCGGCTCGTGCTTGGCGGTCACCACGATCGCCCGCCCGCCGTGCGCGCGGACCGCCGCGACGGCCTCGCGGGCGCCGGGCATCGCGAGCGTCGGCTCTATGGCGTGTGTGGGATAGATCTCACGGTAGAGATCGCCCATTTCCTGGATCTCCGCCTCGGGGAACCAGTGCCGCAACTCCTCCTCCAGCGGCGGCCCGAGCCGTGTCACGGCGAGGTCGGCGTCGATGTACGCACCCGTTCGCGCGGAGAGCGCCCGGTAGGCCGCCCTGATGCCGGGCCGGGAGTCGATGAGGGTCATGTCGAGGTCGAAGCCGACGGTCGGCGCGCGTGAGGTCATGCGCCCATTGTGCCGAGGGCGGTGGCCGGGGCCGCCCGTAGACTTAGCCAAGCCTTACCGACTGCCGTTCCCCTCCCCCCCCGTCACTCCCCGTGAAACGAGCTCAGCCGATGCGTGTGCCCGTCAGACGCGCTGTCGTGATGACGGCGGCCGTCGTGGCCCTGCTGCTCGCGGTCCTGCTCAGCCTCGCCGTCGGCGCCCGCGCGATCGCGCCGTCCGCCGTCCTCGACGCGCTGCTGCACGGCGGGCACAGCGACTCCGCCGAAGTGATCCGTGAGATGCGGGTGCCGCGCACCGTGATCGGCCTGATGGTGGGCGCCGCGCTCGCCCTCGCCGGCACGGTCCTGCAGGGCATCACCCGCAACCCGATCGCCGACCCCGGCATCCTCGGCATCAGCCAGGGCGCGTCGGTGGGAGTCGTCCTCGCCATCGCCTTCGCCGGGGTGCACACACTGACCGGATACGTGTGGTGGGCGTTCGTCGGCGCCGGGATCGCCTCGGTCGCCGTCTACGCCATCGCGTCCGGCGGGCGGGGCGGCGCGACCCCGGTGAAGCTCGCGCTCGGCGGCGCCGCGATCAACGCGCTGCTCGTCTCCGTGACGACCGCGATCCTCACCACCAAGGCCTCCGCGCTCGACGAGTTCCGCTTCTGGCAGGTGGGCTCGCTCTCCGGGCGCGACGCCGAGATCGTCGGCCAGATCTGGCCGTTCCTGCTCGTGGGTCTGGTGCTCGTCCTCGCGGTCGCGCGGGGCCTGGACGCGCTCGCGCTCGGCGAGGACGTGGCGAAGGGGCTCGGCCAGAACGTCGCGACGGTACGGATCGTCGGCGGACTCGGCGCGACGATCCTGACCGGCGCGGGCGTGGCCGCCGCCGGGCCCGTCGCCTTCATCGGGCTCGCCGTGCCGCACATCGCTCGCGCGATCGTGGGCAGTGATCATCGGTGGGTGCTGCCGATGGCCGCCGTCCTCGGGCCTGTGATGCTGCTGGTCTCCGACACGGTGGGGCGCGTGATCTTTCCGCCCAGTGAGGTGCCTGCGGGTGTGATGACCGCGCTCATCGGGGTGCCGTTCCTTGTGACCTTGGTGCGGAGGAAGGCGGTGGCTGCGTGAGCCCGGTATCTCCTGAACCGCCGCTCCGCGGCGGAAGTCTCCCACCCACCCGCCCGATTGCCCCACGGCGCGTACGTCCCGCCGGATACGCCGTTCTTCGTGTGCGGCGTGCCGCCCTCCTCGTGCATCGGCGCGCCGCCGTCGTCGCGGCCTGCCTCGCTCTGCTGCTCGCCGCCGGCTGTCTCGCGTACCTCTGTGTCGGTGAGTCCTTCGTCCAGCCCGTCGAGGCCCTCAAGGTCGTCTTCGGGCAGCCCTCGGCCGACGAGTTGGTCGTGGGCACGCTGCGCGAACCCCGCATGGTGGTGGGGCTGCTCGTCGGCGCCGCGTTCGGCGTGGCGGGCGCGCTCATCCAGACCGTGGCCCGCAACCCCCTCGCAAGCCCCGACATCATCGGCATCAGCCAGGGCGCGAGCGCGCTCACCGTCGGGGCGATGACCTTCGGGATCACGTCGTACACGGTCCTCCCCTACCTCTCGGTGATCGGCGGCATCGCCGCGGCCGCGCTCGTGTACGTCTTCGCGTGGCGCGGCGGCCTGCACGCCACCCGCTTCGTCCTGATCGGCATCGGCTTCGCCATCGCCCTGCGGTCGGTGACGACGCTCTTCATGACCAAGGGCGACTACCTCGTCGCCCAGCAGGCCCAGATCTGGATGACGGGCTCCCTCAACGGCCGCGGCTGGGCCGAGGCGAACCCGCTCGGCCTGACCCTGCTCGTCCTGCTCCCGTTCGTCCTCTGGGCGGCCCGCGCGCAGCGTTCGGTCACCATGGACGACGACACGGCGACGTCGCTCGGGGTGCGCCTGGGACGCGTACGCCTCGGGCTCGTCCTGCTCGGTGTGGTCCTCGCCTCGGTGGCGACCGGCGCCGCGGGCCCCGTCGACTTCGTGGCGCTCCTCGCCCCGCAGATCGCCCGCCGCCTCACCCGCACCGCGCAGATCCCGCTGCTGTGCTCGGCGCTGCTGGGTGCCCTGATCGTGGTCCTGGCGGACCTGCTGGCCCGTCGGCTGTTCTCGCCGACCGAGCTGCCCGTGGGTGTCCTGACGGCGGCCGTGGGCGCCCCGTACCTGATCTGGCTCATCATCCGCAGCCGTTCCGTCCGCAATGGAGGCACGTCGTGACCGCCCGCCTTACGGCCAGCGAGCTGACCCTCGCCTACGAGGACCGCACGGTCGTCGACCGCCTCGACCTCGCGATCCCCGACGGCAAGGTCACCGTGATCGTCGGCCCCAACGCGTGCGGCAAGTCCACGACGCTGCGGGCGCTCGGCCGACTGCTCAAGCCGAAGAGCGGCGCGGTCCTGCTGGACGGTGAGGCGCTCGCCGAGCTGCCCACCAAGAGGATCGCCCAGCAGATCGGGCTGCTCCCGCAGACGCCCGTCGCGCCCGAGGCGATCACCGTCGCCGACCTCGTCTCGCGCGGCCGCCAGCCCCACCAGCACTGGTGGCAGCAGTGGTCGGACGAGGACGAGAAGGCGGTGACGGAGGCGATGGAGCGCACCGACGTGGCCGCGCTCGCCGAACGCTCCGTCGACGAGCTCTCCGGCGGCCAGCGCCAGCGCGTGTGGATCGCGATGGCGCTCGCCCAGGACACGGACCTGCTGCTCCTGGACGAGCCCACGACATATCTGGACATCTCCCACCAGGTCGAAGTCCTCGATCTGGTACGCCAGTTGAACCATGACCGCGGCCGCACGGTCGTCGTCGTCCTGCACGACCTGAACCAGGCGGCGCGCTACGCCGACCACCTCGTCGCCATGAAGAGCGGCGAGGTCGTCGCCGAGGGTGCCCCCTCGAAGATCGTCACCGAGGATCTCGTGCGCGAGGTCTTCGGCCTGGAGTGCGTGGTGGTCCCGGACCCCGTGACCGGCTCCCCGCTGGTCGTCCCCGGGGCACCGTGGTCCGCGACCGCTCCCGCCCCCTCCCCCGCCTGACCTCACGAAAGGCGTCCCCATGGCCTCCATGGTTCCCATGACCCGCTTCCGCTCCCCGCTGCGCCGCCGTCGCCCGCTCGTCACCGGCGCCCTGGCCCTGACGGGTGCGCTGACGCTCGCCGCCTGCGGTTCCTCGGACTCCGACGCGGGCTCCGCGGACTCGGGAAAGACCCACACGGTCAAGACGGCGATGGGTGACGTCGAGGTCCCCGTCAGCCCTCGGCGCGTGGTCGTCCTCGACACGGCCGAGCTGGACTCCGCGATCACCCTGGGTGTGAAGCCGGTCGGCTCCACGCACGTCGAGGCGGAGTCGGGCTTCCTCGGCTATCTGCCCAAGGACGAGGTCGACGGCATCAAGGACGTCGGCGAGATGATGAACCCGAACATGGAGGCCATCGCGGCGCTCGAGCCCGATCTGATCCTGACCTCCAAGATCCGGCACGCCGCGAAGTACGACCAGCTCAAGAAGATCGCGCCGACGGTGATGACCGAGACGACGGGCTACCCCTGGAAGGAGAACTTCCAGGTGCACGCCGACGCGATGGGCAAGCAGGCCGAGGCGGAGAAGGTCGTCGCCGACTACGAGGCGCACACCAAGAAGGTCACGGAGGCCATCGGCGGCCCCGCGAAGGCCGAGCGGACCGAGGTCAACGTCATCCGCTTCATCGAGGGCGCCGACATCCGCCTCTACGGCGACCAGAGCTACATCGCCACGATCCTCAAGGACGTGGGCCTGGGCCGCGCCCCGATCTCCGCGAAGGCGAAGGACGGCTTCTCCTACGACCTGTCCCCCGAGAAGATCGACCTCGCGGACACGGACGTCATCTTCCAGTCCACGTACGGCGATCCGAAGAAGGCCAAGGAGACGCAGACCGTGGGCAGCAGCCTGTGGAAGAACATGAAGGCGGTGAAGTCGGGCAACGTCCACACGGTCGACGACGAGCTGTGGATCCAGGGCATCGGCTACACGGCGGCGGAGAAGATCCTGGACGAGATGCAGAAGGACCTGACGGAGAAGAAGTAACTCCCCCGCACATCACGGCCGTTGCCGCTGCGATCTCCACAGCAGGAAGAGCGCGGAGGCGACGGCCGCGCCGCGCACCACCCATGGCCAGGTCTCGGCCATGGCGTCGCTCATGTGCCCGTCCTTGATCGGATCGCCCCAGCGGCCGTCGCTGCGCCCCCACAGCCAGGTGATCCCCGCGGCCGCCACGAGCCCCGGGAGGCCCATGACGGCGAGCTTGACCTCGGTGCGGGTGAGCCTGCGGGAGGCGTAGGCGATGAGCCAGCCGCCGCCGAGGGCAAGCCAGTTGTCGAGTACGGCGCCGACGGTCAGCAGGGCGGCGGCGAGGACGAGCAGCGGGTTGCCGAGTCCGGCGCCGGAGCCTCCGGGAAGGCGGGGGATCCAGCGCCGCCCGCGCCCTTCCTCGCCCTCCTCGACTCCCTCGCCTTCCTCGTCCCCCTCTTCCCCTTCTTCCCTCTCGCCCTCTTTGCGGAGAAGGTCGCGGGGGCGGTCGGCATCGTCCGGGGACGGCGGGGGCTTGAGTATCTCGGGGATCTCCACGCCGCCGACGAAGCCGGGGACGCTGTCGGCGAGGCCGAACGGGCTGCTGTCCACCCGCCACCAGTCGGGCTCGGAGCCACTGGGTCCCAGCTCGTCGGAGCCGGCGAGGTGCGGGGGCGAGGCCCAAGGTCCTTGCGGTTCCGCCTCTTTGGGAGCTTCCGGGGCTTCCGGGGTCTCGGCCGCCTCTGGGATCTGCGGGGTCTGCGGGGCGGCGCGGCGAGGCCGGGGCACCATGCGCCGAAGCCGCTTGGAGGTGCCGTCCCCTTCGCGCTGCGTCGGCACGGCGGCGGTCGGGGCGCTCGCCTGCGCCGATACGTCCCCGGGGGCGCCGCCCGCGGCCTCGACGACCTCTTCCGGGGTGCCGAGCCTGGCGAGGATGCGGCGGACGGCGGCGGGGCTGTCGACAACGGCCTTGGAGCGGCTGCTGTCGATCCTGTTCCGCAGGTCGGAGACCAGGCGCATGCGGGTGCCGGACGGCAGCTGCCGCTGCTGGGCAAGGTCTCCGACCCGGCTCAGATAGTCGTAGACCAGCTGGTCGCTCTCGATCCCCACGAAGTCCCCTCCGGGGCGGCACCGTTGACACCTCGCCCCGCCCGACGGTACCGCGTCGGCCCCGGCGCGGGCGCCGGGTCGGGATAGGCTCCGGCACCGTGAGACAGCGGACAGTGAGCACGCGAACACGTACAAGCATCGCTTCGGCGGGAATCCTCCTCGCCCTCTCCCTCTCCGCCCTCGCCGCCCTCTGCGTCGTCCAGCGCATCCCCATGGCCGACGCCCTCGTCTACCGGGCCGAAGGTGCCGCCGTGGCCCGCGGTGGGGATCTCTACGGGTTCACCGTCACCGAGTGGGAACTCCCGGCCACGTACCCGCCGTTCGCCGCCGCCCTCTTCGTCCCCACTGCCTGGCTCCCCCTGCCCGCCCTCAAGCTCGCCTTCCTCGCCGGGAACGTCGGCCTCCTGGCCCTCCTCGTCCACCTCTCCTGCAGGCTGACCAGCCTGCCCACCCGCGCCGCGCCCCTCTGCGCCGCCACCGCCCTCGGCATCTGGCTCGAACCCGTCTTCCAGACCGTCCTGTTCGGGCAGATCAACCTCGCCCTCGCCTGTCTGATCCTCTGGGACCTGACCAGGCCGAAGGGCGCCACGGCCAAGGGATGCGCGCTCGGCGTCGCCGCCGGGATCAAGCTGACCCCCGCCGTCTTCATCGCGTACCTCTTCGTCACCGGACGCGTCCGCGAGGCCGTCACCGCCACGGCCGCCTTCGCCGGAACCGTGGTGTTCGGCGCGCTCGTCCTGCCCGCCGCCAGCGTCGAGTTCTGGACCACGCGGATCTTCGAGACGGGCCGCGTCGGCAAGGCCTGGATCGTCGACAACCAGTCGCTGCAGGGCCTGGTGGCCCGGCTCACGCACGACGCGGAACCGGGCCTCGCCTGGGCCGTCCCCGCGGCGCTGACCGCCGCCGCGGGGCTCTGGCTGACCCGCCGCGCCGCAGGCGAGCCCCGCGCCCTGCTCCTGACCGCGTTCACGGCCCTGCTGATCTCCCCGATCAGCTGGTCCCATCACTGGGTGTGGTGCGTACCGCTCCTGGCCCTGCTGATCGCCGAGGGCAGACCGCGCCTGGCCGCGGCGGTGGCCGTGCTCTTCACGGCCCGCACCTTCTGGCTGCTGCCCCACCAGGGGGACCTGGACCTCCATCTGGCGTGGTGGCAGCAGCCGTTGGCGTCGCCGTACGCACTCCTTGGCGTGGCGCTGCTCGCGTCAGTCCTCGACCAGCAGGATGTCCGCGTCGTCGAACACCCGCAGGACGACGAGAAGCAGGCGGCCACGCGACACCATGTACTCCGCCACGATCTGTGAGGTCAGGCGGATCTCCCGGTCCTGCTCGCCCACGCCGATCGCCCGCGAGTGCTCCGTGTACGGATCGCGCGCCAGGATCTCGATGGCCTTGTCGAAGGACGCCCTGCGCACGGGGTCGAGGCGGTCGCGGTCCCGGGCCGCGGGCTCGGTGTAGAGCACCTCATAGATTTCCTGGTGAGGCATGGCGCCCTCCTTGCCCTTGACGTGCCTGTGGTTCATCGGCTTCCCGCCAGCTCCCCAGCGTACCGATCGGCGATGGACCGCGGGGAGCGGACCGGAAGCTCTCCCTGTCGTCAGCCCCCGGCCAGCAACTCGTCCGCGTCCACGATCCGGTACGCGTACCCCTGCTCGGCCAGGAACCGCTGCCGGTGCGCGGCGAAGTCCTGGTCGATGGTGTCCCGCGCGACCACGGAGTAGAAGCGGGCCTCGTGCCCGTCCGCCTTGGGACGAAGGACCCGCCCGAGCCGCTGCGCCTCCTCCTGGCGCGACCCGAACGTGCCGGACACCTGGATGGCGACCGTGGCCTCCGGCAGGTCGATGGAGAAGTTCGCGACCTTGGACACGACGAGGACGGAGATCTCGCCTTCCCTGAAGGCGTCGAAGAGCTTCTCGCGCTGCGCGTTCGTCGTCTCGCCCTTGATGACCGGCGCGTCCAAGTGCTCGCCCAGCTCGTCGAGTTGGTCGATGTACTGCCCGATGACGAGGGTCTGCTCCCCGGCGTGCTTCTTGACGAGCGCCTCCGTCACCTTCCGCTTGGTGGCCGTCGTCGCGCAGAAGCGGTACTTCTCCTCCGCCTCGGCGGTGGCGTACGCGAGCCGCTCGGAGTCCGTGAGATTGACGCGGACCTCCACGCAGTCGGCGGGCGCGATGTAGCCCTGCGCCTCGATCTCCTTCCACGGGGCGTCGAACCGCTTGGGACCGATGAGCGAGAAGACGTCGGACTCGCGCCCGTCCTCGCGTACGAGGGTCGCGGTGAGCCCGAGGCGGCGGCGCGCCTGCAGATCGGCGGTGAACTTGAAGACGGGCGCGGGCAGCAGGTGCACCTCGTCGTACACGATGAGGCCCCAGTCGCGGGAGTCGAAGAGCTCCAGGTGCGGATAGACGCCCTTCCGCTTGGTCGTCAGCACTTGGTACGTGGCGATGGTGACCGGCCGGATCTCCTTCTTCGTACCGCTGTACTCACCGATCTCGTCCTCGGTCAGGGACGTCCGCTTGACCAGCTCGTGCTTCCACTGGCGGGCGGAGACGGTGTTGGTGACGAGGATGAGGGTGGTGGCCTTGGCCTGCGCCATGGCACCCGCGCCGACGAGGGTCTTGCCCGCGCCGCAGGGCAGCACGACCACGCCGCTCCCGCCGTGCCAGAAGCCCTCGACGGCCTGCTGCTGGTAGGGCCGCAGCGCCCAGCCGCTCTCGTCGAGGTCGATCTTGTGCGCCTCGCCGTCGACGTACCCGGCGAGGTCCTCGGCGGGCCAGCCGAGCTTCAGCAGCGTCTGCTTGATCTGCCCGCGCTCGGAGGGGTGCACGACGACGGTGTCCGGGTCGATCCGGGCGCCGACGAGCGGCTGGACCTTCTTGGACCGCAGGATCTCTTCGAGGACGGGCCGGTCGGTGGTGGTGAGCACGAGCCCGTGGGTGGGGTGCTTGGAGAGCGTGAGGCGGCCGTACCGCGCCATCGTCTCGGCGACGTCGACGAGCAGCGCGTGCGGCACGGGGTAGCGCGAGAACTCCACGAGCGCGTCCACGACCTGCTCGGCGTCGTGTCCGGCGGCGCGGGCGTTCCACAGCCCGAGCGGGGTGACGCGGTAGGTGTGGATGTGCTCGGGGGCCCGCTCCAGTTCCGCGAAGGGCGCGATCGCACGGCGACAGGCGTCGGCCTGCTCGTGGTCGACCTCGAGCAGGAGGGTCTTGTCCGACTGGACGATGAGGGGACCGTTCACGCGAGCGCCCTTTCGTTTGGCCAAACGTCCAGTGTGCCGCATGCGCCGGAGATCAAGGGGGCCCTGCCGTCGTGCACCCGCGCTCCCGACCGGCCGACCATCGGGCCGGGGACGGGCCGGGGACGGCCCGGAGGGCGGTTGCGGGGTCGTCCGACCCGCTACCGTGAGGCGGATGAGCACCGACGAGTCGCAGCCCACGGACAGCGCACCCACCACGCCGCGCCCCGCGGACCCGCCCCGCTCCCTCGCCGAAGCGCTCCGCTCCCGCGAGGACGCCGATCTCGCCGCCCTGCTCCACGCCCGCCCCGACCTCCTCAACCCCGTCCCCACCGACCTCACCCAGCTCGCCACCCGCGCCGGGACCCGTGCCTCCGCCGTCCGCGCCCTGGAGCGCCTGGACCGGTTCGCCCAGCAGGTCGCGGAGACCCTCGCCGTGGCCCCTGACCCCACGACGTACGACGAGCTGCTCACGCTCCTGGCGGGCGACGACGGCGACACCGCCGTCGTCGAAGCCCTGCCCCAGGCCCTCGCCACCCTCCACGAACAGGCCCTCGTCTGGGGGCAGGACGACCGTCTGCGCCTGGTCCGCACCGTCCGCGAACTCCTCGCCCCCACACCTCAGCACCCGTCCCCCACCGGCCTCGGCCCCACCGTCGCCGAGGCCACCGCCGGGATGTCCCCGACCCGTGTCCAGGACATCGTCGCCGCGGCGGGCCTGCCCACCACCCACGACCCGGTCTCCGCGGTCGAGTCCCTCACCGCCCTCTTCAAGGACCGCACCCGCATGTCAGCGCTCCTCGACGAGGCCCCCGCCGAGTCCGTGGAGGTCCTGTCCCGCCTGGTGTGGGGGCCGCCTTACGGGCAGGTCACCGCGGATCCGGCCCGGCATCTGCGCTGGCTCCTGGACCGGGGCCTGCTCCTGCCCACCTCGCCCGGGACGGTCGTCCTGCCCCGCGAGGCCGCCCTGCACCTGCGCGCGGGGCGCTCCCACCGCACGCCCGAGCCGACCCCGCCGCCCGTGGAGGCCGCGCGCGAGACCCGTCCACAGGTTGTGGACGCGACGGCGGCGGGCCAGGCGTACACGGCACTCGCCACCGTCGAGGAGCTCCTCAAGGACTGGGACGAGGGCGGCCCCGCGGTCCTGCGCGCCGGCGGCCTCAGCGTGCGCGACCTGAAGCGGACGGCGGTCGCCCTCGACACGGCCGAGCCGCTGGCCGCCTTCTGGGTCGAACTGGCCTACGCGGCGGGCCTGCTGGCCTCGGACGGCCAGGCCGACGAGCGGTACGCCGCGACCCCCGCGTACGACGAATGGCAGGAGCTCCCCGCCCCCGAGCGCTGGGCGGCCCTCGCCACGGCCTGGCTGGCGGCGACCCGCACCGCGGGCCTGGTCGGCGGACGTGACGGCAAGGACCGCACGCTCTCCGCGCTCGGCCCGCACCTGGACCGCTCGGTGGCGCCCGAGGTCCGCCGCCGCGTCCTCGACCTCCTCGCCGCGCTCCCCGAGGGCACGGCGCCGACCCCCGAGTCCCTCCTGGCCCGCCTCCGCTGGCACCGCCCGTCCCCCGCCTCGCTCGACCTCCGCGCCCGCATCGCCCAATGGACTCTGAACGAGGCGGAGTTGCTGGGCATCACGGGAAGAGGCGCCTTGTCGACGCACGGCAGGGCGTTGCTGTCCGCCGCCCCCGAAGCGGACACGAGCCCGGACGCCGAACCGTCCCCCAAGCCGAAGCAGCCCCCCACCGCGGCCTCCACCCCCGCGCCCGGCGAACAGTCCGTGGCCGCCGCCCGAGCCGCCCGCCTCCTGGCTCCCCTCCTCCCCGAGCCCCTGGACCACGTCCTCCTCCAGGCCGACCTCACCGCCGTCGCCCCCGGCCCCCTGGAGCGCCCGCTCGCCGACGCCCTCGCCGTGCTCGCCGACGTCGAGTCGAAGGGCGGCGCGACGGTCTACCGCTTCACGCCCGGCTCCGTACGCCGCGCGCTCGACGCCGGGCAGTCCGCCTCCGACCTGCACGCGTTCCTCGCGGCGCACTCCCGCACCCCCGTCCCGCAGCCCCTCGCGTACTTGATCGACGACGTGGCCCGCAAGCACGGTCACCTCCGCATCGGCGCCGCCTCCGCGTACGTCCGCTGCGACGACGAGGCGCTGCTGAACGAGATCCTGGCCGACAAGCGCGCCCAGGGCCTGCGCCTGCGCCGCCTCGCGCCCACCGTGCTCGCCGCCCAGGCGGACCCCGGCACGCTCCTCGACGGGCTGCGCTCCATGGGCTTCGCGCCCGCCGCCGAGTCCGCGGAGGGCGACGTGCTGATCACCCGCGCCCACGCCCACCGCACCCCGCCCCGCTCGGCCCCCGAGCCGGTCCCCGACGGGCCTCCGCTGCCCGACGCCACCCTCATCGGCGCGGCCGTGCGGGCCATCCGCGCGGGCGACCTGGCGTCGACGGCGCCCCGCAAGGAGGCCCCGGAGGCGTCGGACGGCCGGCTGCCCCGCACCACGGCCGCCGAGACCCTCGCCACGATGCAGGCCGCGGTCCTGACCGGCGAGGCGGTGTGGATCGGCTACGTCAACGCGGAGGGCTCCGCGAGCCAGCGGGTCATCGCCCCCGTACGCGTGGAGGGCGGTTTCGTCACGGCCTACGACCACACGGCGGACGAGGTCCGCACCTACCCCCTGCACCGGATCACGGGCGTCGCCGAGCTCGCCGACGGCTGAGCCCTGGACCAGCGGGCCCGCCCGGCGGGGAAATTCGTTGGCCCCGCCAGGTATCGCTGACTTAGGATGCCCCCTTCCCCGCCTCCCCCGTGGAGCGCCGCCGCCCGGACGGAAACCGGCCGGCACCTCGCCTGAGCAGCACAGGAGCAGAGGCCCGCACACGATCCCGTAGAACCGCCGGAGGCACCCCGTGCACGCGCACGCCCAGTCCGAGTCCGAGTCCGCGCCCGAGCCCGTCGACTCCCAAGACCCACTCACCCGCGAGCGCGGTCACCTCGCCGCGTCCCGTTCCGCCCTGCGTGCCATGCGCGAGGACGCCGAGGCCCTCGACATCCGCGACGTCACCGCGAACTGGGTGAACGCCGCGGTCCTGGAGCGGCAGATCGACGAGCGGATCAAGTCCCTTGCCGATCTTGCCCATACGCCGCTCTTCTTCGGGCGGCTCGACTACCTGCACGCGCCCGGCGCCGAGCAGGCCGAGGGTGCGGACGGCGAGCAGTTCTACATCGGGCGGCGGCACGTGCACGACGCCGACGGGGACCCGATGGTCATCGACTGGCGCGCGCCGGTCTCGCAGCCGTTCTACCGGGCCTCCAAGAAGGACCCGATGGACATCGCGCTGCGCCGCCGCTTCGGCTACACCGGCGGCGACCTCACCGCGTACGAGGACGAGCACCTCAGCGACGCGACCGAGGACGCGAAGACCAGCAAGCTCCTCCAGCAGGAGATCGAGCGGCCCCGCGTGGGCCCGATGCGGGACATCGTCGCCACCATCCAGCCCGAGCAGGACGAGATCGTCCGCAGTGGGCTGAGTGGGAGCGTGTGCGTGCAGGGTGGGCCGGGAACGGGGAAGACCGCCGTCGGCCTGCACCGTGTCGCCTATCTGCTGTACGCCCACCGCGAGCGGCTCGCCAGGACCGGCACCCTCGTCATCGGGCCGAACGCCTCCTTCCTGCACTACATCGAGCAAGTGCTGCCCGCCCTCGGCGAGTTGGAGGTGAAGCAGGCCACCGTCGACGACCTCGTCGCCCACGTGGAGGTGCGGGGTACGGACGATCCCACCGCCGCCCTCGTCAAGGGCGACGCCCGCATGGCCGAGGTGCTGCGCAGGGCCGTGCGGTCGCACGTGACCATGCCCACCGAGCCCCTCGTTGTCGTGCGCGGGTCCCGGCGGTGGCGCGTACCGGCGTATGAACTGGAGGAGATCGTCGGCGAGTTGCTCCAGCGCGACATTCGGTACGGGGCCGCTCGTGACGCCCTTCCCCAGCGCATCGCCCACGCCGTCCTCGTCCGCATGGAGCAGGCCGGCGAGGCCCCCGACGACCGCGTGCAGGACGCCGTCGCGCGCAACACCGCCGTGAAGACCGCGGTCAAGGCCGTCTGGCCGCCCGTCGATCCCGCGAAGCTCGTGCTGCGGCTGCTGGCCGACGCCGACTTCCTCGCCGAGCACGCCGACGGAATCCTGGACGAGGAGGAGCAGAAGGCCGTTCTGTGGGCCAAGCCCGCACGGAGCGTCAAGAGCGCCAAGTGGTCCGCCGCCGATGCCGTGTTGATCGACGAGGCGAGCGATCTCGTGTCGCGTACGCACTCGCTCGGACATGTGGTGCTGGACGAGGCGCAGGACCTCTCCCCCATGCAGTACCGCGCCGTGGGGCGGCGCTGCACCACCGGTTCCGCCACCGTCCTCGGCGACCTCGCGCAGGGCACCACGCCCTGGGCGACCCGGAGTTGGGCCGAGGCCCTCGCCCACCTCGGCAAGGGCGACGCCGTCGTGGAGGAACTGACGGCCGGTTTCCGCGTGCCGCGCGACGTCATCTCGTACGCGTCGCGGCTGCTGCCCGACATCGCGCCCGGACTCGCGGCGGTCGACTCGGTGCGTGAGTCGCCCGGCTCGCTCGCCGTGCGGCGCGTCGAGGACGGAGCGGGCGCCGAGGGTCTCGATGCCGCCTGCCTGGAGGCGTGTGCCGATTCGCTGCGGCACGAGGGTTCCATCGGGCTGATCGCCGCGGACGCCCGCATCCCCGCGCTCGCCGACGCCCTGACGGCGGCCGGGATCTCGTACCTCTCCCCCGGCCAGGAGACCACGGCCGACGCCCGGCTCACGCTGGTGCCCGCGTCGCTGGCCAAGGGGCTCGAGTACGACTACGTGGTCCTTGACGAGCCCGCCGCCGTGGTCGACGGCGAGCCGGACGAACGGACCGGCCTGCGCCGCCTGTACGTGGCGCTGACCCGTGCGGTGTCCGGCCTGATCGTCGTGCACGCGGCGGAGCTGCCCGCGCAGCTCGTCTGACGCCCGGTCAGTCGGCCTTCTCGGAGGCCTTCTCGGACGCCTTCTCGGACGCCTTACTGGAGCCGTCCGCCGCGGAGACGGCGGACGGCAGGTGCGTCACGATCAGCGCGATGCCCGTGACCGTCACGATGCGCGTGGCCGCGTCCAGGCCGTTCCAGTTCTCCGACTGCCACATGGCGAACCACTCGCCGCCGATCCCGATGAAGCCCACTCCGAACAGCAGGATGAGCATCAACAGGCCGATGGTTCCCGCGCGTTGGGCACGACGCAGGCCCTCCGGGCGGCGCAGTCCCCTGGCCCACAGGACCGTCGCCGTGCCGAGGACGAGCGCGGCCAGCGTCTCCCAGGCGATGATCCCCACGTACGCGGCGTCCTGGAGCGCGGTGGACCCCACCGCGCGCCACATCAGGTCGTCGTCCTTGAACGTGGTGTCCATGGCCAGGACATGGCGTACGAACTGCTGGTTGTTGTCGAAGTCGGTGATGTTCCCGAACGCGACGAGCGCTATGTAGAGCGCGAGCGTCCCGGTGAGCAGCATCGCGGCTACGGGCAGTGTCCCGGCCGCGAGTGCCCGCTCCGCGGGGCGCGTGTGATCTGCTGGTCTCGGCATGAGGTCCCCTCCGTGTCGATCCAGTTCTATCGCGCCCCGCGGGGAAACGATCAATCGTCGACCGCGGTCCTCCACTGGGCGACGGCCGCCGCGGAGACCGGTGCCGACCAGCCGTCGGGCCGTGCCGCGCCGCCGATGTGGAACGCGTCGACGCCGGCCGCCTTCAGGCGCGGCAGGTGGTCCAGGCGCAGGCCGCCGCCGATCAGGAGCCGCGGTTCGTACCCCTGCTCGCCGCGGCGTGCCGCCTCGGCGAGGAGCGTGGGCAGGCCGTCGTCGACGCCGGCCGCGGAGCCCGCGGTGAGGTAGGTGTCCAGGCCCGGCAGGTCCGCGAGCTGCTTGCGCAGGGCGTCGCGGTCGGCGGCGCGGTCGATCGCCCGGTGGAAGGTCCACCGGCAGCCGTCGAGGGCGTCCACCACGGTCTCCACGGCGGCGACGTCGGGGCCGCCCGCCTCGTCGAGGAAGCCGAGCACGAACTCGTCGGCACCCTCGGCCCTGAGCTCGCGCGCACGGCGTACGAGCTCGTCGACGTCGCCCGCGGCGAAGCCGTCGGCCAGCCGCAGCATCACGCGCAGCGAGATGTCGACGGAGGAGCGGATCGCGGCGAAGGTCTCACGGGACGGGGTGAGGCCGTCCGCGGCCATGTCGGTCACCAGCTCGAGGCGGTCCGCGCCTCCGGCCTGGGCGGCGACGGCGTCCTCGGCGTCGAGGGCGATCACCTCCAGGACTGCACGCTTGCTCATGGATGTCTCTTCCTTCTGGTCGCGTCGGCTGGGCTGCCGACTACCGCCGGAAACCTGGCATAGGTCTAGTCCAATTACCAGCCTACGCGCAGAACACCCCGGCGCGAGCCGAGTCGCTCGCACCGGGGTGGCGGATGTGGCCGCGGGGACGGATCAGGACAGTGGCTTGAACCCCCTCAGGCGGAGGCTGTTGCCGACCACGAAGACCGAGGAGAAGGCCATGGCCGCGCCCGCGATCATTGGGTTGAGCAGGCCGGAGGCGGCCAGCGGGAGGGCTCCGACGTTGTAGGCGAAGGCCCAGAACAGGTTCGACTTGATCGTGCCGAGCGTGCGACGCGAGAGGCGGATCGCGTCCGCCGCGGCCCGCAGGTCGCCGCGGACCAGGGTCAGGTCACCGGCCTCGATGGCGGCATCCGTGCCCGTGCCCATCGCGAGGCCCAGGTCGGCCTGGGCGAGGGCCGCCGCGTCGTTCACGCCGTCGCCGACCATGGCCACGCTGCGGCCCTCGCCCTGCAGCCGCTTCACCACGTCGACCTTGTCCTGCGGCATGACCTCGGCGATGACGTGCTCGGGAGCGATGCCGACCTCCGCGGCCACCGACTCGGCCACGGCCTTGTTGTCGCCGGTCAGCAGGATCGGGGTCAGGCCGAGGGCGCGCAGCCGCCGGATCGCCTCGGGGCTGGTCTCCTTCACCGCGTCGGCGACCTCCAGGACCGCGCGGGCCTCGCCGTCCCAGGCGACCGCGATGGCCGTGCGCCCCGCAGCCTCGGCCTCGGCCTTGGCGCGCTCCAGCTCCACGGGCAGATGGATCGCCCACTCGGCGAGCAGCTGGGTGCGGCCCACCAGGACCGCGCGGCCCTCGACGACGCCCTGCACGCCGAGCCCGGCGATGTTGGCGAAGCCCTCGGGGGCGGGCAGCCCGCCGACGCGGGCGGTGGCACCGGCGGCGACGGCCTGGGCGATGGGGTGCTCGGAGGAGTGCTCCAGGGCGCCGGCCAGGCGCAGGACCTCGTCCTCGGTGGCGTTGTCCGCAGTGTGGGTGGCGAGCAGGGTCATCCTGCCGGTGGTGACGGTGCCGGTCTTGTCCAGGACGATGGTGTCGACCTTGCGGGTGGACTCCAGGACCTCGGGGCCCTTGATCAGGATGCCGAGCTGGGCGCCGCGCCCGGTGCCGACCATGAGGGCGGTCGGGGTGGCGAGGCCCAGGGCGCAGGGGCAGGCGATGATCAGTACGGCGACGGCCGCGGTGAAGGCGGCGGTGAGACCGGCCCCGTTGCCGAGCCAGAAGCCGAGGGTGGCGAGCGCGAGGCCGATGACGACCGGTACGAACACCGCGGAGATCTTGTCGGCCAGGCGCTGGGCTGCGGCCTTGCCGTTCTGCGCGTCCTCGACGAGCTTGGCCATGCGGGCGAGCTGGGTGTCGGCGCCGACACGGGTGGCCTCGACGACGAGGCGTCCGCCGACGTTGAGGGTGGCTCCGGTGACCGCGTCGCCGGTGGCGACCTCGACGGGCACGGACTCGCCGGTGAGCATGGAGGCGTCCACGGCGGAGGTGCCCTCGACGACCTTGCCGTCCGTGGCGATCTTCTCGCCGGGCCGGACCAGGAAGCGGGCGCCGGTCTCCAAGTCGCCCACAGGGATGGTCTCTTCGCGCCCGCCGTCGCGCAGCACGGTGACGTCCTTGGCGCCGAGCTGGAGCAGCGCCTTGAGGGCGGCCCCGGCCTTCCGCTTCGACCGGGCCTCGAAGTAGCGCCCGGCGAGGATGAAGGCGGTGACGCCGGCCGCGGCCTCCAGGTAGATGTTCCCCGCGCCGTCGCTGCGCTCGATGGTCAGCTCGAAGGGGTGCGTCATGCCCGGGGTGCCCGCCGTGCCGAAGAACAGCGCCCACAGCGACCAGAGGAACGCCGCCGACGTGCCGACCGAGATCAGCGTGTCCATGGTGGCCGCGCCGTGCCGGGCGTTGGTGAACGCCGCCTTGTGGAAGGGCCAGGCCGCGTATGTCACGACGGGCGCCGCGAGGGTGAGCGAAAGCCACTGCCAGTACTCGAACTGCAGGGCGGGCACCATCGCCATCGCGATGACGGGCACCGAGAGCAGGACCGCGGCGGTCAACCGCTGGCGCAGCGGCCGCAGTTCGTCGTCGGCGGCCTTCTCGTCGGCGTCGCCGTCCGCGTCGGACTCGGCGCGGACGGGGGCGGGCTCCTGCGCGGTGTATCCGGTGGCCTCGACCGTGGAGATCAGGTCCCGCACGGAGACGTCCTGGCCGCGGTAGCTGACCTTGGCCTTCTCGGTGGCGTAGTTGACGGTCGCCTCGACGCCGTCCATGCGGTTGAGCTTCTTCTCGATGCGGGCCGCGCACGAGGCGCAGGTCATGCCACCGATGGCGAGTTCGACCTCTGCGGTGGGCGCCGCTTCGGGGGCGCCGGATGTGGTGGTGGACATGTCTGCGGACTCCTCGTGACGTGGGGCGGAAGAAGAAAGAGGGGGTTAGACGCGGCCGACGTAGTCGTATCCGGCGTCCTCGACGGTCTCGGCGATCCGCGCGTCGTCCGGCTCGGCGGCGCTGGTGACGGTGACCAGGCCCTCCGGGATGCGCACCCGCACGGAGGAGACGAAGTCGAGGCCGCCGACGACGTCGGTGACGACGCCCTGGCAGTGCGCGCTGTGCACGCCGTCGACCTTGTACGTGGTGGTGATCGCAGCCATGGGGTGCTCCTGTACGAGAAGGGGTGTCGATACCCCGGGCGATACCCGGGGTCGACACTCGGGGCGATACCCGGGGTGGGTACCGCTCACGAGATCTATGTATACCCCTGGGGGGTACCCGGCGCAAGAGGCGGACAGGGCTTGACTTCATACCCCCAGGGGGTATCTTCGTGTGCATCGAGTCCGACCGGCCGGAACCACCGGGCGGGGATCACCGAGGGAGCCGTCATGAACACCGGACTGAAGATCACCGCATTCGCCGCCGCCGTCGCCGCGACCTTCGGTACCGCGTACGGCGTGGGCCAGGCCATCGACCCCGTCACGGACAAGGCGCCTGCGGCTCAGCACGGGGAACACGACGGCGAGCGGAAAGAGGGCAAACCGACGGAGACCGCGCCCGGCGGCCTGAACATCTCCGAGCGCGGCTACACGCTGGACCTCAAGACGGACCGCATCGACGCGGACCGGCAGGAGAAGCTGCGCTTCGCCGTCGTCAAGGACTCCTCGGGGAAGAACGTGACCGCGTACGCGAAGGAGCACGACAAGGAGCTCCACCTCATCGTCGCCTCACGCGACCTGACGACCTACCGCCATCTGCACCCGGCCCGCGCGGCGGACGGCACCTGGTCGACGAAGGTCGAGCTGCCCGAGGCCGGCGGGTACCGCGTCTTCGCCGACTTCCGCCCCGAGGGCGCGAAGGAGGGCCTGACCCTCGGCGCCGACCTCTCGGTGGCGGGGAAGTTCGAGCCGAAGGAACTGCCCGCGCACAACACCACCGCGAAGGTCGACGGCTACGACGTCACGCTCAAGGGCCAGCTCAGGACCGGCGCGGGCGGCGACCTCACCCTGGACGTGGCGAAGAACGGCAAGCCGGTGACCGACCTCCAGCCCTACCTGGGGGCGTACGGCCACCTGGTGGCCCTGCGGTCGGGCGACCTCGCCTACCTCCACGTGCACCCGAACGGCGAGCCGGGCGACGGGAAGACGAAGGCGGGCCCCGGCATCTCGTTCATGACGACGGCGCCGAGCAAGGGCGCGTACCGCCTGTTCCTCGACTTCAAGCACGAGGGCAAGGTCCGCACGGCGGCGTTCACCGTGCACGTGGGCGGGGCCGGGGCCGACAAGAGCGACGCCGGGACAGACGAGGGCGGCGGGCACCAGCACTGACCGGGGACCGGCTCAGACGGGCATGACCTGGACGTCGTAACGAGGAATCCACTTGTCACGACTGAGGATGGTCATGCCCTCGATCTGGGCCTGAGCGATCAGTATCCGGTCGAAAGGGTCGCGGTGATGCGCGGGCAGCCTGCCCGCGCGCACGCCGTGGCCCGCGGTGATCGGCAACGGGGTGAACTGGCTGTCCCGCACCCGTTCCGCGAGGTCCTCCGGGCCCGCCGGCTTCCCGAGGGACTGTTTGACGGCGATCTCCCAGGGCGTGACGGCGCTGACGTGGACAGCGGGCTCGGTGTCCAGCAAGTCCTTGATCCCTGCGGAGAGTTCGGCCGAGTCGTCCAGCCACCAGAGGACCACGTGCGTGTCGAGCAGCAGTCGCATCAGCGCATCCCGAAGGCGTCGGCGATGTCGTCGGGCAGTTCGTCGAAGTCGTCCGGGATGTGAATCCGCCCCTTGAGAGAGCCTCGCCCCGTCCGCCTCACCTCGGGGCGCAGCGGCACGACTTTGGCGACCGGCTCCCCGGCCTTGCTGATGACGGCCTCCTCCCCGGTGGCGACCTGCTCCAGGATGCGCGAGAAGTGCGTCTTGGCCTCGTGAACGTTGTACTGATGGGCTGCTTCCACGGCTGCCTCACGGGCTCGCGTCGGATGGACCACGTGCTGGACTAAGCACGTGGTCCAGCACACTCCGCGCGCCACCGCCGCGCATCGGCCCCGGGCCACTCGGCTCCGGGGCCGTCGGCGCGCCCTCCGCCACCGCCGTCCGAGGCACCTCAGCCGAAGAGCGCCAACTCCCTTTCCGTCGCGCCCGCGAGCTCGTACCGCGTCCCCGTGAGCGGCCGCCCCGCGCAGAGCCGGATCAGGGTCGGTGCGTCGCCGATGTAGCGGGCCGGGGGCCTGCGCCCGTCGGTGGCGCCGAGGATCAGCGGCTCGTCCCACCCGTCCACGTCCGCGTGCACCGCGAGGCCGGGTGTCGCCGTGCTGAACTCCGACCTGCTGTACGCGGCGAGCAGCGGCAGCGCGTCCGCGAGCCGATCGCCTCCGTACGCCCCCGGCTCGCCCCACGCCTCGCGTACGTCGCCCGAATGCACCCACTCCCCCAGCGCGACGCCGTCGAGGCGCCCCTTGGCGGCGGCCATGGCGGGCCCGGCCTCCGTCATGCCGCGCTCCAACTCGTCCACGATGCGGGAGTTGGGCCAGTCGGCGCGCTCGGCGATGTCGCGCTCGTTGCTCTCGGGCGAGTACACGCCCTCCTCGAAGCGGCTCTCCACCACCCGCATCAGCGCGGAGCCGCAGTGCGCCAGCAGATGCCGCACGGTCCAGCCGGGGCAGCAGGTGCGGATCGCGTACGCCTCGTCGGGCGCGGCCCTCAACAGCGGTACGAGGGCGTCGCGTTCGGCCAGGAGAAGGCGTCCGGCACGGTCGGGTTCGTAGGTCTCGTCAGTGGTCGTCACGGTCATGGACGCAGCCAACCGTCCGGGACCCGCACATGGCAACGGACAGGCGGAACATCCGGGACACTCACATACCCCCGGGGGGTACTGAGCGATTAGAGTCTCGGCATGGCCGACGAAAAGGACCTCCACGCCCGCTGGGCCACCGCCCTGCTCCGCGCGAGCCGCGGCACCCCCGACCCCGCGCCCTACGCGGACCGCCTCCTCGCCCGCTGGGCCGAGCCGCAGCGCCGGTACCACACCACCGCACACCTGGCGGCGGTCCTGGACCACATCGACGTACTGGAAGAGCACGCCGAGGACCCCGAACTGGTCCGCCTGGCTGCGTGGTTCCACGACGCGGTGTACGCGCCCGACCGCTCCGAGAACGAGGAACGCTCGGCACGCCTCGCGGAACGGGCCCTCGCGGAGGCCGGGTTGAGCGAGGAAGACATCGCCGAGGTGGCCCGCCTGGTCCGCCTCACCGTCACGCACGACCCCGCGGACGGGGACCGCAACGGCGAGGCGCTGTGCGACGCCGACCTGGCGATCCTGGCGTCGCCGCCGGACGCGTACGCCGCCTATGCGGCCGCGGTCCGCGAGGAGTACGGATTCGTGCCGGACGAGGCGTTCCGTGCGGGGAGGGCGGAGGTGCTGCGCCAACTCCTCGCGCTCCCACGCCTGTTCAGGACGGAGCACGGGGCGTCGGAGTGGGAGGCGCCGGCCCGGGAGAACCTGGCGACGGAACTGGCCCTGCTGGAGGCCTGAGGCACCGCACAAAACAAGGGGCCCGGCAGCCCCCGCTCCCGTACTCTCTCCGCATGCTTCTCATGGGTGGGGACCGGATCGACGAGGCCGTGGCGCACGCGGCGGAGGTGCTGCGCGCGGTGAAGGACCGCGACTGGAGCGCGAAGGCGGGCGGGCTCGACTGGAACTGCCTGGAGACGGCGGAGCACGTCGCGGGCTGCCTCGTCGCGTACGCGGGCCAGTTGACGGGCCGTGCCGCCGACGGCTGGGTCCCCCTCGAGACGGCGCTCGACGAGGGCACGGACCCCGAGGGCGCGATCCGCGTGATCGAGGCGACCGGCGCGATGCTGACGGCGGTGGTCCGCACGACGCCCCGCGGGGTCCGCGGCTACCACCCCTATCCCTCCGGGAGCGCGGACGCGACGGGGTTCGCGGCGATGGGGGTGGCGGAGCTCCTGCTCCACACCCACGACATCGCCCGGGCCCTCGGCGTCGACGCGGAGCCGCCCGCGGCGCTGTGCGAGACGGTCCTCGGCCACCTGTTCCCGCACGTCCCGCCGTTCCCCAACGGCGGCACACCATGGACGACGCTGCTGTGGGCCACCGGCAGAGGAACCCTCCCCGGCCGCGCGCCCCTCTCCCGCTGGCGCTGGCGCAACCCCGCGTCGCTTCCGGCTGGCCCGGTCGCTCTGCGCGAGGTGACCCCGGCGGCCGCGGCGGATCTCGCCGCGGGTGGGACGGGCGGTCTGGCCTGGATCGAAGGCGGGCCCTTCGAGGGGACGCGGACGGCCGCGGAGATGGTGACCAAGGCGTACACGTCCGGGGTGTACCGGCCCGAGTGGGGCATGTACGTGCTCGTGCGCACCGCCGACGAGACGGCGGTCGGCGGCATGGGCTTCCACGGCCCGCCGGACGAGAACGGCGTCGCCGAGGTCGGCTACGACCTGGCGGTGCGGGCCAGGGGCAACGGCTACGCGACGCAGGCGCTGCGGGCCCTGTCGCAGTGGGCCCTGACCCGCTCCGAAGTGACGTCCCTGCTGGCAGTGATAGAGCCGACGAACGCGGCGTCCCAGGCGGTGGTGACCCGCGCGGGCTACGTCCGGCTTCCGGACCGGGACACGAACAGGGCGTACGGCTTGCGCCGGGCCTAGCGTCTTCGGGGCGGGGCCTGGTTCACCGGTTGCCCGGGGGCATCTCCTGAACCGCCGCTCCGCGGCGTCCGTCTCCCACCCACCCGCCCGTCCCCCAGCGGCGGACACCGCGACGAACAACCAGGAATGCCACCACCCGCCCCAGCGTTCACACCTGTTATGCCGAACCCCTCCCCCAAGCCCGGCGCAGCCGCCCGTATGCCCGTTGCCGTCTACATGCTCGGCCTCGCCGTCTTCGCCCTCGGCACCAGTGAGTTCATGCTCTCCGGGCTGCTTCCGCCCATCGCCGACGACATGAACGTCTCCATCCCCCGCGCGGGGCTCCTCATCTCCGCCTTCGCCATCGGCATGGTCATCGGCGCCCCTCTGCTCGCGGTCGCGACGCTCCGCCTGCCTCGCCGCACCACCCTCGTCACGCTCATCACCGTCTTCGGCCTGGGCCAGGTCGCAGGCGCCCTCGCCCCGACGTACGAGGTCCTCTTCGCGTCCCGCGTGATCAGCGCCCTCGCCTGCGCGGGATTCTGGGCGGTCGGCGCCGCCGTCGCCATCGCGATGGTGCCGGTCAACCAGCGCGCCCGCGCCATGGCCGTGATAATCGGCGGTCTCTCCATCGCGAACGTGCTCGGCGTCCCCGCGGGCGCCTTCCTCGGCGAGCACTTCGGCTGGCGCTCGGCCTTCTGGGCGGTCGGCGCCGCATCCGCCGTCGCGCTCGTCGGCGTCCTCACCCTCATCCCCCGCATCCCGCTCCCCGAGGAGAAGCCGCAGTTCAAGAAGGAACTCTCGATCTACGGCGACCGCCAGGTCCGGCTCTCCGTCGCGATCACCGCGCTCGCCGCGGGCGGCGTCTTCTGCGCGTTCTCGTACCTCTCCCCGCTCCTCACGCACGTGTCCGGCCTCTCCGAGGGCTGGGTCCCCACGGTCCTCGGCCTCTTCGGCATCGGCGCCCTGGTCGGCACGACGATCGGCGGCAGGGTCGCGGACGCGCACCTCTTCGGCGTGCTCCTGAGCGGCATCGCCGCCTCCACGGTCTTCCTGGTCTCCCTGGCCCTGTTCGCCGCGACCCCGGCGGCCGCGATCACCCTGTCGTTCCTCCTGGGCGTCTCGGCGTTCTACACGGCCCCGGCGCTCAACGCCCGCATGTTCAACGTCGCGGGCGCGGCCCCCACCCTGGCGGGCGCGACCACCACCGCCGCGTTCAACCTCGGCAACACCGGCGGCCCCTGGCTCGGCGGCACGGTGATCGACCTCGACTTCGGCTACGCGGCCACGGCGTGGGCGGGCGCGGCGATGACGGCGGCGGCGATCGTGGCGGTGGCGGTCTCGCTCCGCCTGCACCGCAGGGCTCCGAGCCGCGTGGTGACGTCGTCCGCCACTCCCGTGCCGGAAGCGGAGAACGCCACCGCGCAGAGCATCGCCCGGTAAGGGCACCGCTACGCGGGCCGCCCCTTGGGCCTGCGCAACCCCGCCGCCGTGAGCCTGCGCACCAGTTCCTTCGAGCCGATCTGCACGGCCCCGGCCCGCACCGCGTCCTCGTAGCGGTGCGAGGGCACGTCGTAGTGATCGCGTTCGAAGGCGCGCGGCGGGCAGCCGATGCCCGCCGCGAAGGCGTGCAGTTCCTCGTACGAGACGTCGCTGACCAGGTGCGACCACAGCCGCCCGTGGCCCGGCCAGGTCGGCGGGTCTATGTAGACGGTCATGTGAGCCCGCCCACCGGCGCCACCACCACGCCCGCCTTCCCGCACACCCAGTGCGGATCGGGCCCCAACTCCGGCTCCACGTCCAGCGCGTGGGGGTCCCCCGAGCCGCACACGGGGCACAGCGGCCACCGTCCGTACCGCTCCAGGAGGGCGTCCTGGACGTCCTGGGCGACGAGCCCGGCGACGTACTCGATGCCTTCGGGCCACTGCTCGACCCACCAGCGCCGGTGCGCCACCGACTCCTCGACGAGCGAGACGACCTCGGCCTCGGCGACCTCACGGGCGACGAGGTCGGCGAGGACAAGTGCGCGAGCGGCGTGCAACGCCTGCTCCAGGGGGTCGATCGTGTCCATGCGGCAATTGTCACCCCGTACGCAACGTGCCCGAAGGTCCCACCGAACCTCGGGAGCCCTCGGGACCCCTCGGGACCAAAGAGGTATTGACCCGGCCAGCGTGCTGAAAATATCTTTCAAGAGTGACCAATGACGTGAAGGAAATTTTCGCGGGCGCCACGCCCCCCGCCCCCGCCGCCCTCGCGGCCAAGGTGCGCACCCTGGCGCCGTCGATGACCCGCTCCATGCAGCGGGTCGCCGAGGCCGTCGCGGGCGACCCCGCGGGATGCGCGGCCCTCACGGTCACCGGCCTCGCCGAGCTCACCGGCACCAGCGAGGCGACGGTCGTCCGCACCGCCCGTCTCCTCGGCTACCCGGGCTACCGCGACCTGCGGCTCGCGCTCGCCGGGCTCGCCGCCCAGCAGCAGTCGGGCCGCGCGCCCGCCGTGACCGCGGACATCGCCGTCGACGACCCCATCGCGGACGTCGTCGCCAAGCTCGCGTACGACGAGCAGCAGACCCTCGCCGACACCGCCGCCGGGCTCGACACGGTCCAGCTCGGCGCCGCCGTCGCCGCGCTCGCCACCGCGCGGCGCGTGGAGATCTACGGCGTCGCCGCCTCCGGCCTGGTCGCCCAGGACCTCGCCCAGAAGCTGCTCCGCATCGGCCACATCGCGCACGCGCACTCCGACCCGCACCTGGCCGTCACCAACGCCGTGACGCTGCGCGCCAAGGACGTGGCCGTCGCGATCACGCACTCCGGCTCCACGGGCGACGTGATCGAACCCCTCCGCGTCGCCTTCGAGCACGGCGCGACCACGATCGCGATCACCGGCCGCCCGGACGGCGCCGTCTCGCAGTACGCCGATCACATACTGACCACCTCCACGGCGCGCGAGAGCGAGCTGAGGCCGGCCGCGATGTCGTCCCGCACCAGCCAACTGCTCGTCGTGGACTGTCTGTTCGTGGGCGTCGCCCAGCGGACGTACGAAACGGCGGCGCCCGCCCTCGCCGCCTCCTACGAGGCGCTCGCCCACCGCCACAACCCCCGCACCCGCTAGCCGCCCACAAGAGACACGAAAGAGCCGCAGACGCCATGACCTCCACCACCGACGCCACCCCCTCCCAGCACGGTGACAATTACGGGGAACTCCGCGCCCAGCTGGCCACCCTCACCACCGAGGCGTTCCGGCCCGAGCTCTCCGAGATCGACCGGCTGCCCACCCTGGAGATCGCGAAGATCATGAACGGCGAGGACGCCTCCGTGCCCGCCGCCGTCGCCGAGCAGCTCCCCTCGATCGCCGCCGCCATCGACGGCACCGCCGAACGCATGGCCCGCGGCGGCCGGTTGATCTACGCGGGCGCGGGCACGGCGGGCCGCCTCGGCGTGCTCGACGCCTCCGAGTGCCCGCCGACCTTCAACACCGACCCCACCGAGGTCGTCGGCCTCATCGCGGGCGGCCCGAGCGCCATGGTCACCGCCGTCGAGGGCGCGGAGGACAGCAAGGAGCTCGCGGCCGAGGACCTGGACGCCCTGGACCTGACCGCGGACGACGTGGTCGTCGGCATCTCGGCCTCCGGCCGCACCCCGTACGCGATCGGCGCCGTCGAGCACGCGAAGGGCCGGTACGGCGCCCTGACCATCGGCCTCTCCTGCAACGCGGACAGCGCGCTGGCGGCCGCCGCCGAGCACGGCATCGAGGTCGTCGTCGGGCCCGAACTCCTCACCGGATCCACGCGCCTGAAGGCGGGCACGGCCCAGAAGCTCGTCCTCAACATGCTCTCGACGATCACGATGATCCGCCTCGGCAAGACGTACGGAAACCTGATGGTGGACGTCCGCGCGTCGAACGAGAAGCTGCGGGCCCGCTCCCGCAGGATCGTCGCCCTCGCCACCGGCGCCGCCGACGAGGAGATCGAGACCGCCCTCGCAGCCACCGACGGGGAGGTGAAGAACGCCGTCCTGACCATCCTCGGCGGAGTCGACGCCGCCACCGCCGCGGACCTCCTCGCCGCCTCGTCCGGCCACCTCCGCACGGCCCTCGACGCGGCCCGCACCACCTGAACCAACCCCGCCCCACCGGGCACCGCACAGCAAGGCACCGCACCATGGCACCTGACAAGAACCGCGCCACCGCCGCCGCGATCCTCCCCCTCGTCGGCGGCGCCCAGAACGTCACGTCCGTAGCCCACTGCATGACCCGGCTCCGCCTGGGTCTGGCCGACCGCTCGCTCGTCGACGACGACGCGCTGAAGGCCCTGCCCGCCGTGATGGGCGTGGTCGAGGACGACATGTACCAGATCGTGCTCGGTCCGGGCACGGTCGCCCGGGTCACCCCGGAGTTCGAGGCCATGGTGACGGAGGGCCGCGCCGAGGCCCCCGCCGAACACACGCTCACCGCCGAGGAGTTGGCGGCACAGGGCGCCGCGATCAAGGAAGCGAGGAAGGCGAAGAACGCGACGCCCTTCAAGCTCTTCCTGCGCCGCATCGCGAACATCTTCGTGCCGCTGATCCCGGCCCTGATCGGCTGCGGCATCATCGCGGGCATCAACGGCCTGCTGGTCAACCTGGAGTGGCTGCCGGCCATCACCCCGGCCCTCGCCGCCATCGCCTCCGGATTCATGGCGCTGATCGCGGTGTTCGTCGGCTTCAACACGGCGAAGGAGTTCGGCGGCACACCGATCCTGGGCGGCGCGGTGGCGGCCATCATCGTGTACGCGGGCGTGGCGAACATCGAGGCGTTCGGGCAGAAGCTCTCCCCGGGCCAGGGCGGTGTGCTGGGCGCACTCGGAGCCGCGGTCCTGGCGACCTGCATCGAGAAGTGGTGCAGGAAGTGGGTGCCGGAGGCGGTGGACGTCCTCGTCACTCCCACCCTCACGGTCCTGATCTCCGGCCTGGTGACGATCTTCGGCCTGATGTTCCTGGCGGGCGAGATCTCCACGGGTATCGGCACGGCGGCCAACTGGCTCCTGGACAACACCGGCGCCTTCGCGGGCCTGGTCCTGGGCGGCCTCTTCCTCCCCCTGGTGATGCTGGGCCTGCACCAGGCCCTGATCCCCATCCACACCACCCTCATCGAGCAGCAGGGCTACACGGTCCTCCTCCCCATCCTGGCGATGGCGGGCGCGGGCCAGGTCGGCTGCGCGATCGCGGTCTTCAAGCGCCTCAAGCACAACAAGTCGATCCGTACGACGATCAAGTCCGCGCTCCCGGCGGGCTTCCTGGGCGTCGGCGAACCCCTGATCTACGGCGTCTCGCTCCCCCTGGGCCGCCCCTTCATCACGGCGTGCGTGGGCGGCGCGGCGGGCGGCGCGTTCGTCGGGTTCTTCTCGATGATCGGCGACAAGGTCGGCTCCACGGCGATCGGCCCCTCGGGCTGGGCCCTGTTCCCCCTGCTCGACGGCAACAAGGGCCTCGGTCTCACCGTCGCGATCTACGCGGGCGGCCTCCTCGTGGGCTACCTGGTCGGCTTCTTCGCGACGTACTTCTTCGGCTTCAGCAAGCAGATGCTGGTGGAGCTGAACGCGGAGCAGCCCGAGGCGTCCCCGGTGGTGGCGGCCTCCCCGGACACGGCCGCGGGCCCGGTCCCGGCCCCGGTCGAGGAACCGGTCGAGGAACCGGCGCGGGCCTGAAGGTCTCGGAAACCGCCTCCCTCGGAAGCGCACAGAGGGCGGCACCCGGCACGGGTGCCGGGTGCCGCCCTTCGCGGTATCGCCGTCGCCGTATCGCCTTCGCGGTATCGCCTTCGCGGTATCGCCTTCGCGACATACTTCCCCCGCTCCGGCACGCGGACGCTGACCGAGTTCGGCACCGGCTCGGCCGAGATCCGCACGCCCGTCCGCCACAGCCACGGCAGGGGCCGCCCTCCTTCACGTACGACACGCGCAAAAGCGGTCAACACGGCGCTGTCCTAAAGCGCCCCGGCCTCGCCGCGGATCGCCGTGACCACCTACCGGCGGCCCCCCGACGTATCGAAGATGACCCCGAACGCCATCGGCACATGAACGTCATCGGCACGCACGTCATCGAAGCGGCACAACCGGAGGGGACCCTTCATGACCGAGCCCAACGAGCCCACCGCGGGCAGCCGGCCCGACGAGCGGCAGATCGCCGAGGCCCTCGGGTCCGCCGCCCGCATCACCCTGGCCCCCGGCCCCAGGGAAGCCAGGGAGGCCCCGGCCGCCGCACCCACGCCGGACGACGAGTGGACGCTGCCGGGCGGCACCGCCTGGGTGTACCTCGCCGACGCCGGCAAGGGCCTGACCCGCCCGGTGATCCTCGGCGACGGCTTCAGCTCCGGGCCGAGCGACCTCGACTTCTCCTGGGAGATCCTGGAGCGCGGCCCGTACCCGTTCCTCAGCGAGCTGCGCGCCCGCGGCTACGACGTCATCCTCGTCGGCTACGACGAGCGCAGCGCCTCCATCCTGGACAACGCCGTGGCCGCGAGGGCCGCGATCCGGGAGGCGATCGCGCGGCGCACGGGCGACCACCCCCTGACCGTCGGCGGGTTCAGCATGGGCGGACTGGTCACGCGGTACGCGCTGGCCAAGATGGAGCACGACGGCGGCGAGGAGAACGACCACCAGACCGCCCTGTACTTCTCCTACGACAGCCCGCACCGCGGCGCCTGGGTGCCGATCGCGCTGCAGTCGTTCGCGCACTACATCCGGCGGCTCAACGCGGCCTTCTCGAACCAGATGAACAGCCCGGCCGCCCGCCAGCTCCTGTGGCAGCACATCTCCGAGTGGGGCGACACCCCCGAGACGGACAAGGAGCGCGGCACCTTCCTCGCCGAGCTGGAGCGGGTGGGGCGTTGGCCGTCGCGGCCGAAGAAGATCGGCGTGGCCAACGGCGTGCGCGGCGGCGAGGGCAACGGCATCCGCCCCGGCGAGCGGGCCTTCCACGGCAAGGGGCTGGCCATCACCGGCACCCATCTGAACACCCAGGCCTCGGGCGAGGACCAACTCGTCGCGCAGCTGCGGGTGGTGACCCTGCGCAGGCCGCGGATCCGCACCACGGGCCTGCCGGAGGTCGACGGCGCCCCCGGCGGCACCCTGGAGGGCTTCGGCATCCTCGCCGACGAGCTCGACAAGATCCCCGCCTTCATCGGCCTCGGCTCCGAGGCCGACATCCGCGAACACTGCTTCGTGCCGACGGTCAGCGCGATCGCCCTGCGCGACATCGACACCGACGAGAAGCTGTACGGGCCGGTCACGGCATCGGCGGAGGAGGAGAGCGAGCTGGACGAGTTCCTCTGCGCCTCGCAGAACGAGGGCCACACCCTGGTCACCGAGGAACTCTGCACCTGGATCATGGACCGGCTGCCGGGCTGACCCCTTCCTGGGGACGGGCGGTGAGCGGGGCCGCGGTCGCATCGGTCGCCCGGCACAGGACGAGGACGACGTCGTCCGTGAGCGGGCGGCCGGTGTGCGCGATCACCATGGCGTACAGGGCGTCGAGCGCGTCGCAGTCAGCGGGCTCGGCCAGCGCCTCGGCCACGCGCGGGAGAAGGGGGAAGTCCGCGCCGTCGGCGCCGCGGGCCTCGCTCAGGCCGTCGGAGTAGAACAGGAGACGCTCCCCCGGCTGCAGGAAGACCCGGTGCGGCAGCGGGGCCGTACGCAGGCCCAACGGCAGTGCGGGCTCCGGAGGTTCGAGGAGTCCGGCCTTCTTGCCCACCCGAATGGGAGGCGGGTGGGCGCAGTTGACCAGGCGGACCTCGCCCGGCGCGAACTCGGCGAGGACGGCGGTGACGCAGTCCTCAGGGCCCAGGTCCGCGGCGAGCCGGGCGTCCAGGGACGCGGCCAGGTCGGCGAGGCGGGGCGTGAGATAGGCCAGGTCCCGGAAGGCCCGCACGGCCACCGCGGTGGTCCGCAGCGTCGCGAGGCCGTGCCCGCGGACGCCCCCGACGAACAGCCGTGGCCCGTACGGGGTGAGCGCGACGTCGTACAGGTCCCCGCAGACCGAGGCCCTCCGCACCGGGCTGTGGTGCCGGGTGCACACCTCGATCCCGCCGACCTCGACCGCCAACGGCCGCAGCAGCGCGCTCTGCGACGCCCGCGCCACCTCCGTGATCCTGGCCAGCGCCGCCTTCCGCTCGTCATGCCGGGCGGCATTGCGGACGGCAAGCACCCCGCCGACCGTCAGCACCACGAACTCCAGACCGAAACCCGGCGTGCCGACCAGCCGCCGCGCGACACCGGCCCCCAGCGCGAGCAGCAACGTCCAGCCGACCACCGCGGCGGTACGCCGCGCACTCGACCACACGCAGGCAAGGAGCGGCCCGATCAGCAGCACGGCGACCCCCGGCGACCGCCCGCCGAGGCACGTGCCGAGCTGCGCGAGGAGGAAGCTCACCCCCAGGGCGAGCACCAGCGGGCGTCTCTGCCCGCGCCATTTCCTCACGACTGCCTCCCGCCACCACCTGTCGACGGACAGGGCACGAACCCGTCCCGCTGCTTACGCTCCGTGACGACAGACGGACACTATGACCCACCGTGCCCCTGCCCAGGGGAGTGATCGGAGTAGGCGGTGGATGACCGGTCCTGGCGCTCAGACGCGACGAGTCGATCGTCCCGCCCCAAGGAAATGGACACCTCGTGGCATCCACGGACCCGGGTCCGTGCCGACGAGCAGACTCGGACGGTGGGGACAACGGTCGGAGTGGCCCCGACATCGGAGTGGCCCCGACAACGGCCGGAGCGGCCCCAGAGAGACCGGAGAGGGAACCCCACCATGCAGGAATCCGGGCAGGCCCGACGGGCGGGAAACCTGCCGACCGAGACAACGAGCTTCGTCGGGCGCGGGGCCGAACTGCGGGCCGTCGCGGCGGCGGTGGCCGATGCCCGCCTCGTGACGCTGACCGGCGTGGGCGGAGTGGGAAAGACGCGCCTCGCCCAGCGCGCCGGGGCCGAACTGCGGGGCGGCTTCCCCGACGGGGTGTGGCTGGTCGGCCTCTCCCAGCTGAGCGAGCCGGCCCTGATGGCACTCGTCCTGTACGAGGCCCTGCGCCTCGCCGACCAGACCAACCGGCCCGCGATCGAGGTGGTGGCCGACTGGCTGGCCGACAAGGAACTGCTGCTGATCCTGGACTGCTGCGAACATCTGGCCGCCGACTGCGCCGACTTCGTACGAACACTGCTGGCCGCCGCCCCGGGAGTACGCGTCCTTGCGACCAGCCGCCGCCCGCTGGGCCTCGCGGGCGAGGACGTCGTGCCCGTGCCCCCGCTGCCTGTCGACTGCCAGGGCACACGGCTGCCTGATGCGGTGCAGCTGTTCATGGACCGCGCCGACGAAGCCGCGCCCAGCGCGGTCCTCGCGGAGGAGGACGGCGAAGCGGTGGCGGAGATCTGCGCCCGCCTCGACGGCATCCCCCTCGCCATCGAGCTGGCCACCGCCCGGCTGCAGGAGATGGACCTGGGCCTGCTCCAACAGCGCCTGCACGCCCGCTTCGAGACGCTCACCGCCCCGCACACCTGGCACGACAAGGGCGAGCCCCGGCACCAGGCCCTGCGCACCACCATCGGCTGGAGCCACCAACTCTGCACCCCGGAAGAGCGGTTGGCCTGGGCCCGCCTCTCCGTCTTCGCCGGCGGCTTCGAGCAGGAGGCGGCCGAGCTGGTGTGCGCCGGAGGACCACTGGGCAGCGACCGGATCGGGGGGCTGCTGTCCACGCTGGTGGACAAGTCTCTCCTGCGATCGACGACGACCCCGCGCGGCCCGCGGTACTCGATGCTCGACACCGTCCGTGAGTACGGCGAGGAGTGGCTGCGCGAACTCGGCGAGGAACAGCGCCTTTCGGAGCGGCACCGGGACTACTACCGCTGGCTGGCCCGCCTGGGCTACCAGGAGTGGTCGGGGCCCCGGCAACTGGACTGGTACCGGCGCACCACGGCGGAGCACGGCAATCTGCGTACGGCGCTCGACGCGTGTCTCACCGATCCGGACCCGCGCCTCGCGCTGGAGATGGCGGGCAACCTGTGGTTCTTCTGGTGCTGCTGCGGCTTCCAGCGCGAGGGCCGCCACTACCTGGACCAGGCCCTCGCCAGGAAACCGGACACCGGGCCCGGCCCGGAGTGGTTCTGCGCGCTGTGGGCCGGCAACCTCCTGGCCTCCATGCAGGGCGACTTCGATGCCGCAGCGGCGTTCGAAGCCGTCAGCACGCCGATGGCGGAGCGGATCGGCGACCCGGCGACGATCGCCGCGGCGCGCTGCGGCACGGGGGCGCGACTGGCGCTCTCCGGCCAGGTGGAACAGGCGCTGGCTCCCTTCGCCGAGGCACTGGGCCCCCCGGACCGCGCCGCCTACGCCGTCAGGTTCCTCGCGATGGGCGGCGTCGCGTTCAGCCACTTCCACAAGGGCGAGTTCGCCCGAGCCGCCGTGGCCGCCGACGCCCTGCGCGAGCAGTGCGAGCAGCGCGGCGAGCTGTGGTCGCGTGGTTATGCCCTCTACTGCCTGTCCCTTGCCGCGCTGGGCAACAGGGATCCGGCAACGGCCGTCCGCCACGCCCGTAAGGCCCTGGCCATCAAGTGGCTGCTGCACGACGCCCTCGGGGCGGCGATGATCCTTGACGCGATGGCGCCGGCCGTGGCCGAGCACGACCCGGAGCAGGCCGCGCTGCTGCTCGGCGTCGCCGACACCCTCTGGCGCTTCACCGGCCGCGCGCAGTTCGGCGCTCCGGAACTCGTCGCGGCCCGGCGGGCCTGCGAGCGCCGGATCCACGACGCCATCGGTGGCGCGGCGTACGAAGCCGCCTACCGAAAGGGCCTGGAGAGCAGCTCCGACGACGGCATCACCTACGCCCTGGAAGAAGGGCCCCGCGCAACGCCCGAGGGCGGCACCCCTACCTGAAGCAGGGGTGCCGCCCTCGGTTCGCGTGAAGCGATGAACCGCCGATCCGCGAGGGATCAGAAGTCCATGTCACCGCCCGGCATGCCGCCCGGAGCGGCGCCGGCGGCGGCCTTCTCCGGCTTGTCGGCGATGACGGCCTCGGTGGTGAGGAACAGCGCGGCGATGGAGGCGGCGTTCTGCAGGGCAGAGCGCGTCACCTTCGCCGGGTCGAGGATGCCCTCGGCGATCATGTCGACGTACTCACCGGAGGCGGCGTTCAGGCCGTGGCCGACGGTCAGGTTGCGCACCTTCTCGACGACGACACCACCCTCCAGGCCGGCGTTGACGGCGATCTGCTTCAGCGGGGCCTCCAGGGCCAGCTTCACAGCGGCGGCACCGGTGGCCTCGTCGCCCTCGAGCTCCAGCTTCTCGAACACCTGGGAGGCCTGCAGCAGGGCCACGCCACCACCGGCGACGATGCCCTCCTCGACGGCCGCCTTCGCGTTGCGAACGGCGTCCTCGATGCGGTGCTTGCGCTCCTTGAGCTCGACCTCGGTCGCGGCACCGGCCTTGATGACCGCAACACCGCCGGCGAGCTTCGCCAGGCGCTCCTGCAGCTTCTCGCGGTCGTAGTCGCTGTCCGAGTTCTCGATCTCGGCGCGGATCTGGTTCACGCGGCCCTGGACCTGGTCGCTGTCACCGGCGCCGTCGACGATGGTCGTCTCGTCCTTGGTGATGACGACCTTGCGGGCGCGGCCGAGCAGGTCGAGACCGGCGTTCTCCAGCTTGAGGCCGACCTCCTCGGAGATGACGGTGCCACCGGTGAGGATGGCGATGTCGCCGAGCATGGCCTTGCGGCGGTCACCGAAGCCCGGGGCCTTGACGGCGACGGACTTGAAGGTGCCACGGATCTTGTTGACGACGAGCGTGGACAGCGCCTCGCCCTCGACGTCCTCCGCGATGATCAGCAGCGGCTTGCCCGACTGCATGACCTTCTCCAGCAGCGGAAGGAGGTCCTTCACGTTGGAGATCTTGGAGTTGACGATCAGGATGTACGGGTCGTCGAGCGACGCCTCCATACGCTCCATGTCGGTGGCGAAGTACGCCGAGATGTAGCCCTTGTCGAAGCGCATGCCCTCGGTGAGCTCCAGCTCCAGACCGAAGGTCTGGGACTCCTCGACGGTGATGACGCCTTCCTTGCCGACCTTGTCCATGGCCTCGGCGATGAGCTCGCCGATCTGGGTGTCGGCGGCGGAGATGGAGGCCGTCGAAGCGATCTGCTCCTTGGTCTCGACATCCTTCGCCTGCTCGAGCAGGGCGCCCGAGACGGCCTCGACGGCCTTCTCGATGCCGCGCTTCAGGGCCATCGGGTTGGCACCGGCGGCCACGTTGCGCAGACCCTCGCGCACCAGGGCCTGGGCCAGGACGGTCGCGGTCGTCGTGCCGTCACCGGCGACGTCGTCCGTCTTCTTCGCGACCTCCTTGACCAGCTCGGCGCCGATCTTCTCGTACGGGTCCTCGAGCTCGATCTCCTTGGCGATGGAGACACCATCGTTGGTGATCGTGGGGGCGCCCCACTTCTTCTCGAGGACGACGTTGCGACCCTTGGGGCCCAGGGTCACCTTGACGGCGTCGGCGAGCTGGTTCATGCCGCGCTCGAGGCCGCGCCGTGCCTCCTCGTCGAACGCGATGATCTTGGCCATGTGAAGTGGTCCTCCCGGACGGGGTGGAAACGCAAAAACGGATCGTGCTGGCGCCCGCGACGGACGGCCTGCATCCCTTGTGGTTCCTTGCCCCACCCGGTCTGCGGACCTCACCGACCCGATCCAAGTTCTGTCACTCTCACTCGTAGAGTGCTAAGCCCAATGATTAGCACTCGACCCCTGTGAGTGCAAGATGCGCCTGCGAAGCAGGCTCCTTGAGGGGTGGCGGTCGGGCGACGGGTGGGCGCAAGCGCCTCTTACGGATCTCGGACAGCCACAGGACTGCCCACGCGGGCGCCCCGGCACACACGAGGGGCCCGTACCCCTGATGGGATACGGGCCCCTCGCTGTGCTTGCGTCGGTGGCCGATCGCGCCGAGCTAGACGGCGAGCTTGACCATGTCCGCCTGCGGACCCTTCTGGCCCTGCGAGATCTCGAACTCGACTCGCTGACCTTCTTCCAGGGTGCGGTAGCCGTCCATCTGGATCGCGCTGTAGTGGACGAAAACATCCGCACCACCGTCGACCGCGATGAAGCCGTACCCCTTCTCCGCGTTGAACCACTTGACGGTGCCCTGAGCCATGCCTAACTCCCCTATTACTGGCCCTTGCACAGGACCGCACTTCGCGGACCCGGGTCAGACCTCACCCCCCATTGGTTGGGGGTGTGCGCCGGAACGCGTCGACCGCCGCTGAATGTATCTGTCCAACTGCCGTCTGCAACAGGTCAATCGGACGAGAATTCTGGGCACGACCGATCGGGAAAATGCGGAGATTCTGCCAGAATTCAGGGCAAGTCGGGCCCGGCAAATGCCACGTAAGGCTCAAATGGGCAGCACTGTTTGGCTACTTCTTGTCGACTCCAGGCCGACTTCATATATGCGCTCGGCACTAACGGCGAAGCACGCTTCCCAACTGTACCGCGCTCAACCATGCAGAATTGCCCCCTCCGTTTCTCTCGCGGAGGGGGCAATTCAGATAACGCAGGGTACTTGCGAAAAGATCAGCCGCCGGCGACGGCGGGAATGATCGAGACGCCCGCGCCGTCCGGCGTCGCGGTCTCCAGACCCTGCTCGAAGCGGACGTCGTCGTCGTTCACGTACACGTTCACGAAGCGGCGCAGCTTGCCCTGGTCGTCCAGGACGCGGGCCGCGATGCCGGTGTGGTTCTTCTCCAGATCGGCGATGACCTCACCGAGGGTGGCCCCCTCGGCGGCGACCTCGGCCTGACCGCCGGTGTAGGTGCGAAGGATGGTGGGGATGCGGACGTTGACGCTCATGGGGTTCACCTCAAAGTACGGGGCGGGAGTGTGCCCCTGAAAGGGGCGCGGGGAACTGCGCGACCAGCCACGACGGTCCCGCAGTCGGGAGAAGGGGTCAGGCCCTACGGCGACTAGCCGGCGAGCCCCGCGGAGCGGAACGCCTCAAGGCTCGGCTTGATCGTGGCGGTGGCCTGCGACGTCTCGGCAACGGCGTCGAGGGTCTTGAGACCGTCCCCCGTGTTCAGCACGACCGTGGTGCGGGACGGGTCGATGAGACCGGCCTCGACCAGCTTCTTCGTGACGCCCACCGTCACACCGCCGGCAGTCTCCGCGAAGATCCCCTCGGTCCGCGCAAGGAGCTTGATGGCATCGACGACCTGCTCGTCGTTCACGTCCTCCACCGCGCCGCCGGTGCGACGGGCGATGTCCAGGACGTACGGACCGTCGGCCGGGTTGCCGATCGCCAGCGACTTGGCGATGGTGTTCGGCTTCTGGGGGCGCACGACGTCGTGGCCCGCCTTGAACGCCGCGGACACCGGCGAGCAGCCCTCGGCCTGCGCACCGAAGATCTTGTACGGCTTGTCCTCGACGAGGCCGAGCGCGATGAGCTCCTTCAGCCCCTTGTCGATCTTCGTGAGCTGCGAGCCCGAGGCGATCGGGATGACCAGCTGGTCGGGGAGGACCCACCCCAGCTGCTCGCAGATCTCGTACGCGAGGGTCTTGGAGCCCTCGCCGTAGTACGGCCGGAGGTTCACGTTGACGAAGCCCCAGCCCTCGCCCAGCGGGTCGCCGATGAGCTCGGAGCAGAAGCGGTTCACGTCGTCGTAGTTGCCCTCGATGCCGACGAGCTCGCCGCCGTAGACCGCGGCCATGACGACCTTGCCCTGCTCCAGGTCGTGCGGGATGAACACGCAGGACCGGAAGCCCGCGCGGGCGGCGGCGGCGCCCACGGCACCGGCGAGGTTGCCGGTGGAGGAGCAGGACAGGGTGGTGAAGCCGAAGGCGCGCGCGGCCTCCAGGGCCTGCGCCACGACGCGGTCCTTGAAGGAGTGCGTGGGGTTGCCGGAGTCGTCCTTGACGAACAACTTGCCCTGCTCGACGCCGAGTTCACGGGCGAGGTTGTCGGCCTTGACGAGCTTGGTCCAGCCGGGGTTGAGGTTCGGCTTGTCGGCCACGTCGGCGGGGACGGGGAGCAGCGGGGCGTAGCGCCAGATGTTGGCGGGGCCCGCCTCGATCCGCTTGCGCAGGGCCTCCGGGTCGCCGAGGGGCAGGTCGTACGCGACTTCGAGGGGGCCGAAACACTCGGCACAGGCGAAGACCGGTCCGAGCGGGAACTTGGTGCCGCACTCCCGGCAGGAGAGGCCCGAGGCGGGACCGAGGTCTACGGGGGTGGTGGTGCTTTCGGTGGCGACAGTCTGCACAGCCATGGAGGCGAGGCCCTTTCTCCTCATCTTCCTCGCGACGCATCTCGCCGCGAGACGGATTTGGCACCTTCCCTAGCCGGGAGCCTCGCGGCGCAGAAACGCGACGAGACCGGCTGGAGGGTTGCCGGGGCTTCAACGGGCCGTATCCCTCTGCCCCTCTGGATGAGCGGTATTCGATTGTGGGTTTCAGTTGTTGACCTGGAACGCGGCGGCGACCCCAACATGCGATGGTCACCGGCGTTGTTCAAGACTGTAACCGAAGCCCTGGACCCTTGAGATAGTCGTCCGAACCGCGAGATGGATCACATACGGGAGGACCCTGACCGTGCTGGAAGAGGTCGAGCGCTGGCTGAGCAGGCGTTCCTGGTCCGTCACCGACCGTCCACTGGAGCGCCTCGTCGCCGCCAAGCGCGCGTCGGGCACCTCGGTGAGCGTCGTGCTGCCCGCGCTGGACGAGGAGGAGACGGTCGGCGAGATCGTGGCCGAGATCCGCCGTGAGCTGATGGAGAAGACCTCGCTGGTCGACGAGCTCGTGGTGATCGACTCCGGCTCGCGGGACCGCACGGCGGAGGTCGCGGCGGCCGCGGGCGCCAAGGTCGTCCACCGGGACGAGGTCCTGCCGCGCATCGCGCCCGTCCCCGGCAAGGGTGAAGTTCTGTGGCGCTCGCTGCTCGTCACGAGCGGTGACGTCGTGGCGTTCGTCGACGCGGACCTGAAGGAGTTCTCCGCGGACTTCGTCTCGGGGATCGTGGGCCCGCTGCTCACCGACCCGGACGTGGACTTCGTGAAGGCGATGTACGACCGGCCGCTCGGCGGGGCGGCAGGCCAGGGCGGCCGCGTGACCGAGCTGATGGCGCGCCCGCTCCTGAACATGCACTGGCCCCAACTGGCGGGCTTCGTCCAGCCGTTGGGCGGCGAGTACGCGGCCCGCAGGTCGCTCCTGGAGCGGCTGCCGTTCCCCGTGGGGTACGGCGTGGAGCTGGGCCTGCTCGTCGACGCGCTGCACACGGTCGGCCTGGACGCCCTCGCGCAGGTGGACGTGGGCGTGCGCAAGCACCGGCACCAGGACGGGCAGGCGCTCGGGCGGATGGCGGCGGCGATCTACCGGACGGCGCAGCTGCGCCTGGCGCGCGGACATCTCGTACGCCCCGAGCTCACCCAGTTCGAGCGGGGTGAGCGCGGGTTCGAGCCGAGAACGTATGCGATCGACACGGAGGAACGGCCCCCCATGACCGATATCTCCGAGTATGCACACCGTCGCGTGGCGTAACCGCCCATGATCATGCGCTTTGCCTACATTGCCCATTTATGTGGGTCAGACATGCAATGAGAGCCATGCGGCGGGCGGGCGGACTGACGCTCGCCACCGCCACTGTCGCGGCCGGGGTGCTCACCGCGACCGCGACGCCCGCCGCCGCGGAGGTCATCGAGCCCTTCGCCAAGCGCTACGACGAGTCGCTGTACGGCGACTTCAAGACCATCGGCAACACGGTCCTGGACTGCCCGACGGGCCCCGCCGACGTGGCCGCCGCCTGCAAGGAGACCCAGCAGGCCCAGGGCACCAAGAACAACAACAACTTCATCGAGCGCCGCATCGACGTGGCCGGGCTGACCGGCACCTTCGACTCCAGCACGGGACAGGTGACCATCCCGCCCGGCGCGAAGGTCGACTACGCGCGGCTGTTCTGGGGCGGCAACGCGGGCACACACCGCTTCGGCAGGACCGTCCGCGACATCTGCGACCTCAACCGCGACGGCAACGCCCCGGTCGACCCCGCTCCCGGCGACCCGCTCACCACCCGTCCGGTCATCCGGGTCGGCGGCGGCGCGCAGTCCACGGTGGACGTCGAGAACGCGGTCCGCACCCCGAACGCCACCCAGGGCCCGCACTACTACACCGCCGAGGCCGACGTGACCTCCTCCTTCGCGGGCGCCACCACCGGCAGCCCGGTCGAGGTCGCCGTCGGCAACGTCTGGGCGCCGACCGGTCAGGGCTGCGTCGGCGGCTGGTCGCTGACCGTCGTCTACAAGTACGACGGGCCCAACGAGCAGTACGCGCCCGACCGCCGCAACGTCTACATCTGGGGCGGCCACGTCATCCAGCGCTCGGTCAGGCGGGCGGCGGCCCCGGCCGGCTCCACCACCGTCCCGGTGGACGGCTTCTACCGCACCGACGGCGACATCCACGCCAGCACGACGGCGTACGAGGGCGACTGGAACACCAAGGGCGACCAGTTCCTGGTCAACGACCGGCCCGTCACCGAGTCGCACACCGGCAGGACCGACAACTTCTTCATCAGCGAGGACGACGGCGCGGTCACGCCCAAGTACCGCAACAACCTGAGCATCGACGCCAAGGCCTTCGATGTGCCGGACGGGGCGATCCCCGTGGGCGCCACCTCCGCGAAGCTGACGTTCACCAGCACCGGCGACGTCTACGTCCCCTCGCAGCTGGCGCTCTCCGTGCCGGTCCCCGACCTGGAGGTCACCAAGACCGCCTCGCCGGCCAAGGTGAAGCCGGGTGAGAAGCTGACGTACACCGTCTCGGCGAAGAACATCAGCAAACTGCCCTACCCCGGCGCCAAGTTCAGCGACGACCTGAGCGGCAACCTCGACGACGCGGTGTACAACAACGACGCGAAGGCATCCACCGGCACCGTCTCGTACACGAAGCCGAAGATCGGGTACGTCGGTGACATCGCGCCAGGACAGACCGCGACCGTCACCTACTCGGTGACCGTCAACGACCCGGTCAGCGGCGACGGCAAGCTGCTCAACAACGTCGACGTGGAGACCCCGCGCTCCAACTGCGACAAGGACAGCACCGACCCGAACTGCACCTCCGAGCCGGTCATCGACTACCCCGAGCCGCCGATCGAGGTCATCAACCGGCCCGTCCGCCGGGTCGTCCCCGCGTGCGGCTCCACCACGAACACGATCACCCTCAAGAACACCTCGTCCGACCCCCGCATCGGCGCCTCCGCCTCGTGGCCCGTGAAGCCGGGATCCACGCCCGTCGCGAGCTCCGGGAAGGTCACCAGGCAGGGCTCCACGTACGTGTGGCGGGGCACCGTCCCGGCCAAGGGCAAGGTCACCGTCACCCAGAAGGTCAAGGTGTCCTGCACGCCCGGCGAGGTCACCGTCATCACGGTGACGGCGCCCGGCAGCAACTGCTCGAAGTCGAAGCGGGGCGGCGACGACCCGTGCACCTCGGCGGTCCTCGCCCAGCGGGTCCAGGCGCGGCCCGCGCCGCCGCAGCAGCAGCCCGGACAGCCGGAGCAGCCGCGCGACCAGCTCGCCGACACCGGCAGCGACTCCTCGACCATGCTCTACGGCGGGGTCGCGGCCGCGCTGTGCGGGCTCGGCGTGCTGGTGCTCGCCGCGGTGCGGGGGCGGCGCGACTGACCTGACGCCGTACACGGCCGGGCTCCGCGGATGTGCCGGAGCCCGGCCGTACGTTTGCCCGACCCCGGGACGGGCTACGTTTTGCCACATGGTCTCCGAGTCCGGATCGGCATCAGCGGCGGCATCAGTGTCGGCTTCCGCAGCGCAGGTACTCGTCGCGTCCAACCGCGGCCCCGTCTCGTACACGGTCGGGGAGGACGGGGAGCTCACCGCCAGGCGCGGCGGGGGCGGCCTGGTCTCCGGGCTGAGCGCGATCGGCGACCGGGCGGACTCCCTGTGGGTGTGCGCGGCGCTCGGCGAGGGCGACCGCGAGGCGGTGCGCCGGGGAGTCGGCGAACCCGGCGTACGGATGCTGGACATCGACGCGGGCTCCAGCGAGGGCGTGCACGCGGCCGCCTACAACGGCATCGCGAACTCGGCCCTGTGGTTCGTGCACCACATGCTCTACCAGACCCCTCTGGAGCCGACCTTCGGCCCGGAGTTCCGCGCGCAGTGGGCGGCGTACGAGACGTACAACCGCGCGTTCGCGCAGGCACTGGCCGCGGAGGCGGGCCCGGGGGCGGCGGTCCTCGTGCAGGACTACCACCTGGCGCTGGTGCCGGGGATGCTGCGCGAGCTCCGCGACGACCTGCGCATCGGCCACTTCTCCCACACGCCCTGGGCGCCCGCCGACTACTTCCGGATGCTGCCGGACGACGTGGCCGAGCAGCTGCTGCGCGGCATGCTCGGCGCCGACCGGCTCGGCTTCCTCACCGGGCGCTGGGCGGACGCCTTCACGGAGTGCTGCGTGCGGGTGCTCGGCGGGACGTCGGGGACGCGGATCGGGGTGCACGGGCTCGGTGCCGACGCGGACTTCCTGCGGGAGCGCTCGCGACGCGACGACGTCGAGGAGCGGATGCGGGCGCTGCGCGAGCAGGCGGGCGAGGACCGGAAGCTGATCGTGCGGGTGGACAGGACGGAGCTGTCCAAGAACATCGTGCGCGGGCTGCTCGCCTACCGGCAGCTCCTCGATGACCGCCCCGAGTGGCGCGAGCGGGTCGTGCACGTCGCCTTCGCCTACCCCTCGCGGCAGGACCTCGCGGTGTACCGCGACTACACGGCGGAGGTCTCCCGGGTCGCCGAGTCGATCAACTCCGAGTACGGCACGGAGAGTTGGACCCCGGTGGTCCTGCACGTCAAGGACGACTTCGCGCGCTCGCTCGCGGCGTACCGCCTCGCCGACGTGGCCCTGGTCAACCCCATCCGCGACGGCATGAACCTCGTCGCGAAGGAGGTCCCGGTGGTCTCCGACGAGGGCTGCGCGCTCGTGCTCTCCCGGGAGGCCGGTGCGTACGAGGAACTGGGCGAGGACGCGCTGCCGGTGAACCCGTACGACATCATGGCCACCGCCGCCGCCCTGCACACGGCGCTGACCATGCCGGACGACGAGCGCGCCGAGCGCACCAAGCGCCTCGCCGCGGCGGCGACGGCGCTGCCGCCCGCGCAGTGGTTCCTGGACCAGCTGCGGGCGCTCACCGACTGACGGCCGCCGTCCGGCCGCCGTCCAGTCCAAGCACCGCTTCGGTTTGTCCATGGGCCCGGTGCGCCGGCCGTCACTACGGTCCCCGCATGACCCTGCGCCGTACGAGCATCGTGACCCTCACGGCCCTCACCGCCCTCGCCGCGGCCGGCGCGGGCCTCACGCCCACCGCCGCCGCGCGATCCGGCACCGCGTACCACGTGGACTGCGCGAAGGGTGACGACACCGCGTCCGGCACCTCCGCGAGGGCGGCCTGGCGCACGGTGGCCAAGGCGAGCGGGCACACCTTCGGCCCCGGCGACCGGCTCCTGCTCAAGCGGGGCACAAGCTGCACGGGGGTGCTGGCTCCCAAAGGTGCGGGTGCGGCCGGCGCCCCCGTGCGCATCGACGCGTACGGCGACAAGCGGGCCGCCAAGCCCCGCGTCGAGGCCCAAGGGGCACGCGCCGCAGTGCACTTGGTCAACACCGAGCAGTGGGAGATCCGGAACCTGGACCTCTCCAACACCGGACCCGCGACCACCACCGAGCGCCGCGCGGGACTGTACGTGCAGCTCACCGACTACGGCACGGCCGAGCACTTCGTCGTCGACGGGGTGGACGTGCACGACGTCAACGGCGCCGACTTCAAGGACCCGGACCCCTCGGGCGGCATCCTCTTCGTCGTGCGGGGGACGGCGAAGCCGACGCGGTTCGCCGGAGTGCGTGTCGAGGACTCCACCGTGCGCCACGTCGACCGCACGGGCATCGGCATCATGTCGACGTGGGACGGCCCCGGGAAGTTCGCCACCGGCGTGCGGTTCCAGCGCAACAAGGCGTACGACGTGGGCGGCGACGGCATCGTCGTCCACGAGACCAGCAGGGCGCGCGTCGAGCACAACTACGTCGACGGCTTCAACATGCGCTCCGCCGGCTACAACGCGGGCGTGTGGGCCTGGGAGTCCGAGGACGCGCTCTACCAGTTCAACGAGGTCACCGGCGGCCACGGGACGCGCGACTCGATGGCGTACGACATCGACGGCGGCAACGTCCGCAACACCTACCGCTACAACTACAGCCACGACAACGAAGGCGGCTTCCTACTCGTCTGCAACGGCGAGGGCAAGGTCAGCGACGGCAACAGGATCCACGACAACATCAGCGTCAACGACCGCAACACGACGTCCCCTTACGCCGTGATCTCGGTGGTGTGCGGGGCGGCCACGGACACACAGGTCTACCGGAACACGGTCGTCACCGACCGCGCGGACACCGCCCTGGTCTCCAACAACGGCCCGACCGGCGTGACCTTCCGGGACAACGTCTTCGTCGGGGCGTCCACCGGGTCGGGCTCCCCCATCGAGGACACGGTCAGCACCTACGAGGGCAACCTGTACTGGAACACCGCACAGCCCCGCGACACGAAGGCCGTGAACGCCGATCCGCGGTTCGTCTCCGCGGCGCCCGCGAAGCCCGGTGACGTACGCCTGAAGGACGGTTCACCGGCGCGGGGCGCCGGGGTGGGTACGGACGACGGGACCGCGTACGACTACTTCGGGAACCCGATCCCGGACCCGCCCAACATCGGTGCCGATCAGGCGCGTTGAGCGGGGCCGCCGAGGCGGGCGGCGATCGCCGACAGCAGGCGCACCACGCCGAGCGGTCCTTCCACCACCAGGTCGGCCCGCCCGGCGAGCTCCGCGACCTCCGCGCTGCCGCTGCACACGAGCAGGCCCGCGACACCGTCCGAGCGGAGCTTCTCGACCGCGCCGAAGGCGGGCAGGTCGCCGAGGTCGTCACCGGCGTAGAGGACGGACTCCGCGCCGACCTCGCGCAGGTACTCGGCGAGGGCGACGCCCTTGTCCATGCCCGGGGGCCGGAGCTCCAGGACGAGGCGGCCGGGTTCGACGATCAGGTCGTGCCGGTTCGCCAGCTGGGCGAGCGGTCCGCGCAGCGCCTCGAAGGCGGCCTGCGGGTCCTCGGCGCGGCGCGTGTGGACCGCGACCGCGCGGCCCTTCTCCTCGATCCAGGTGCCGCGCCAGGCGCCGATCGAGTCGAGGAATCCGGGGAGTTCGGCGCGGACCGCCGCGACCCCGGGGTGCGGCTCGGCTGCGTGGACGGTGCCGGTGACGGCGTCCCAGCTCTCGGCGCCGTAGTGCCCGAGGACGACGAGGTGTTCCAGGCCCGGTACGCCCGCGAAGCCGCCGTACCGGACGGCGACGCCGGCGGGCCGTCCGGTGACCACGGCGACGGACCGCAGGCGCGGGGCGAGCGCGGCGAGCGCGGGGACGGCGTCGGGGTGGGCGCGGGCCTGCTCGGGGTCGGGCACGATCGGGGCGAGCGTGCCGTCGAAGTCCAGGGCCACGACGGCCCGTTCGGGGCGTGCGAGGAGCGCGGCGAGGCCGTCGCGCCCTGCGGGCGTCACGGGCTCGGGCAGGTCCGGCGGCTCGGGCAGGTCCGGCAGGGAGTACGTAGGGTCACCCATGGGCCCGACCTTAGCCGCGTCAGCGCTCGTCGCGCCGTGACTCCCGCACCCGCCGCAGCCGATTGACCGTAATCGGGTCATGGGCGAGCGCCCTGGGGTCGTCGAGGAGGGCGTTCAGGACCTGGTAGTAGCGCACCGGGACCATGCCGAGCTGTTCGCGGATGGCACGTTCCTTGGCACCCGGGCCCGGCCAGTCCCGCCGTTCCAGGGCGAGGACGGCGCGGTCCCGCTCGGAGAGCTCCTGATGCTCCTGATCGGTCATGCCCGACACGTTATGCCGCGCTCCCCTCGTTCCTCTCTTATTCCGCGTTCTCCTCGGACAGCGCGCGGTTCTGGATCCTGCGCAGGATCGACGCGGGGTCGCCGCTCTTGTCGACGGTCCTGCCGATGTCCTGCTTGATGTCCGCGGAGACCTGCGCCCAGGACGTCTTGCCCACCGGGTACAGCTGCGAGGTCGGCAGCTCCTCCAGGAACTTGCCGAGATCGGTGTGGCCGCGGTCCGCGGCCATCGCCTCGGACGCGGAGGTGGTCACGGGCAGGATGTCGTACTCGTTCGAGAACTCGAGCACGTTCTTCTTGCTGTAGACGTAGTCGAGGAACTTGCCGGCCTCCTTGCGGTGGCCGTTCTGCTTGAACGCCATCATCCAGTCGGCGACGCCCATCGTGGCCTGCGCCTTGCCGTTGATGCCGGGCGCCGGCACCATGCCGAACTTCACGCCCTTCTTGGCGGCCATCTTCATCAGCGTGGGGTGGCCGTTGAGCATGCCGACCTCGCCGCGCGTGAACGCCGCGAAGGCGTCGGCGCGGTTCAGCTTGCCGGGCGGCGTAGGTCCGGTGAGCCCCTTGCCGACGAGCTCGTCCCTGAGCCAGGTGAACGTCTTGGCGTTCTGCTTGGAGTCGATGTCGTACGAGCCGACGTTGTCGGTGTAACCGCCGCCGCCGCTCAGCATCCACATCAGCGTCTCGGCGGGCGCCTCCTCGGAGCCCAGCGGCAGCGCGTACGGGATCTTCACGCCGCGCGCCTTGAGTGCCTTCGCGTCGGCCTGCAGCTCGCTCCAGCTCTGCGGCGGAGTGAGGTTCGCGTCCTTGAAGAGCTTGGTGTTGTAGAAGAGCAGACGCGTGGAGGAGGCGAACGGCATGCCGTACTGAACGCGGTTGACCTCGCCGGCCTGGGAGAGCGGGGCCAGGAAGTCGGCCTGGGTGGCGATGGAGAGGAGCTCGTCGGCCTCGTAGAGCTTGCCCTGCGCGGCGTAGTCGGCGTAGGCGCCGATCTGTGCCAGGTCGGGGGCTTCGCCCTTCTTGACCATCTCCTTGACCTCTCGGTCCACGTCGTTCCAGGAGTGGACGGTGACGTCGATCTTGATGCCGGGGTTCTCGGCCTCGAAGCCCTTGGCGAGCTTGTCCCAGTACTTCTTGGAGCTGTTCGCCGCGGAGTCGCCGTAGTCGGCGGCGACCAGCTTGAGGGTGACGTCGTCGTCGCCACCGGGACCGCCGCAGCCGGCCAGGACTCCCGCCATGCCCAGTGCGGCCACCGCCGCGGTCAGTCCTGTCACGCGCCGCTGCACAGCTGTCCCACCCTCATTGCTTCCACGTTCTGAGGCGTCCCTGCCCCAATGCCCTTGAACTGCGAGTTTCCCCCGAGTCCGGACACAAGGTCTACACCACCCGCGTATCACTTGTGCAACGGCGGCCTCAGCTATGTCCATTGCCGGGGCGGCCCGACGGCTGCTAAGCACATCACGTTCATGCACAGCACACCCGAACGTCCCGCACGACGAGGAGCCTTGCCGCATGTCGCGTACCGCAGCAGAAATAGCCACCCAGCCCGCGTGCTGGCGCCGGGCGGCGGAGGCGGCCGCCTCCTGGGGGGCCACCCAGGCGTCCAGCTCCGGGGGTGGGTTCCCGAAGCCGGGTGAGCGGGTCGCCGTCACCGGGTGCGGGACGTCGTGGTTCATGGCCATCGCGTACGCGGCGCTGCGCGAGGCCGCGGGCCAGGGCGAGACGGACGCCTTCGCCTCCTCGGAGTTCCCGGCCGGGCGGAGCTACGACCGGGTCGTCGCGATCACGCGCTCCGGCACGACGACGGAGGTCCTGGAGCTCCTCGCGGACCTGAAGGGCAAGGTCCCGACGGTCGCACTCACGGCCACCCCCCGTTTGGGAGAAGAGGCGTCCCCCGTCATGGAGGCGGCGGACTCCGTCGCGGTCCTGGACTGGGCGGACGAGGAGTCGGTCGTGCAGACCCGCTTCGCGACGACGGCGCTCGCCTTCCTGCGGGCCGGGCTCGGCGAGATCCCCGGCGTGAAGTCGGTGGCCGACGCGGCGGTCGACGCGGAGCTCGCGGTGACCGAGCCGCTGCCCGCCTCGGTGGTCGCGGCCGAGCAGTGGACGTTCCTGGGCCGCGGCTGGACGTACGGCCTGGCCCTGGAGGCCGCCCTGAAGATGCGCGAGGCCGCGGGCGCCTGGACGGAGTCGTACCCGGCGATGGAGTACCGCCACGGGCCGATCTCCATCACGGGCCCCGGCCGGGTGGCGTGGATGTTCGGCACTCTGCCGGAGGGCCTCGCCGGTGACGTGGCCCGGGTCGGCGGCGAACTGGTCGCCCGCCAGGAGACGGACCCCCTGGCCGACCTGATCCGCGCGCAGCGCCTCGCGGTGGCCCTCGCCGAGTCCCGCGGCTTCGACCCGGACCGCCCGCGCAACCTGACGCGGAGCGTGATCCTGAACTGAGCCCCGGGCAGCGCCCGGGGTGAACAACCGGCGCCCCCCGCATAGACCCCCGCACACGACAAAAAGGACCTTCGTCCCGCGCCAGTGCCCGAAGTGGACTAGACCTTTCACGGGGTGACGCGCGAGACTGTCCCCCGTGAGACACGTCATCGCCCTCGATGTGGGCGGCACCGGAATGAAGGCCGCCCTGGTGGGGGCGGACGGCACCCTGCTGCACGAGGCGCGCCGCCCGACCGGGCGCGAGCGCGGGGCCGACGCCGTCGTCGAGTCCATCCTCGACTTCGCGGCGGACCTGCGCGCCCACGGCATCGAGCGGTTCGGGGAACCCGCCGCCGCGGCCGGCGTCGCGGTGCCCGGCATCGTCGACTCCGAGCGCGGCATCGCGTTGTACGCCTCCAACCTCGGCTGGAGCGACGTCCCCCTGCGGGACCTCCTCAGCGCCCGCCTGGAAGGCGTCCCCGTGGCCCTGGGCCACGACGTCCGCACCGGCGGCCTCGCCGAGGGCCGCATCGGTGCGGGCAAGGGCGCGGACCGCTTCCTCTTCGTGCCGCTCGGCACGGGCATCGCGGGCGCCATCGGCATCGACGGCGCCATCGAGCCCGGCGCCCACGGCTCGGCCGGCGAGATCGGCCACATCGTCGTACGCCCCGGAGGACCGCCCTGCGACTGCGGCCAGCGCGGCTGCCTGGAGCGCCTCGCCTCCGCCTCCGCGGTGAGCAGGGCCTGGGCCGAGGCGAGCGGCGATGCCGACGCGGACGCCGCCGACTGCGCCAAGGCCGTGGAGTCCGGCGATCCCCGGGCCCAGGAGGTCTGGCAGAACGCCGTCGACGCCCTCGCCGACGGCCTCCTCACCGCGCTCACTCTGCTGGACCCGCACACCCTGATCATCGGTGGCGGTCTCGCCGAGGCCGGGGAAACCTTGTTCACACCGCTGCGGGCCGCCGTCGCGGCGCGCATCGTCCAGCTCCAGACACTGCCGGAGATCGTCCCCGCGGCCCTCGGCGACACCGCCGGGTGCCTGGGCGCGGGCCTGCTCGCCTGGGACCTCGTCGACCAGAAGACTGCCGTCGCAGACACCGCCGCCACAGACACCGACCCCACGGAGGTAACCACCTGATGGCCACTAGCAAGGTTCTCGCCGGTGCACAGGTGGTCCTGCCCACCGGGACCCTCACGAACGGACGCGTGATCGTCGACGGCACGCGCATCGCGGGCAGTGCTCCCGCGGACGCGGAGACGATCGACCTCGGCGGCCACTGGGTGGTCCCCGGCTTCGTCGACATCCACAACCACGGCGGCGGCGGCGCCTCCTTCACCTCGGGCACCGTCGAGGACGTACTCAAGGGCATCCACACCCACCGCCTGCACGGCACCACCACCGTCGTCGCCTCCTTCGTGACCGGTGAGATGGATTTCCTCACGCAGCGCGCGGGGCTCCTCTCCGAGCTGGCCGAGCAGGGCGAGATCGCGGGCATCCACTTCGAGGGCCCGTTCATCTCCCCGTGCCGCAAGGGCGCCCACGACGAGACGCTGCTCCGCGACCCCGACCCGGCCGACGTCCGCAAGCTGATCGACGCGGCCCGCGGCCACGCCAAGATGGTCACCCTCGCCACCGAGCTGCCGGGCGGCATCGACTCCGTACGCCTCCTCGCCGAGCACGGCGTGATCGCGGCCATCGGCCACACGGACGCGACGTACGAGCAGACGGTGGAGGCCATCGACGCGGGCGCCACCGTCGCGACGCACCTCTACAACGCCATGCCGGCCCTCGGCCACCGCGCCCCGGGCCCGATCGCCGCGCTCCTGGAGGACGAACGGATCACCGTCGAGCTGATCAACGACGGCACGCACCTCCACCCGGCCTCCTTCGAGCTGGCCTTCCACCACGCGGGCGCCGACCGCGTCGCGCTGATCACCGACGCGATGGACGCGGCAGGATTCGGCGACGGCCGCTACATGCTCGGCCCGCTGGAGGTCGAGGTGAAGGACAGCGTCGCGCGCCTCGTCGAGGGCGGCTCGATCGCGGGCTCGACCCTCACCCTGGACCGCGCGTTCAAGCGCTCGGTGACCGTCGACAAGCTGTCCGTCGAGGACACCGTCCGCGCCATCTCCGCCAACCCCGCCAAGCTCCTCGGGATGTACGACACGGTGGGCTCCCTGGAGCCCGGCAAGGACGCGGACCTGGTGGTCCTGGACGCGGCCTTCGACCTCAAGGGTGTGATGCGCAAGGGCGAATGGGTGGTTGACCCCTTTTAGCCCCCAACTCGGGTGATTCCACCACCCGTTCACTCGTCGTGGAACGCAAGGCGGTTGGCCCTGACCTCTGGGCCAACCGCCTTCTGTTTGGCATGATCAGACCCCGTAGGAAGGCCGACGGACAGGCGCGTCAGAAGCACTTCGGGGGTGGTACGAGTGATCCTCACCGTCACGCTGAACGCCGCCCTCGACCTCACCTACCGCGTGCCCGCGCTCACCCCGCACGCCTCGCACCGCGTCACCGAGGTGACCGAACGCCCCGGCGGCAAGGGCCTGAACGTCGCCCGCGTACTCGCCGCCCTCGGCCACGACGTGACCGTCACCGGCTTCGCGGGTGGCGACACCGGCCGCACCCTGCGCGAACGCCTCGCCCTCGAACCGCGCGTCACGGACGCCCTCGCCCCGGTCGCGGGCCCCACCCGCCGCACCCTCGCCGTGGTCGACGACGCGACCGGCGACACCACGCAGCTCAACGAACCGGGCCCGGCCGTCAGCCCCGAGGAGTGGGCCGCCTTCCTGGACTCCTACGAGGAGTTGGTGCGCCGCGAGGGCATGGCCGCGGTCGCCCTCTGCGGCAGCCTGCCGCCCGGCGTGCCCGTCGGCGCCTACGCCCTGCTCGTACGGGCCGCACGCGCCGCGCAGGTCCCCGTCCTGCTCGACACCAGCGGGGAGCCGCTGCGCCGCGGCGTCGCCGCGCGCCCCGACATCGTCAAGCCCAACGCCGACGAACTCGCCGAGCTGACCGGCTCCCACGAGCCCGCGCAGGCCACCCGCGACGCCCGCCGCAGGGGCGCGCACACCGTGGTCGCCTCGCTGGGCGCCGACGGCCTCCTCGCCCTCACCCCGGACGGCGGCTGGCGGGCACGGCCCCCGAAGCGGGTGCGCGGCAATCCGACGGGTGCGGGCGACTCGGCCGTCGCGGGGCTGCTCTCCGCGCTCGCCGAAGGGCTGCCGTGGCCGGACCGGCTCGCCCGCGCCGTGGCGCTGTCCGCGGCGACCGTGGTGGCGCCGGTGGCAGGCGAGTTCGACCCCTCGACGTACGAAGACCTGCTGACGCGGGTCGCGGTGACCGGACAGGCCACCGCGGCGTGAACCGCCGCAGCGGCGTATAGAGCCGTTTTCGCACCGCACAACGGGGCGCAGCGCCCTGGGAATTGGGGAGCATCGTGCCACTCGTCAACACCGGGGAACTCGTCGCGGACGCCCGCGCCGCGGGTCACGGAGTCGCCGCGTTCAACGTCATCACCCTGGAGCACGCGGAGGCCGTCGCGCTGGGTGCCGAACGGGCGGGGACCCCGGCGATCCTGCAGATATCCGAGAACGCGGTGAAGTTCCACGGCGGGCGCCTGTCCGCGATAGCGGCCGCGACGGCATCGGTGGCCCGCGCCTCGTCGGCCCGCCTCTCCCTCCACCTCGACCACGTGACGGACGTCGAGCTGCTGCGGGCCGCGCACCCCGAGGGCTTCAGCTCGGTCATGTTCGACGCGTCGAAGCTGACGTACGGCGAGAACGTGAAGGCGACGGCGGACGCGGTCCGTTGGGGCCACGAGCGCGGCATCTGGGTCGAGGCGGAGCTCGGCGAGGTGGGCGGCAAGGAGGGCGAGGCGCCGCTGGACGCGCACGCGCCGGGGGTGCGCACCGATCCGGCGGAGGCGGCCGCGTACGTCGCGGAGACGGGCGTCGACGCCCTCGCGGTGGCGGTGGGCTCCTCGCACGCGATGACGGAGCGCACGGCGGCCCTGGACCACGAGTTGATCGCGTCCCTGGCGGCGGCCGTCCCCGTGCCCCTGGTCCTGCACGGCTCAAGTGGCGTACCGGACGAAGAGATCCGCCGCGCCGTCGCCTCCGGCATGGTGAAGATCAATGTGGGCACGGCCCTCAACACGGCGTTCACGGGCGAGGTGCGCGCGTATCTGGCCGCCCACGACAAGGGCGTCGACCCCCGGAAATACCTCGTCCCGGCTCGCGAGGCGATGGCCGGGACGGTGGCGGGTTTCCTGGGGCTGCTGAAGTAGCCCCAGGAGAAGGGCTGCCGAGGGCTAGCCGTTGCTGCCCTCCACGAGCCACATCTGGTCGATGTTCGCCCCGGTCGTCCCGCAGAGGTCGCTCTGCGCGCAGGTCAGCGTGACGGTGTTCGTCCCCTTGGTGAGCTGGACCACCGCCCAGGTGTTGGTCCAGCCCTTCTCCCAGTCGCCTTCCTTGGCGCCGGAGAAGTTCTTCATGTTCAGGGGGCGGGTCTGCTTCTTGCCGTTGACGAGGATGGTGGCGTTGGAGTCCTTGCCGGGGACGCCGTAGTTCACGCGGAGGCTGTAACTGCCGTCCTTGGGGATGCCGTTGACCGTCCAGGTCACCTGGGCGCCGACCTTGTCGAAGCCCGCCACGTAGACCCCGCCGGCCGCCTTGGCGCCGTCGAGGTCGGAGGCGGTGGTCGTGCCGCCCTCCAGCTTCAGGGCCTTCGCGTCCGTCTTGGGGAGCTCGACGTTCTCCTCGGGCTTCTTGGTCGGCTTCTCGCTGGGCTTCACGGACTCGGCCTGCGACGGCTTGCCGCCGGCTTCCTTGCCCTCGTCGCTCTTGTTGCCGTCGCCCCCGAAGAGCACCGCGGCGCCGATCCCTATGGCGACGACCGCCACCACGGCGATGGCGGCGATCAGCAGCCCCTTGGTGTTGGGGCCGCGGCCCCGGCCACCGCCCGCGGGTGCGTACTGAGGGCTCGTGACGGGGGCGCCGCCCGGCTGCGCCTCGGGCGCGGTGTAGTGGGCGTTCGGCTGCCCATAGGGCTGCTGGCCCTGCTGCTGCGGGACCTGCTGGCCGTACGCCTGCTGGCCGTACTGCTGCGTCGGCTGGGTCTGCCCGTACTGCGGGCGCCGGTCGCCGACCGCTCTCACCTGGTTGTACGAGGACCGGGGACCCGGGTACCCGTAGCCGCCACCGCCGCTGGGCGGGGTCGCTCCGGCTGCCTGTCCGTCCTCGTACAGGTAGCCGAACGGATCGTCGTCGCCCTGCGGCGCGCTCGGCGTGTTCTCGCCGTTATTGCCGGGCGTCATTCCCTGGTCACTCCCTTACATCGCTGACGCGGGGAGCCTACCCGGTCCGAGTGAGCCCACGGGGTGGCGTTGACCTCATCCGGGCCGCTAACCCGCCCGGCGGTGCTGCTTGGCACGGGACCGTTTCTCCACGTACATCCGCTGGTCAGCGGAGTGCAACACTTCGTCGGCCGACATCCCGCAGTGGGCCCAGCCGATGCCGAAACTCGCCCCCACACGGACCGCCCTTCCGTCGACGCGGATCGGCGGGATGATCGCGTTCCGCAGCCGGACCGCGAGGTCCTGGGCGTCGGCGCGGCCGAGGCCGTCGGCGAGGACGACGAACTCGTCGCCGCCGAGCCGTGCCACGGTGTCCCCGTCCCGTACGCCGCTGGTGAGGCGTCTGGCGACCTCGATGAGGACGGCGTCGCCGGTGTGGTGCCCGAAGCGGTCGTTGATCGACTTGAAGCCGTCGAGGTCGCAGAAGAGGACCGCGAGCCCCTTGGTGCCGTCGTCCACGTCGCCGTCGCCGCCCTCGGGGGCGATGGTGTGGACGTGGTGGTCGAAGCCTTCGTCCTGCTGGTGCGAGGCGTGACCGAAGTCGAAGCCGTGTTCGTACGCGGCGTCGAGGGAGTCCACCGCGCTGGGCTGCCCCGCGTGGGGCCTCCTACAGAGCCGGGCGCTGAGCCGGGCGCGCAGCTCGGCGGAGTTGGGCAGACCGGTGAGCGAGTCGTGGCTGGCCCGGTGGGCGAGCTGCAGCTCGCGGCGCTTGCGGTCCTCGATGTCCTCGACGTGCGTGAGGAGGAAGCGGGGGCCGTCGGCGGCGTCCGCGACCACGGAGTTCCTGAGACTGACCCAGACGTACGTCCCGTCGCGGCGCGCGAGGCGCAGCTCGGCGCGGCCGCCCTCGGCGGAGGTGCGCAGGAGGGTGCCGATGTCCTCGGGATGGACGAGGTCGGAGAAGGAGTAGCGCCGCATGGCCGACGCCGGGCGGCCGAGCAGGCGGCAGAGCGCGTCGTTCGTCCGCAGGATCCGGCCGTGCTGGTCGCCGCCCATCTCGGCGATGGCCATGCCGGAGGGGGCGTACTCGAAGGCCTGGCGGAAGGACTCCTCGCTGGCCCGCAGTGCCTGCTGTTCCCTTTCGAGCCTGACCAGGGCGCGCTGCATGTTGGCCCGCAGGCGGGCGTTGCTGATCGCGATGGCGGCCTGGAAGGCGTACATCTGCAGGGCCTCGCGGCCCCAGGCGCCGGGCCTGCGGCCGTTGCGGGGGCGGTCCACGGAGATCACGCCGAGGAGCTCGCCGCCGGCCGCGCCGGTCGCGTACATGGGGGCGAAGAGGCGGTCCGAGGGGTGCCACTCGTCCTCGAAGCGGGGCTCGGGGCCTTCAGTGTACCACTGGGGGACGTCGTCGTCGTCGAGGACCCAGCCCTCGGTGTACGAGATGAAGCGCAGGGCGCCCCACGGCTCGCCCATGGCGAGGCGGCGCTCCCAGGCGTCGCGGGAGCCGACGCGTCCGGTGATGAGGGCTTCGGCGGAGGGGTTGCCGGCGAAGGCCGCGACGACGAGGTCGCCGTCCGGGCGCACGAGATTGACACACGCCAGCTCGTAGCCAAGGCCGTTGACGACTCCGTCCGCGACGGTCTGCAGCGTGTCCGCCAGGCTCCGGGCCGTGTTGAGCTCCGCCACCACCTGGTGCAGCTGCCGCAGGGTCGCAAGACGGACGTACGGCTCCGACTCGGTCTCCATGCTCGTTCTCCCCGAGACCTCGACAGCAACTCCAGGATGCGCAGCGCCCGCAGTGTTCTTCAGTGCCCTTGGCACCGGTTTCTTCAGTGCCCTCGGCACTGGTTCTTCTGTGCCCTTGTGCCCTCAGTGTCTTATTGCCACCGTCACTGAATCACAGCGAGCTGCCCACTCGGTACACAGGGTCAACAAAATATGGGTCCTGTGACTCAAGTCACAGGTGAGAAGCCGCCGTTGGTCCAGTCCCTTGGCCTAGTCCACCGCATTCCGGGGCACCGCGTGCCACCTTCTCCGAGATTGGTCCTAGGACCGGCCTGGTTCCAAGGCCCGATGTGGCGGAGGGTACCGCCCGGCTAGCGTCGACGCCGTGGCTCACGTACTGAAGACTCTCCCGGCCCCGCCTTCCCCGCGCCGCCCGTCACCGGATGGGCATGCTGATGGGGTGAGCAACGACGAGTTCCGCGCGGCGATGTCCCGCCTGGCCGCGGGCGTGGTCCTGGTGACGGCGCGCGAGCCCGGCCTGGACCCCGACGACCCGGCCGCCCCCGCGGGCGAGGACGTGGGCATGACGGCCACGGCCTTCGTGTCCGTTTCCCTGGACCCGCCCCTGGTCATGGTGAGCCTGCGCGAGGGCTCCCGGATGGACGACCTGCTCGCCGAGCAGCCGCTGTGGGCGGTGTCGGTGCTCGCCGAGAGCCAGCGGCACATCGCGGGGCGCTTCGCGATGAAGGGCCGGATCAGCGACCGCCTCCTCTTCGAGGACATTCCGTACGTACGGGGCTCCGCGTCCGGCGCCCCGCTGGTCGGCGGCGCGCTGGCGACGCTGGAGTGCCGCACGGAGCAGACGGTGCGGGCGGGCGATCACACGCTGGTGATCGGCCACGTCCTGACCGCGTCGCTGCCGAGTACCGAGGGCGGCCCTTTGACGTACTTCCGGGGCCGCTATCGCCAGCTGGGCTAGTCAACGCCCCGCAAGGGGCGCGGGGAACTGCGCGCTCAGCACGCGAAGAGCCGCAGACGCGTCTGCCGGATCACCGAGCAGACGCGTCTGCGGCTCTTTTTGTGGTTGCTCGCGCAGTTCCCCGCGCCCCTTACGGGGGCACACATCAGCCCCAGCCTTGCCCAGAGCGGCCCCTCTTCGTCTCGCTGCGCTGCTTTTTGTTCCGCAGCCTTCGCTCGTTGATGCCCCGCGGGATCTTGGTCGCGCGCCGCGGCTTCGGCGGTGGGGCCGTGGCCTCGGCGAGGAGGGAGGCGAGGCGCGTGGCGGCCATCTCCCTGTTGCGCCACTGGGAGCGGTGCTCGCTCGCCCGTACGCTCACGACGCCGTCGACGAGCCGGGGCGCGAGGCGCTCCAGGGCACGCCGCTTCCACACCTCGGGCAGCGCGTTCGTGTTCGCGAGGTCGAACCGCAGCTCGACCTGGGAGTCACTGGTGTTGACGTGCTGCCCGCCCGGTCCTGACGACCGCGAGAAACGCCACATGAGCTCGGCCTCGGGCAGCGAGACGGAGCCACGAATGACATGGGGACCGGACATGCCCCCATGGTCCCGCGCCTGTCGGGCGCACGTCACGTTCTTTTCCGCCGCCCGGCCGGATCCTGCGGGTAAAGAAAGTAAAGCGAACTGGAACCTTGGGGACCCCCGACGGCGTTGGTACGGGTGAAGGTAGCTTCGTCCCCAGTACGAAGCGCCTATCGCACACTGTGCGTACGTAACGAGGGAAGGGACTCCCAACAATGGCAGTAAGCCTGTCCAAGGGTGGCAACGTCTCGCTCACCAAGGAGGCTCCGGGCCTGACCGCCGTCACCGTGGGCCTCGGCTGGGACGTCCGCACCACCACCGGCACCGACTTCGACCTGGACGCCTCCGCGATCGCGGTGAACACCCAGGGCAAGGTCTTCTCGGACCAGCACTTCGTCTTCTTCAACAACAAGGCGACGCCGGACCAGACCATCGTCCACACCGGTGACAACGTCACGGGCCAGGGCGAGGGCGACGACGAGCAGATCAACGTGAACCTCGCGGGTCTGCCCGCCGACATCGAGAAGATCGTCTTCCCGGTCTCGATCTACGACGCCGAGAACCGCTCGCAGAACTTCGGCCAGGTCCGCAACGCGTTCATCCGCATCGTGAACCAGGCCGGCGGCACCGAGATCGCGCGTTACGACCTCTCCGAGGACGCCGCCACCGAGACCGCCATGGTCTTCGGCGAGCTGTACCGCAACGGCGCCGAGTGGAAGTTCCGCGCCGTCGGCCAGGGCTACGCCTCGGGCCTGGTCGGCATCGCGCAGGACTTCGGCGTGAACGTCTGAGTCGACGCCACCGGCTGAGGATTCGGCCGACAGTTCAGAGGGCCCCGGCACCGCCGGGGCCCTCTGGCGTTCCGGCGTCTGCCCTACGCTCGGCGCCCATGATTGCCGAACTGCAGTGCGTCGTCCTGGACTGCCCCGATCCGCGGGCCCTCGCCACGTTCTACCGCACCCTCCTGGGCGGCACGGTCGACCGCCCCGACCCCCGCTGGTCCGTCGACGCCGACTGGTCGACGCTGCACCCCGGGACGGGCCCGGTCCTGGCCTTCCAGCGGGTCATGCCCTACACCCCACCCCGCTGGCCCGACCCCGCCGCCCCTCAGCAGTTCCATCTCGACTTCCAGGTCGGGGACTTGGCGGCCGCCCACGAGCAGGTGCTCGCCGCGGGCGCGACGGTGCTCGACGCCGAGTCCGGCAAAGGCAGTTGGTGCGTGTACGCGGACCCCGCTGGGCATCCGTTCTGCCTGGTCCGCCACTGAGCAGTCGCCGCGCGCCCCGCTGCGCCACCCCGAGGGATTTACAGTTCGCAGACTATTCTGGATACTTGAATAGTCTGCAGACCAGCAGACCGGAAGAGTCGCGTACAGAAATCGCGTACAGAAATCGCGTACAGAAGTCGCGTACAGAAGTCGCGTACGCACATGCGAAGGAGAGGGCACCGTGGCCGACGCTCACACCCCGTGGACCCGTGCCGCACTGCCCCTCTGTCTGCTCGGGATCCTCGACGGCGAGGAGAAGAGCTACGGATACGCCCTGTTGAACCGCCTCGCCGACGCGGGACTCGACGGTGTGAAGGCGGCGACGCTCTACCCCGCCCTCACGCGCCTCGAGGAAGAGGGCTCGGTCGAGGTCGAGTGGGGCGCCGGAGAGGGCGGCCCGGGGCGGAAGTACTACCGGATCACCGAGGAGGGGCGGGCGAGGCTGCGGCGTGACCAGGCCGCGTGGGGTGACTTCACCCGGACCGTCGCCTCGCTCCTCGGCAAGGGGGATGAGGATGGCCAAGACCGGAACAGCTGAGCTCGGTTGGGCGCGCGAGGAGGATCAGGAGTGGGCCGACGCCGTTCTGGTGCGGCTCGTGCTCGACGAGGACGCGCCCTCCGGGTTCGCCGACGAGATACTCGCCGAGGCCCACCAGCTCGTGGACGAGGCGGGGCGGCCCGCCCTCGAAGTGCTCGGCGAGCCCGTCGCGTACGCACGTACCGTCGCCGCCGAACGCGTCAGCGAGCAGTACCGGGCCGGGATCGACACACGCGGCATGCGCCCCGGGGAGCGGATCAGCGCCTCGGTCGGGACGCTCGGGTTCATCGGATTCTCCGTCTTCGGCCTGCACTGGATCCAGGACGGGCTCTGGGCGGAGGTGAGTTGGTCCTCGATCGCGGGATTCACGGGGGTCGTGGTCGCCGCCGTACTGCTGTGCGTCGCCCTCGTCGCGCGATCCGCCGGGCGGCTCCGGGGCATGTGGGCGTTGCTCGCGGGGACCGTCGCCGCCGTCGCGGGCGGGGCCGCCGTCGCCACCTCCCTGCCCGACGAACAGCTCTTCCGCGTGCCCGCCCCGGTGCTCATGCTGGTCGGCGCCGCCTGGGCCGTCGGTGCCTTCATGCTTCCCGACGCCACGATCGACCGCTGGTTCACGCCCGCACGCCCGGCCGGCGGGCCCGACGACGGACGGTGGCTGGCCCAGCTGGAAGGCCTGCTGCGCGGGCGGCACGCCATGAAGGCCGCCGAGGCACGCGGCCACGTACGGGAAGCGCGGCAGCATCTCGCCGCGGCCCCGCAGGACGGGCACGCCGAGGACGTCTTCGGTGACGTCGAGATCTACGCGCTGCGCCTCTCCGAAGGACCGCGCAGGCAACAGCGCGTCACGCGCCAGGAGTTGTACGGCGCCCTTGCCGCGTGTCTGTTCTTCGCGATCCTCACCGTCGACCACCTGCTCGACCCGCAGGAGCGCATGTCCGGCTGGACCGCCTGCTTCGTCGGCGCGCTCGGCTGCTCGGCGTGGACCGCCTTCAAGGAGTGGCGCACCCTGCGCAAGCTGCGCGACACCGCCTAATCTGCCCCGCATGATCCTCGAACCGCTCGTCGCCGTCGACGGAGCCCTGCCCGGTCACCTCCTCACCGAGGTGACCGCGCTGTACGCGGCGAACCGTGAGTTCTTCGCACTCAGCGGGGACTTCCCCGACCCCGACGACATCCGCGTCGAGCAGGTCGCCAAGGCCCTGGCGGACGAGCTCGCCCACCCCGACGCGGAGGTGCTGCTCGCCCGCTCCGAAGGACGGCTCGCCGGGGTCGCCGTCACCCTCGCCCACCACCCCGACCCCACCGATCCCGACCCGTGGATCGGGCTGCTCGTCGTGGCCGCCGAGCTCCACCGCACCGGCGTGGGGCGGGAGTTGGCGACGCTGGTCGAGGGGCGGTTCCGGGACGCGGGCCGGGACGCCGTGCGCCTCGCCGTCCTGGAGAACAACCCCAAGGGGCTGCGGTTCTGGACGGCGCTCGGCTACCTCGTCATCGGCCACCGCGAGGACCGCGCGCGACACCGCCCGTGCGCGGTCCTGCGCAAGCGGCTGTGACGGAGGGGCGCACCGGACCAAGGACCTCGACGCCGGGGAACCTCAGGGCTGCTCCGGCTTTCCGTCCCCGTACAGCCAGTCCCCCCAGATCCCTTCGACCTTCTCGCGCGCCTCGTCGCTTCCCGCGTGCTCCTCGACGTACTCCGTGAAGTCCTCGGTGTCCGCGTTCTTGTGGCGGTACGTCCTCGTCCAGCCCTGCACGATGTCGTAGAACGCGTCGTCGCCCACCGCCTGGCGGATCTTGTGGATGACCATGGCGCCGCGCTTGTAGACGGGCGAGTCCGAGATGCTCCCGGCGTCCGTGGGCTTGGCCGGCGGGAAGTCCCAGATCTCCTCGTTGTCCTCGCCGTCGTCGTAGTAGTACTCACCGTCTTCGTAGAGCGCGTCGAAGATGTCCTCGGCGCTCTCGCCGTCGTTGTCCTCCTGGTACAGCCACTCCGCGTAGGTCGCGAAGCCCTCGTTGAGCCACATGTCGCGCCAGGTCTTGGGCGTGACGGAGTTGCCGAACCACTGGTGGGCCAGCTCGTGCACCATGAGCTCGGCGTCGGGGGCGCCCGGGTAGGTGGGGCGGGTCTGGGTCTCCAGGGCGTACCCCGCGTCGTCCTCACCGGCGACGATCGCACCGGCCGAGGAGAAGGGGTACGGACCGAAGTTGAGCTCCTCCCACTCCAGGATGTCCGCGGTCTTCGCGAGGGCCTTCTTGCTCGCCTTGGCCTCGCCGGGGGCGACGGCATTGACGATCGGCAGCCCGTCCTCCGTCGTCGTGGTCTCCATCTCGAACTTGCCGACGGCGACGGTCGCCACATAGCTCGCCATCGGTTCGGCGCTGTGCCAGGCGAAGGTGGTGCGGCCGTTGTGGGTCGTCTCACGGGTCAACTCACCGTTGGAAACGGCCTTCAGGCCCTTGGGAACGGTGATCTCCATGTCGTACGAAGCCTTGTCGCTCGGGTGGTGGTTCCCGGGGAACCACGCCATGGACCCGGCCGGCTCGCCGAGCGCCAGCGCGCCGTCCTCCGTCCTGAGCCAGCCCTCCTCGGCGCCGTCGGCATCGGTGATGGTCTCGGGGGTGCCGGAGTAGCGGACCGTCGCGCGGAACGTCTCGCCCCGGTCGAGGTCGTCGGCGGGGCGGATCTTCAGCTCCTGGCCCGCGCGCTGGAAGCGGGCGGCCTTGCCCTCGACGGTGACGGCGGAGACGTCGAGCCCCTTCAGGTCCAGGTTGAAGGCGCTGAGCCTCTTGGTCGCGCGGGCGGTGATCTCGGCGGTGCCGGTGAGGTGCCGCGCGTCGGGGTCGTAGCCGAGGGTCAGGCCGTAGTGCTCGACGTCGTAACCGCCGTTGCCCAGCTTGGGGAAGTACGGGTCGCGCACGCCGTCCGCGCCCGGGGTGCCGTCGCCGCCCGAACTGCTGCACGCGCCGACGGTGGCGAGCAGGGCGAGGGCACAGGTGACGGTGGCGGCTCGGACGGCCGGAGATCGCTTGTCCACGCGAGCGATCTTATGCGGCAAATGTTCGGGCCGGGGGTGATATTGCCCCCGACCCCCTGGCCCCATGGCCGGTCAGAGCACCGCGATCCCCAACGGCCGCTCTCCCGCCGGGAGTCGGCGGACCGTGCCGTCCTCCACGTCGACGACCGAGATGCCGTCCCAGTAGCCGTCGCGCGTGAAGCCGCCGGTGACGTACGCGGTGCGGCCGTCCGCGGAGACGGCGACGTCCTCGTGCGGTCCTTCGAGCGGAACCACCCGCTCCGTGCCGTCCTTCGTCCGCACGGTCAGCGAGGGCCCTTCGTCGGCGTCCGGGTCGATGGGCCCGGTGCCGACCGCGAACAGGGTGCCGTCCTCGGTGACGGTCGCGCCGTGCTGGTGCGTGTTGGCGGTCATCTTCTCGACGTCGTACTCGCCGGTGCGCGGGTCGAGTACGACGAGCTTCTCGCCCTCGAAGGGCAGCAGGAGCCGCCCGTCGGAGGGCCGCACGGCGGTGTAGTGCGGCTTCAGCCAGGAGCCGAGGCCGCCCTCCGTGCCGTAGGGGGCGACTTCTATGCGGCGCGGCTTCAGCGAGTCGGCGCGCACGACGGTCACGTCGAAGGAGTCGTGGTCGGTGGCGTAGACCTCGCGGCCGTCCTTGGAGACGTCGACGTCGAAGGGCCGCCGTCCGACGGGCACCGTGTCGGTGACCTCGCGCTCCTCGGTGTCGATGACCTCCAACGTCCCCTTTCCGCCGGGCACGTTGACACCTACGTAGACATGCTTGCCGTCGGGTGCGAGGGCGATGCCCATGCCGCCGCCGCGGTACTCGCCCGTCGTCGCGGGGCCGGTCTCCGTCTCGTACGGGATGCGGTCGACGCGCTTGCGGGCCGCGGTGTCGACGACGGCGACACCCTCGGCCGTCGCGACCCAGGCACGGCCGTCCTCACCCACGGTCAGCCCGTAGGGCGCCTTCCCGACCTCGACAGAACCGATCGGCCCCTTCTCGGGGTCGACGAAGGTCACCGTGTCGGAGCCGAAGTCCGCGACCAGAAGGGTGCCTTCGGGGGTCGACGCGTCGGCGGGGAGGGTGGCGGTGGCCTTCGCGCGGGTGGGCCCGGGGCCGGAGGCCGCGGGCCCTTCGGAGCCGGACGCGCAGCCCGCGAGAACTGCGGCGGCCAACAGGGCCGACGTCCAGGCCGCGAGGGCCCGGCCCTTCACGAGAGCCCGGCCCTTCACGCGGCACCCCGCAGCAGACCCGCGATCTCCGCGAAACCGCGGCGCTCCGCGTGCGCGAGCGGGGTGGCGCCGTCCCGGTCGGCGAGCGTGGGCGTGGCGCCCGCGGCGAGGAGCAGTTCCACGATCTCCTGGTGCGCGCGACCGCCGTCGCCGAGGATGACGGCCTCCAACAGGGCGGTCCAGCCGAGGTCGTTGACGTGGTCCACGTCGATGTCGGTGACGCGGAGCACCTCTCGTACGTACGCGACATGGCCGCGCTCCGAGGCGGGGATCACGCTGATCCCGCCGAAGCGGTTGCGCAGCTCCAGGTCGGGCCCCGCGGGCAGCAGCACGTGCAGCATGGCGACGCTGCCCGTCACTCCGGTGACCAACCAGGGGCTGTCGGAGCGGTGGTCCTGCGCGTTGACGTCGGCGCCCGCGGCCACCAGGACCTTCGCGGCCTCCACGTGGTCACCGATGGCGGCGAGCAGCAGCGGGGTGCGCAGTTCGGTGTCGCGGGCCTCGACGCGGGCCCCCGCGTCGAGGGCGGCGGCCGCCTCCGAGGCGTTCCCGGCCCGTGCGGCGTCGAGCAGCCGCTGGTCGGCAGCGGTGATGGCCATGATCGTTCTCCTCGTCGTCGTACGGGCCGGGAACAGCCTCAGCATGAGGGGACCCGGTGGCTTCGGCGGCTCAGCGGCTCAGGGGTGTCAGCGGCCCAGCGCCGCCACGCCCGCCTTGGCGAACTTCTCGTCCAGGTCGCCGCTGGGGGCGCCCGCGACACCGATGCCCGCGATGGGCGCGCCCTTGGCGGTCACCGGGGCGCCACCGGCGAGGAACAGCGTGCCGGGGATGTCCTTCAGGGTCGGGGCCTGCTCCAGGCGCTTGGTCAGCTCGGAGGTGGGGGCGTTCCAGGAGACGGCGGTGTACGCCTTCTTCTCGGCCGACTCGTAGGACTGCGGGCCGGCGCCGTCGCCGCGCAGCGTGACGATGGTGTTGCCGTTGCGGTCGACGACGGCGACGGAGACGCGCTGGTTCTCCTTCTTCGCGGCGTCGAGGGTGGCCTGCGCGGCCTTGGTGGCGGCGGCGACGGTGAGGTGCGTCGACTGCGTGAGGTTCTTGTTGCCCGCGTCGGCGGTGACGGCGGCCTTGGTGGCGGCGTCGGGGGTGCCGGCGGTGGCGGAGACGGCGCCGAAGGTACCGGCGCCGAGGACGGCGGCGGTGGCGGCGACGGTGAGGACGCGGGTGCGGCGGGAGAGCTTCTGCATCGGGGGCTCCTGGAGTGAAGGTGGGGTGAGGTCCGGGGTTCGAGGGGAGCTTGTTTCCCTCTGCCATCAATCCTCAGGTCGCACCCACGCCTCACCCCTCGACGTACCGGCTGGGAGCCGCGCGCGACTCGGACGACACCAGGGTCAACCGATCGGTTGACCCCTTTGTGGTCCCGGCGGGCCACAATGAGGGTGTTTGCCCAGTTCAGCGACTGCGTGGCGGCGGTACGAGACGTCGGTACGCGTCATCGGTACGAGACGTCGACACGCGTCATCGGTACGAGACGTCGACACGAGAGGGAGGCGCCCCAGTGGGACAGCGCACGCCGGGCCCCGACCCCCGCACGCCGGACCCCGATGCCCGCTGGCTCGCGGCCGTCATGCACGCGACGTTCTACCTGCTCCTCGCGACCTCCCTGGCCCGCTTCCTGCTGCGCCACCCCGGCGGCGCGCGCGTCCCGTGGATCATCGCGCTCTCGGCGGTCCTCGCCGTCCTCTACGCCCTGCCCTTCCTGACCGGCACGCCTCGCGACAGGCGCGCCGCACCCCACCCCCCGGGGCCGGCCCCCGGCGCCCCTCCCACGCCCCGCCACCTCGCCTGGCTCGCCCTGGTCGTCGCGGTCTGGCTGGTCCTCGTCATCCTGGCGCCGAGCTTCGGCTGGTGCGCGGTGCCGCTCTTCTACACCGGCCTGCGGACGCTGCCACCGCGCGCGGCCCTGGCCCTGGTGGCCGTCCTGACCGCCTGCGTGATCGCGTCGCAGCTGCGGCTCGCGGGCCGCTACGACCCCGACCTGATCCTCGGGCCACCCGCCGTGTCGGCCATCGCGACGGCGGTCTTCACCTACATGCGACGCCAGGCGGCCCGCCAGCGCGAGCTGATCGACGACCTCATCCGCACCCGCCGCGAACTGGCCGCCACCGAACGGCGCGAGGGCACGCTCGCCGAGCGCCAGCGGCTTTCCATGGAGATCCACGACACCCTCGCGCAGGGCCTGTCCAGCCAGCAGATGCTGCTGCAGGCGGCCGACCGGGTCTGGGACACCGACCCGGCGAAGGCCCGCGCCCACGTCCGCACCGCCGAGTCGATCACCGAGCACGGCCTCACCGAGGCGCGCCGCTTCGTGCACGACCTGGCACCCACCGACCTCGCGGACGGCGGGGGTGTCGCGGAAGCACTGCGGAAACTCGCGGCCCGCGAATCGGACGCGGGCCTCACCGTCCGCTTCCACGCGGAGGGCACGCCGGTGCCGCTGCCGGACCGGGTCAGCTCGGCGCTGCTGCGCATCGCGCAGGGCGCGCTGGCGAACGTACGCGAACACGCGGACGCGACCACGGCGGCGCTCACCCTCACGCTCCTGGACGACCAGGTGGTCCTGGACATCGCGGACGACGGCCGCGGCTTCACACCGCCGCCGGTCTCCGGGACGCCCGCGGGCGTACGGGGCCACGGGCTGCCCGCGATCCGCGCGCGGGCGGTGCAGCTGGGCGGCACACTGACGATCGAGTCGGCGCCGGGCGAAGGCGCGGTGCTCTCCGTATCGATCCCGTTGGAGCAGTAATGACGGCAGCCGTGACGGCAGCCGTGACCTTGGAGCAGCAGTGACGGCAGCAGTGACCTTGGAGCAGCAGTGACGACAGACGCCCCCGCCCACCCCGTACGCCTCCTGGTCTGCGACGACCACGTCGTCGTACGCGCGGGCCTGCTCGCCCTGCTCGGCAGCGCGCCGGACATCGAGGTGGTCGGCGAGGCGGGCACGGGCGAGGAGGCGGTGGCCCTGGCCGCGAAGCTGACGCCGGACGTGGTCCTGATGGACCTGCAGCTGGGCGAGGGGATCGACGGCGTGGAGGCCACCCGCCGCATCACGACGGCCCCGGCCCCCACCCCGCACGTCCTGGTCCTCACCACCTACGACACGGACGCGGACATCACGCGGGCGATCGAGGCCGGCGCGACGGGCTATCTCCTCAAGGCGGAGCGCCCGGAGGAGCTCTTCTCCGCGATCCAGGCCGCCTCCCAGGGCCGTACGGCGCTCTCGCCCCCGGTCGCCTCGCGCGTCATGGCCCGCATGCGTGCCCCGCACCCCACGCTCACGGACCGCGAACGCGACATCCTCGGCCAGCTCTCCCAGGGCCTCGGCAACCGCGAGATCGCCCGCGCCCTGTTCATCAGCGAGGCCACGGTGAAGACCCACCTGGGCCGCATCTACGACAAGCTGGGCGTGGACACACGGGCGGGCGCGGTCTCGGTGGCCAAGGAGCAGCGCCTGCTGCCGTGAGGCGCCGGTGTCCGCTGCCGTGAGGCACCGGTGTCCGCTGCCGTGAGGCACCGGTGTCCGCTGCCGTGAGGCGCCCGGAAGCCCGGTCGCCCCGGCCATGACACCATCGACCCGTGCTCGACATCGGTTACGCCCTCTCCCGCCGCTTCCCGGACCCGCCTCAGCTGGACTACAGCCGCGCGGACGTCCACACGCTGCGTCATGACCTCTTCTGCGGGGACGTCTACCTGGCGGACACCAAGGCGGACCGGGAGCTGTCCACAGCCTGGGGATGGGTGCCGGTCCTGGACTTCGCATGGGCGCTGTGCGACATCGTCGAGGCGCTCGACAAGGATCCGCTGGGCAGCCGCGCCGCCCGCCCGCAGTACGCGGAGCTGGACTTCACGGAGTCGACGGACCGCATGCTGTTCGCCCGCCGCTTCGGCTGGGTGGACATCGAGGCGGACTGGATGGACCCCGAGGAGCCCGCCCTCACCTTCTCCCACACGGAACTGCGCCGCGAGGCCCGCGACTTCCTCCACGACCTGGTGGCCGACCTCACGGATCTCCACGACACCTTGGCGGACAACCCCGCGATCTGGTCCCTCCTCTCCCGCTTCCCACGCGTCCCGCGCTAGCGGTTTCCCCCGTCCGGAACCCCGTCCGGAACCCGGCCCGGCACCCCGCTTAGAGGTCGTTTTCTCCCGGTGTTTCATCCCGTGATGCGGATTTGGTCCGGTGATGTCGGGTCGCGCCAGGAGACCGTGTTCTCACCGGTGAGA